>JAGOJY010000072.1:0-2779 GCA_017994815.1 Acidobacteriota bacterium
GCACCTGGTCCATCAGTTGGTTGATGAGGTAGATCCCGCGCCCGCCCTCGGCGTACAGGCGCTCGCCCTGCACCGGGCTCGGCACGCTGCCCGGATCGAAGCCCGGCCCGGGGTCCTTGACGACCAGGATCAGCCCGCGCGCCTCGTCGCAGGCGACCGCGATCTCCACTCGTTTCCCCGGGTCGTGCCGGCAGCCGTGCTCGATGGCGTTGGCCAGCGCCTCGCGCAACGCGAACTCGATCTCGAAGTGCTTGGACCGCCCGCAGTCGAGTTGGCGCACGACGTCCATGACTCGCTGGACCGCGGGCTCGATCTCCTGCGCCGTGCCCGCGATCGTCATCTGCAGCCGGACGACGAGGTCGCCGATCACGAACTCGCAGCGGTGCGGAGGTGAAGGCTGCATGGTCACGATGGTCGCTCCCCGGTGGCGCACGGGCTACCATCATCGCATGCGGGCCTGGCTCCTGGGTGCGGCGGTCGTCGCGGCGGCGTCTTCCGGCGCGGCGCGTGCCGGGGAATGGCAGGTCACGCCGCTCGCCGGTTTTCGCGGCGGCGGGAGCGTCGAGGAGATCGGGACCGGGGACAGCGTGTCGCTCGACGAAGGCCTGGTGCTCGGCCTCACGCTCGGGCGCAGCGTCGGCCCGGAGCAGCGGATCGAGGTCGTGTTCAGCCGCCAGGACTCCGGCGTGTCCGGGCGCTCGGCGAACATCGACCACATTCACCTCGCCGGGGTCTACGAGCCGGACAACGGGCGCTCCGTCCGGGGGTATGCCGTGGCGTCCGTCGGCGCGACGCGCTTCGCGCTCACCGGCGGTGGCGCGGACTCGGACGTGCGCTTCTCCGCGAGCGCCGGGGGCGGCGCGCGGCTGGTTCTCGGCGCGCATGTCTCCGCACGGCTCGAGGTGCGGGGTTGGGGGATCCTGGCGAACGCCGATGCGAAGGTGTTCTGCTCCGGGGGCTGCGAGTTCGCTTTCGCCGGGGATGGCGTATTCCAGATCGAGACCACGGCAGGCCTGTCCATCTCGTTCTGAGCACGGACGCGTGGCGAAAGCATCCTGTTGCGCCTGTCGGCGCGCTTTCGCCCGTCGTGCCGGGTCTCCCGCGCAAGTAAGATCGTCCCGGGGGACCGGGGGAATGTGGGATCGGATCCAGGCCGAACTCGAACGCGCGCGGCGCGAGCTGTTGCTGCGCGAACTCGGGTCGGGACCCCGCACGAGCCGCATCGCCCAGCTCGAAGTGCAAGCGACGCTGCTCGAACTCGCCACGGCGGCGTTCGAGGAACAGGCGCGCCGGTTCGACGAAGCCGGGCTCGTGCAATCGTCGCGGGCGCTGCGCCAGCGCATGCCCCACCTGGCCGAGATGCTCGCCGAGTACGTGCGCACCGCCGCGCGGCTCGAGGCCGAGCAGCTCGCGTGCGGCGATGGCGAGCGGTACGCGTCGTTGCGTGCGGGCGTGCAGCACGCCTGTGATCCCGTCGCGCTGCGCAACGTGGCCAACGAGGTGGTGCAGGCGAGCGAGCGCGTCGGCGAGAGGCCGGCCGCCGCGCTGTGGCGCGCGATCTGCCGGCGCTGCGCCGAACTGCGGCTCGATGTCCCGCGGGATCTCGGGGAGCGGTTCCGGCGCGAGCAGGAGCGGCTGGCCGAACGCGAGCCCGCGCCGCAAAGGGCGACGGCATTGCCGCTGTTGGGCGAGGTCGAGCGGCTGGCGATCGCGGCTCCGCTCCTCGCGCGCGACGAGCTGTTCGACCAGATCGAACTCTGCGCCGCGCGGCTCAAGATCCTGCAGGAAGATCCGGCCGCGGCTCTCGACCGCACCGACCAGTCGCGCGTCAAGCGGGCGTTTTCCATCCTGACGCAGCTCAGCAAGGAACTGCAGCCCGGCTGGACGCCAACCCTGGACTCGCGCCGGTCCGGCGAGGAGTGGGCGCGCTACGCCGAGAGTGCGCGCCGCCGGATCGAGCAGCGCGCCCGCCGCCGGCAGGAATTGCAGGAGGAAGGCCGGCGCGAGCAGCTCGCGGACGCGCTGCGCGCGATGCGCGAACGTGAGCGGGCGATCGTGTTCAACGAGGCGCTCGAACGCGTGCGCGCCAAGCTGTACCTCTTGCGCGCGATGGCCGACGTGGTGGAGGGGAGCGACGAGCTGGCGCGGGCGCGGGTGGAGATCCGGACGCAGGCCGCGATCGCGCTGTCGGCGGCCGGGGGCCCGGAGCACGTCACGCGCCTGGCCGAAGCGCTGGCCGATCAGCAGGAGCTCGTGGCGAGTGGCCGTCGGTTCCGCGCGCTGCACCGGCTGTGGCGCCCGCAGGAAGACGTCGCGGAACTCGAGGCCGAGTCGGCCGACGCGAGCGAGGCCGACGGGATGGACGAAGCGGAACTGCAGGAAACGACCGCCGACATCGCGCAGACGTGGCCGGCCGAGGTGCAGGACGCGCAGGGCATGGGCGAGGGCGAGTCCGTGCTGCTCGTCGGCGGCCTGCCGAACGATGAACGACGGCGCCTGCTGCAGGAGTTCTTCGGCTGGCGCGCCGCGGAGTGGCACGAGAGCTACCGCGAGCGGCAAGCCGATTTCCAGGGCCTGCGCGCCCGAGTGCGCGACGGGCGTTTCGACCGCGTGATCGTGCTCGCGCGATTTTGCGGGCACGACGTGTCGACGGGGATGGCGGAAGTCTGCCGCCGCAGCGGCGTCGCGTACCACGTGCACCCGCGCGGCATATCGATCCCGGCCCTCGCGATGCACGTCTACGGCGCCGGCTTGGCCGTCTGACGGGGACAGGCGTTCG
>JAGOJY010000072.1:2879-7917 GCA_017994815.1 Acidobacteriota bacterium
CGGCGCCTACGATGGATCGGAGGAGTGCAGGGGGTCGAAGGCGACCTGCTCGTAGCCGGCGGGCACGTCGTACGTGCCGGGCGGAGGGGTGGCCTGCTCTGCCGAAACCAGTTCCTGGCGGGACTTCATGTCGCTGCCCATCATCGTCGTGGTCGTCTCGGTCAGGACGTGGAAGCCCTCGATCTTCTTCATCTCCGCCAGGGCCGCGGCCATGCCCGGCTGCAGGCCGAACTGCGCCTCCAGCAGTTTCAGGAACAGCGTCGGGTCGACCGGGACGTCCTTGCTGGCCCAGACGTCCATCCGCGTGCCGCCGCCGACGGCGGTGCCGATCTCGACCACGTAACGGCGGCAGTTCCACTGCCCGATCTTCCTGCTCTCGCCGGTCGGCGTGACCTTGGCCGTGATCTTCATCGCGGCAAACACCCGGGACATGGCCGGCCCGACCTCGGGTCCGAGCAGCTTCTCGAAGTCCACCGGGGCATCGATGACGGTGTAGGTCTTCCGGCCATGGTCGACGATCGTGAACCGCGACGGCGCGACCAGGAGCGTCTGCTCCGGCGAGACCAGCGCCACGCGGTCGGTCCCGATCCACATGACCTGCGTCGAGTCCTGCGCCGGCTGCGGCTGGCCCATGACCATCGCCGCGTCGGAATGGTGCAGGATCGTCAGCTTCGAATCGGCCCCGGCCAGCGGTACTCCGGCCAGCAGGACGATCAAGGCCACGAGCGGCTTGCGCATCGTCATCGTTCCTCGCCCGGGGTCCCGTCCGCGACACCCAGGAACTCGAAGACCGTCGCCTTGAACCTGTCCGGTTCTTCCTTGGGCGCGAAGTGGCCGCTGTTCTCGAACACGACCAGCTTCGCGTCAGGCATCCCGGCCTGGAACTCGCGCGACCTGTCGAGGGGCGCGAGGTCGTGCGCCCCGGCGATCACGAGCGCCGGAACGGTGATCGCCGCGAGCCGCCGGCGCTCGTCGAACTGCTGGAACTCGCGCTGGGTCTCGACGTAGTGCTCCCAGCTGAACTGGGCCTTTTCGAACAGCTCCCGCAGCATCGGCCGGGCCGCCGCCGGCTCCGCGGTCGCCTCGGGCAGCATTTCCTCGATGAAGAACGTCTTCAGCCGCGCCGTTCTCGCCTGCGCGGTCGGCAGCGCCTGCAACTCGCCGTTCACGACGGCGTAGCGCCGCGCCAGGTCGGGGTGCCGCTCGGCAATCACGCGGCCGTCTTCGTCGGTGGAGCTGGCGACGCCGTGGACGAAGATCGCCTTGGCCAGCGACCCCGGGTGCTCCGCGGCCAGGATGATCAGGTTCTGGGCGCCGTTCGACCAGCCGATCGCGTTGACCCGCGCCAGCCCGAGGTGCTGCCGCAGCGCCTCGAAATCGGCCCGCACCGCTCCGGGCCCGCGGTCCGCGTCCGCGCGCGCCGGCGACGATCCGCCGATGCCGCGCGGGTCGAAGTAGACCAGCGTCAGGCGCTCCTCGAGCGGCCGGTACATCGCCCGCAACGGCTGCAGGTCGAGACCCCACGAGTTGGTCAGCGCCATCAGCACCGGGCCGCGGCCGTGGACCTCGTAGTGGATCTGCCGGTCCCCCACGGTCATCGTGAAGGAGCCGTTCTCGAGCCCGGGTTGGCCGGGCGCGCACCCGGCGAGGGCGAGGACTGCAACCACGATCGCGCGACGACGCTGCATCCGGCCTCCCCGGTGCCTCGTCCGGTGCACACGGTGGCATTGGCGCACGGGATCGAGCACTTGGCCCGCAGATCCTACTATGCTTGCCCCGTGGACCCGCGCCCGCGCCCGCTCCTGGCGGCCGTTCTCGTCACGGCGACCGCCCTGGTTGCCGTCTTGGCGTTCCTCGACGGCGCGCGGATCGTCGGGCCACCGCGCGCCCTCCTGATCGAGCACGGCCGCGAACTCGTGGTGCTCGAGATCCTGCCCGGCGACGTGCTGGAGCAGGCCGGTGCGCGGGCCGACGACGTGATCGTCGGCCTCGACGGCGTCGAACTGCGCAGCCCGCTCGACTTCAACCAGCGGCTGCGCCGGGCGCGGCCGGGGCAGGTGGTCACGTTCGACATCCGGCGCGGGGGTGAACTGCTGCACCTTCCCGCGACGATGACGGTCAACCTGTCCCCGCTCGTGGTCGCCGGTTTCGCGCTGCCGATTTCCGTCCTGCTGCTGTTCGGTTCGCTCGTGTACTTCGGGCGCCGCCGCATGCCGGGCGCGTTCCTGTTCCTGCTGGCGTCGCTGTCCCCGGTGACGTTCGTGGCCGGCAAGGTGACCGGGCTGGCTGTGCCCGGGATCAGCGCGCTGGTCGGTCTGGCGTACCTGGGATTCGGCGTGTTCAGCGGCCCGCTGATGCTGCACTTCTTCCTGACGTTCCCGGAAAAGGGCGCGGCGCAGCAGCGGCTCCGGCCGGTCCTGTGGGCGGTCTACGCCCTCGCGTTCGTCGTGTCGGCGCGCTTTCTGCTCCCGGCGTTCGTCCCGGCGCTGCAATCGCTGGTGCCCGGTCCGGGCCCGACGCGGGCCCTCGTCCGCACCTACGACGTCGCTGAAGTGGTCTGCCTGGCGGCGTCCGCCCTGAGCGCCGGCGCGACCGCGCGCCACGGGAGCGGGATCCGGCTGCGCCGGCAAGCCGCCGTGCTGTGCGCCGGCGCGCTGCTCGCGCTGGTCCTGTTTTCCGGCCTGTGGGCGATCCCGCGGCACCTCGGCGCCGGGCCGCTGATCGGGATGGTCGCGCTGATGATGCTGGCCACGATCGTGCCGCTCGCCGTCGTCGTGGCGATCGTGTTCCACCGCATGTTCGACATCAACGTGCTCACCCGGCAGCGACTGGTCTACGGCGCGGCCTCGCTCCTGATCGCGGCGGCGTTCGTCGCGGCCTGCGCCGCGGCGGGCTGGATCGCCCGCCCGTTCCTCGGCGGGGCCAGCCTGCCGCTCCTGACCGCGGCCGCCGCGCTGATCGCCATCGGCCTGCACCCGTTGCGCGGCCGCGCGCACGAGATCGTCGATCGCGTGCTGTACCGGAAGAGCTACGACTACCGGGCGGCCCTGACGGAAATCACGGCCCGGCTGGCCCGGATCCTCGACCCGGCGGAAGCGGCGCTGTACCTGCGGCTGCAGCTCGAGCGGCTGCTGGGGCCGGCGTGGTTGCGGATCGTGCTGCGACGCGCCGGTGGCGACGAACTGGACGAGTTCGACGAGTCGGGCGCGCTCGCGCCCTACGCCGCGGGGGACGTCGCGCGATCACTGGAGGAGTCGCTCGCGGCCCAGGCGGCGCCGTTCGTCCCCGCCGCCGGGTCCTGGCCCGGCGAGCACGCTCCCGAGCTGGTCGCGCCCGTGTGCTCGGGATCCGCCACCGTTGGCGCGCTAGTGCTCGGGCCACGCCGCGTCGACGTGCCGTACCGGACCGAGGACCTCGACTTCCTGCGCACGCTGGCCGGCATCGCCGGCGCGGTCTTCGAGCGCGGGCGCATGGCCCAGGAGCGGTCCCAGCGCGAGCGCCTGGCGCTGGTCGGCTCGGCGACGGCCGCCGTCGTCCACGAGCTGAAGAACCCGCTCGCGGCGATCAAGAGCGCCGTCGCCGTCCTGACCCGCCGGCTGGTCGAGGATCCGCGCAGCCGCGAGTTGGCGGGCATCGTGGACCACGAGATCGACCGCCTGCAGGACAGCATCCTCAACGTACTGTCCTACGTCCGTCCGCAGGGCAGCCCCGCCGTGCCGGTCGACGTCCTCGAGACGCTGCGGCCGCTGGTCGCGGTGGTCGACGCCGACTTCCGCGCCGCGGGCGTCGAGGTCGCGCTCGCGTCGGAGGGGGTGGCGTCGTACATCGCCGGCGATCCCGCACGACTGCGCCAGATCGTCCTCAACCTGCTGCTCAACGCGCGCGAGGCGATGCCGCGCGGTGGGCGCATCGACGTCCTGGTGCGCCCGTGGCGCGAGCCGTCCGGGCGGTCGCTCGGCGCCGAGATCGTCGTGCGGGACACCGGCCCCGGCTTCGCGCCGGAGGCGCTGCAGCGCGCGTTCGAGCCGTTCTACACGACGAAGCGGCTGGGGACCGGGCTCGGCCTGGCCAACGTCAAGCGCCTGGCGGAGGAGCACGGCGGCCGGGTCGTGATCGGCAACCGGCCCGAGGGGGGCGCCGAGGTCAGCCTGGGGCTGCTCGCGGCGGCCCGCGCCGTGGCCGGGGCACCGGTCGGGGAGACACCATGACGACGCGCCCGCGGATCCTGCTCGTGGATGACGACACCGGCATGCTCCGCACCCTGCAGGTGTTGCTGGAGGATGCCGGCTACGAAGTGGACACGGCGTCGTCGGGCGACCTGGCCGTGGAGCGCCTGCGCCGCGGCGGCGTGCACGCGGTGCTCAGCGACGTCGCGATGCCCGGCATGGACGGGATCGCGCTCCTGCGCGCGGTGCGGGATCAAAGGCCGAACGTGCCGACGATCCTGATGACCGCCTTCGGCTCGGTCCGCACGGCGGTCGAGGCGATGAAGCTCGGCGCGTACCAGTACCTGACGAAGCCGGTGGATCCCGACGAGCTGCTCGTCCTGCTCCAGCGCGCGCTGGCGCAGGCGCGCGCCGAGGCCGAGCACCGCCAGCTCCGCGAGCGGGCGGGGGATCCCGAGCAGTACGACCTGCTCGTCGGCGAGAGCCCCGCGATGGCCGCGCTGCGGGAGACGATCGGGCGCGTGGCGGCGGTCGACTCGACCGTGCTCGTGCGCGGCGAGACCGGCACGGGCAAGGAGCTGGTCGCGCGGCTGATCCACCGCGGGAGCCACCGCGCGCCGCACCCGTTCGTGGTCGTGAACTGCACGGCGATCCCGGGCGAGTTGATCGAGAGCGAGCTGTTCGGGCACGAGAAGGGCGCGTTCACCGGCGCCACCGCCTCGCGCGCGGGGCGCATCGAGGAAGCCGAGGGCGGCACGCTGATGCTGGACGAGATCGGCGACATGCCGCCGCTCCTGCAACCGAAGCTGCTGCGTTTCCTGCAGGACCGGATCTACCGGCGCGTCGGCGGGAGCGGGGATCGCGCCGCCGAC
>JAGOJY010000072.1:8017-11737 GCA_017994815.1 Acidobacteriota bacterium
ATCGTGAAGCCGTAGCCGGCGGCGGTCAGCGGCAGAAGTCCCCCGGGGCCGCCCCGACGCGCAGCGCGTCGGCGATGACGGCGAGCAGCAGCGCGGGGTCGACCGGCTTCTCGAGCAAGCAGAACGGCCCGGCCGCCCGCGCGTCGGCGCCGGCGGCCGGGTAAGCCGTCATCAGGATCACGGGCAGCGCCGGGTGACGCCGGCGCACCTGCTCGAGCAGTTCGATCCCGCTCGAGCGCGGCATCGAGACGTCGCTGACCACGGCGCAGATCCCCGGTGTGGAATCGAGCCGGGACAGGGCCTCGTCCGCGGACGCGGCCGTGGCGACCTCGTACGAGCCGTCGTCCTCCAGGAGGATCTGCAGCGTGCGCAACAGGCCGACGTCGTCGTCGACGACCAGCACGGTGGGGCGGTTCACGTTGGGCATCCTGCCCTCGCTCAGCGCGGTGCCAGGTGCACCGAGCCGTCCTGGCCGGAGGCGTGGCTCCCGGTGCCGCCCCTGGCGGTGATCTTCGAGCCGTCGAGCTGGTTCGCATCGCAGCGCACGGCGACGCGACCGCCGCCGCCGCCGACGTCGTCGCCGCCCCCGTCGGCGGCGATCGAGCCGGCCCCGGAGATCGAGGCGCACTCGATGTCGACCGCGCCGCCGGAGCCGCTGCCGGACTGGTAGCCGGAGCCCGGCGCGCCGCGCGAGGTGATCGCGCCGTCCATGACGATGTCGGTCGCGCGGATCTTCAGCCACCCGCCGCCGTCACCGCCGTCGTAGTTGTAGGAACTGCCGGCGCCGCCCGAGCCGAGCTCGGCCGGGCCGGTCGCGCCGCCGTAGACCGGGTTGGGCGTTCCGGACGTCGTGCCGCCGAGCCCACCGTACGATCCGCCGGCGCGCCAGTCCGAACCGTCCACGTTGCCGAGCGTCTGTCCCGAGGCGTCGTTCCCGCCCCGGTACCCGCCGAGGTAGCCGCGGGCGTCGGCGTCGATGCGGCCGCTGGCCGCGACCTCGATCCGCGCTGCCGACAGGTCGAGGTGCGACTCCCAGGTCAGGGTCGCGTCGTGGTGCGTCAGCGCGCCGTATTCGTCGATGCGCACCGTGCCGCCGACCACGAGCCGGTCGCCGCCGACCATGAACCCGCCGCGGCGCAAGAAGACGTTGTCGAAGCGGTAGACACCGGCGTAGGGGTCGCCCGGCTGCGCGACGTCGGTCAGGTACGTCCCGCCCGACACGTCCACGGTGATCGTCGTCTCCGTGTTCGAGATGACCGTGAACGTCTGCTCCTGGGCCAGGTTGGGGTTGAGCTCCAGCCCTGCCAGGCCGTTCGGGACCATCCTGACCAGCCCGTCGGTCGTGAGCGTGTCGGCGGTCAGGAACGCGCTGCGCCCGAAGCCGACCAGCGTCAAGGGCGTGGCCGCCCGCGTCGTCGCGCCGTCGACCCCGTCATCGACGTAGAGGTCGCCGTGCGGCTGGCCGGCGTGCTTCAAGAGGACCGTCCCGGCGCTGCCCCAGCTCTTGTTCCCGCGCCCGGCGAACGCGGTGATGTTGCGCGTGGCACCGAGGTCGCGGCCCGCCTCGCCGAGCAGATCGTACGCGATTGCGATGCGGCCGCCGCCGCCCGCAACCTCGTTGCCGCCGCCGTTCGCCGTGATGGTGCCGGTCCCCTCCAACGTGCCGGTCCCGATGGCGATCGACCCGCCCGAGCCGGCGCCGGAGTCGTAGCCGCTGCCGGCGCCGCCGTCGGCGCGAATCGCGCCGTCCACGACCACGGCCTCGCTGGAGGCGATGCGCACCAACCCGCCGCCGTTGCCGCCGTCGTAGCCATAGTCGGAGCAGCCGCCGCCCGAGCCGAGCCAGAGCGGTGTGGCGGGGTGCCCGTAGGGCACGTTGCGCGTGCCGCCGCTTTCGCCGCCGTAACCGCCGTAGCTGCCGCCCGAGCGATACGTCGCGCCGGGGAGCGCCCCGAGCGTCGCGCCTTCGCAGGCCGAGTTGCCGTCGCGCCCGCCGCCGCGGTAGCCGCGCGCCGAGGCGTCGATCGCGCTCGTCGCGTCGATCTCGACGCGCTGCGCGATGATCTCGAGGCCGGCCTCGCTGCCGGTCGAGTGGTAGAGCACGCTCTGGTTCGAGAGGCTCAACGTCCCGGCGATGCGCAGCGGGTGGTCCGCCAGGACGCGGGCCTTGTTGCGGATGATGAGGTTGTCGTACGTCGCACCCTCCGGGATCGGGCTCAGGTCGTCCGACGTGTCGTAGCCCTGGCCGTCGATGATCAGGTCGCCGAGCGACTGCGCGTTGGACTTCAGCCAGATCGTCCCGTTCCCGCCCAGCCGCGTGTTGCCCCGGCCGCCGATGGCGTGGACCTGCTCCGGGGCGAGGCCGAGCGCGTCGTAGACGATCGCGATGCGGCCGCCGCCGCCGCCGACCTCGTTGCCCCCGCCGTCGGCCGCGACGACCCCGGTCCCGGAGATCGAGTGGGCCGTGAGGTGGACCGTGCCGCCCGAGCCGCCGCCCGAGTCGTAGCCCTGCCCGGCGCCGCCGTTCGCCGTGATCGAACCTTCCAGCAGGACCTGCCCCGCGTGGATCCGGATCCAGCCGCCGCCGTCGCCGCCGTCGTAGCCGTAGTCCGAGCAGCCGCCGCCCGAGCCGAGGGCGCCGGGGTCGGTCTGGTCGCCGTAGATCGGGTTCGTGGGATAGCCGGCCGCCGACCCGCCCAGCCCGCCGTACGATCCGCCGGACCGGTACTGCGCCCCGTCTGTGTTGCCGAGCGTCTGCCCGGTGCAGTCGCTCCCGCCCACACCACCGCCGAGGTACCCGCGCCCGTCGACACTGACGCGGCCGCTGGCCCGCACGTCGAGCGTTCCCACCGTCAGGTCGAGGCGCGAGGTGGTGTCCGGCGTCGCGTCGTCGTGGGTCAGAAGCCCGTTCTCGTCGAGGCGCAGCGTTCCGTCCACGACGAGCCGGTCACCCATCAAGAGGTAGCCGCCCCGCCGGAAGTAGACGTTGTCGAAGCGGTACACGCCCGCGTACCCGTCGCCGACCTGCGCGACGTCGGTCAGCCGCGTGCCGCCGGAGACGTCGACCGTGATCGTGTCGGCCGTGTTGGAGACGATCGTGAACGTCTGCTGCTGGTCGAGGTTGGGGTTGATCTCGACCCCGGCCAGGGCGTCGACGGTCGTCGGGATCAGCCCGTCGGTCGTGAGCGTGTCGTCGGTCAGGGCGACGATCCGGCCGAAGCCGATCCGCGTCAGCGTGGACGAGGTCTGCGATGTGGCGCCTTCCACGCCGTCGTCCACGATCAGGTCGCCGCGGGGCTGGTCGTGGCGGCGGAACAGGACCGTGCCGGAGCTGCCCCACGTCTTGTTGCCGTGGCCGCCGTACGCGGTGATCGCGCGCGTTTCTTCGAGGTCGGCTCCCGCGGGGCCGAGGTGGTCGAACGTGACCACGATCCGGCCGCCGCTGGCGCCGACCTCGTTGCCGCCGCCGGTCGCGGTGATCGCGCCGGTGCCCATCAACAGCGACGTGTCGATGCGGATCGAGCCGCCCGATCCGCTGCCGGCGTCGTAGCCGCCGCCCGCGCCGCCGTCGGCGCGGATCGCACCGTTGACGACGACGCGCTCGCCGGCGTCGATCTGGACGCGCCCGCCGCCGTTGCCGCCCCGGTAGCCGTAGTCCGAGCAGCCGCCGCCCGAGCCGAGATACACCGGCTGCGCGGGGTGCCCGTACGGCGGGTTCGG
>JAGOJY010000072.1:11837-13316 GCA_017994815.1 Acidobacteriota bacterium
TAGCCCGTCCCGTTCGCGCCGTTCGCGCCGATGCGGCCGTCGGAAGCCACGTTGATCGCGTGCAGCAGGACGCGGCCGCCGCCGTCGCCGCCCTTGTAGCCGTAGTCGGAACAGCCGCCGCCGGACCCGAGGTCCACGGGATCCGTGATCAGCCCGTACACCGGCGCCGGCGTGCCACTGGTCGTGCCGCCGGGGCCACCGTACGAGCCGCCGGCGCGGTACTCCGAGCCGTCCACGTTACCCAGCGTCTGACCCGTGCAGTCGTTGCCTTCGCGGCCGCCGCCGAGGTAGCCGCACCCGCCCACGTCGATGCTGCTGGCGGCGTCGATGGAGAGCGACCAGGCCGTGACGTCGAGACCGTACTCCTTCGTCAGGTCGGTCTCGGGGTGCGTCAGCACCGCGCCACCGAGCAGCTCGACGTTGCGGAACTCGTGGTGCCCGTCCACCGTGACCGTCGTCCCCGCGATGCGCAGGTTGCGGTCCTCGTAGGTCGCATCGCCGGCGCCGATCAAGGTCGGCGTGGAGATCACGACCCACGGCGTGCCGGCCGCGAAGGACTGCGACCGGTCGGCGACGACGTGCCCCTCGCCGTCCAGCGGCGCGGGCTCGCGGTTGCCAGCCCGGTCCACGCCGACGCTGTAGAACTCGTACGTGCCGTCGCCGCCCATCTTGGTGCTGTCGAACGCAATGTTCCCGGTGCCGTTGCCGGCCGGGTGGAACAGTCCCCGCGGGTTGCCGTGGTCGGCGTCGGTGTAGCGATTGAACGTGCCGATACCGTCGCGGCGGAAGTACAGCTCGACGTGGTCGAGGTCGGAGAGCCCGGCCTGGACCTCGTAGCTGACCGTCGCGCTCGCCGCCGCGCCGGGGTCGGAGACCGCGGTGACACGCGTCGCCGGTGGCGTCACGTCGTTCACGACCGTGACGTGCACCTGGGGCGCCTCGCCTTCGTTGCCGGCGGCGTCCCGCGCGAAGCCGTGGACCCAGACGTCCGGGTCCTCGATCTCGTCCGGGATCACGAACTCGAACGTCGCGCTGGCCGGAGAGGTCGCGGGCAGGAGGTCCTCGGAGTCCGCGAACTCCACCGCGCCGCTGGTCGCATAGCGGATCCGGTCCACGCCGACGGCGTCGGTCGCGGTGATCGTGACCACGACCGTCTCGCCGGGGCCGAACTCGGCCTCCGGCAGCGGCGCGGTCGTCTCGGCCGCGGGCGCGACCGTGTCCACGACGCGCAGCGTGACCCGGTGAACGGAGGAGAGCTGGCCGCCGGTGTCCTCGGCCCGCGCATCGAGGTGGATGTCGCCGCCGATCGTCGCGCTTTCCGAGACGTTGAAGGTGAAGACCTCGGTCGTGGACAACTCGGGCGGGGTGACCTGCCGCAGGTCCGACCACGTGGTCTCGCCGCTGACGTCGAGCGTGACGTTGCGCACGCCGCCGACCCGGTCCTCGGCCTCGACGGTGACCGACACCGGCTCGCCGCGG
>JAGOJY010000072.1:13416-16453 GCA_017994815.1 Acidobacteriota bacterium
ACGATCTCCGGCGGCTCGACCGTGATGAAGCTGAGCGTGACGATCGCCACGCTCACCGCGCACGGCGATTCCTGGTCGCCGAAGCGGGCGGTGATCGTGGCCTCGCCCGACGCGTGGGCCACGACCCGGCCGCTCCCGCCGACGGTTGCCACGCCGGCGTCGCTGGTCCCGTAGCTCGCGCGCGAGGTCAGGTTCTCGGTCGCGCCGCTGTCGTAGTGCCCGGTGACGACGAGGTCGGCGAACTCGCCCGCGGCGGTGAAGTGCAGCGCGGCCGGGGCGACCTCGATCCGCTCCAGGACCGGCGCCGCCGGGATCACGGCCGTCGAGGCCGGGCTCGGGTCGAGCGACGCGGCGTAGTCGTAGGCGACGGCGCTGAGCGTCTCGCCCGCGGCGCCGGGGATCGTCGCGCCGAAGGAGCCGTCCGCGGCCGCGTCGACCGCGGTCGTCAGGCCGCGCGCGAGGTTGGTCAGCTCGACGTGGGCGCCGGGGACAGACGAGCCGCCGACGGTCACGATCCCCGCGTCGGAGGGCGGGGACACGCTCGCGAGAAGCGGGGCGGGGGGCGGGTTGCCAGTCGGCGGCGCCACGACCTGGAACTCCAGCGACGACGCCGGGTCGGCCACGTCGTTCGACACGCCGAGCAGGTTGGTCGCCACCGCGTAGACGCGGTGCGCGCCGAGCGACAGGTCGGCCGTGCCGAGCAGGAAAGGCTGGGTGCCGCTGGCGATCGGCGTGCCGGAGGGCTGGTCGAGGAAGTAGAGGACGCTCCGGATGCCGACCGGGTCGCTGGCGTCGCCGTCGATCGTGATGTTGGTCCCGGCGACGTAGCGCGTGCCGTCGACCGCGCCGGCGAAGTCCACCACCGGCATGTTGGGGTTGTCCGCCAGTTCGAACTCGAGGCGGTCGCTGCCCGACTGGTCGAGCCCGTCCACGGCGACCGCGCGGACCGAGTGCGGACCGAGGCCGAGGTCGATCGTGCCGACCGAGGCCTGGAACGGCGCGAGCGTCACGGTCTTGAACGGATCCGCGGCCCCGTCGAGGTAGAAGCGGACCTCGCGCACCGCCTCGCCGACCTCGACCGGCGTGACGTCGAGCGAGATGCCGTGCAGCACCGGCTCGGCCGGATCGTCGGGCAGCCGGATCACCGGCGCCGAGGCGCTCTGCGCCATGACGAGCGAGACCGTCGCATCGCGGCCGTTCGCCATCGCATCGTACGCCGTGACCAGGAGCTGGTAGGCGTGCCCCGGCACGAGCGTGGCCGAGTCGATCGCGAAGACGTACGGCGGCTCGTCGCCCTCGAAGACCGTCTTCTGGTCGATCAGCTCGTACAGGGCGCCCTCGACGTCCACGTCCTTCAGTCGGGCCTCGACCCGCGCCACGCCGCTGCCCTGGTCCGCGGCGTAGGCGTCCACGCGGACCAGCTGGCCCGGCAGGATCCGGTTCGGATCGACCGGCGGCAGGACGGTCAGCGTCAGCTCGGGTGCGGTGACGTCGTCCAGGAGGTCGCCGGTGGTCGTGAACGTGCTGACCCACTCGCCGAACAGCGGGTTGCCCTCGCGGTCCTCGATCGCCTGCGTCAGGCGCACGGCGTACTCGGTGTTGCCGCGCAAGCGGTTGGTCGCGCCGTCGTTCACCTGCCAGATCGCGACCGTGCGGCCGAAGATCTCGTCGAAGCGCAGCGTGCCCGGGACCAGCGACGTGCCGTTGGCGAAGACCTGGAACGAGCCGCCCTCGCCGGTGGTGATCGTCACCTCGTCCATCAGCTCGCTGAAAAAGGCCGTGACCGGCGACTGCGTCGAGACGCCCATCATGTTGGCCAGCGGCAGCACAGTGGCGGTCGGGATGCCGGCCGGCGCGCCCTCTTCGGGCGGGAACTGGCCGACCAGGCACCCGCTGTTGCCGACCAGCACCTGCAGCTGGATGTTCTGGTCGGCGACCGCGAGACAGGAACCGATCCGCCCCGAGACCGTGGAGCGCAGTGTGAACGTCTGGCTGACGCTCTGCCCGACCAGCACGTGCCCGAGCGCCCGCGTCACCGGCCCGTCGATCTCGGCGCAGTCGGGCTCGCCCGTCTCGTCGTCCGTCGTGCACTCGACGATCTCGGCGTCGGCGCCGGTGTCGAGGTCGAGGCTGGCGTACAGCGCCGGGGTCTCGCCGGTGTTCGTGATGTCGATCTTCAGGTCGTAGACCTCGCCCGCGCTCACGCGCGGCGGGTGGTGCACCTGCACGAGGAACGTCGGCGGGCCCTTGACCTCGAGGCTGGCGTTGGCATCGCCGTTGAACGGGATCGGCTCGTCGTCCGGGATCCCCGGGCCGGTGAGGTGGCCGCCGAAGGCGACGCGCAGCGGGCGCACGCCGATCTCGTCCCCGCGCACGATGAACTCGCGCTCCGCCTGTCCGGGTGTCGCGCCGTCGCCGGGCAGGATGTCGCCGAAGCCGACCGTTCCGGACTGGGGCATCACGCTGGACAGGCCGCCGTCCGGGAACTCGATCCGCGCCGTGACGTCGGACAGCGTGAAGATGCCGGACGTGTTCATCAGGAGCAGCCGGACCGCGAAGAACTCCTTGAGGCTCTTGATCCGGCCCTCGATCACGAGCACCCCGGGGATCGACACCGGCGGCTGGCCGGGTGCCGGCGACGGAACCAGATCTTCGAAGATCACGATCTCCTGCGGTGCCGGCCGCGGGACTCCGCCCGCGTTGTCGGCGTCGGGCATCGGCAGGTTCGCCTCGCCGCCCGCGTCTTCCTCGGCGATCGGGATCGCCACCGGGACCTCGATCCGGACCGGCTCGCCCTCGACCGTGATCACGATCGTGAAGACCGAGACGTTGTAGTTCTCGGGGTCGTCGAGCTCGATCACGCCGTCGGCGACGAGCTGCTCGATCTCCTCGGGAGAGAGCCGCTCGGTGGTGACCTGCGCCACGACGATCGAGTCGAGCGAGACCTGGGTGATCGACAGCTCGCGCGTGGCGCTGTGCCCGAGGTCGTCCGCGGCGGCGACCGTGATCCTGTTCACCGCGTTCTTGGCGAGCGGCA
>JAGOJY010000146.1 GCA_017994815.1 Acidobacteriota bacterium
CGCCGGCGCGAGCGTCGCCGATCTCGCCGACGCGGAGGTCGCCCCGCTCCTCGCGCGCGCTTCCGCCCGCTCCGCCACGCGCGCCATGCGCCTCGCCAAGCGCGCGCTCGACGCGCTCCCGCGCGCCATGAGCCGCCGCATCGTCCTCTCCCGCGCCGCGCGCGTTTTCGCGATGGGGACAGGCGGTACGCCTGTTTCCGCCTTTCAGTTCTAGCGGCGCCGCTCGCGTCGCAGGCGACATCGTAGCCGGCATATCGCCAGGCTGTTCGCCGATGACTCAATTTTCCGGTGCGGTTGAGGTTGACCGCGGGTGCCGAGCGCAGTAGAAGTTCCGCGACAGCCCCCGCTGCCATGGACGCGTGCACCAGCCGCGCACTCCCGCTGGGGGAGGACGCGTCGAGCTTGGGCGATTCGGGCGCCCGGACGGTAGCTCGGGGCGGCTCCCCCGATGCAGCCGCCTGACGAAGGGGGGTGTCGTGTGAACTACTCTCTCTCTCTCGGTAAGTTCTCGATCATCCTGATCCTGGTGCTCGCTCCCGGTGCCGCCATGGCGCAGTGCCTCTACAGCGAGAGCCCGCCGGACTATTGGGACCAGGGTTCGGATCCGCTGTTCCCGGACTTCTGTCCGGACCTGTTCGTCGGGCAACACCCGCCCGGCGGTCTTCCTTGCCCGCGCCCGCAGGCCCCGACGCTCGAACTCCCGACCCACGCGCAGGAGGCGACCGTCAGCATCCAGGTGCTACAGTGGGGTGATCCGCCGCGTGTGGCCCGCGCCATCTGGTGGAAGGCGTCTTATCTGACGAATGGGGTCTGGAACGACCTCTGGACGTACCGTTCCGTGCAGGGCATCGGTCCGAACGGCGCCGCGGCCGGGACCATCCTCCGCTTCGGCGTGCCGGGCCTGGTCCAGAACCTCCAGGGCTCGCCCACGCCGCCGGTGGCGAACTACGTGCAGGCCGCGATCGAGTGGACCGACGGCACGCAGACCTGCATGAGTGATCGTCGGCGCATCTACACGCCGGACTTCGAGACAACTGGCCCGACGCCACCGGTGCCGTTGTTGATCGAGGACCAGTTCAAACGCCCGCCGACCGATCCCTCGTGCGGCAGCGAGATCGGCGACGGACTCGGGCCGCACGCGACCGCGGAATCGTCGGATGCGGTCTACAAGGACTGCTTCCAGATCAGTGGCGAGAACCACACGGCCGCGATCCGCATCGCGCCCGACGAAGATGACGCGCAGGCCTCCTGGGCCAGCCTGTTCCGCTACGAAGCCCGCGACGACACGGACGCGACAGGGTGGCGGTCCCATTCATATGCCGACGCCCTGGTTCGCGCGAGCATGCAGCCAGCCGCGTTTCCCTACAATCTCCAGATCCACGCCCGGTGGGCCGGCGACTACCCCGAGACGAAGTCCTATGTGGCCAAGCTGACGAAGGGGCCCCGCGGCTGCACGGGATCACACCCGGCGTTGTTCGTGCTGCAGTTTCCTCTCGAAGACGATGAATGGAATCCCACCGGTGCGTACGGGTTGGGGCGATGCGACGCCGACCGCGACAGCGACGGCACGCCGGATCCTCCGCTCGACCAATGGGGCAATCCCGCCGGCGTCATTTGTGACGAGAACGTGCCGCTCGACGTCGAGGATGGAACGTCCGGAATGAGCAAGCCAGTCTGGTTGCGAATCGAGGTGCTGCCTGACTTCGTCAGCCCGACGGTTGTGGCCACTGCGGTTTGGTACGAGGGCAGCACGCAACACAGTTGTACCCACTCCCGGACGTTCTACCAAGATCCCGGGGATATGAACGGCGTGCGGCACGGCAAGTGGGGGATGTCGTTCCACGAGAGGACCTACTTCATCGACATCTTCCGTGCCGGTGCGGAGTTCGCGGAGTGAGCGGGGAATCTCCGATGTGGGCAGAGGGGCGTTGGCGGGGCGTCGTGCTGGCGCTGCTGCTCGCTGCGGCCCTCCGTGCCAATGCCGGGCCACCAATCGTGGTCGATGTCCTGAACAACACGGACGTCGTTCGAATCGACGGCGACGGCCTTCGCGATCGCGCGGGCGAGCGCATGGCGTCGTGTGACTTCGATGCCGACGGGCTTGACGACCTGGTCGTGACCGCCTGGGATGCGGATGGCCCGGAAAACAGCCGCAGCGGAGCGGGCGAAGTGTACCTGATCCGGGGGAAGCGCCGTGCCTGGCGTGGACCGCTGAGCATCGCCTCCTCGCGGGAAGTCATGATCGTCGGCCAGCAGCCCGGCGATATGCTCGGGTGGGGTGTCACCTGCGACGACCTGAACGGGGACGGTCTCGACGACGTGGTGATGTGCGCTTATGGTGGGGACGGTGCCGACGACTCACGCCCCAATTGCGGCCAAGCGCACATCGTCTTCGGCGGGCCGGCGCTGCCGCCGCTGGTCGATCTCGCGTCGGCACCCTCGCCCGTCATCTACGGCGAGGAGGAGGACTACGGCGCCTTCTGCCAGGCGCTGAAGATCGGCGACCTCGACGGCGACGGCAGCGGTGATTTGGCGCTGGACGACATGGGCCGCGCAGGCCTGGTCGGGACGGGCTGGGACTGGGGTCGCGTGTATCTGTTGTTCGGCGGCACCACATGGCCGAACGAGATCGATCTCCGGACCGAGGCCGACGTGACGATCTATGGGAGAGACAAGGGAGACGCGCTGGGCAGCAACCTGGCAGTCGGGGACCTCGATGCTGACGGAACCGCCGACCTGCTGGCGGTCGCCAAGACTGCCGATGGCCCCGGCAACCAGCGTTCCAACTGCGGCGAAATCTACGTCTTCCACGGTCGGGCGGTATGGCCGCCGCGGATCGACCTTGCCAGCGAGCCGCCGGACATGCTGATTTTCGGCCTCGACCCGGACGACCTCACCGCCGCGACGGACGGGTTGGAACTGGGCGATCTGGACCTCGATGGTTCTCTCGAGATCGAGATCGGAACCGGCAGCGCGGATGGCGCGGGCAATCAGAGAATCGCATCTGGTGAGGCTCGTGTTTTCGAGCCTGGCTGGCCTTGGCCGTTCTCGGCCGATTTGCGGACGGAAACGGACTCGGTGATTTTCGGCGCGAGCGCGCAGGATTTCTTTGGGACTCATGTCGTTATCGGCGATTTCAACGGCGACGGAACGGACGATCTCGTGGGAGGTGCCCAGTACGCCAACGGACCCGGTGAGGTGCGTGCGGATTGCGGCGAAATCGTCGTGTTCTACGGTCGTTCCCCGTTTCCTGCCGTGCTCGACCTCGACGTTGCCGGGCAGGATGTGCTCGTTTACGGGGCGATGGCTTCGGATCAGCTGCAAGTGAATGCCGTCACGGATCTGAACGGCGACGGGCTCGACGAGATCGTCGCCTCGGGCCGCGCCGGGAGCACGACGCTGCTCCCGGCGATCTGGCTGATCAGCCCGTTGGACGTGGACGGCGACGGCATCACCCAGCTCCCGGACAA
>JAGOJY010000001.1 GCA_017994815.1 Acidobacteriota bacterium
GCAGCTTCTTCCAGTAGTCCGGGCCAAAGGCCGAAGAGCGGAACCAGCGCCCGCAGCTGCGGCAGCTGAACTGCGCCACCACCCCCGGCTTGCGCCGGACCCGGCGCAGCCCGCGGCTGTAGTACCAGCCCGGGGCCGGCAGGTCCAGGTGGTGCTCGCATTCCGGGTTCGGGCAATGCGGCGGCACGAAGTGCAACACGTTGGCGGGGACCGTCCGGGGTTCGTGGTAGCGCGCGGCCATGGCCCTATCGGACCACACCGCGAGCCTCGTGGGGGCGCGCGACTACCGGAGGTGTCCCGCTCCCGGGAATCGTGCCCGAAGCCCGCGTTTCAGCCGCAGTTTCGCGCCGGCGTGTGGCGTTTCAGGCTCACTAAAGACGCGGGGACAGGTGTGCCACCTGTCCCCGTCGGGTTACCGGTTACTTCGAAACCTCGGATGTGCAGAAGGCGCAGCGCGTCGCCTTGAGCGGGAGCTTCGACAGGCAATAGGGGCAGTCCTTCTGCTCGGGCGCCGGCGCCGGTTCCGGCTCGGCCCGCTTCAGCTTGTTGAAGTACCGGACCATCATGAAGATCACGAACGCGACGATCAGGAAGTCGATCACCGCGTTGATGAACAGGCCGACATTGAGCGTCGGCGCGCCGGCGGCCTTGGCCTCGGCCAGAGTCGCGTAGCTCGTGCCCGAGAGGTTCACGAACAGCTGCGAGAAGTCCACTTTGCCGAGCAGCAGCCCGATCGGCGGCATCAACACGTCGTTGACGAAGGAGTTGATGATCTTGCCGAACGCGCCGCCGATGATCACGCCGACAGCCAGGTCGATCACGCTACCGCGAGCCGCGAATTCCCTGAATTCCTTGGCCAATCCCATGATCCCTCCTTTGCGGGGCCAGCATTGTAGTCCGCAAGGGAGGGCCATTACGGGATGCGGCGCGCTTATTTGACGATGACGATGTCGACGCGGCGGTTGCGGGCGCGCCCCTGCTCCAGCGTGTTCGGCGCGATCGGCCGGAACTCCCCAAACCCCACGATCCACACCCGTTCCGGCCGGATCGAGGACTGTGTCATGAGGTAGTAGCCGACGTTGAGCGCGCGATCGACCGACAGGTGCCAGTTCGAGGGGTACTGCGCGGAATGGATCGGGGAGTCGTCGGTGTGTCCCTCGATGCGGATTTCGTTCGTGATCGAGGACAACGTGTGGGCCAGGGAGTCGAGGACCGGCAAGGCCCCCGGCTTGAGCTGCGCCGCGCCGGGATCGAAGAGCAGCATCTCCGCGACGTGGACCGTCACCCCGCCGTCGTTCTCGCTGACGCTCGCGCCCCCGGAGCTGATGGCGTCGCTGAGCGTGGACTCGACGATCGAACTGATGCTCTCCGTCACGGCCGCCGGCTTCGGCGGGACCGGGACCTCCATCGCGCCCATGCTGCCCTGCATCACGCCGGACCCGCCGCCGAGCAGCGTGCCGAAGGCCTGCATCAGCGCCGTGAACTTCTGCGCGTCGACCTGCGAAGCGGCGTAGAGGATCACGAACAGGCCCAACAGCAGCGTGATCAGGTCGGCGTAGGTGAGGAGCCAGCGCTCGTCGCCCCCGTGCTCGCCGCCGCCGTGCTTCCTGCGCGGCATGTCAGCGGATCTCTTGCTGACTCGCCGGCAGCATCGACTGCAGCTTGGCCTTGGTGATCGCGGGCGCCTCGCCGGACTGGATCGACAGCACGCCCTCGAGCACCACCTCCATCGAGAGGCTCTCCTCGCCGTGGATCGTCTTCAGCTTGTCCGCGATCGGCAGCCAGACGATGTTGGCCATGAACACGCCCCACAGCGTCGCGATGAACGCGGTGGCGATGTGGTGGATCAGGTCGTTGGGATCGCCGCCGGCATTCGCCAGCGTCGAGATCAGGCCCATCACCGTGCCGATGATGCCCATTGTCGGTGAGTACCCGCCCATCTTCTGGAAGATCCCGGCGTTGGCGTGGTGCCTCTCCGTCACGTAGTTCATCTCGGCGTCGGCAACCGAGCGGATGCTCGTCGGGTCCATGCCGTCGATCGCGAAGCCGAGCAGACGCCGCAGGAAGTGGTTGCCGATCTTCGGCAGTTCCTTCTCCATCGAGAGCAGGCTCTGCCGCCGCACCGCCTTGGCGATCTCGACGATCTCCTCGATCAGCTTGCCGATGTCTTCCTTGGGCGGCATGAAGGCCACCATCGCGACCTTCCAGATCCGCACGAACTGGCCCAGCGAGCTGCCGATCATCGCGGTGGCCAGCGTGCCGCCGAACACGATCAGCATGGCCGGGACGAGGAACAGGGCCCCCATCTTGCCGCCTTCGAGCATGAACGAGCCGAAGATGGCGAGCACGCCCAGGAGCAGCCCGACGACGGTCCCGATCTCGAGACCCTTCTTCATCCGCACCGCCTCCGTTGCAGGCTTCACCGGCTTTTCGGTCGCGTTCGCCCGTTCCTGTAGGGGCCGCCGCAGGCGGCCCGGCACGCGAGATCGCCCGGGGCACGGACGAGTTCTGGTGGGGGCCGCCGCGGGCGGCCCGCCATGTGCCGGGCGCCAAAACGCCCGGTTCGGCACGACGTCATGCCGGGTGCGCGGGCCGGGCATTAGAATGGCCCGCAGGGGGGCCCGCCGGACGCCCCGAAAGGCGTGGCCGCGAGGCGGCGGTCCTCCCCGGGGCCAGGCATGGACGCTCTCTCGATAGCCGCCCAGATTCTCGTCGGGATTTCGCTCGCCGCTTGTTGCGGGCTGCGGGCTTTCCTGCCCCCCTTCGTCCTCGGCCTGGCGGTCCGGCTCAACGTCGGCCAGCTCCTGCCGGGAATCCCGATCGAGCTGAACCCGGCGTTCAACTGGCTCGGCTCGAACACGGCGCTGATCGTCTTCGGGACCGCCGTGGTGCTCGAACTGCTCGCCGACAAGGTGCCGGTCATCGACCACGCGCTGGACGTGGTCCAGACGGTGGTCCGCCCGCTCGCCGGCGGGCTCGTCGTCGCGGCCTCGTTCCAGGACGCGCCCGTCCCGGTCGCGGCGGCGGCCGGGCTGATCGCGGGTGCACCGATCGCGGGCGCCGTCCACGTCGGCAAGGCCAAGATCAGGATCCTCTCCACGCTGGGCACCGGCGGGCTCGCCTCGCCGGTCCTGTCGGTGATCGAGGATGCGCTGGCGCTGCTCGGTTCGATCCTGTCGGTCGTGTTCGCTCTGTTTGCCATTCTCCTGATCGTGTTCGGGATTTTCGTGACCCGGAAGGCGCTCCGAGGCTTCCACCGACGCGCCGTGCGCCTGCAGGAGAACCTCGAAAACCGCTGATGCGGCGCGGGCTCCCGCGTATCTTTGCGGGATGCAATTACCGCGCTTGGCACTCGTGTGTCTTCTCGCGGCGTCGCTCCCGGCTTTCGCGGAGCCGGTCGAGTTGCCGGTGGACATGGAGGTCGAGGCGCAGCGGATCTCGATGTCCCTGCGCGGCGGCCGGGTGGACGTGCTCGTCGACCCCGACGCGGAGCCGGGCCTGACCGTCAAGGACCTCGTGCGCGGCGAAGAGAGCGGCGGCTTCGTCCTGATCGAGCAGGACGGGGCGTCGCTCACCGTCGGCCAGCCGCACGGCGACGAGGTGACGGCCCCGCGGCTCGCGGTCGAACTGGTCATCGGCCCCGGCCAGGTGCTCGAACTGAGCGGCGAGGACCTCTCCGTCACCGTCGAGGGACTGGCCCCGCCGCCGGCCGCCCCGCCGCGCGAAGCCGGCGAGGCCGGCAGCGCGCTCGCCGCCCCCGCGCCGATCCCGGGCATCCGCCTCGACCTCGTCCACTCGATCGTCCGCGTCAGCGCGGTGGGCGGGCTGAACCTGAAGGCGAACGACACCGCGGTTCAGGCCGAGCGCCTGCGCGGCCTGGTCCAGGCCGAGCTGGAGGGCGGCCGCCTGGCGCTCGACGACCAGGAGGGCCCGGTGCACCTCAGGGGCTCCAACGCCGACGTCACGCTCGCGCAGGCCATAGGCGACGTCGAGTTCGCGCTCGAAGGCGGGAACCTGTCGATCGCGGCCGGCGCGGGGTCGTGCAAGGGCCGCTCGCGCTCGACGCTCGTGCGGATCGAGGGCTGGCAGGGCGGGGTGACGCTGGACGGCGAACTCAACCAGGTCGAGGTCCGCGAGTCCGGCGCGCCGGAAGCACAGCTCTCGGTCTCGGGCGAGCGGAACGATGTCCTCGTCGAGCAGTTCCGTGGCGCCGTCACGGCGCAGGTCACGGGCGGCTCGCTGCGCGCCACGGACATCGGCGTGCGGGTGCGCGTCGAGGCGACCGAGGGCGCGCAGGTGCGCGTCGAGCGCGTCAAGGAAGGTGCCGAGGTCCGCTCTTCCGAGCGCGCGACGCTCACGGTCAACGACGTCGGCCAGCGCCTGTGGGCCGTCGTGCGCGACGGATCGCTCGACGCGGAAGGCATGGCGGAGCTGGAGCTGCGCGCCGATTCGGCCGTCGTCAACGTGCGGAGCATCACCGGGCGCGCGCGGGTGCAGGCGACCGACACGCAGCTCGGGCTCGACCTCTCCGCCTCGCGCGTTCACCCGGACGTGAAGCTCGGCGGGTCGACGCAGGCCTCGATCGTGATGCCGGCGCCGTGCGTGGTCCGGGTTTCCGAGCCCGAGATGGCGGGCCAGGTCACCGTGTCCGGTTGCGAGCTCTCGGACGGCAGCAACCGGCCGGGGACCAGCCCGTACGGCCGGCGGCCGGGGTCGCGGCCGGACCTGCTGCTGATCGCCCACCTCGACGGTTCGGCCGAGCTGAACGTCCGCGCGACGCCATAATCCTCCTGGCGGACAACCCGACCGGAGGCCCGATGGAGAACCTGCGCGGCCGCGACGTCGTCCTGCTCGACGCCGGCGGAACGCTGATCACGCTCGACTACGAGCGGGTGCGCCGCATCCTCGGCGCGGCCGCCGCCGCGGCCACGGACGAGGCCCTGGACCGGGCGGAAACCGCCGCCCGGGGGTGGGCCGCCGACGCCGCGCGGCGCGGCGTGCGCGTCCGCGCGATCTGGGACGGCTACTTCGGCCGGATCCTGCTCGACGTCGGGGTCGCCGAACCGGCGGTGCCGCGCCTGCTCGGCGAGTTGTGGACCGCGAACCGCGAGCAGGGGCTGTGGTGCCGGCCGATCGACGGGGCGCCCGCCGTCCTCCGGCAGCTGCGGGCCGCCGGGCTGCGGCTCGCCGTGGTCAGCAACGCCGAGGGCCGCGTCGAGCAGGACCTGGCCGAGGCCGGTTACTCCGGCCTGTTCGAGACGGTGGTCGATTCGCACCTGGTCGGCGTGGCCAAGCCCGACCCGCGCATTTTCCGGATCGCGCTCGAACGGCTGGGGGCCCGCGCCGGGCAGGCGGTCTACGTCGGCGACGTGCCGGCCTATGACGTCGAGGGTGCGCGGGCCGCCGGGATCGCGCCGATCCTGGTCGACCCCCTCGGGCTCCACGGCGAGCTCGCCGGGGTGCACCGCATCCGCTCGCTGCAGGAGCTTCCCGCGCTCCTCGACGTGGGGCACGGGTAGACTCGGCGCATGTCGTGGCTCTCGGACGCGATCAAGGTCGCCGACGTGCTCGTCGGCCGGCCGGCGTGCGTCGGCCTCGGGCTGCTCCCGCGCGCCCGGCGCCGGCCCGCCGCGCCCGCCGAGCCGCGGCGGATCCTCGTCATCCGGCCGGGGGGGATCGGCGACGCCGTCCTGTTCATCCCGATGCTGCAGCACCTGCGGAAGGTCTGGCCGGACGTGCAGATCGACCTGCTCGCCGAGCGGCGCAACGCCGGCGTGGTGACCGGGACCGGGCTGTTCGCCGAGGTCCTGCTCTACGACAAGTTCCCGGGCGGGCTGGCCCGCGCGCTGCGCGGGCGCTACGACCTGGTGATCGACACGGAGCAGTACCACTGCCTGTCGGCGGTCGTCGCGTTCCTCACCGGCGCGCCGCGTCGCGTCGGCTTCGGCACGAACGTCCGGCGGCGCATGCTCACCGACGAGCTGCCGTACGACCAGGAGGTCTACGAGGTCTACTCGTTCCTCGAGCTCGCGCGCGTCGCGACCGGCCGCGAGCCGGAGTGGGACCCGCAGAAGCCGTTTTACCCGCTGAACGCGCAGGCCCTCGACTACGCCGGGCGGGTGCTCGCGCCGCTCGGCGAGCGGCCGATCGTCGCGATCCACCCCGGCGCGTCGATCCCGCAGCGGCGCTGGGACCCGCAGCGCTACGCGGCGCTGGCGCGGATGCTGGCCGAGCGCGGCTGCGGCGTCGTCGTGCTCGGCGCCGCGAGCGACGCGGCGACGGCCGGCCTGGTCGAGCGCTCGCTGGCGGGGTTGCCGGCGGTCAACGTCGCCGGTCGCTGCAACCTGCTGCAGGCCGCGGCGATCGTCTCGCGCGTGGCGGTGTACATCAGCGCCGACAGCGGCGTCCTGCACCTGGCGTACGCCGTCGGCACGCCAACCGTGCACCTGTTCGGGCCGGGGGTGCTGTCGAAGTGGGGGCCGCCCGGGAGCCGCTTCCGCACGATCGCCGCGCCCGTGCCGTGCTCGCCCTGCACGCGCTACGGCTACACGCCGCCGTGCTGTCAGGGCGTGGTGTGCATGGAGCGCATCACGCCGGAGCAGGTGCTGGCCGCCGTCGAACTCCAGCTGGCGGGGCGCGACACGCCGCTGCGCCGGACCGGGCAGCCGTGATGTCCACGGAGTCGCCGGGGGAGGGGTTCGGCGCGGAGTATTACCGCCGGGTGTTCGGGCTCGACGAGCTGCGCCGCTTCAACATGCACTGGTGGTCGGTGCGCTTCTACGCGCTTTTGGCCCAACGCCTGTTGCGTCGCGGCGGCGGCCGGCGCGTGTTCGAGGTCGGCTGTGCCCACGGCTATACCCTGGCGCGGCTCGAGCGGCGTTTCGAGACGTTCGGCATCGACATCTCCGAGTACGCGATCGAGCGCGCCCGCACGACGGCGCCGCGATCGCGCGTCTGGAGCGCCGACATCGCCGGGCCGCTGCCGCAGGAGATCGAGCGCGGCGGCTTCGACCTGGTGCTCGCCAAGTACGTGCTCGAGCACCTGCCGCGCCCCGCCGACGCGCTGCGGCGGATCGCGGGGCTGCTCGCGCCGGGCGGTGCGCTGCTGTACTCGGTGCCCGACACCACCTCGCCCGGCCGGCGGCTCAAGCGCGACCAGTGGTTCGCGTTGAAGGACGAGACGCACGTGTCGCTCCTCGAACCCTCCGCGTGGCTCGAGCTGACGCGCGGCGCCGGCCTGACGGTCGAGCGCGTGTTCTCCGACGGGCTGTGGGACGTGCCCTACGTGCGCGGCGTCCCGCGGCTCCTGCAGTTCGGCATGTTCAGCGTGCCGACCATGGTCTCGGTCCTGTTCGCGGCGCCGATCATCCCGGCGGGCTGGGGCGAGAACCTGATCGTGATCGCGCGCGCCGGGGTGCGCCCGTGAACCCACTGCGGCTGGCCGTTCTCACCGGACTGGCGATCGTCGTGCTGGCGTTCGCGCTGTACTCCAGCGCGCTGGACAACGACTTCGTCTGGGACGACCCGATCGTCTTCAAGCAGCAGCTCCCGTACTTCGACAGCTTCAGCAACGTGTTCTTTCCGCCGGCCAGCATCCCGCAGTTCGGCGGGGTGTACTACCGCCCGATGATCGTCATGACCTACCAGCTCGACGAGAAGCTGGCGGCGACGTTCTGGCCGGAGGCCGAGCGCGAACGCGCGCGCCGGATCGTGTACCACGCGTCGTGCGTCGTGTACCACGTCTTGGCCACGGGGCTGCTCTACCTGCTGGTGCTGGCGCTGGCCGAGGGGGCGGGGCTGACGCTCCTCGAAGCGACCGCCGCCGCGGCCGCCGCGGGCGTCCTGTTCGCGGCCCACCCGATCCACGTCGAATCGGTCGGCTGGATGGCCGGGCGCTCGGACGTGGTCTGCTCGGTGTTCTTCCTCGCCGCCGCGCTGCTGTACGTCGTGCATCGGCGCAGCGGTAGCGTCCCGGCGCTGGTCGGCGCGCTCGCGGCGGCGTTCGGGGCGATGCTGTCCAAGGAGATGGGGGTCACCGTCGTCGTCGTGCCGCTGGTCGTGGACCTGTTGCTGCGCATCGAGCGGCGCCGACCGGAGCAGGTCGCCACGCGCGCCGAGCGCCGCCGCCAGGCCCGCGTGGCCGCCGCGCCGCGCGCGGAGTCGAACCTGCCGTGGTCGCTGCGCGTGGCGCCGTTCTTCGTCGCCTTCGCGTTCTACTACGGCCTGCGGCGGGTCGCGATCCGCGGCATGGGGAACGAGAGCACGGTCCTCGCCGACGCCGACCCGGCGGCGATCCTCTCGCGGCTTCTCGGCTCGGTCGGTTGGTACGTGGTCAAGGCGTTCTGGCCGCCGCCGCAGTCGGCCTTCGTCGGCGACATCCCGTCCGGCTTCGTCTACCTAGCGCTGGGCCTGCTCGCGCCGCTGGCGACGCTGGCGTTCGTGGCCTGGGCCTGGAAGCGGCGCGACTGGGCGCCGGCGGCATTCGGGCTATTGCTGTTCTTCCTCGCGATCGCGCCGTCCCTCGCGGTCGCGGCGTACCGGATCTCCGAGACGCCGCTCGCCGAACGTTACCTGTACCTGCCGACGGCGGGGCTAGGCCTCGCGCTGGGCTACGCCCTCGTCCGCGGCGCGCGCCGCATCGCCGGCACGCCGCTCTCACCGCGCGCGGCGGCGGGCGCGACCGCCGTCGCGATCGCGATCGCGATCCCGGCGTCGTTCGCCACGGTCCAGCGCAACACGGTGTGGCAGAACGACCTCAATTTCTGGCTCGACACCGCCGCCAAGGCGCCGGACAAGGGGATCCCGCACCTGCACCTCGGCATCGCCTACGCCGAGCTGAACCAGGACGACAAGGCGATGGTCGAGTACCAGCGGGCGCTGGAGACCTACGACGACTCGGAAGGTCGCTCGAAGGCCCACAACAACCTCGGCACGACGTACCTGCGGCTGAAGCAGTTCGACAAGGCCATCGAGCACTTCCAGAAGGCGCTGTTGGAGGACACCCGCTACTCGACCGCGCACTACAACTGGGCGCTCGCGGAGCTGAGCCTGGCCCAAAAGGTGCGCCAGGATCCGGAGCAGTACCGCGCGCACAAGGTCGCGGCGCTGCAGCACCTCGAGACCGCGCTGGAGATCAATCCGCGCTACTACAAGGCGCACCTGCGCTTCGGCTTCGAACTGCTGCAGGCGGGGCGCCTCGATCTCGGCATGGCGCACCTGCAGCAGGTGGTGCAGCTCGCGCCGGCGTCACCCGAGGCGGCGGAGGCGCGCAAGATGATGGCTGCCGCGCCGGCGGCGGCGCCGGCACCCTGAGTGCTCTGTTCCACGAACACGGTGGCATTCGGCCGCGGAACCGAGCACTGACGGATCAGTCCAGTTCGACCCGACCGATGGTGAAGCGGGCCAGGCGCCGCCCGGTCGCCGCGATCAGTGTCTCGCGCGCGAAGCGGGCCTCGTTGCGGTGGTAGATCGGCCCGCTCCAGAATTCGCGGTGGTCCCGGGTCGTGACCAGGAACCTGACCGCGCCGCGGCGACCGCTCCAGCCGCGCTCGGTCGTCGCGAACTCCGTGATGGAGGCGATGTCGTGCCGGGCCAGGCGCACCGGCTGGAGCGGCGCCATCCGCTCGAGCAACAGCACGCGCCCCTCATCGCGCCAGCTGGCGTTCCAGAACAGCGTCGCGTTCTGCAGGAACGTGATCCCGGCGGCGCAGAACGCCAGGGCGGCGAGCCCGACGTGGGCGCGGCGCAGGACCTGGCTGCCGCGGCCGTCGAGGCGCCGCCGGGCCGCCGCCATGAGCGCGGCCAGAAGGCCGCACAGCGCGAGCACCTCCGGGAGGAGGTACGGTTCCGGCCCGATCGCCGCGAGTGGCAGGTGCCATGGGAATCCTGCAGCCACGCGCCCTCGCGATCCCGTCTCCCCTGCAGGCGATGGTACCGGCAGGCGAAGGTCGCGGCCACGGTTTTGTTTCGTTTGGGGCCGTTCGCCGGGCCGTGGCGGGGGCGCGGATTGACCGGTCGCGCGGCGGCCGATACCCTCGGCTCGAAATGGACAAGTTGCAGCTCAAGGTCGCCGCAGCCGTCATCCGCCGCGCGGACACGTTCCTGCTGTGCCGCCGCCCCGAGGGGACGCACCTCGCCGGCCACTGGGAGTTCCCGGGCGGCAAGCTGGAGCCGGGCGAAACGCCGGAGCAGGCGTTGCGCCGGGAGTGCCGCGAGGAACTCGGCGTCGAGCTGGACCGGGTCTGCGAGTTGTGGACGATCCGGCACGACTACGGCGATCGCGAAGTCGAGCTGTACTTCCAATCGGCCGAACTGGCCGCCGGCTCCGAGCCCCGCGCGCTGCACGCGCCGGAGATCGGCTGGTACCGCCCCGCGGAGATGCCGGCGCTGCCGATCCTGCCGGCGGATCTCGCGATCGTCGACCGCCTCGCGGACGGCACCGATGCGCCCGGGCCGGCGCCCGGGGGCGGCGGGAGCGGGGGGAGCGGCTGGGGTCCGATCCCGGAGACGTTCTCCTGGTCGGCGAGCCGGGGCAGCGCGTTCCGCGACTGCCCGCGCGCCTATTTCTTCCACTACTACCTCGCAGTCGGGCGCGGCGAACAGGCCGATCCCGCGCGCGCGCGGCTGGCCTGGCGTCTGCGCCACCTGACCAGCGTGCCGCTGTGGGTCGGCTCGCGCGTGCACGACACGATCGAGAGGCTGCTGCGCTCGTCCCGCTCGGACTCGTCCCTGACCGTCGAGCAGGCAATCGAGGACATGGTCGCGCGCATGCGGCGCGAGTACGCCCAGAGCCGCCGCGGTGACCAGTTGCGGACGCCCGACCCGAAGGACGCCGCGCGCTTCCACGAGCACGAGTACGGCGTCGCGGTGCCGGACGAAGTGTGGCGCCAGCGGGTGGAGGAGGCGCGCGAGATGCTGCGCGCGTTCGCGCGGCTGGGCTATCTCGACGTCGCCCGCGGTCTCCACGACGGCGAGCTGCTCGGCCTCGAGGGACTCGAGCAGTGGCAGTTCGAAGGCGTGCCGATGTGGGTCCGGATCGACTTCGCCTACCGCGACCCGGAAGGGGTCGTGCATATCGTCGACTGGAAGACCGGCCGCTACGACCGCGGCGAGAATCCGCTGCAGATGATGGCCTACGCTTCGTTCGCCGCGCGCACGTGGGGCGTGCCACTCGACGCGCTCGACGTCCGCGAAGTGTACCTGCGCCTGCCGGAACCCGATCGGCGCTGCCGGATCGACGCGGAGTCGGTCGCCGCGGCCGAGGCGCAGATGCGGGCGTCGATCGGCGCCATGCTCGCGCCCGTGCGCGACCGCGAGCGCAACACCGCGCGCGAGGACGACTTCCCGCTTGCCGCCGACATGCGCTCGTGCCGCAACTGCTTCTTCTTCAAGGTCTGCCCGGCCGGCGCCGCGCCATGACGCCGCGCGGCCGCAGTCGCCGCCGCGCGTCAACCCCCGAACCGGAGCCGGCGGAATCCAGCGCCGGGCCGGAGGAAGCGGCGGGCGATCCCGGCGAAGTCGAGGCCGCGCCCGAGCTTGCCGACATCCCGGAGGAGGTGATCGCCGACGTCGTCGCCGACACCGACCGGGCCGCGCTGGTCCCGGTCCGCGAGCGCGGCCTGCCGGTGCCGGTCGACCCGCTCCGGCGCTACATCCAGGAAGTGCGCCGCATCCCCGAGCTGACCCCGGAAGAGGAGCAGCGGCTGGCGCGCCTGTACCGCGAGACCGGCGACCGCGACGCGGCGATGCGGCTGGTCACCGCCAACCTGATGCTGGTCGTGAAGCTGGCGTTGATGTACCGCCGTGCGCTGCGCAACGTGATGGACTTGATCCAGGAGGGCAACATCGGGTTGCTCGAGGCGCTCAAGCGCTACGACCCCGGCCAGAACGTGCGCTTCACGACCTACGCGGCGTGGTGGGTCAAGGCGTACATGCTCAAGTACCTCCTGGACAACGCGCGGATGGTCCGCGTCGGCACGACCAACGCCCGCCGCAAGCTCCTCTACAACCTGCGCCGCGAGAAGGACCGGCTCGCGGCGCTCGGCGTCGCGCCGACGCCGAAGCTCCTGGCCGAGCGGTTCGGCGTGGCGGAAGCCGACGTGGTGGACGTGGACCGGGCGCTGTCGTCGCCCGACATGTCGGTGGACCAGCCGATCAGCGCCGAGAGCGAGATGACCGTCGCCGAGACCCTGGCGTCGGGAGGGCCGTCGGTCGAGGAGCAAGTCGCCGCGGACGAGATGAAGGAGAAGGTCGAACGCGCGGTCGCGGAGTTCCGGCAGGACCTCAACGAGCGCGAGCGCGCGCTCCTCGACCGGCGGATTGCGGCGGTCGAGCCAACGACCCTGCAGGAACTCGGCGACGAGTTCGGCGTCACGCGCGAGGCGATGCGCCAGGCCGAGAACAAGCTGAAGGAGCGCCTCGCGCACTTCCTGCGCGCCCGGCTCGGCGACGAGGTCATCCTGTACTTCGGCGGCGAAGCGTAGCACGGTCAGACGGATCTTGGCCCTTCACCCATCCGCGGAGCCGGATGCGCCTCCCCGTACGGATGCCGCGGCCACGAACGATCGCGGCGATCGGTGCGCGGATGTTTGTCGTTCACATCCGCGCTGTCGGCGACACTCCGTAGGGGTCGCCGATAGGCGGCCCGGCACACGCATCGATCGGTGGACGCGGCATTCGTCGGGGCAGGGGACAAGGGGCCGGATGCCGGCCGTTCACATCACCGGGGCCTTGCGCGTGGTTACGGTCGGTCCAAGGAGATGCGGGCGGCGGCGAGTCGGTAGAAGCGGATGAGCAGCCAGGTCGGCGCGGCGGCGAGGAGCAGCGCGGCGAGGATGCCGCGGTCGAGAACCGCCATCATCGCCGCCGCCACGGTCGCCTCGGCGAGGACCGGGGCGGCGGACCAGGCGCAGTTGCGGGCCCACGCGAGGAGCGGGTTGAGCCCGCGTTCGAAGGCGATTGCGAAGCTCACCAGCGCCGAGGCCACGACGAAGTAGCTGGTCGCGGCTGCGAGCAGCGGACCGAGCTGCAGTCCCGCTCCCGCCGTGCCGCCCGCCGCGGCGAACGCCAGCGCCGCGGCGGCCGACGCCAGCACCACCGCCCCGAGGTTGAACACGAAGTGCGTGGCCAGCGGCTTGCGCCCGCGCAGGACGGCCGAGCCGATGACGCCGGCGAGATCGACGATGATCGCGCCGAGCGCGCCCGCCGTGAGCAGCGCGCAGAAGACCAGCGCGTGAACCGGGGTCAGGTTCACGCGCATCGAGGGGATGCGGACCGTCGCCAGCCCTGCGACGCCGGCCAGGAGCACCAGCGGCAGCATCGTCCGCGCTGCCGGCCCGCTCCCCTCGCGCAGCAAGAGCCCACCGAGCACGCACGCGGCCGCGAGGTCGACGGCAACGACCACGGCGAGCAGCGCGGCGCGGCGGCCCCCGGCTGCCTCGGCCGGGAGTTCCGCCGGCTGCCCGGCGTGCGTCACCTGCGCGGTCGCGCTGCTCATGGCTCAGTCGCCGCAAGCCACGGAGTCGGCCCACAGCACGCTGTCGGCCCAGAGCACGCCATCGGACCACAGCACGCCGTCGGACCAGAGGATGGCATCGCCCCACAGCACCGCCTCCGGCATCAGCCTGCCGTCGGCCCACAGCAGCCCGCTGCTCCAGAGCGTGCTGTCCGAGTACAGCGTGGCGTCCGACCAGAGGATGGCGTCGCCCCACAGCACGGCGTCCGGTCCGAGCTGCGCGGCGCGCTCCGCCAGGTCCGCCGGCGCGAGTCGCGCGTCGGCCCACAGCACGCCATCGGCCCACTGCAGGGTGGCGCCGCGACCGCTCGCGGTACGGCCGGAGCTTGCCGGGCTCGCCGCGGGCGAACCGTAGAGCACGCCGTCGCCCCAGAGGATGCCCGTGGCGTCCGCCGCGCCGTCGGCCCAGCGGATGCCCTTGGCCCGGTACAGCTTCCGGCCGAAGTACCAGCCGTCCACGTACACGGTGCCGCGGCCCCAGCGCACGACCTGGCCCGAGAGCACCGTCGAGCGCGGCTGCGACAGGTCGAGCCACGGCGCCGGTGTCGCGCCGATCGCCACGGTCCGGGGGTCGGACGAGACGGCGCCGAGCAGGTCCTCCAGCGCGCGGGCGTTGACCAGCCCCGCGCCCTGCGCGAGCACGCTGGTGTTCGGCAACGGCTGTGCCGTGTACATCAGCGCCGCCTTCAGCAGCGAGGGCGTCAGGTTCGGGAGTTTCTCGTACATCAGCGCCGCGAGCCCGGCGACCACCGGCGCTGCCATCGACGTGCCCGACAGCTCGATGTAGTGCTCGGCGACGATCAGCTCCGGGTGCCCGAGCGCAAGCCGCGATTGCGGCGCGACCGTGGAGACGATGCGGTTCCCCGGCGCGACCACGTCCGGCTTGACCAGGCTGTCGTAGCGGCGTTCCTCCGGCGCCGCCGTGCCGTCGCCGTCCAGGTCCTGCGCGAGGAACGAGCGCGTCGGCCCGCGCGACGAGTAGGTCGCCATCACGTCGTCGCTGCGCACGTCGCTGCGCCGCGAGTTGGCGGCACCGACGGTGATCACCTTCGGATCGTTGGCCGGCGAGAGGATCGCGCCGTAGACCGTGGTGCCGTCGTCCAGCTTGCCGACATTGCCCGCCGCGACCACGACGGTGATGCCGGCGTCGACCAGACGCTCCACCGCCTGGCAGAGCGGGTCCTCGGTGTGCGATTCGACGGCGGTGGTGCCGACCGAGAGGTTCACGACGCGGATCTTCAGCCGCGAGGCGTTGGCCAGCGTCCAGTCGAGTGCGCCGAGCAGCGCGTCCACGCTGCCGGTGCCGTCGGGACCGAGAACGCGCAGGTCGACCAGGTTCGCCTTGGGCGCGATGCCCGTGTAGGCCCGCATGCGCCGGCCGGTGAGCGCACCGTTGCCGGCCACGATCCCGGCGACGTGCGTGCCGTGACCGTAGCCGTCGAGCAGCGGCGCGCCGGGGTTGCCGGTGAAGTCCACGTGCAGCAGGACGCGGCCGCGCGAGGGGGCCCAGTTCACGCTGAGATCGGTGTGCTCCTCGATCCCCGAGTCGATCACGGCCACGCTGACGCCCTGCCCGGTCAGCATGGTCCAGCCGACGCCCGTGGCCGCGCGCACGTGGCTGTCGCCGTCGACGAAGAACGGCGCCACCGTCGGGAATTCCACGTCGTCGCCCGCCGTGAGCACGGCCGGGTTGCCGCCCGCGCTCACCGGACCGGTGTCGCCCAACGGGACGACCGGCCGGTTCGGGATCGCGTATTCCACGTCGTCGTCCGCGCAGCCGGCGAGGCCGCGCGGCGCGACGTCCAGGATCGCCGTGCGCAACCGCGGCATGTCCCGCACGAGCGTCGCACCCATCTTCCGGGCCAGGGCGGCCGCGCTGGACCCCTTGCGGTAGCGCACGACGACGCGCAGGTCCTGCGCGGCCGAGTCCTGCGCCTGGTCGACGAGGTCGGGCGCGAGACGCGGGTTGGCGCGCAACGCGCGCAGGTCCAACTCCGGTCCGACCTGGCCAGCGCCGCGCGCGTGGTCGCGGCGGGCCGACCAGGCAGGGGGCACGGTGGCGAGCAGCCCCATGATCGCGATCAGCAAGGCCGCGCGCTGCAACCGGGCGGGTATCACGGCGTCTCCTCGCGCCGGCCGTTGGAAAGGCCGGTCGCAGGCCGTCAGACCGCAAGCCGAATGCCACGCGGCAAGGCCCACGCCGGGCAGGAGTTGAAGGCGTAAGCGCCCGCCGGTGCCGGACATTCCGGCCTGCCGTCCTGTCCGGATTGCGGACAGCACGGCCGCGGCTCCGCTGGCCGCGGGTCCGCGGGAAGCGCGGATCCGCGCGGCATTACCGCCGAGGCGAAACGTCTCACGCGGCGGGTTTGTCCGCGCGGGAGGGCCGGGCCGGGAGGTGGTTCACCGCGGCCGATCCCGGTAGGATGGCCCCATGCCGATCGGTGGGAACAAGGCCTACGTCAACCCGCACGTGATCCAGTCGCTCGAGCACGGAGTGGTGACCACGCGCGTGTCGGCCCTGGTGGACTGGGGCCGCAAGAACTCGCTGTGGCCGTTCCCGATGGGGCTGGCCTGCTGCGCGATCGAGATGATGGCGACCGTCGCCTCCCGCTTCGACCTCGCGCGCTTCGGCGCCGAGGCGCTGCGCTTCTCGCCGCGGCAGGCCGACCTGATGCTCATCGCCGGCACGGTCAGCAAGAAGATGGCGACCCCCTTGAAGAAGCTCTACGAGCAGATGCCGGAGCCGAAGTGGGTCATCGCGATCGGGGCCTGCGCCTCGTCCGGCGGGATGATGAACTCCTACCCGACCGTGCAGGGCGTGGACGAGATCATCCCGGTGGACCTCTACATCTCGGGCTGCCCGCCGCGTCCCGAAGCGCTGCTCGACGCGGTCATCCTGCTGCAGCGCAAGATCCTCGCCGGTGAACCGTCGGCGCTCGACCGCTGGAAGGATGCGCTGGAGAAGGGCGTGCCGCCGACCCAGCTGGCACCCCCGGGCGAGACGGCGCAGATCCCGACCACCTACGCGAACCTGACGTACCCGCGCAAGTCGCTCCCGCAGCTCCCGGAGCTGGCCGCCAAGCGGTACGGCCGGTATTGACCGGCCCGGCGGCGCCCTCGCCGGCGGAGATCGAGATCCGCCGCCGGCTCCGCGAGCGCGGCACGATCCCGTTCGTCGAGTTCATGGAGCTGGCGCTCTACCACCCCGAGGGCGGTTACTACACGCGCGCGACTGCGACGACCGGCCCCGCCGGCGACTTCCAGACGTCCTCCGACGTCTCGCCCGAGTTCGGGCGCCGCATCGCCGTGCAGGCGGCCGAGGTGGCCGGGCAGCTCGGCGGCGGGCCGTGGCAGGCCGTCGAGCTCGGGCCCGGCCGCGGGCTGCTCGCGGCGGACCTGCTCGACGGCCTCGCCGAGCACGCGCCGGACGCGCTGCGTGCGCTCGAGCGGCTGGTCCTGGTGGAGGTCAGCCCGTCGCTCGCGGCGCTGCAGCGCGAGCGGCTGGCGGCGCTGCCGGTCACGGTCCCGACGACGTGGGTGCGCGCGCTGGACGAACTCGGCGAACGCTCCGTGCGCGGCGTGGTGATCGCCAACGAGGTGTTCGACGCGCTTCCGGTGCGCGCGCTGGAGCGCACGGGTGGCGCGCTGTCCGAACTGCACGTGGCCGAGGATCGCTCCGGGCGGCTCGCGTTCGTCCCGGTCGCGCCGGCCGACGCGGCCGCCGTCGCCCTCGCCGAGCGCTACGGGCTCTGCCCGCGCGAGGGCGAGCGGGCCGAGGTCTGCACCGCGCTCGACGGTCTCGTCGCCGCGATCGGCCGCGTGCTCGAGCGCGGCGCCGTGATCGTCATCGACTACGGGCATCCCGCCGCGCGGTTGGCCGACGGGTTCCACGGGCAGGGCACGCTGCTGTCGTACCACCGTCACCGCGTCGAACGCGACGTGCTCGCGCGTCCGGGCGAGCAGGACATCACCGCGCACGTGAACTGGGACCACCTGGCGGACGCAGCGGCCGCGGCCGGGCTGACCGTCGCCTGCCGCGCGACCCAGGACCGGTTCCTGCTCGCCCTGGGCATCCTCGACGAACTCGCGATCCGCGAGGACGACACGCCCGGGTTGCTCGCGCGGCGGCTCGCGGCGCGGTCGCTGGTCATGCCGGAGGGGGGCGCGGGGCGCCGTTTCGAGGTGGTCTGTCTGGTCCGCGGGATCGGCCGGAAATTGCGGGGATGCACCGATCCTTACGCGTCGGTTAAGTGACCGCCCGCCGGGCACGCGCCGGAATCCCCTTTGCAGCGCCCCTCGTTTGAGGGTCAAATCTCGCGCGCCACCCGAAGCCCGAGAGAGCCTGATGAGCCGAGAGACCTCCGCCACGCTGGATTCGCCCTGCCGACAGCTGTTCCTGGGCGAGGTTCCTTCGGAAGTCGTGTACCCGTACCCCAAGCAGGACCCGGAAGAGGCCGAAACCACCGACATGGCCGTCCGCGCGTTCCGCGAGTGGGCCGCGGACAACCTCGACCCGGCGCTGATCGACCGCGAGCAGAACATCCCCGAGAGCGTGCGCGAGGGCATCGCCGAGCTGGGCTTGATGGGCATGACGGTGCCCGAGGAGTACGGCGGGTACGGCTTCGGTGCGACCGCCTACTGCCGGGTCGTCGAGGAAGTCACGCGCCACGACGCGTCGCTGGCGGTCTACATCGGCGCGCACCTGTCGATCGGCGCGCGGCCGCTGATCCTGGACGGTACACCCGAGCAGCGCGCGAAGTACCTGCCGAAGGTGGCGACCGGCGAGACGGTCTGCGCTTTCGCGCTGACCGAGCCGGGCGCCGGCTCCGACGCCGGCTCGCTGCGCTCGCGCGCCGTGTGGGATCCCGAGGCCGGGCAGTTCCGGCTCAACGGCAACAAGATCTGGATCAGCAACGGCGGGTACGCCGGCCTGTTCACGGTCTTCGCGCGGGCCGAGGGCGGCCCCGCGGCCGAGGCCGGGACCGCGGGCGTGACCGCGTTCCTGCTCGAGCGCGGCGCGCGCGGGTTCACCAACGGGCCCCCCGAGCACAAGCTGGGCATCCGCGGGACCTGCACGGTCGAGCTGGCGTTCCAGGACACGCCGCTGCACGCGGAGCAGGTCATCGGCGGGTTCGGCAACGGCTTCGGGCTCGCGCTGGCCTCGCTCCTGACCGGGCGCCTCTCGCTCGGCGCGTGCTGCACCGGTGCGGCCAAGGCGATGATCGCGCTGGCCGTGGACCACGCCCGCGAGCGCAAGCAGTTCCGCCGGCCGATCATCGAGTTCGGCATGATCCGCGAGAAGCTGGGCCGCATGGCCGCGCACGCGTACGCCTCGGAGTCGATGGCGTACCTGACGGCCGGGTTGTACGACCAGCACCGCATCGACGACCTGTCGGTCGAGGCCGGCTACTGCAAGGTGCTCGGCAGCGAGGTCGGCTGGACGGCGGTGAACGACGCGGTGCAGATCCTCGGCGGGATCGGCTACATGACCGAGTACCCGTACGAGCGGCACCTGCGGGACAGCCGGATCAACCTGATCTTCGAAGGCACGAACGAGATCCTGCGGCTGTCGGGCACGCTCGACGCCCTGAAGGAGCCCGGCCGCCGCGCGTCCGAGCAACTCAAGGCCGCCAAGGCCGAACTGGGCGCGGCGGGTATCGCCGCGGCGCTCGGCGCCGACTCGCGGCCGACCGCCGCGCCACGCTGGATCGCCGAGCCGCTGCGCGAGCAGGGCGAGGCGCTGGCCGCCGCGACGGCCGCGTTCGGGGGCAAGGTGCAGGAGGTCGTCCGCAAGCACCGCCGCGCGATCCTCGGCCAGCAGTACACGCTGCGGCGCCTGGCCGACGCGGCGATCCAGCTCTACGCGATGACGGCCGGCCTGTCGCGCGCCTCCTCGCGGATCGCCGAGCGCGGCGCCGAGAGCGCGGCGCGCGAGATCCTGCTGACCCGGCGCTTCGTCGAGGAGTCCTGCCGCGCGGTGCGCGGCCAGCTGGAAGCGATCGAGACGCGTCAGGACGGGTGGGACGAGCAGATCGCCGACTTGCTGCGGGAGGAGGGGCACTACCCGACCCCACTGTTCTAGCAGCACGGGAGACACCATGGCTCTATTGGACGGCAAGACGGGGCTGGTCTTCGGCGTGGCTAACGAACGCTCCTACGCGTGGCACATCGCGCGGGCGCTCACCTTGCACGGGGCGGAGTGCGCCTACGGCTGCCTGCCGGGCGAGAAGAACGAAGCCCGGACCCGTCTCGCCGTGGAGTCGATCAACGTCCAGGACCCGTGGATCCGGCCGTGCGACGTCGGCAGCGACGCCGACCTGGACGCGATCTTCGCCGCCTACCGCGAGAGCTTCTCCCGGATGGACTTCCTGGTGCACTCGGTGGCGTACGCCGATCGCGAGTGGCTCAGCATCGGCAAGTTCGCCGTGACGCCCCGCGCCGCGTTCCTGCAGGCGCTCGACATCTCCGTCTACTCGCTGCTGGCCATGGCCGGCCGCGCGCGGCCCTTGATGAAGGAGTCGGGCGGCGGCTCGATCGTGACCATGAGCTACTACGGCGCGGACAAGGTCATCCCGGGTTACAACGTCATGGGCGTGGCCAAGGCCGCGCTGGAGTGCACGGTGCGCTACCTGGCCCACGAGGTCGGCGGCGACAACATCCGCGTCAACGCCATCTCCGGCGGGCCGCTCAAGACACTCGCCTCGTCGGCGATCGCCGGGTTCAAGACGATCCTGACCCACACCGAGCACCGCGCGCCCTTGCAGCGGAACGTCGAGGGCGCCGACGTCGGCAACTCGGCGGTGTTCCTGATGAGCGAGCTGTCGTCGGCCGTCACGGGCGAGACGATCTTCGTCGACTGCGGCGTCAGCACCGTCGGCTGAGGGCTCGCGGGGAACCCTGACCCGCGTTCATCACGCGATCCGGCCGCTGCGCAGCGGCTCGTCCCTGCCCTCGAGGAACAGCTCCAGTTCGTCGCCGATGGCGACGACGCGGCCGCGGATCAACGCGCCGGAGCCGTCGCGCACCGCGACCTCGCGCCCGAGCACCGTCGAGCGGCGGCGATACTCGTCGAGAAGCGGATGCAGTCCTGCCGCGCGGAACTCGTCCCAGCGCGCCGCGAGCCGTTCCAGCAGCACCCGCAGGACCGCCGGCACCGCGCAATCGGCCGGCGCGCGCGCGATCTCGCGCAACGCGGCCGGCGGGAGGCCCGGCTCCGCGAGTTCCGGCGCGCGCTCGACGTTGAGCCCGATCCCCACGATCGCATCACGCACGGTCGCGCCCGAGGTTCGGCTCCAGGCGATCACGCCGCCGAGCTTGCGGGAATCGGCCACGATGTCGTTGATCCACTTGATCCCCGGCGCGGCGGCGGGCGCGGCCCAGGCGTCCACGGTATCGAGCGCGGCGAGTGCCGGGACGAGCGTGAATCCGAGGTTCGCGGCGGGGGTCTGTGGCCGGAAGTGCGCGACGAGGTGGATGTTGCCCGCCGGGCTGGCCCACGGCCGGCCGTGCTGTCCGTGGAACCCGGCCCCGGTCCCGGCGAACGCCGCGACGGTGCGCGCCAGGCCGGGCCCGGAACAAAGCTCGACCAGCGCGTCCCACTGCGAGCGCGCAGCGCGCTCGAGGATCGCGAAGCGCTCCCACGCCCATTCGCCCGCCGCGAGCCCGGCTTCGAGGTCGCCCTCGCCGAGCAGGGCCTCGCGCAGCGCGCGGTCGGACTCGTCCGCGACGAACTCGCCGCGTCCGAGCCAGCGCACGGCACCCTCCAGCAGCCACTCCGCGTAGGCGCGGCTGTCGGCGAGGACGATCATCCCGCTGCGGCGCTCAGCGGCGCCGGCGCGCCTTGCGCGCTACCGGGCCGGCCGTGCGCGCGGCACCGGCGGGCGCCGCGGCGAGGGCCGGCCGCCAGTCCGGCGCGTGCGTCCGGCGGTGGCGCAGGTCGAGCAGGATGTAACCGACCACCGCCGCCGTGGCGAGCAGGACGCAGACGAACTGGCTCGTGCTCATCAGCCCGCCGAAGACGTACCCGCGCTCGGCGTCGCCGCGGACGAACTCGGTGAAAAAGCGCGTGAACGAGTACAGGAACAGGTAGGACAGGATCATGTGGCCGTGAAAGCGCTTGCGCCGGTAGAGGTACACGAGCACGAGCAGGATCGCGGCGGCGTTCAACGAAAGGTAAATCTGGGTCGGGTGCAGCGGCACGTCCGGAAGGCCGGCGTGCAGCCGGCGCGCGATCTCGGGAAAGGTCACGGCCCACGGCAGGTCGGTCGGCGTGCCCCAGCAGCACCCCGAGAAGAAGCAGCCCCAGCGTCCGATGGCCTCGATCAGCGCTGCCACGGGGGCCAGGATATCGAGGCCGACCAGCGCGGGTAGCCGGATCTTGTGGAACAGGTACGCGGCGACCGCGATCGCGCTGACGAGCCCGCCGACGAACACCCCGGTCGAGTAGACGAGGAGCTTCAGCCCGCCCGGGCTGGTGAAGTAGCGCTCCCAGTTGATGATCGCTTCCAAAACACGGCTGCCCACCAGCCCGGCGACGATCGACCAGAAGATCGCGTCCATGACCTTCGACGGGTCGTGCCCCTCGAGGCGCGCGTAGTGGCGCACGAGGAGCATCGAGGTCAGGAGCGCGGCGGCGGCGAAGATGCCGTAGGTCGGGATCCAGAGCGGTCCAAGGTGGAAGAAGATCGGGTGCATGCGTGGCCCCTCGTTGCGGCGAGATCATACGGCGAATCCCGCGCCGCGCGCCGCCGATCCGCGACCCGCGGTTTCCAAGGGCGCCGCTTGCCCCGGGGCTGATATCGTTCTCCCATGCGCGCCATGGTCCTCGATGCGCCGGGCCAGCCGCTGCGGGCGGCGGACCTCCCGGTCCCCGAACCGGCGCGGAACCAGGTCCTGCTGAAGGTCCGCGCGTGCGCCGTGTGCCGCACCGACCTGCACATCGTCGACGGTGAATTGACCGACGCGAAGCTGCCGCTGGTCCCCGGGCACCAGGTCGTCGGCGTGATCGCCTCGCGCGGCGACGACGTCACGCGGCTCGCGCCGGGGGATCGCGTGGGCGTGCCTTGGCTCGGCTGGACCTGCGGCGCGTGCCGCTACTGCCGTCGCGGGCAGGAGAACCTCTGCGAGCGCGCCCTGTTCACCGGCTACAACCTCGACGGTGGCTTCGCGCAGTTCGTCGTGGCGGACGAGCGCTTCTGCTTCCCGATTCCCGAGGGGTACCCGGACCTGCAGGCCGCCCCGTTGCTTTGCGGCGGCCTGATCGGCTACCGCGCGCTGCGGTTCGCCGGCGATGCGGAGCGCATCGGCTTCTTCGGCTTCGGCGCGGCGGCGCACATCATCGTGCAGGTCGCGCGGCACCAGGGACGGCAGGTGTTCGCCTTCACGCGGCGGGGGGACACGTCCTCGCAACGCTTCGCACGGCAGCTCGGGGCGGTGTGGGCCGGCGAGAGCACCGAGCGCCCGCCCTGCGCGCTCGACGCTGCGATCATCTTCGCGCCGGTCGGCGAGTTGGTCCCGCTCGCGCTGCAGGCGGTCGCGCCGGGCGGCACGGTCGTCTGCGCCGGGATCCACATGAGCGATCTCCCGTCGATCCCGTACCGCATGCTGTGGGAGGAGCGCGTGCTGCGCTCGGTGGCCAACCTCACGCGACAGGACGGCGAGGAGTTCCTCGCGCTCGCGCCGAAGGTCCCGGTGCGCACCGAGGTGCGCTTCTACGCGCTCGAGGCGGCCAACGAGGCACTCGCCGACCTGCGGGCCGGGCGGCTGAACGGATCCGCGGTGCTGCTCGTCGGCCAATAGCCGCCGAGCCGCGCCCGCGTCAGGAGCGCTGCTCGAGTCCGCGCAGCAGCAGGTCGAGCACCGGCTCCAGCGTGGTTGGTAGCCCGTCCTCGTCCAGGGGGTCGCCGTAGACCGACGGCAGCGTCACGGTGTGAAGCATCGCCTGGATCGCGCCGGCCGCCGTCCGGCGCGGTCGCACCGGCCGGAAGATGCCGGCCGTCTCACCGTCCTCGAGCAACTGCTCGATCAGCTCGCGCTCGCGGCCGATGAAGCCGTCGGGCCGTTCGCGGACGAACTTGACGATCTCCTCCGCCACCTCGCGGCCGAGCCCGAGCAGGTCCTTGACTTCCCGGAGCGTGCCCAGCTTGGCGACGATCATCGCGCGCAGCCCGGCGCGCGCGTCGGGGGCGCTGTGCACGGCGAGGGCCATCGCATCCAGCACGCGCCGCTCGTCGCGCGCGAGCACCGCCTCGAACAGCTCGCGCTTGCCGCCGGGAACGTAGTAGTACAGCGCTCCCTTGACCACGCCGAGCTCGGAGGCGATCCCGCTCAGGGAGGTGTTGCGGAAACCGTGGCGGGCGAAGTGGCGCCACGCGACGTCGAGGATCCGCTGGCGGTCGAGCCGCACCCTTTTTGACTCGATTTCGTCCATGGTCAAATCCTACGCCGCCCGGACCCCGATTGCGACCCCCCACGGACCACCCCGATGGTCCCTGGAAACGGAAAAGACCCGCCGGCGCGCGGGCGCCGGCGGGCCGGTACTCGCTCGAAGCTCAACGGCTACGCGTTCTCGATCTTCGTGGCCTCGATCCAGTGCTTGCCGTCCTTGTCCTGCACGGTTCCGGTGACGGTGACCTTTTTCTTGTCCTTGCAGACGTGGCCGAACTTGTCCGAGACGTCGTTCTTCGCGAGGTAGTACTTCTCCTGCGCACCCTCGGAACCCACGACGAGCACGTCCTGGCACTTCGTCACGCCTTCTTCCTTCAACGTGCAGTGGGCGCACATCAAGTCGCCGGTGAGCGTGACCGGCTGGGCGTCTTCGGCCAGAGCGAAGGCGCTCGCCAGCACCGCGACCGCGAACAGCGCCGCAACGAGAGCGGTCTTCTTCATGCGGTTCTCCCTCGGGGAATAGCCCCGTACGAGCGGCATCATAGTCGCCGCCGCCCCGGCCGCCAGCGACGCCCTTACTCCGGCGTTATTTCTGAAAAGCGTACTCCGGGTCGATGTCCACCGGGATGTCGCGCAGGCTGTCCAGGACGCGGGCCATCTCGGGCGCCGGGGTCCCGTAGGTCTCGACCAGCTTTCGCGCCGTTTCGTAAGACCCCTCGGCCTCGGCCATCAACAGGTCGTGAGCCAACTTGGTCAGCGCGCCCTCCATGCGGTCCGGGACCGGCCGGAAGCGCCCCTCGGGCGTGATCTCCAGCGCGCCCTCGCGCAGCAGGTACCCGGCCTGGATCGCCACGCCCAGCCCGTGGGCCTCGGTCATGCCGAAGCGGGCGGAGCGGAACAGGCCCGCGACGAAGGTCCACGGCAGCGCCTCGACGGCGGCGCCGGCGACGAGTCCCTTGCGGCCGAGCGTGATCACGTGCAGTGCGCCGAGCGTGTCGGCCTTGGCCTCCTCGATCGCCGAGTACAGGTCCTTCAGCTCCAGCCGCACCTCGGTCTCGCGACCGCCGACGGTGATGCGGCCCGGCCCGAGCCCGTGCGACATCTCGTGCAGCAGCACGAACTGGAAGTAGCTGTCGAAGTCGATCCGTCCGGCGTCGGCCTCCGGCAGTACGCGCGCCGCGATCGGCACCAGGATCTCGTCGTACTTGGCGCGCATCATGTTCTTGAGCAGGACTTTCTTCGAGCCCTTGGCCTCGCGCACGCGTTCGTCGTTCGGCAGGTTGAAGGCGATCGTCTGCACGCCGGCGCGGGTATCGCCGGCGGTGAAGACTTCGTCCGCGACCCGGATCGGCGACTCGCTGCCGCGCTTGAGGTTCTTGTGCTCGTCCGGGATCGGCAGCGCGCGCTCCATCGCCGGCAGTTCTTCCTTGTAGCTGGCGAGGCGCTGCGAGTCCTCGGGCGCGACCACACAGACGAACGACTCGAAGGCGGCCTTGTAGCCGAACAGCGAGTCCTCGTAGGTCTCGTACGGTCCGATGACGACCTCGATCGGACCGTCGAGGTCCATCCAAGCCATGTCGGACTCGAAGTAGTCGTCCGAGAGCAGCGCGTCGGCCCGCAGGCGCAGGAACCGGCGCAGGCTCTCGTTCGTGGTGGCCTCGGCGGCGGCGCGCAACTCGCCCGCCATCGGGGTCAGGAGCTCCGCGTACTCGCGCGCGTAGGGCACGGCCACGAGCTGGTCTGCCTCGCGCCGGATGACGGTCCGCTCCGCCGTGAACGCCGCGCGGTCGCCGGGGTGGGCGGCGAGCCAGTCCTCGAACTCCTGCTTGGTCATGTCGTCGGGGTAGTAGCCGGCGCCCGGCGGTCGCGGCCGCTCGCCGAGGAACGGCTCGAAGTCGGCGAGCCGGTCCCACGGACCGACGTTGATCCTGTAGTAGTCGCGCGCGGCCCCGGCGCCCCGGCCGTCCAGCGCGGCGACCTGCTGCGCGAACTCCGGGTTGCCGCGCCAGGCCTGCCGCGCGAACACCTCGTGCACGAGGCGCGATGCCGCGACGAGGTGCTCCAGCGCCTTGCGGTCGCCCTGGGCGAGCGTGTCCAGGTCGGCGGTGAGCCGGTGCGTCGCGAACTTGGCGCGGCGCTGTTCGATGTCGGGCGCGATCTTCACCCCGGTCTCCTCGACGCGCTTGGGAACCGCGTCGCGCTGCGTGCAAGCCGCGGCGGCGAGCACCGCCACGGCGGCCATCATCATGCATCGAGTTCTCATCGTCGCTACCTCCGTGCTCCCGTCTCGGACAGGAATCGGCAGACTCGCCGCACCTCTTCCACGAGCTCCGCCGCGCCCCGGCGCAGCTCTTCCTCGTTGCCGGCGCCACGCGCCAGGTCCTCCACGCGCAGGGCCAGCTCGCACGCGGCGCGCGCACCGAACACGCCCACCGAGCCCTGGATCTGGTGCGCCTCGCGCTCGAGCGCGACGCGGTCGCCGCGCTCCAGCGCGTCCTCGACGCGCTGCAGCTGCGGCGGGACGTCCTCCAGGAAACCCTGCACGAGCTTGGCGATCGCTTCGGGGTCGCCGCCGAGCGCGCGCTGGAGCGAGGAGAGGTCGGCGGGGGAGCCTTCGCCCGCCGCGCCGGCTCCGCGGGTCCAGCGTTCGATCTTGGCGAACAGCAGCGGCGGGTGGACCGGCTTCGCCAGGTAATCGTCCATGCCGGCGGCCAAGCACATCTCGCGGTCGCCGCTGAGCGCGTGCGCGGTCAGCGCGATGATCGGGACCCGCGGGCGACCCGTCTCGTCCTCGCGCCGCCGAATCTCGCGCGTCGCGGTCAGACCGTCGGTCTCCGGCATCTGCACGTCCATCAGGACCGCGTCGTAGCGCCCGCTCTCGAGCGCCTCGATCGCCTCGCGGCCATTGGTCGTGGCGCGCACCTGCCAGCCGCGCTGCTGGAGCAGCAGTTCCGCGACCTCGCGGTTGATCGGGTGGTCCTCGGCGACGAGGATCGTCAGCCCCGTCGCGGCACGCTCGGCTTCGTCCGCCTCGGGCGCGGGCGCGTCGCGCTCGCCCGCGAGCGCCAGTCGAAAGCGCGCAGTGAAGTGGAACGTGCTGCCGCGGCCGAGCTCGCTCTCGGCCCAGACTCGCCCGCCCATCCGCGCGACGATCTGCTGCGAGATCGCCAGGCCCAAGCCGCTGCCGGCCTTGCGCGCCGACAGCGAGTCGCTGACCTGGCCGAACGGGAGGAACAGCTCGTCCAGCCGCCCGGGCGGGATCCCCGGCCCCGTATCGGCGACCGAGAAGCGCAGCAGGCACGTGTTGTCGTCGCGCGCCTCCAGCCCGACGGAGACGACGACGCGGCCGTGCGGCGTGAACTTCACGGCGTTGCCCACGAGGTTGATCAGGACCTGCCGCAGCCGGCCGGCGTCGCCGGCCAGGGAGCGTGGAACCGCCACCGCGACCTGCGCATCGAGCTGGATCTCCTTGCGCGCGGCCTCGAACATGAACGGTTCGAGCGATCCCGAAACCACCTGCTGGGGGTCGAACACCACCTCCTCGAACTCCAGCCGCCCCGCCCTGACCTTCGCCAGGTCGATGACGTCGTTGACGACGCGCAGCAGCGCGTCGGCCGAGGTGCGCACGACGCGCAGGTAGTCGTGCTGCTCGGGCGTCAAGCGGGTCGACAGCGCGAGGTCCGCCGCGCCGACGATCGCGTTCATCGGCGTACGGATCTCGTGGCTCACGTGCGTCAGGAATTCGCCGGTCGCCAGCGTCGCCTGTTCCGCGACCTGCTTGGCCTGTTTCAGCTCGGTCTCCGCGCGGCGCCTTATTTCCAGCTCGTCCTTGAGCTCCTGTTCGGAGCGCGCGAGCCCGCGGAACAGCGATTCGTACGGCGTGCTCAGCGAACCCGAGACGACGGCGCGGTAGACCAGCGCGATCGACAGCAGCTTCAGGACGTGTCCGAGGAAGTTGAACTGGCCGTAGACATCCGTGTACACGGCCAGGCTCAGTTCCGATCCGACCTTGGCCAGCGCGCCGGCGGCCAACAGGTCCATCAGCCGCGACGACAGCGCGCCGCGCCGGCGCCAGAAGATCCAAGCTGCGGCGGCGAACCCCGCGGCCAACAGGTACTCGGCGGCCATCTTGAACGGCGTGAGGCCGCTGCCTTCGACGTAGCACGCTGGGAACAGCCCGACGAACACCGACGCGAGCAGCGCCGCGCCGGCCGCGCACCAGCCGGCGAGCAGGGTCCACGGCGCCGGGGCGCGCTCGCGTGGGGCCCAGGCTCCCGCGACCAAAAGCGACGCGCACTCGAGGATCCGCGCTGCGATCCAGAGCTGCGTCGGCAGGTCGGTCGTGTACCCCGGGAACACCCCCATGCCGCGGTACGCCAGCGCGTGGACGAGGTCGAGCAGCGCGACCGGAAGGTAGGCGGTGGAGAGGGTCAACAGCAGGTCGTTGCGGACGAAGCGCCGCGTGTTCCAGCCGATGCTGAAGATCGTCACCGCGACGATCGCACCGGCCACCTCGATCGCGACGTGGAACAGCAGGTAATTCACGCGGCTCACGGCGTAGAGGGCGCACGTTAGCGCCAGGGCGGCCGCGATCAGCAGCGCCCGATGCACCCTCCCGCGTTTCGCGGCGTTCTCCACGGAGTCCCGGCGGCGAGGATAACCCACGCGGACAGGCGGCCACACCCGTCCCCGGAGCTCGTACCGGAATCCCCGACCGATCAGGAGCGCAGCACGGGCGTGCCGCGGCCGCCCCGAGCCGTCACGGGTGGAGCGTGGCCACGATGTCGACGACGAGGAGGAACTCGTCCCGGACCCGCACGGTTCCCAGGAACGCGCTGTAGGGCTCGATGCCGAACCGGCTCTGCAACAGTCGTACTTCGCCCCGCGCGCGGAACTCGTTGCCGTCCAGCGCGCCGCGCACGGGGATGGTCACGGTTTGCGTGCTCCCGTGCAGCGTGAACTCGCCGGTCACCGTGGCCGTGCCATCGGCTCTCGCTTCCACGTGCGTCGAGCGGAAGCGGATGACCGGGTAGCGCGCCGCGTCGAGCTGCCCGGGACCGAGCATCGTCGCCTGGATCTTCTGCCGGTCGGAGTCCTTGATCGCCGTCTCGAGGCCGTGCCTGCGCCGGACCTCCGGCTCGTCGACGACCAGCTTGCCGGCGCTGGTCTCGATCGTGATCGAGGCGCGCGAGGGATCGGTTGGATCGAACTCGACGGTGCCGCTGAACTCCGTCGCGCGCACCGCGTGGTCGTGCGCGAGGCCGGAGCCCAGCCCGGCTTTGAACAGCTTGACCACCAGCTCGCTGTGCCGCGGATCGACCGCGTAGCTCGCCCCGGGCGCGGGGAGCGCGGACGCGGCGACCAGCAGGAAGGCCAGGGCGGCACGGTGCATGCGTGGATGTTAGCCCGCGGCAGCGGGGCGGTCGCGCGGCTCGCCTACTTCCCGGACCCGGCCAACGAGGCGATCGCGAGCGCGATTTCGCGGCGGATTTCCTCGTATTGCGGCGCGGACCACGAGTTCTCGCCCGGCACCCACTGCCCGGTCTGGCCGTCGACGTAGCCGATGCTTTTCACGTTCGGGACGATCTGTCCCCGCACGCGCTCCAGCGCCCGGCGCGCCGCGTCCAGCGCGGCCGGGTCGCCGCCCGGCGCGGCGACGAGCCGCTCCAGCTGCTCCAGGTACTTCAGGTCGTCGATGCCCTCGCGTACCGCTTCCCATTCACGCAGGAAGCTGCGGGTGCCGTCCTCCAGCTTCGTGCTCGCGCCCTCGTATGACCAGAACATCACCGAGTCCAGCCCGAGCCGCCAGGCGAGGAAGCCGGCCTGGTAGCGCACGCTGGCGGGCTGGTTGCCGTAGATGTTCACGTAGGTGGAGTAGCGGTCGCCCGACGCCCGCGTGCGCGCCAGCGTTTCGGGACCGAGATAGCGGTTGTGGTAGCAGCGGGTCTTCAGGTGCGGCTCGAGCCGGAGCGCCGGCTCGCCCTCGACCGGCGGGTACCACAGCTCGTCCTCGTCCGGCTCCGACGTCGTCGGCTCGTTGCAGGTGACGAACCCGTCGGCGCCGGCCTCGGCCGCGGCGTGGACCATCAGCATCGCCAGCCGCATCGAGCCGCGCGTCTGGTGCGGCTCGTCGACGAGGTAGTACCAGAGCGGCGGCCAGCCGCGCTCGCGGCCGGTCCTGTCGAGCGCGCGCATCACCTCGACCCAGCCGCGGTAGATCTGCCGGCCGGCGTCGGTCTCGGGCGTGAACGGGTCCGCGCTGGGGTAGTACCGCCCGCGGTAGCGCTCGACCTCCTCCAGCACCCGCTCGCGCGCCGAGAAGACCTCGTAGCCGCGGTGGTAGTCGAGCGTCTCGGCGCCGGGCGGCAGCGCGACGCCCGCCATCTTCAGACCGGCCGAGGTGCTGCGGACCATGTGCTGGTAGAGCATCACGCCGATCGGGTGCTCGACGCCGAGGCCGTGCCGCTGCGCGGCGGCGATGACGTCGGCCACCGGCCGGAACCCGTCGGGAAACGTGAACGCGCCGCCCGCGTAGACCGGCACCACCTGCTTGATCCAGCCGGGATTCACGCAAATGGTGTTCATCCCGTGGGCGCGGCTGTCGGCGAGGCTCTCCTCGGCCAGCGGCCAGTTGTCGCCGTAGGCGAACAGCCCGGGGCGCGCTTCGCCCAACTCGAACGGGTAGACCTCGGCCTCGAGCGGCACCTCGATCGGCTGCTCCGCCGCCGCGGAAAACGTCAGCGCCCCGACGTACTTGCCGGGAGGCGTTCCGCGTGGCGCGTGCACGGTGACCCAGAACTGCTGGGCCGTCCCGGGGGCGATGTCCACCGCGGGGAGCGGGTCGAGGTAGCCGGGGTGCAGCCTGTGGCCCGGGATCGGCCGCCAGCGCTCCAACGGCGCGATCGCCCGCGTGATCTGGACGCGGATCTCCGCCGCCGGGATCATCGCGCCGCCGGGTCCGGCGAGGTCCGACGGCACGAGGCGTGCCTGCGCCAGGTGCAGGCGGGTGCGCACGCCGACGCTGGCCGGCTCGTACTCGCCGGGCGTCAGCGCGACCTTCACCGCGTGCCCGAGTTCCTCGGCCGCCGGGACATCCTCGAGGTAGATCGGCTCGAGGTAGTGCCGGGTGAACAGCGCCACGTCGGGCAGGTGCGTGTCGGACGGTGGCGGCGGCGGCCCCGAAGAGCAGGAAACGAGGGCCCCCGCCGCGAGCAGCGCAAGGATCAGCCCGGCCGCACGCGCGGCGCGGCCGGACCCGCCCCGGGACATCAGTTGATCGGCACCCAGTGGTACGTGCCGCCGGTGCTGCCGATCACGATCCCCTGGTTCGAGCCGTCGTTGTAGTCGAAGGTGGGGTCGCCCAGCGTCAGGGCCGCGTCGTCCACCGCCCACGAGCGCGAGACGGCACCGTGGTTCAGCGCGTTCAGCTCGTACAGCATGCCGCCGGCGGCGCCGACGTACGCCAGCACGTCGCCCGCGGTGGTGACGTTGCGCAGCACCAGCGGCGCGGAGGCGCCGGCGATCGCGACTTCCCAGTACGAAAGGGCGTCGAACCGCCCGTCGCCACCCACCTTGATCCCGTGCACGAGCGTATCCGTCGCCCACACGACCCAGTTCTCGAACAACGGAGGCACGCTGATCGTGGTGCTCGCGGCGACACCCTTGACCGGCCCGTCGCCGCCCGCGTAGGAGCCGAGTTCGTACAGCGGCGACCCGGCCGAACCGGTCCGTACCGTCGCGAGGTAAAGGTGCAGGTCCCCCGACGTGTTCGCGACAACCATCAAGGCATCCTGATTCCGCAAGAACATGGCGGGCGTGCAGCGGACGTCGCCGATGCTGCTCAGCACCGCGAACGGCGGCTCGGGAAAGGAGGGGCCGGAATCGACGCTCAGCACCACGAGCGACTCGCCGCCGTCGTCGTCCACCGGGACGTACACGAGGTTGTTGGCGTCGTGGCGGTAGAGGATGATCGGCGTGGCGCTCGAGATCCCGAGTCCGTCCGCGCCGCCCGCGTACGAGTCGAAGTACGTGCCCAGGTCGTGCGAGTAGAGCATGATCTTGTTGTCGGTCGCGCCGCAGCGTGTCGCCTGGATCAGCACGTTGTCGTTGTTGTTGGTGTTGTCGTCGAAGGCGTCGATCATCGCGACCGCGCTGGACTGCAGCATGCCACCCGTACAGCCGGCCTCGTCCGCCACGTTGCGCAACCCGTCGAGTGTCGCGCTGTCGTCGAGCGAGTAGCGGTAGAGGTACCCGTTTTGCGAACTGACGAACGCGGTGTAGTCGCCGGTACCGGGGACGATGTCGCCGACCATCGGCCGGCCCTGGGCCGCGCCGCCGAGCACCGGTGGGTCCCACGGGCCGTTGCGGCCCGAGTTCTCGTCCATGCGGTGCAGCAGCGCGTCGTTCCCGGTGCCGACGAGATAGCTCCCCGGCACGGCGCCGAGCGCGCCGAGGGCGGAGGCCTCGGTGGTGACGGCCCAGCGGACCTGCGCGGCGGAGCGCGGAATTCCCTTGATCGCCACGCCGGAGGCGTAGTTGGGCGTCGCATCGCGGCCGAAGACCTTGTAGTGCACGACCGTGCCGTTGCTGACGCTGGTGTCCTCGCAGGACTCCTCGAGCGCCGTGGTCTGGCAGACGACCGTGCTCGAACCGATCGGGTCGCCGACCTGGTACACCTGCCCGTCCACCGGGGCGTCGGCGACGGGGGAGCCCGCGCGTGCGAGCACCAGCGCGCCCACGAACGTCGGGTCGGACGGAAGCGACCACTCCAGGGTCACGATCGTGTCCCCGGAGGCGGAGGTCAGCTTCTCCACGTTGCCGACGGCGAGCGCGACGGGAACCGACACCACGAGCAATGCCAGCGACAGGAACCTGGATCTGCGTACCACTGGGAACCTCCCTGTGATCCCGGCCGGTTCACGGGCCTGACTTCAATTTAATCCAAGCGACGGCGGGACGGGTCCATTTTGAACCCGGGAGGTGAAAAAGCCGGGGCTGACCTGCTCCGTGTCGCCCGTTACGGCCGTTCGCGACCGTCCGTGGCGGGGGCACGGCCGTTCGCAGCCGGGCTTCCTTGCCCGCCGGGTCCGCCCGCTACAATCACCTGTTTCGGAGGAACGCGCGATGACCGAACCGGAACGCGCCGTCCTGGCGGACGAACTGCGGGCGCGCCGCGAGAGGTTGGCGCCGCTCGCGCCCGGGCGCGAAGACCTCGCCGCGCTCTTGGTGCAGGTCGATGCCGCGCTGGACCGGCTCGACCGTGGTACCTGGGGCATCTGCGTGGTCTGCCACGAGCCGATCGAGCGCGAGTTGCTCGACACGAGCCCGCTGGTCCAGGCCTGCCTCGGCGACCTGAGCGCCGCCGAGCAGCGGGAACTCGAGCGCGACCTGACCCTCGCCCGCGAGATCCAGCAAGACCTGCTGCCGCGCCAGCCGCTCGCGCGCGGCGGTTGGGAGGTGCGCTATCACCTCGAGCCGGCCGGGTTGGTCGGCGGCGACTGCTGCGACCTGCAGCCGTGGGGCGACGGTGTCTTCTTTCTCGTCGCCGACGTGTCCGGCAAGGGCGTCGCGGCCTCGATGCTGATGTCGCACCTCTTGGCGATCTTCCGCAGCCTCGTCCCGGCGGACCTCCCGCTGGCGACAATGGTCGAGCGCGCGAACCGGGTGTTCTCGGCGAGCACCTCCCTGGGCCGCTACGCGACGCTGGTCTGCGGCCGGGCTGCGGCCGGCGGCGAGGTCGAGTACTGCAACGCCGGCCACCTCCCGCCGCTTCTTTTGCGCGGTGAAGAGGCGATCGCGGGCGAGCCGGACAACCTGCCGGTCGGCCTGTTCCCGGGCGGCGCGTTCCGCACCACGCGCACGAGGCTCGGGCCGGGGGAGAGCCTCGTCCTTTACACCGACGGGATCACCGAGGCGGCAGGAGCGGGGGGCGAGGAGTACGGCCGGCGACGGCTCGCCGGGCTTTTGGCGCGCGCGGCCGGGCGGGCGCCGCAGGAGCTGATCGGCGAATGGGAGCGGGACATGCGATCCTACCTCGACGGTCGCCGGCCCGCGGACGACCGCACCCTGATGGTCGTGCGCCGATGCCGATGATCCGCCGAATCGACGAACTGGACGAACTGGAGAAAGCACTGAAAGGGCGCCGGGCGATGGTCCTGTTCCACGCCACCTGGTGCCCGTACTGCCGCGCGTTCCGGTCGATGTACGACCAGATCGCGGACTCCTCGCGCGTGTACGAGCCGTTCGAAGCGGTCGTGGACGACACCGAGAACCCGCTGTGGGAGGAGTACGGGCTGGAGGTCGTTCCGGCCGTTCTGTTCTTCCGCGACGGGCGCGTCGAAAAGCGCATCGATGCGACTGCCGGCGTGGGTCTCAGCTCGACCGACGTCCGGCGCGTGCTGGCGCTGCTCGAGCGCGCCGCCTAGGAGCCTGTGCTTCGCGCCCGGGTGACCGACCCCGCTCCGTGGTGGCGGCGCGGGGTCGTGTACCAGGTGTACCCGCGCTCGTTCCAGGATTCCAACGCCGACGGCGTCGGCGACCTGCCCGGGATCCTGTCCCGTCTCGACCACCTGGCGTGGCTCGGGGTCGATGCGTTGTGGCTCTCGCCGATCTACCTCTCGCCGATGGCCGATTTCGGCTACGACGTCGCCGACCACACGGCGATCGACCCGGTGTTCGGCACGCTCGGGGACTTCGACCGCCTGCTCGCGGCGGCGCACGCGCGCGGGCTGCGCCTCGTCCTGGACTACGTGCCGAACCACACCTCGGACCGGCACGAGTGGTTCCGCGCCTCGCGCGCGTCGCGCGAGAACCCGCGGCGCGGCTGGTATCTCTGGCGCGATCCGGGGCCGGGCGGAGGACCGCCGAACAACTGGCTCAGCGAGTTCGGCGGCAGCGCCTGGGAGTTCGACGGCGCGAGCGGGCAGTACTACCTGCACACCTACCTGCGCGAGCAGCCGGACCTCAACTGGCGCAACCCCGCCGTCGAGCGCGCGATGTTCGACGTGCTGCGCTTCTGGCTCGACCGCGGTGTGGACGGGTTTCGCGTCGACGCGGTCACGCACTGCCTGAAGGACGACCGTTTCCGCGACAACCCGCCGAACCCGGAGTTCCGCCCGGGCGCGAACCCGTACAAGCGCCTGCTCCCGCTGCACACGGCGGACCTCCCGGAAGTGCACCACCTGATCGCGCGGATGCGCGCGCTGCTCGACGGCTACGGCGAGCGCGCGATGATCGCGGAGATCTACGCCCCGATCGAGAAGCTGGTCGCGTACTACGGCGCCGCGGAGCCGGAAGCGCACCTGCCGACGAACTTCGCCCTGCTCAAGCTCCCGTGGGACGCGGCGGAGGTCGGCGCGACGATCGCCCGCTACGAGGCGGCGCTGCCGCCCGGCACGTGGCCCAATTGGACGCTCGGCAACCACGACAAGCCGCGCGTCGCCAGCCGGGTGGGTGTGGCACAGGCGCGGGTGGCGGCGATGCTGCTGCTGACCCTGCGGGGCACGCCGACGATCTACTACGGCGACGAGATCGGGATGCGCGACGTGCCCGTGCCGCCGGACAAGGTCCGCGACCCGTGGGGTGTGAACGTGCCCGGGCTCGGCCTCGGTCGCGATCCCCAGCGTACGCCGATGCAGTGGGATGACGGCCCCGCGGCGGGCTTCACCGCGGGCGAGCCCTGGCTGCCGACCGGCGAGAGCGCGATCAACGTCCGCGCGCAGTTCGCCGACCCGCGCTCCATGCTCTGGCTGCACCGCCGGTTGCTCGCACTCCGCCGGGCGGAGTCGGCGCTGTCCACCGGCGGGTTGGCGCTGCTCCACGCGGACGGCGGCGTGCTGGCCTACTTGAGGACGGCCGGCGACCGGAACCTGATGGTCGCGCTGAACATGGCATCCCGCCCCGCGGCGGCGCCGGTTCCCGGCGAGGGCCGGGTGCTCATCGACACGGCGCTGGGCCGCGAAGGGGAGCGCGCCCGGGGCTCCGTCGCGCTCGCGCCGGACGAGGGCCTCGTGCTCGAACTTCCCTGATCCCGGCGGCCGGGACGGCGCGCCGGCCAACATCGCGGCTGTCAAAAGCGCCGGCCGGCGGGGTATCCTCTGCGGGAACCCCCACCTCCCATCGACGAGCTGCCGGAGGAAAACGATGGGAGAGATCATCTACCTCGACAACGCTGCGACGACGTTCCCCAAGCCGGACCACGTCCACGAGTACATGGGCTCGTTCTACCGCCGCTGCGGCGTCAGCCCCGGGCGCACCGGGTGCGACATGGCGCTCGAAGCGGAGGGGATGATCCACGTCGCCCGCAAGCGGCTGACGGCCCTGGTGCATCCCTCGGCGACCGCGGCCGGCGAGGACCGCGACCCGAACCGGCTGGTCTTTACGTCCAACGCGAGCCACAGCCTCAACCTGGTGATCCAGGGCGTGCTCAAGCCGGGCGACCACGTGGTCACCAGCGCCGTCGAGCACAACTCGGTGCTACGCCCGCTGAACCACATGGTGCGCCGGGGAGTGCGGCTGAGCGTGGTGCGACCCGATGCCGAGGGGTATCTCGACCCCGACGACGTTCGCCGCGCCCTGGCCCCCGACACGCGGCTGGTGATCCTCAACCACGGGTCGAACGTGATCGGCACGGTGCAGGACATCGACGCGATCGGCGCGGTGTGCCGCGAGGCCGGCGTGCTGTTCGCGCTCGACGCGGCGCAGACCGCGGGCGTCGTGCCGATCGACATGGATCGCTGCGGGCTACAGTACGTGGCGATGACCGGCCACAAGGGCCTGTTCGGCCCGACCGGCACCGGCGCGCTGTACGTCGCCGAGGGCGCGCCGATCGAGAGCGTGATGTGGGGCGGCACCGGCGTGCGCTCGGCCGACCCGTACCACCTGACCGAGTTCCCGTACCGGCTCGAGGCGGGCACGCACAACGTGCTCGGCATCGCCGGCCTGTCGGCCGGTGTCGAGTGGGTGCAGAAGGAAACGCTCGAACACATCGCGCGCCACGAGCTGGAGCTGCTCGGGCTGTTCCAGGAAGAGATCGCGGGCGTGCGCGGGGTCCACGTCCACGGGACGACGCGCCTCGACCGGCGCCTGGCCGTCTGCTCGCTCACGGTGGACGGGTTCGACGCGGCGGATGTCGGGACGATCCTCGACGTCGACTACAACATCCTGACCCGCACCGGCCTGCAGTGCGCGCCGCTGATCCACGAGCACATGGGCACCGCCCCGCGGGGAACCGTGCGGTTCTCGTTCGGCCCGTTCAACACCGTCGAGCACGCGCGCACCGCGGCGCGCGCCGTGCGCGAGATCGCCGCCGACCGGAACTGACCGGGGTCGCGGCTGACCGGCACGTCAGCCGCGCGGCAAGGACGACCGTTGCCCGGAGCCGCCCCGGCGGTGTAGCGTGCGCGCGCCCGATCGTCCGCACAGTCCCGAGGTGTCCCGATGAAGTGGTTGAAGAGGATCGTCGTCGCGCTCGTCGTCGCGCTCGCCGTGCTGGCGGGGATCAGCCTGTTGCTCCCGTCGCAGGTGATGGTCGAGCGCACGGTTTTGATCGACGCTCCGCAGGCGACGGTGTTCGCCGTGCTCGACGGCTACAGGCTGTTCAACAAGTGGTCGCCGTGGGCCGACCTCGATCCGAACGCGAAGTACACCTACGAAGGTCCCGACTTCGGTGTCGGCGCGCGGATGGCCTGGTCGGGCGACGAGCACGTCGAGAGCGGGAGCCAGACCATCACCGCCAGCGCGCCGTACGAGACGATCGCCAGCAAGCTGCAGTTCGTCCCGATGGGCGAAGCCGCCGCGCGCTTCGCGCTCTCGCGCGAGGCAAGCGCGACGAAGGTCGCCTGGGGCTTCGAGTACCGGTGCGGGGTCAACCCCTTGAACCGTTACATGGGCCTGCTCATGCGGCGCTACATCGCCCACGACTTCGACAAGGGGCTGGGCCGGCTCAAGGAGCTGGTCGAATCCCTGCCGCGGACGGACTTCGCCGGGCTCGAGGTCGAAGTCGCGGACGCCGGCCCGGTGACGGTGGCCTACGTCGCCACGTCCTGTGCGAAGGACGAGCTGGAGATCGCGCGCACGATCGGCGCGTCGTACATGCAGATCGGCGAGTTCATGAAGGCGCGGGGCCTGCGCCAGGTCGCGGCGCCGATCACGATCGACACCCGGCGCGACGAAACCGCCTACGTCTTCGACGCGGCGATCCCGATCGACCGCGTTCCCGAGGGCGAGGTCCCGGCCGACTCGCCGGTGCGCGTGAAGACGACGTATGCCGGCAAGGTGTTGAAGGTGACGCACAAGGGTGCGTACCGCGACCTGCCCCGGACGTACGAGAGGCTCTCCGCCTGGGCCGCCGCGCACGGCTACGAACCGGCCGCGCCGCCGTGGAACGAGTACGCCAAAGACCCCGGGACGACTCCCGAGCCGGAACTGGTCACCAACATCTACCTCCCGGTGTCGTGACGCGGTACCGGGTGAGTTGCTGGCGCCTCCCGCTCAGCGATTCTCGTCGGTCCGGAACGGCGGTGGCGCGCCGAACTCGACGTACAGCCGGACGAGCTTCTTGCCCTCGAGGTCCGCGAACAGGCTGGCGCGGTCGGCGGCCGCGAGCTTCAGGATCTCGACGATCCGCGGAACCTCGTCCGGTTCGTAGAGCCGGACGATCGTGTCGCCGTTGGCGAGCAGCAGCTCGAGCCGCAGCGAGCCGCGCTCCTGGGAGAAGCCGGCGCGCACGCCGCGCACGCCCTGGTGCTTCTCGTCGGCCGCCGTGGCGATCCCCGGCAGGAGCAGCAGCAGGACGGCGATCAGCCCCAGGGCCGCGATCCATCGGTTCATCCGCAGGGTCCTCCTTCGAAAGACCCCGAGGATAGGCCAGGGGCCGTTGCGCGGCGACAGGTTGTTCGCGCTGATTCGCATTGATCCGGAAATCCTGCGGCGCAAAAAAGTCTTGCTTCTGCGATGTCATGGTGATATCACTCTGATACGAGGAGGCACGAACCATGATCCGCGAGATCCGACGTGACGCGTTGACCGGTATCCCGATCCTGTTGCTCCTGATCGCGGCCGCGCTGGCGCTGGCTGCCAGCCTGGTCTGGGGCGCCGTCCACGGCGCGCTCGTGCAGATCATCGTCAGCGCGGTCGTGCTGGCGGTGGTGCTGTTCCTGCTGGGCGGGCTGTTCACCGTCAACCCGAACCAGGGCCGGGTCCTGCAGCTGTTCGGCGACTACCGCGGCACGGCGCGCGAACCGGGCCTGCGCTGGGCCAACCCGTTCCTGACCAAGAAGAAGATCTCGCTTCGGGTGCGCAACTTCGAGACGGCCAAGCTGAAGGTCAACGACAACCGCGGCAACCCGATCGAGATCGCCAGCGTGGTCGTCTGGAAGGTGGTGGACACCGCCGAGGCCGCGTTCCAGGTCGACAACTACGAGAACTACGTCCACGTGCAGAGCGAGGCCGCGCTGCGCAACCTCGCCACGGGCTACCCGTACGACGCGCACACCGAGGGCGAAGTGGCGCTGTCGAGCCACACCGCGGAAATCTCCGCGCGGTTGAGGTCCGAGATCCAGGAGCGTTTGGCCCAGGCCGGCGTCGAGGTGATCGAAACGCGCGTCAGCCACCTCGCGTACGCGCCGGAGATCGCGGCCGCGATGCTGCGCCGGCAGCAGGCCTCGGCCGTCGTCGCGGCGCGGGCCAAGATCGTCGAGGGCGCGGTCGGCATGGTCGATCACGCGCTGGAGATGCTGGCCGAAAAGCGGGTCATCGAGCTCGACGAGGAACGCAAGGCGGCGATGGTGAGCAACCTCCTGGTCGTGCTGTGCAGCGAGCACAACACGCAGCCGGTGGTCAACACCGGCACGCTCTACCAGTGATGTGAGCCCGCGCGCGAGAGGCTGCCGTGGCCGAGCGGAAGACATTCCTCTTGAGGATCGACCCCGCGGTGCACGACGCCCTCGTGCGCTGGGCGGCCGACGAACTGCGGAGCCTCAACGGACAGGTCGAGTTCCTGTTGCGCAAGGCGCTGGTGGAAGCCGGCCGCGCCCCGAAGAAGAAGAAGCCCTGACGGCGCCACCGTGGTCCGCCGCGAACGGACCGGAGGCTTGACGATGCCGATCATCGTTCCGGACTGCCCCGCCTGCCGCGTGCGCATGGTGGCGGGGTTCGTGATCGATCACGCGCAGAACACGCAGAAGCTTCTCACGTGGATCGAGGGCCCGCCCGAGAAGACGTGGCGCGGGTTCACGGTCAAGGACCGGCAGCAACTGGCGCTGGTGGCGCATCGCTGCCCGCGCTGCGGCTGGGTGATCTGGTTCGCCCCCGACGCGGCAGCGGAGGAAGGATGAGGCCGTTTTCGCTGGCGACATTGGTGTTGCTGCTCCTGATCGCGCTGGCGCACGCGCTCCGGCTGGCGCTGCAGGTCGAGATCGTGGCCGCCGGCCGGCGGGTCCCGATGTGGGCCAGCGCGCTGGGAGTCCTGCTCCCCGGCGCGCTCGCCTGGGGCCTGGCGCGCGAGCGGCACCTTCGGCCCTGAGCGGCTGGCGTCAAGCGAGAGCGTCGAAGAGTATCTCGGCGATCGAGCGGATCTCGACCTTGAGCTTGTAGACCTTGTTCAGCTCGAGCAACTGGTCGGCACAGTTGTGGCACGGGCAGGCGACCACCCGCGCGCCCGTGGCGCGGATCTGCTCGGCCTTGATCCGGCCGCTGGCCACGCGGCGCGCCGCGTGCTCGCCAACGGCGAGCAGCCCGCCCCCGCCGCCGCAGCAGAAGTTCTGCTCCCGGCTCGGAGTCATCTCGACGAACGTCTGCACGGCGCGCTGCAGCAGCCGCCGCTGGGGTTCGACGATCCCGCCCGTGCGGACCAGGTTGCAGGGGTCGTGCAGCGTGACCGGCTGGTCGTTGCGCGACGGGTCGAGGCGAATCCGCCCTTGGTCCACGTACTCCTCGAACAGTTCCAGCGAGCTGCGCAACGCAATCGGGTGCGCCGCGCCGAGCCAACCCGGCGACTCCCAGCGCCACGAGCGGTACCCGTGGCCGCACTCCGAGAGCACGATCTCCGAAACGCCGAGCCGCGCGGCCTCCTCCAGCGTGCGCCGCGCCAGCTCGCCGCCGGCCTGCGCGTCGCCGGCAAAGAATCCGTAGTTGGTCACGTCGAAGGCGCGGCTGGACATCGTCCAGCTCTCGCCGGCGGCGCGGAAGATCGCCGCCGCGGCCTGCAGCGAGAGCGGGAAGAATTTCACCTCGCGCGGGTTGACGAGGTACAAGACCCGGCTGCCCGCGACGTCCACCGGCAGCGTCGTCGGCGAGCCGAGTTCCTGCGACAACTCCTCGGCGAGCCACGCGCACGTCTCGACGAACTCCTCGCGCGGGATCGCCATCTGGTTGCCGGTCTGGAGCTGGTTCTCCACCGTGCGCGCGATCCCCTGCGGCACGCGGCCGGCGGCGACCAAAAGGGCCCGCGCCGCCCGCACGACCGTGGCCACGTCCACGCCCGCCGGGCAGTGCAGCGCGCAGCGACCGCAGCCGGTGCAGCGGCCGAACGCCGCCTCGACCAGCGCCTGCGCGGCCGGAGTTCCGGACCCCAGCGCGTCGCCGCGCAGCCGGGCCAGCTTGCGCGCCTTCGCCGCCGGGATGTTCGCCGGTTCCGGCTCGGCGAGGTAGAAGTGGCAGCTCTCGGCGCACAGTCCGCAGCGCGCGCACGCCTTGAGCTGCAGCGCGACGCTCTCCAGCGCACGCCGCAACTCGCGGTCGAGCGGGTTGGCTTCAGCGCGTCGCATGGCCGACGTAGATCCCGCGGCGCCCGAGGCGCCAGCCCAGCTCGGCGCGCGCGACCCAGAAGAAGACGCTGTGCCGGAGCTTCCCCAGCGGCAGGTAGGCCAGGACCGCGGCCGTGGCCAGCAGCAGCACGGGGCGGGATCCGGGCGCGACGAGGAACGCGAGCGCGGCCGCGAGCAGCAGGATCGTCGCGCCGCCCGCCGCCGCGTCGTCGGCCGAGCTGATCTCCCGCAGTCCGGCGCTGCGCCAGCGGCGGACGACCAAAAGCGCCTCCGCCACCAGTCCCGCGCCCGCGGCCGCGGCCAGCGCCAGCCGCAGACCGGACGGCGCCTCGGCCAAGGCGCGCGAGAACGCCGCCGCGATCGCCGCCGCGCCGACGCCGGCGTGCAGCGCCGCGCCGGCGAGCGCGATCCACGGGTGCTGTCGCACCGCGTCCTTGCGCCACATCAACGCCGTCGCGCCCAGGCTCGACAGGGCGCCGCGGCGCGCGTCGCCCGCCGGCGCGGCCACGTCCCGCGCACGGGCGCGCAGCGCGCCCCGTACCTGCAGCGCCAGCGCGGCCACCGCCCACACGGCGGCCAGCGCCAACAGCATGTCGGGTGCGTCGGCGAACGTCACGCGGTCACACGCAGCCGTCGGGCTTGGGCAGCCCGGCGATGCGGCAGGCGCCGCGCGCCGGGCCGGAGTGGAACAGGCGGTGCATCTCGCGCACGCCGACCGAGGTCTCCTGGCACAGCAAGCGCACCGGCGGCGCCGTGTCGTGCTGCTCCCAGTAGCGGCGGATGAACTCGACGACCGCCCAGTGGCGGTCGGACATGTCGTCGATTCCCTCGTCCTGCGCGATCGCCAGCGCGACCTCGCGGTTCCAGCGCGCCGGCTCCTGGAGGAAGCCCTCGGCGTCCAGCGGGTAGTCCTCGTCCCCGATCTTCACGTACCGGTCCAGCCTTTCGCGGGAAGGGATGCACGATTGTACCAACGGACCCGCTGTTCCAACCCCGGAAACGGCTTACGGGGCAGACGTCCGCGGTTAGAAGTGCAGCTCCACCACGTCCCCGTCGCGCAGGACGAAGTCCCGCGCCGCGCGCAGCCCCTGCGAGTGCCCGCCCCAGATCCGCGCGAACTGCAGCCGCCCCGACAGCTCGCGGTGGATCTGCTCGGCCAGGTCCATCACCGTCGCGCCGCGCTCGAGCACGAACGGCGCCTCGCGGTCGACCGGTTTGCCGGGCGGCTTGGCGTACACGCGGATTAGGTCCAACCGCTGCCACAGCGCACGCTTGAACTCCTCGATGCCGCGGCCGGTCTCCACGTCGAGCTGGACCTGCGGGAACTCCGCGTACAGCTCGCCGAGCAGCCGGACCGTGTCCGCGTCCGCGAGGTCGGCCTTCGTGATCGCGAGCAGCGTGCGCAGGTGGCTCTCGCGCGGGTTCGCATCCTGCGGCAGGTCGTGGCACAGCACGACGTGCGCCCGCGAGAGCCGCTCGCGCACGATTTCCAGATCGCCGGGCAGCGCCGTCGAGGTCGGGTCGGCCACGAGCACCGCCCCGTCGGCGCTGCGGATGATGTCCGGCAACCACGGGTCCATGTGCTCGGTCGTGATCGGCGGCAGATCGATCAGCTGCACGTGCACGTCCTCGAACGGCATCATCCCCGGTTGCGGGCGCGTGGTCGTGAACGGGTACTCCGCGATGTGCGGCCGGGCGTGGGTCAGGCTGCCGAGCAGCGAGGACTTGCCGGCGTTGGGCGGGCCGAGCAGCGCGACCTGCGCGGCACCTTCGGGGTCGATCCGCAGCGAGAAGCCGTGCTTGCCGGCGTGGGACTTCTCCTCCTGGCGCAGGCGGGCCATGCGGCGCTTGAGGTCCGCCTGCATCTTCTCGGTGCCCTTGTGCTTGGGGATCGTCGCCAGCATCTCGTCCAGCGCCGCGATGCGCTCCTCGATCGTCTTCGCGGCGCGGAACTTGGCGTCTGCGGCCCGGTATTCCGGGGTCAGGTTGGCCGGCATGGCGCGGCGATTATAGGCGTCTCCCCGGGGCGGGTGGCGGGTCCGCGCGCCGCAGATAAAATGTCGCGCCCGACTGCGAACCGCAGAGGAGCCAACATGTTGAGCAAGACGATCGAGCAGGCGCTGAACGAGCAGGTCACGGTGGAGTTCCAGAACAACCGCCTGTACCTCGCCATGTCGGCGTACTTCCAATCGATGAACCTCACCGGTTTCGCCGCGTACATGCGGGCGCAGGCCGAAGAGGAGAACGGTCACGCGGTGCGGCTGATCGACTACATCCAGGATCGCGGGGCGCGCGTGTCGATCGGCGCGCTGGAGGCGCCGCCCTTCTCCTGGGACTCGCCGCTGGCCGCGATCGAGGACGCGTACAAGCACGAGCAGAACAACACGGAGCGCATCAACCAGATCATCGCGCGCAGCCACAAGGAGTCGGACTTCGCGACGACGCTCTCGCTGCAGAACCTCGTCACCGAGCAGGTCAAGGACGAGGCGACGGCGCACGAGATCCTGGAGAAGATGAAGCTCCTCGCGTCGGCGCCGAGCGGCCTGTACCTGATGGACCGCGAGATGTGGCAGCGCGCCCAGCGCGCCTGAGCCCCGCGCCGGGAAGACCGCGTCAGGGCTCGCGCGCGGGGTCCGCGCGCCGCCCGGCGAGAGCCAGGAGGACGGCGGCGGCGCCGGCCAGCCCCGCCGCCGCGCCGAACGCCGCGGCCAGTCCGGCCGTTTCCCACAGCGCGCCGAACAGAACGCTCGCGGGGAGCGCGCCGATTCCGATCGTGGCGTGGTACAGGCCGAAGGCCCGGCCGCGCGTCCGCCGTCCCACGGCCGTCGCGACGAACGCCTTCTCCGCCGGTTCGGTCAGCCCGGCGACACCGCCGTAGACGAGCAGCAGCGCGATCGCGGCGCCCTGCGACATCGGGACCGCGAACAGCGCAAGCGTCGCCGCGCGCAGCAGCCAGCCCAGCACCACGATGCGCGCGGCGGGCCAGCGGTCGGCCAAAGCGCCGGCGCCGAGCGTCGAGGCGGAGCGGACCAGGCTGTGGCCGGACCACGTGAGCGCCAAAACCAGCGTCGACACGCCCGCGACCGACAATCGCTGCAGCAGCAGGACGTCGGCTGGCAGCCCCAGCGCCTGCAGCAGGACCGCGCCGAGCAGGATCCCGGCGCGCCGCGCCGGCAGCGGCGCGGCCGGCGCGGCGGAGCGCGTCGGCACAGCGGCGCCGCTCGCGTTCTTCTCACGCACCGCGACGAGGAGCAGCACGATCACCGCCGCGGCGGGCACGCCCGCGAAGAAGAACACGGCGCGGTAGCCGAAGCCGGCGGCCAGGAGCGCGGCGGCCAACAGCGGCCCGAGCATCGCGCCGAAGTGGTCCATCGCGCGGTGGAAGCCGTAGGCGAGCCCGCGCCGCCCTTCTGGCACCCAGTCGGCGATCAGCGCGTCGCGCGGCGATGTGCGCAGCCCCTTGCCGATGCGGTCGGCGAAGCGACACGCGAGCACGAACGGCCAGCCCGCCGCCGCGCCGATCAAGGGGCGCGCGCACCCGGACAGCGCGTAGCCGCCGAGGACCAGCGGCTTGCGCCGTCCGCTGCGGTCGGTGAGCCAACCCGAGACGATCTTGAGCAGTGACGACGTCGCTTCCGCGACGCCCTCGATCAGCCCGAGCACCAACGGTCCGCCGCCGAGCACGCCGGCCACGAATGCCGGCAAGAGCGGGTAGATCATCTCCGACGAGACGTCGGTGAGCAGGCTCACCGCGCCGAGGGCGAGGACGGCCCGTGGGAGCGAGGCGAGCGCGCGACGTTCTCTCACCCGCCCGACTATACGCACCCGCCGGGGCGGACGCCGGCCGCGCCGCGAAGTAATATCGTCCGATGATCCTCGTGGGAGACGTCGGTGGCACCAACACGCGGCTCGCGCGGGCCCGCCCGGTCGGCGACGGCTACGACTTGGACGCGATCGCGATCTACCCGTCCACGAGCGCGCCAGCGTTCGAACCGATCCTCAGGCGCTACCTCGACGAGTTCCCGGGCGAGATCCGCGCCGCCGGCTTCGGCTTCCCCGGGCCGGTCAAGGACTTCGCGGTCCGCACGCTGAACATCCCGTGGCTCGTGGACGGGCGCGAACTCGAACGCTCGCTCGGTGTTCCCGTCGTGCTGTGCAACGACCTGGAAGCCGCGGCCCACGGCCTGCTCGTGCTCGACGAGGGCGCGACCGAGACGTTGCGCGAGGGCACGGGGACCGGCGGGAATCGCGCGCTGATCGCGCCGGGGACCGGCCTCGGCGAGGGCATGCTCGTCGGCGCGGACGGGGTATGGACGGCGGTCGCGTCCGAGGGCGGCCACTGCGATTTCGCGCCGCGCGACGCGGAGGAGATGGAACTCTGGACCTTCCTCCGCGCGCGCTTCGGCCGGGTTTCCTACGAACGCATCGTGTCCGGGCCGGGGCTGGTCAACCTGTACGATTTCTACGCCGCGCGCCTTGGCGTGCGCGAGCCGCCGTGGGAGGAGGGGCACGATCCCGCGGCGGCCGTGACGCGCGCGGCGATTGACGGTACCTGCGCGGCCTGCGTGCGCGCGCTCGATCGGTTCTGCTCGGTCTACGGCGCGGAGGCCGGCAACATCGCGTTGAAGGTGCTGGCGCTCGGCGGCGTCTACCTCGCGGGCGGGATCACGCCCAAGATCCTGCCGGTTTTGAAACAGAGCCGCTTCTTCGAGGCGTTCGACGACAAGGGGCGCTACCGCGGGCTGATGCAGGAAATGCCGCTGCGCGCGGTGCTCGATCCGAACCTGGCGCTGCGCGGCGCGGCGCGCGCGGCGGTCGTCGGCCGCCGCGTCCGGCCGTAACGGCCCCGCGCGCTACCCGCCGAGTTCCGCCACGAGCCTGCGGCGCAGGTCGGCGTCCAGCTCCGGTCCGCTGCCGGCGAGCACGTTCTGCGACACGTGCTCCGGGTTCGCCGTCGCCGGGATGACACATGTCACGGCGGGGTGCGTGACGATGAAGCCGAGGAACAACTGGGCCCAGTTCTGGAAACCGCGCTCCGCCGCCCACGCCGGCAGCGAGCGGCCCCGCACCTGGTGGAACAGCGCGCCCTCCTGGAACGGGCGCATGACCACGACCGCGGTCCCGGTGTCCGCCGCGGCGGGGAGCAGGCGCGCCTCGGCCTCGCGCGCGGTGACGGAGTAGGGAAGCTGGACGAAGTCGAGCTTCTCGCTTCGCAGCATCCGCTCCATCTCGGCGAATTCGCCGGGGGAGAAGTGCGTGATCCCGAGGTAGCGGATCTTCTCCGCGTCGCGCCACTCGCGCATCGTCGCGAGCTGCCGCTTCCAGTCGAGGAGGTTGTGGACCTGCATCAGGTCCAGCCGCCCGGTCCGCAGGCGCCGCATCGATTCGGCCATCTGCTCCCGCCCGGCCTCGGTGCCGCTGGTCCAGACCTTGGTGGCGAAGAACGCCGGGTGTTTGCCGGCTGCCACCAGGTCGCCCGCGACGGCCTCGGCGCGGCCGTACATCGGCGAGGAGTCGATGACCCGGCCCCCCGCCGCGAAGAACCGGCGCAGCACCTCGGTTAGCGGCGCGCGTGCCGAATCCTCCGAACCGACGTCGAACGTCTGCCAGGTCCCCAGCCCGATCACCGGGACCTGTTCGCCGCTGCGCGGGATGCTGCGCTTGCGCATCGAGGGTTCCGCGGCGCGGGGCGCCGGGCGAACTCCACCCGCCGCCGCGGCCGCTGCCCCCGCCGTCACCTTGAGGAAGGTCCGTCGCTCCATGGCGCCTCCGGTTCCCCGGGATTGTAGCGTCCGCCCGGGCTCGACCGCCGGCACGGTCGGCGCTATCGTCGTCCGAGCGAGGTCACACGCCATGGCACGTCGTCGCGCGTTCGATCGAGTTGTCTGGCCCGGTTTCAACTACAAGGCGGCGACCAGCCATGTCCTCAAGGTGGGCCGCAACGACCCGTGCCCGTGCGGCAGCGGCAAGAAGTACAAGGACTGCCACGAGCCCGAGGGCCGGGCCTGGCTCGAGAAGATGGCGCAGGAGCACGAGCGCCAGCGCCACCGCGACGCGCGGCGGCAGGCGCACCCCGACGACCTGCCGTGGTACCGCCGCCTGTTCCGCAAGTCCTAGTTCCACCGGGGACTTCGCGGGCACGGGCGCCTGCCGCCCGCCCATAGCCCACGGGCGGGTTTGACAGGCGAAACCGAAGATCGGTAGCCTTCGCTTCTCAGGGCGAGGACGGGACCGCAAAAACCGGCATCGGCGCGGGTGTATGGCACGGCGCGAGGTGTGGCATGAAGCTGGCGCTGTTCCCCAGAAACGACCACTTCTTCGACCTGTTCTGCCAGAGCGCGACGATGGTGCGCGAGGGCGCCGAGCACCTGTTGCAGATGATGCGCGACTTCACCGACGTGCCGGACAAGGCCGCCGCGTTGAAGAAGATCGAGTCGCGCGGCGACCACGTCACGCACGAGATCATCGAGCACCTGCACGCGAGCTTCATCACGCCGTTCGACCGCGAGGACATCTACGCGCTCGCGCGCAACCTCGACCAGTGCCTCGATGAGATCGAGGGTGTCGGCAGCCGCATGCTGCTGTTCAACGTGCAGCAGCCGACACAAGAGTGCATCGCGCTGACCGAGATCATCTCCAACGCCGCGACACACGTCGAAACCGCGGTCAAGGAGCTGAAGGGGTTCCGCGACACGCGCAATATCCTTGGCCAGGTGCGACACCTCGAGCACGAGGCGGACCAGATCTCGCGCCGGATGACCGCCTCCTTGTTCCACAACGGCAACGGCGACGTCGTCAACCTGATCAAGTGGAAGGAGATCTACGCCCGGCTCGAGCACACGGCCGATCGCATGGAGGACGTCGCGAACCTGATCGAGGACATCCTCGTCAAGCAGCAGTGAGGGTGGCGCCCCGTCCGATGAGCCGCGCGAGACGAGCGTGAGCCCCGGAATCCTGGCGATCGCGGAGTTCTCCCGCTCCGACCTCGACCTGTTCGTGGTGGTCGGGGTGATCGCCGTGGCGCTGATCTTCGACTTCTGCAACGGCTTTCACGACAGCGCGAACTCGATCGCGACGGTCGTCGCCACGCGTGTCTTGACGCCGAAGCTGGCCGTCGCATGGGCGGCGTTCTTCAACCTCGCCGCGGCATTCGTGCTGGGGCTGCAGGTGGCGGGGACGATCGCGTCGGAGATCGTCGATCCGATGGCGGCCACCACGACCGTGGTCCTCTCGGCGCTGATCGGCGCGATCGCGTGGGATCTCATCACCTGGTGGGGCGGGATCCCGTCCTCGTCCTCGCACGCGTTGATCGGCGGGTTCGCCGGCGCGGCGTTCGCGGCGGCGGGCCCGGGCGTCGTCAAGTGGGCCGGGCTCAAGAAGCCGCTGCTCGGGATCGTGCTCGCACCGACGCTGTGCCTCGCCCTCGGCTTCCTGTTGATGCTCGCCACGTTGTGGATCTGTCGCAACTTCCGCCCGGCCAAGGTCAATCGCACCTTCAAACGGCTGCAGCTCGTGTCGGCGGCCGTGTACAGCCTGTCCCACGGGGGCAACGACGCGCAGAAAACGATGGGGATCATCTGCGCGCTCCTGGTCGCGAAAGGCTTCGTGGTGCCGAAAAACCCGGCGGGGTTCGGGGCGGCGGACATCCCGCTGTGGGTCGTGCTGTCCGCGTACACCGCGATCTCGCTCGGCACGCTCGCCGGCGGCTGGCGCATCGTGCGGACGATGGGCCAGAAGATCACCACGCTGCGCCCGGTGGACGGCTTCGCCGCCGAAACCGCGGGGGGCGTCCTGATCATCGGCTTCACCGAACTGGGAATGCCGGTCTCGACCACGCACTCGATCGCCGGCGCGATCATGGGCGTGGGAGCGACGAAGCGGCTGTCCGCCGTCCGCTGGGGTGTGAGCGCCCGGATCGTCTGGGCCTGGATCCTCACGATCCCGGCCAGCGCCCTGCTGTCCGTCGCCGTGTACTACGCCCTGACGCTCGTTCGCCCGCTGTTCCCCGTCCCGCACCCCTGATCTGGTCGGTTCCCGCTCGCCTGTCCCCGCACTTCGCATGTTGGCTGGCACTTTTCCGTACGGGTTGGGGACAGAGGGCACACCCGCCGATCCAGAAGTTGTTCTGCGTACCAAATGTCCGCGTCTCCTCAGTTGAAGGCGGGGGGGCGGCGGGTGTGCAAGTCGGTCGCCCGCTGGAAGGCGCGCGCGATCGAGAGGATCTCGGCCTCGCCGCGCAGGCGCCCGAGCACCGTCAGGCTCACCGGCGTTCCATCGGCGCGCAACCCGTCCGGGAAGACGACCGCGGGGTGGCCGCTCAGGTTCGTCGCGAGCAGGAGATCGCCACCGTACGTCGGGATCACCAGCGCGTCCAGTCCCGACATCAGCTTCTCCATTTCCGCCACCAACAGCGTGCGGATCCGGTTGGCGCGCACGTACTCGACGGCCGGGATCAGCTGTCCCTGGCGGAAGGTGGTCGGCCAGGCGTCCGCGATCTGCCGCTTGAGCAGTCGGTCGCGCCCGCTGCGGGTCAGTTCGTCGAACGCGGCGGCGGCCTCGGCGGTGAGGATCAGCCCGAGCGGCGCCACCGGGACGGAGAACGTAACCTCGACGGTTTCCAGCCGCAGGCCGGCGTCGCGCAGCGTCTGCAGCGCGCGGCGGTCGATTTCCTGCCACTCGCGCAGGCGCCTCTGCTCCCCCTCGTCGTTCTCGCCCGCGGCGTAATCGGCGTCGAACAGGCGCTGCGCCACGCCGATGCGCAGCGCGCGCGGGTCCCGCGCGGGCGGCCAGCCGAACGGCGCGTCCACGGCGGACGGGTCGAGACCGTCGGCGCCGCGAACGGCGTCGAAGATCAGCGCGCAATCCTCGGCCGAGCGGGCGATCGGGCCGATCTTGTCCATGCTCCACGACAGCGCCATGGCGCCGCTGCGGGGCACGCTGCCGAACGTGGGCCGCAGGCCGGTCACGCCGCAGCGCGTGCAGGGTGAGACGATGCTGCCCCAGGTTTCGGTCCCGATCGCGAACCCCACCAGGCCCGCGGCACTCGCCGCTGCGGATCCCGCGGACGAGCCGCTCGAACCTTCGTCGAGCTTCCACGGATTCGCCGTCATCCCGCCGAACCAGTGCTCGCCCCACGCCAGCTCGCCGACGCTGGTCTTGGCCAGCAGCACCGCGCCGGCTTCCTCGAGCCGGGTGGCGACGGTCGCCTGCTCGCCCCGCACCTGCTCGCGGTACGGGCCGGCACCCCACGTGGTCTTGTAGCCGCGCACCGCCAACAGGTCCTTGCAGCCCCACGGCACGCCGTGCAGCGGCCCGCGCCAGCGACCGGCGGCGATGTCGGCGTCGGCACGCTCGGCCTGCCGCAGCGCCAACTCTTCCGTCAGCGTGATCACGCACTGGAGCTGCGGGTCGAAGCGCCGCAGTCGGTCGAGGTACATGCGCGCGAGTTCCACCGCGCCGATCGCGCGCGAGCGCAGCCAAGCCGCCAGCTCGGTCAGCGGCGCGAAGGCGATGTCGGCGGTCTGCGTGGGGCGCGGTGCGGCGGCAAGCTCCGCCGGCTGCGCCGCGGCGGCGGGGCGCGCGGGCGCGGGCTCGCCCGGCGGCACGTAGCGCAGCGCCGGCGGGACCGCGTTGTCCAGCGGGACGGCGCGCAGCGCCCGCAGGTCGGCCAGCAGCTGGTCCATCGGGCCGGCGAGCAGCCGGCGGTCCTCGTCACCGAGCGACAGCCCGGAGATCCACTCGGCCTGGCGGATCATCTCGGTCGTGACCTTCCCGCTGCCCGCGGCGAGCGCGAGCAGCGCCCGGCCGAAGACCGCCGGGCCCGCGCCCGCGAGCGAGAGCGCCGCGAGGACGCGCCGGCGCGGCCAGCCGCCGCTCATGGTTCACCCGGCGCAGCCGCCGCGGCCGGCGGCAGGCCGTAATCGATCTGCCACGCCGGCAGGTCCGCGCGTCCGGCCACCAGGAAGTGATCGAACCACTGCATCAGCCGCAGCGAAAGGTCGTAGCGCGCGGCCGCCCGGCGGTTGCCGTGACCCTCGCCGGGGTAGAGCACCAGCCTCACCGGGACGTCGCCCTTGCGCTTGAGCGCGCGGTAGAGCATCCGCGACTGCGAGGGATCGATGCGCGTGTCGGCCGTGCCGTGCAGGATCAACAGCGGCGTGTGCGCCCGCGCGACCTGCAGCAGTGGGCTGCTGTTCAGGAACAGCTGCGGCTTGTCCAGCGGCGCGGCGAGCCAGTGCACCAGCTCGTCCTCGCGCGGGATGTCGGTGCCCAGCGACTTCGACAGGTTCTCCGAGATGCCGGCGAACATCACCGCCGCGGCGAAGCGCTGGCTGTAGCGCGTCGCGGCCCAGGCGGTGAACAGGCCGCCGTACGAGCCGCCGGTGATCCCGACCCGCTTGGCGTCGCAAACTCCGCGCTGCGCTAGCGCGTCGATCCCGTCGAGGATGTCGTCGAACTCGGCGCCGACCGTCGCGCCCTGGCTCGAGCGCGCGAACGCGACACCGCGGCCGGTGCTGCCGCGGTAGTTCGGGTAGAACACGGCGTAACCGCGGCCGGCCGCGACCTGCCCGGGGTCGCTGTAGCGGGTCAGCCAACCGTTCTTGTAGTGCTGCTCGGGACCGCCGTGCGCGACCACGATCAGCGGCGGCGCCGCAGCCGGTGCGGCGAGCGGGTGGATCAGCAGGCCCTCCAGCGCCAGCCCGTCGCGCGCGTTCCAAAGGACCACTTCCTGGCGCGCGAGCTGGATCCCGGCGAGCCACGGGTTCGAATCGGTCAGCCGGCGCGGCGACGAGCCCGGCTCGAACGCGAACGCCTCCGGCGGGTGCGCCGGCGACTGGCCTTCCAGCGCGAAGTGCCGCGCGGTGCGGTCGGCGCTCAGCGCGCCCCACACCGGCTCGGCCAGCTCGGCGATCGTCTCCGCACCGCTGCCGTCCGCGCGCACGCGGCCGACCCGCGTCGTCACGCCGAGCGACGCGGTGTACAGGAGCGAGCCGTCCGGCGCGAAGTGGAGGGCCTCGACGTGTCCGGGCAGGCCCGGCAAGAGGTCGCGCGCGGCGCCGCCGCCGGCGCTGGCGATCATCAGCCGACCCTCGCGCGTGTCGGCCAGCCCCTCGGCCGCGACGAACGCGATCGCGCGCCCGTCCGGGGACCACGCCGCGGCGCCGAGCTTTCCTTCGTGCTCGACGCGGGCCAGCGTGCGCCCGGTCGCGGCGTCGACCACCGTCAGCCGGCGCGACATGTACTCATCGTCGACGAGCGGCGTGGGCGACGGGTCGACCAGCAGTCGGGTGCCGTCGGGCGACCAGAACACGCGCCACGGCTGGCCCTCGACCGCCAGCGCGCGCACGGCGCCGGGCTGGCCCAGCGGGCCGCCGGGCATCTCCAGGACGTACACGCGGCGCGGCAGCCAGTCTTCCTCGAAGACTCTCTGGTCGAACCCCTTGTCGCGCAGCGCGCGGGTCGCCTCGCCGAGCGGTTCGGTCGCGACGAACGCGATCGCCTTGCCGTCCGCGCGCCAATCGTGCCAGCGGATGTCCTCCGCCTGCCGGGCCAGCGGCACCGACTCGCCGCCCGCGGCGGGCAGGGCCCAGATCGACACGTGCTTGTCGTCGCCGCGCTTGGCGAGGTAGCTCAGCGCCCGCCCGTCGGGGCTCCAGCGCACCTGGTACACGTTGACTTTCCCGGCGACGAACGCGCGCGAGGCCCCGCCCTCGTACGGCACGACGTGCAGCTCGCTCCACGCGCCCCCGTCGTCGTCGCGACCGGGCTCGCGCGGCACGCCGAGCGTGTACGCGACGGTGCGGCCCTCCGGGTCGAGCGCGACCTCGCCGACCGAGCGCAGGCGCGCGACGTCCAGCTCGGACATCGGCCGCTGCGGCTCGGCCGGAGCGAACGGGCACACGAGGACGACGGCGGCCAGCGCGGCCGCGCGCAAGATCGCTGGGGCGTGCATCGGGCCTCCTGCGTTCAGGACGCTGGACTCACTTCGTACCGCGGGGCGTGATCGTGACCGGCCCCTGGGATTTCAGCTCGATCCCGTCCGGCTCGATCGGGCCGGGGAGGATGAACGCGGTCTCGGGTTCGCGCCCCGGCGCGTCGAAAACCACGCGGGTGCCGCCGGGCAGCGCGAGCCGCCGCGCGAGCAGGCACGCGCCCATGTCGGGCGCGGGCTGCCGGGAGTCGAGCAGGTTGAAGTACTCGTCGAGGTCCTTGCGGCGGAAACCGCCGCGCACGTCGTCGATCGCGCGGTCGACCGTGAGGCCGGCGCCCCACCAGTTCCAGGCGAAAACGACGTGGGCCTCGAACACCGGCCGGCGCCACTGCGCGCCGCTCCCGGAGACGTAGAACGACGTCGGGTCCGGGATCAACGGCGGCGAGGGGAGCGGCGCCAGCTCCGACCAGGCGCCGGTGGTCGGGTCGAACTCGTAGCGCTGGCCGTGGATCGTGATGGCTTCCCAGCGGCGTCCCTGGTCGAGCAGGTCGATCCGCGTGGCGTCGGGCAGCCGCAGCGCCAGCTTCTCGGCGCGCGTCTCGAAGTGCCCGCCGTTCGACTGCACGCCGCGCAGCACGGTGCCGAAGCCCCAGAGCTGCGTGCGCGCACCCGAGCGCGCCTCGACGAGGACCCACCCCGGCTGGTCGGCGGCGTAGATGCTGTAACCGAACGGGGAGGTGAAGCGCCGCGAGTCCTCGCTCAGGCTGGCCTTGGGCAGCGTCGTGTTGAGCTTGCCCTGCGTCAGCGCGAGGGTGAACGAACCGCCGTCGGGCCGGTGGATCTCGATCCGGGTCCCCTCGGGCAGCGCACGCAGGTACGCTTCGCCGTCCGCGAAATGCGTGGCCGCCCGGAACGCGGGCGCGATGAGCTCGGGCGCGGGGGCGGCGCCTTCCTGGGGCGCCTGCGCCGGGGAGGGCGAGCACACGAGCATCGCCGCGGCGGCGATGAGCCAGCTTGTCGATCGCATGCCGGAGATTCTATCCCGCGGCCCGGATGCCGGGAATCCGGCGATTTGGCGGCGCAAACCGTGATGGCTCCCCCGGGAGGGGGGTGCTATTCTCCGAACCGCGCGAGAAACGGCCGGGAGATGAACCAGAAGCTGCGCAACAGCTACGACGACCTGCTCCGGCGGGCGCAGGATGCGCTCGACCGCGAGGATTTCGACGAGGCCGAGGCGCTCGGCCGCCGCGCGCAGATGCTGCAGGCCGATTCGCTCGACGCGCGGCAGGTCATCGCCTCGGCGCTGATCGAGCAGGCCCGTTACGAGGACGCGCTGCCGCTGCTCGAGGAGATCCTGGCCAAGGAGCCGGAGGACCTCGCGGCGCTCGCCGACGCCGGGTTGTGCCTGTTCGAGATGTGCGAGTTCGAGGAAGCTGAGGCACTGCTCGCGCGCGCGCTGGAGATCGATCCCGCCGACCCGCAGGCGAACTACTGGACCGCGCTGTGCATCGAGCGGCAGGGGCACCTGGACGCCGCCGAGGATCACTTCCAGCAGGCGCACGAGATGGACCCCGAGGCTTACCCGCTGCCGATCCGCATCAGCCGCGAGGAGTTCGATCGCGTGGTGCGCGATGCGATCGCCGAGTTGCCGCCCGAGATCCGCGGCCAGCTGCAGAACATCTCGATCATGGTCCAGGACCTGCCGAGCGACGAAGATCTCGGCGATTTCGAGCCGCCGCTCGACCCTTGCCTGTTCGGGCTGTACATCGGCGTGCCGCTGCCGGAGCGCTCGACGTCGGATCCCCCGCAACTGCCCGACACGATTTACGTCTACAAGCGCAACCTCGAGCGCATGGGGACCGACCGCGACGTGCTGGTGCAGGAGATCCGGACGACGATCCTGCACGAGATCGGTCACTACCTCGGCTTCGACGAAGAGGACCTCGCCGAGCGCGGTTACGCCTGACGCCCGCGCGGACCGTTGCGGGGATACGGACCGCCTCGCGAACCTGGTCGGCTGCGGCTGGCGTATGTAGGGGCCGCCGCGGGCGGCCGGCAATGACGGCGTCGGGATGTGCGGTCGGTTGCCGGGATCCGGACCGCGTCGCGTGCCGGGTCGGCTGTGCCGACCTACGGTAGGAGCGCCTGCGCCTTCCGCAGCAGCGTGTCCTCGATGTTGATCCCCTTGTGCACGACGTCGCGCGCGCCGAGCGAGCGCAGGACGTCCCACTCCGGGCCGAGCAGCGAGGTTTCGTCGCGGCTGGTGTAGACGAGAACCGGGATGTTGCGCCGCGGCAGCGCGCGCAGCACCTCGGTGCCCTCGGCGTCGGGCAGTGTCAGGTCGAGGAGCACCATGTCCACCGACATCGTCGCGAGCGCTTGGCGTGCGGCGGCGGCGGTCCGCACCCCGACCGTGCGGTAGTGCCGGTTCAGCACGTCGGTCGCGAGGTGCAGGAAGAAGTCGGTGTCCTCGACGATCAAAACGACGCGGCGGTCGGAGCCGGCGCCGGCCGGGACGAACTCGTGCCCGCACGCCGGGCAGGTCACCATCTCGGCTTCCGGCGTGGGCCGGATCTCCCGGATCGCGGGCTGCCCGGCGCTGCGCAGCGTCGGCGGGGGCAGCGTCGATCCCCCGGCGCCGGGCCACGTCCCGGTGACCTGGTGCGGCGCGCGCCGGAACGCGATCCGCTCGCCGCAGTCGCAGCGTACCTCTCCCCCCTGAGGCCCGGCACCGGGCACCCTGTGGACGGCCCCGCAGGACGGGCAGGGGAGCTCCAGCAGTTCCTCGTCCACTCCGCGTTCCTCCGCACCCCTCGCGGAGAAACGTCGGTGCTGGCGGGCGGGCCGGCAAGGCCATCCCCGAGCAGGGGCCGTCCCCTCAGGACGCGAGGAGCACCAGCGGGTCCAGCGGCCGGTCGTCGAGGCGGATCTCGAAGTGCAGGTGGCAGCCGCTCGCGTTGCCGGTCCGGCCGACCTCGGCCAGCTTCGCCCCCTGGCGCACCTTCTGGCCGGGACGGACCAGCACGCGGCGGACATGCGCGTACAGGCTGGTGTAGCCGTTGTCGTGGACGACGATGACCATCAGTCCGTAACCGCGCTGGCGGCCCGAGTAAGCAACGCGGCCAGCCGCGGCCGCACGAACCGGCGCGCCGTTCTCCGCCGCGATGTCGATCCCGGAGTGCCGGCCCTTGCCCCTCTTGCCGAAGTGCGAGAGCACCTGGCCGTCGACCGGCCACGACCAGCTGCCTTCGCCCGTGAACGCGGGGACCTCCGGCTCGGCGGGCCCGGCGGGCGCGGGGATTTCGGCCACGCCGGAACCGGCGAGAGCGTCCGCGTCCGCGCCGGGCACGACCAGCACCTGGCCCGCGTAGATCCGGTCGGGGTTCTCGATGCGGTTCGCGCGCACGAGATCGTCCACGCTGACGCCGTGCGCGCGCGCGATCGAGAACAGCGTGTCGCCGGGCCGGACCTCGTACGTCCGCGGGGGCGCCGGGGGCGGCTGCGCCGCGGGGGCCTGCGGTGCTTGCGGTGCCGGCTCGACGGTGGGGCCGCTCACCGGCGGACGCCGCGCGAGGCACGCGCACGTTGCCGCGAGCAGCACCAGCAACAGCGCGATCCGCGAGGCGCGCGTCACGGTCCGAGTTGCTCGCCGAAAGCGAGCGCGACGGTCAGGCGGCTCAACGCCGGGGGGCCGAGCGCCGCCACCTTCTCCAGGGCGCGCCGCAGCGACTGCTCTTCCGGCGTGCCGGCGCGGGAGCGCGCGAGGTCCGCCGCGGCGCGCACGAGGAAGGCGCAGCGCGGCGCCTTCGCATCGACCGCGGCGCAAGCCGCGAGCGCCTGCTCCAACGCCGGCGCGGCCCGCGGGCCGAACTCCACGAGCGCCAGCGCCGCGGCGCCGCGCACGAGCAGCGTGTCGCCGCCGCCCGCGATCCCGGCCAGCGCCGCCGCGGCGTCGGGACTCCCCGTCGCGCCCAGCGCGCGCACGGCGGCGACGCGCACCCACGGATCGCGGTGCGCCTGCCAGCCCCACGCGACCTCGAACGCGCGCGCGGGGTCGAGCGCCGCCAGCGCGGGCGCGATCTGCGCGGCGAGGCGGCGGGCGCGCTGCTCCCCGGCCTCGTCGATCGCGCCGGCCCACGCGACGAGCACCGGCACCGCCTGCTTGATCTCGAGCAGGCGCGCGAGCCGCGCGAGGTTCACGCGCGCCGCGGGTCGCGCCTCGTCCTGCATCGCCGCGAGAACGCGCGGGGCCGCCTGCTCCTTCACGCGCCCGAACAGCTCGTCGATCGCGCGCTGCTCGAGCGTCGTCTCCGCCGCGATCTTGCGCGCGAGCACGAACGCGATCGCCTCGTCGCCGCGCGCGGCCAGCGCCTCGCGCGCGGCGCGGACCTCGCCGGTGTTCGTGCCGACTTCCCACAGGCTGGCGCTGGCGAACAGTCGCTCCAGATCCGCGGCGGGCGCCGGGCTCGCGCCCTGCGCCCGCGCCGGCGCGCACGCGATGGCCCACCCGGCGAGGAGCACGAGCAGCCCGCGTTTCACGGCTGCACCCCCGCGCCCGCCGGGGCGCTGCCGCGGTCGAGCCCTCCGCCCCACGCGCCGCGGGCCCACGTGCGATCGTCGCCGGCCTCGGGGACGGCGTAGCGGTCCTTGCCGCCGAGATCGAGCAGCAAGCCGACGGAACCGGTGCCGCGCTCGGCGCTGCCGGTTCCCTGCGCGCCGGCGGGATCGCGGGCGGCCAGCACGTCGTCCCCGCCGAGGTCGGCGTAGAGCGCCACGCCGTTCGCGTGGCCCTGCCCCTGGCCGATCCCACCGACCACCGCGAGGTCGTTGCCCTGCATGTCCACGAGCGCGCCGACCGCGAGGTCGTGCGCCGCCCCCTGCGCCGGGCCGTACTCCGCCGTGCGCTGGTCGTCGCCGGCCACGTCCACGAGGGCGCCGGAGCCCATGTGGATCCCCGCGCCCTGCCCGTACTGGCCCAGCGTGTAGCTGTCGTGCCCGCCGCCGTCGACGAACAGGCCGGTCGCGTACCAGTAGCCGACACCCTGGCCGTAGACGTCGGCCGCGTAGACGTCGTTGCCCGCGGCGTCCCACAGCACGCCGACACCGCCGGCGACCTGCTCGTAGCGGTGGCCGAGCCCCATGCCCTGCGCCAGCGACTGGTGGCGGTCGGCGAACAGCGGCTGGTCCACGTACTCGCCGCCCGCGCGGTACACGTCGGCGCCGGCGCGATCGGCCAACACGCCGACGCCGAGAGTCGTCCCGAAACCCTGCCCCAGCTTGGCGAGGGTGTAGGCGTCGCGACCCGCGGCGTCCGCGAGCAGCCCGATCCCGGCGCCGGCCGCGCCCTGCGCCAGCGCCGCCGCGCGGTACGTGTCGTTGCCGGCGCGGTCGAGCAGCAGGCCCGCGCCGAACCACGCCGCGCCCTGCGTCAGCGCCGCGCCCTCGTACGTGTCGTCGCCGCCGAGATCGCGCAGCAGCGACAGGCCGAGCACGGCGCCGCCGAAGCAGCCCCAGGCGTCGGCGCGGTACGTGTCGTTGCCCGCCATGTCGATGATCAGCTCGAGCGCGGCGCCGGTCTCGGGCGGGGCGGGGGGTCGCGGCGCCTCGTACACGTCGTCGCCGCCGAAGTCGATGATCACGGCGCCCGCAAGGCGCCAGCGGTTCGGCCCCGGGCCGCCGAGGTACACCGGCCCGGCGGGCGTGAGGAACGGGCCGACGGCGAGTCCCCCGGCGCCGACGACGTCGGTGCGCCAGCCGGGCTGGATCTCGGAGCCCGGCAGCGCGCTGAGGAAGGCGTCGGCCGCGATCAGGAGCGTGCCCGCGGCGCGGGCGAGGGTGGCACGGTCGAGCCGCTCGCCGAGCGCGAGCACCGCGGCGCGCTCGGCGACCGACGGCGCGGCGCTCAGCGGCGGCGCGGGCGGCGGCGCACCCGGCACCGTTTCGCCGTTCTGGAACCAGAGGGCCGGCAGGGCCGCGACGATGCGCTGCCGGTCGGCCAACGACAGCGACGCCAGCGCTTCTCCCGCGAGATCGCGGGCCCGGCCGGCATCGACCGCGAGCTGGCCGACGAGATCGCTCCATGGCTGCGTCATCGCGGGCGCACCCTCGCCGATCGCGCGCGACACATCGTTGAGCTGCTGCAGTTGCTCGCGCGCGCTCTGCGGCGAGGCAAGCTCGTAGCGCTGCGCGCGCTCGACGCCGAGAAGCTCCAGCGCCTCGCCCGCGGCGAGGAAGGCCAGCGCGCCCTCGTCGGGCAGGCGCGGCGCCTCGCGCGCGAGGGCGACCCACGGCGAGGCGAGGCCGAGCAACTCGACCGGGCCGCGCAGCGCGCGGTCGCCGGCCGCGAGCCGGAGGTCGGTCTCCGCCAGGTCGCGCGGGAACGCGAGGTCGGCACGCTCCAGCCCGAGATCGCCGAGCAGCGCGTCGAGCGCCGCGTCGGCCTCGGCCGGCCACGCGGCGCCGGGAGCGGTCTCGGGCGCCGGCGCGTCCGCCGCGACGGCCAGCGACGCCACGCTGAGCAACGGGGCCAACAGCCGGAGGTTCACGGGCTCACCCCTTCCATCCAGGCCGAGAACTCGGCCGGCAGCGGGGCCACGATCTCGAGCCGCCGCGCGGGCTCGCGCGGCGCCGGGAGCGCGATCCGGTGGCTGTGCAGCATCAGCCGGTCCGCGGCGAGCTTCGCACGCAGCTCGTCGTCCAGCGCGCCGAGCTTGAGGTAGTGGCGGTACGCGCGATCGTCGAGCACGTAGAGCTTGTCGCCGATGATCGGGTAGCCGGCGTGGGCCATGTGCGCGCGGATCTGGTGCCGCCGGCCGGTCTTGGGCGTCACCCGCACGAGGCTGGCGCGGCCGAGCCGCCGCAGGACCTCGACGTGGGTCTCGGAGGGGCGGCCGGCCTCGTGGCCGCCCTGCCGATACACGAACTGGTCGCGCGTCACCGCGGCCAGCGGCAGGTCGATGGCGAAGGTGTCGTCCGCCGGTTCGCCGAACACGAGCGCGAGGTAGGTCTTCTCGACGCGCCCGCGTTCGAACGACGTCTGCACCTTGCGTGCGGCCCAGGTGTGCTTGCCGAGCAGCAGCGCGCCGGAGGTTTCGGCGTCGAGCCGGTGCGCCAGCGTCAGCTCCGGCTCGCCGCGCCGCTGGCGCAGCAGCGTGATCACCGTGTTGCGGTAGTGGCTGTGCGTCGGGTGCACGACCAGGCCGGCGGGCTTGTCGATCGCCAAAAGGTCGTCGTCTTCGTAGAGGATGTCGGGGTCGAACGGGATCGTCTCCTCGTTGACCGCCGGATCGTCCACGATCACGATCCCGCCCTCGCGCACCGGCGTCGACGGCTTGACCGGCGCCTCCCACGAGAGGCGGACGCGCTCCTCGATCGCGTGCTGGATGCGGGTGCGGGACAGCTTGGGGATCATCCGCTGGAGGAACTGGTCCAGGCGGTATCCGGCAAAGGCCGGGCCGACCTTGAACCTGGCCGCGCTGTCCCGCCGCTGCTCCACGGGGACAGGATACCGCGGGCCCCGCGCCGCACGGCCGGCGGGCGCCGCGCGGGGCCGCTTCCTATAATCCCGCCATGCTGCGAGCCAACCTGCTGCCCGTCGCGGTCCTGGCGACCGCCGTCACAGTACTGCTCTCCACCACGCCGGCCCCGGCCCAGTACGGCGAGGCCGCGCTGATCGCCCCGGGCGAGCCGGTCCCGGTGCAGCTCGTCCTCGGCCAGGGCGGGTCCGCGGGACGCGAGCTGGCGCCCCTGCTCGGCAAGCGCCCGGTGCTGGTCGTGTACTGGCGGCCGCGCGACAGCATGTCGGAGCAGGTGCTGGTCACGACCGCCCAGTTCGCGCGCGCGTCCGCGGCTGGTGCGACGCTGTTCCCGGTCGCGGTGCTCGCGGCCTCGCAGCCACCCTCCGACATCGCGGCGCGGCTGTCGGAGCTGGGGTTGGCGGAGCTGGCCGCGCGGCAGGACGGCGGGCAGCTCGCGATGGCGTTCGGTTTGCGCCGCGCCCCCGGGTTCGCGCTGATCGACGCCGGCGGCGTGCTGCGCGCGGTCGGCGGATCGGACATCAGCCAGGTCGGGGCGGGCGGCGTGTCGATCGGGGACGCGCTGGTCGCGGCCTCGCGCGGCGAACCGGTGCCGACACTCGGCATGCTCGCCGCGCAGCCGATCTACCGCCTGCTCGGCCGGCCGCTGCCCGACGGCGCGGTGACGGAACTCGACGGGCGGACCTGGCGCAAGCTCTCGGAGTACGTCAAGCCCGGACACCACACGCTGGTGTTCGCGTGGCTGCCGACGTGCCCGCACTGCCGCGAACTCCTGCCCAAGCTGCGCGAGTGGTACGAGCGCACGCGGCCGGAGGACCTGCGGATCGTGGACATCGCGCGGGCCGAGGCACCGGCCCTGCAGAGCGAGGCCGCGAGCATCGTCAAGAACTTCCCGTGGGTGCACCTGCTCGACGTCGATCGGGCGATGTTCCGCTCGCTGCTCGTCGTCGAGACCCCGACGGTTTACCTGATCGGGCACGACGGCAACGTCGAGGCGATCAACGTCGGCGCCAGCATCAACTGGGACAAGTGGCTGAACAAGACCCGCTGAAGGGCAGGACGACGCGTTTGCGGGCCGGCTGCGCCGGCCTTTACGAGAGCGCCCAGTCGAGGTCGAGGTCGGGGAGGATGCGGTCGCGGTCCTCGAGATCGGCGAGGATCGTCTCGTCGTGCGGACCCTCGTCGAGCATCCGGGCGAGCGCGCCGAAGTTCTCGACGTGGCCGAGGAACCGGCGCTTCGCGTAGTCGGGCGCGGTCCCGTTGGTGACGAGGAACGGCCAGTCGCTCGCCTGCGCGAGCATCGCCTCGCGGGCGGCCTGGCGCAGCACGCGGTCGACGAACGGCGATTCGCCCGCGCGGGTGCGCAGCAGGCGCAGCAGGTCTTCGCCGAGCGCGACGAGCGGCGGGAGCATCCACTCCACCCGGGGGCCGAGCCAGGTTTCGAAGTAGCCGCCGGCACCCCAGGTGCTCGTTTCCAACTCCACGACCTCCCGTTCGGGCCACGCCTCCAGGACGTCGGCGGGGGTCAGCGCCGCCAGTTCGTCCTGGTCCCAGGCGAGGCCGCGAAACAGCTGGTCGAGGAACCACGGCCCCTCGAACCACCAGTGGCCGAACAGTTCGGCGTCGTAGGGGCAGGCGATCACCGCCGGGCGGCCCGTGCGACCGGTGAAGCCGCGGGCCTCGGCGAGGCGCGCCGCGAGGAAGTGCGCCGCGTGGTCCGCGGCCCGCTCCCGCCCGCCAACGGGGTCGTACAGCTCGGGATGGCGGCCGCTGCGATCGGCGACGCGGTGGTACTTGAGGCCGGTGAAGGAACGTTCGCCGGAGGGGTCGGCGCAGGGTTGCAGCAGCTCGGCCGGCAGTTCCCAGCCGATGTCGCGGTGGAAGTCGCGGTAGACAGGGTCCGCCGGGTAGCCCGCCCGCGACGACCAGACTTGCTGGGCCGCGGACGGATCGCGGGCGAACGCGGCCACGCCGCGCGGGCCGCGCACGGGCGCGAACACGCCGTCGCGCGGCCGCGGGCTGGCGTGCTCGAGCGCGTGGGTCTCGACGAAGAACCAGCGCAGGCCGGCCTCGGCCAGGTGGCGCTCGAGCGCCGGCGCGAACGCGCACTCCGGCAGCCAGATCCCGCGCGGCGCACGACCGAACACGCGTTGGTGTTCCCGGACGGCGGAACGCACCTGCCCGCGGACGATCTCCGGCCGGTCGAGCCACAGCGGGAGCAGCGCGTGCGTCGCCCCGCACGTGGCCAGCTCCAGCACGCCCTCGGCCTCGAGCCGCGCCAGCTCGCCCGGGATGTCGCGCCGGAGTTCCTCGCGGTACAGCGCCAGCAGCCGCTCGAGACGTTCCCGGTAGAAGCGCACGAGCTGCTGCAGCGGGCCGTTCCCCGCGGCGCGCTGCCGCTCGCGGTCCACCAGCTGCAGCAGGTCCAGCGCGTGCTGCTCGGTGCGGCGGGTCAACAGCGGGTCGGAGAGCATCGCCACGAGCGTCGGCGAGACGTCGATCGTGATCCGCAGCGGGATCCCGTCCGCGGTCAGCCCGCGCAGCGTGTCGATCAGCGGCAGGTAGCTCTCGAGCACGGCCTCGAACAGCCACCGCTCCTCGAGGAACGCCGGCAGCTCGGCGTGGCGCACCCACGGCAGGTGGGCGTGCAGGAGCAGGACCAGCGCGGAGCGGGGGCGGATCAACGGTCCACCCGCCCGCCGCGGTCAACCGGTGAACTCGGCAGCGGGTCGCGTGCGGCCCCGCACGGCAGGTGCGCCAGCGGCGAGCGCGCGATCGGCGTGAAACCCGGCGTGGTGCCGAGCTCGAGGTGGACGGACATCCCGGGCTTTGGCAGCTCGAAGACATGCGTCCCGGAAGGAAGCTCCAGGACGATCTCGGCCAGCAGTACGCCGCCGGAGATCAGGCGCAACGCGGTGCACGCCGGATCGCAGCCGGCCCACGCGGCCACGATCCGCAGCGGATCCTTGACGAATGCCCGGGCGACCCCCATGCCGGGCACATCATGCGCGCATCGCGGGAGGAATGGGGAGCGGGGCGCCGGCCGGGCGAACGCCGCCGCGAGTCAGCCCCGCACGGCCGCCGCGACGAGCGCGACCGCGTCGTCGATCTGCGCTTCGGATGTGGAGCGCCCGACCGAGAACCGCACCGTTCCCATCGCCCACTCGGGTGGTACGCCCATCGCGCGCAACACGCCCGACATCTCGACCGTCCCGGAGTGGCACGCCGCACCCGGCGAGGCCGCGACCTCCGCGCCCAGGCGGTCGAGCAGCGCGTTCGCATCGACGTCGCGGAAAGCGACGCTGAGCGTGTTCGGCAGCCGCTGCTCCGGGTGGCCGTTCCGGCGGACGCGATCGTCGCCCAGTTCGCGCACGAGCCCGCGGTGCAGGCGCTCGCACAGCGCGCGGAAGCGCGGCGCGTCCGCGGCGAGCCGCGCACGCGCGATCTCGCAGGCGCGGCCGAGCCCGACGACCTGCGCCACGGCGACCGTCCCCGCGCGCAGCCCCCGCTCGTGCCCCGCGCCGTGCAGCAGCGGCTCCAGTTCGACGCCGGCGCGCACGTACAGCGCGCCGACGCCCTTCGGCCCGTACAGCTTGTGGCCGGCGATCGTCAGAAGGTCCACCCCCAGCTCGCGCACGTCGAGCGGGACCTTGCCCGCGCTCTGCGCGGCGTCCGAGTGCAGGAGCGCGCCCGCGCCGTGCGCGATCGTGGCCAGCTCGGCGATCGGCTGCAGCGTGCCCACCTCGTTGTTCGAGTGCATGACGCTGACGAGCAACGTGGTGCCGGAGAGCACCCGCGCGAGATCGGGCGCCGCGACGCGCCCGGTGGCGTCGACCGGCAGCTCCCGGACGCGCAGGCCGAGCCTGCCGAGCCACGCGGCGGTCTTGGACACCGAGGGGTGTTCGACGGCGGAGATGACGATCTCGGCCCGGGTCCGGCCCGGGGCGAACGCGGCGCCCTTGAGCGCGAAGTTGTTGCTCTCCGTCCCGCCGCTGGTGAAGAGGATCTCGTCCGCCCCGCAACCGAGCAGCGCCGCGACCTGCGCCCGTGCCGCCTCCGCCGCCTCGCGCGCGGACCGGCCCCAGGCGTGCCCGCTCGAGGTGTTCCCGAACCCGCCGTGGAGGTAGGGCAGCATCGCCTCCACGACTTGCGCGGCCACCGGCGTGGTGGCGTTGTGGTCGAGGTAGATCGGCCGGGTGTTCGCGGGGGTGGGGGACATGGCGGGCGTATTCTGCCCGAAATGTCCCCCCCGAACCGGTCCGTTCACCGCGCGGCGCCGGTGCGCTCCTCCACCGGGCCCGGCTGGCACAGGCACGACGAGCTGATTTCCAAATCGCCGGCGCTCCACACCTTGTCGAAGCGCACCTGGACCTGCGCCGCCTCGGCGTCTTTCTTCTGCAAAGCGAGGCTGCGCGCGAGGCCGTAGAGCGACCAGCCGTTTTCCGGCAGCTTGTGCAGGTCGTCGCGGTAGACCTGCTCGGCTTCCTCCGCGCGGCCGTGTCGCACGAGCGCCGCGCCGAGCGCGTGCCGCACCGGCAGGATCCAGTCCGGCGGTTCGTCGTAGCGCAGGGCGTCCTCGGCCTTGACGCCGGCGCGCAGGCGCGCCAGCCCGTCGTCGAGCTTGCCGTCGGCGACGAGAATCTCCCCGGCCAGCATGTGCTCGGCGACGTTCAACAGGTCGAGGGCGCTGTTGTTGCCGAACGTGGCGTCGGCCGGGACCTTGGCCCTGGCCGCGAGGAACGCTTGCTCCTCGGCGCGGGCCTCCGGGAGCATTCCCTTGGCGGCGTAGGCCACGCCGCGCGCCTGGTGCCGCATCGCGCGGGTGACCGGCAGGTACTCCGCCGGCTCGGGCTCGGCCAGCACCTCGTCCCAGCGGCCGAACCGCACCAGCATCTCGATCGGCATGGCGATGAACCCGTCGGCGAAGGCGTTCTGCTTCAGCCAGTCCTCGGGGATGCCGGCGACCATCTCGCGCACGGCGTGCAGCGCCTGCGCGCTCTGGCCCTGCATCATCGACGCGAAGGCCAGCATGTGGTGATTGTGCGCCATGTACAACCGGTAGAAGTTCTGCTGCGACGACTTCTCGCGGTACGCGCGGTCGGCGGCCATCGCCTTCTGGTTGGCGATCGCGGCCTTTTCCCAGCGCCCGCGCCGCACGTCGATGTGCGAGGGCATGTGGACCATGTGGCCGAGCCCCGGCGCGAGGTCGCGCAGCCGGTCCGCGGCCGCGTCCGCCTTCTCGGGATGCGGCGAGGCCTCGACGGCGTGGATGTACAGGTGGACGGCCAGCGGGTGGTCCGGCTTGTTTGCCATCACTTTTTCCAGCGTGGCCAGGATCTCGTCGGTTCCCGGCTGCGGCGTGCCGTCCGGCTTCCACAGGTCCCACGGCCGCAGGTCCATCAGCGACTCGGCGAACATCGCGCCGACGTCGGCGTCGTCGCCGTGGCGCTTCCAGACGGCGCGCATCGCGTCGGCGTACGCCTGGTCCAGCGGCGTGCGGTCCTCGGGCTGCGGCATGGCGTAGCGCTTGTCCAGCGCCGCGATCAGCTCGCGCTCCAGCGTGCCCGCCCGCGGCGCCAGCTTGCGCGCCTTCTCCAGCGCTTCCCACGCGGACTTGACGCGCGGAGCATCGACGCTCGGCCGGTTGATGTGCGGACCGTTGGCGTAGGCGATGCCCCAGTACGCCATGGCGCAGTCCGGGTCGAGTTCGGCGGCACGTCGGAAAGAGCGGATCGCCTCGTCGTGATTGAAGGCGTAGAGGAAATTCAGCCCTTGGTCGAAGTAGCGCTGCGCCTCGGGCGAACTCGTCCTCACCTTGCGCGTGTGCTTGCCGAGCCCGTCGAAGAGCGGGACGCTCGTCGCGGTGGGCGTGGCGCTCGTGCCGGAGGCGCTGGCGTTGTCGCCGCAGCGCAACGACACGCCCACGATCAAAAGGCAAGAGGCGGCCAGCAGGGAACGTCTCATGGTCTTGCCTCCCCTGGGATGCCGGCCGGGCCCCGGCGCGCGGAGTTTGTCATCCCGCGGAGGTGCCGGGGAGTCCACGAACCTGTTCGTCAGGCGTCCCCGGCAGAGGATGCCGGTGTCCCCGGCGGGCGACGCGGGCGGGGCCGGAACCGGCGGTATTCGGGGCTTGCCGCGGTGGCACGCGTGATGCAGTGGGCTGGCCGTGTCAGCTCGAGAAAGGAGCACCCCGATGAAAAAAATCGGCATGTTGCTCGTCGTCGCCGCGTCCTTCGGCGCGGCCTTCGCCGGCGGGCGCACCAGCGAGCGCTTCGCCTTCGCCACCTACCGCGAGGACGTCAACCGCATCACGGTCCTCGTCGACGCCGCGCCCGCGGCGTGGAACAACGGCGAGGCGTTCATCCCGCTGCACATCGCCGTCGGCATGGACCCCGGCCGCAAGTCGGTCCAGATCACGCCCGAGTCGTTCCGGCTGGTGGACGCCACGGGCAAGGCGGTCGCCGCCGCCGGGTACCAGGAACTGGCCCGGGGTTACCGCCGGGTCGGCTACGACATGGCGCTGATCCGCCAGCGCCCGCTGGTCGTCGGCAACCTGTTCGGGACCCGGCGCGTCCTGCAGGCCAACTTCTACCCGATCGCGCAGCGCGGCCTGCGCACCGAGCAGGTCGAGCTCGCCCCCGGGACGTGGTTCCACGACGTGATCTACTTCCCGCGGCCCGCGGCCGGAATCGGCGGCGTGATGACGCTGCAGCTCTCCGGCAACGGGATCGAGGTCCCGATCGAGGTACGGTTCCGCGTTCCCGGCCCGGCCGGCCGCGACAGCGCCTGAAACGAACGCCGGGGGACAGGTGTTCCACCTGTCCCCCTCGTCGGCGCCCGGCGTGCTACCTGTCCCCCGGGTTACGCGGCGCCGCGCTCGTCGCGCGTGAACTGCTCGGTCTCGGTGGACTCCTCGAGCGCGAGCGTCGAGGCCAGTCCGCTCGACACCACCTGCGCGACCTGGTCGAAGTAGCCGGTGCCGACCTCGCGCTGGTGCCGCGTCGCGGTGTACCCCTCGGCCTCGGCCGCGAACTCGCGCTGCTGCAGCTCCGAGTAGGCGGCCATCCCGCGGTCGCGGTACCCCCGTGCGAGCGCGAACATGCCGAGGTTCAGCGCGTGGAACCCGGCCAGCGTGACGAACTGGAACATGTAGCCCATCCGCGCCAGCTCGGACTGGAACCGTGCGATGGTCTGCGGATCGAGGTGGCGCTGCCAGTTGAACGACGGCGAGCAGTTGTAGGCCAGCAGCTTGCCCGGGAACTGCGCGTGCACGCCCTCGGCGAAACGCCGCGCCTCGTCCAGGTCGGGCGTGCTCGTCTCGCACCAGATCATGTCGGCGTACGGCGCGTAGGCCAGGGCGCGCGCGATCGCGCACTCGAGGCCGCCGCGCATCCGGAAGAACCCCTCCGGGGTGCGCTCGCCGGTGAAGAACTCGCGGTCGCGCGGGTCCACGTCGGATGTCACCAGCCGCGCGCTGCAGGCATCGGTCCGCGCGATCAGGATCGTCGGCACGCCGGAAACGTCCGCGGCCAGCCGCGCGGCGACCAGCGTGCGGACGAACTGCCCCGTCGGGACCAGCACCTTCCCGCCCAGGTGCCCGCACTTCTTCTCGGACGAAAGCTGGTCCTCGAAGTGCACACCGGCCGCGCCGGACTCGATCATCCCCTTCATCAGCTCGAACGCGTTGAGCGGCCCGCCGAAGCCGGCCTCGGCGTCGGCGACGAGCGGCGCGAGCCAGCTGCGCGTGCTCTTGCCCTCGGCGTGCTCGACCTGGTCGGCGCGCAGCAGCGCCTGGTTGATGCGGCGCACGAGGCGCGGGACGCTGTCCACCGGGTACAGGCTCTGGTCCGGGTACGTCGCGCCGCAGGAGTTCGCGTCGGCCGCGACCTGCCAGCCGCTGACGTAGATCGCCTCCAGACCCGCGCGGACCATCTGCACGGCCTGGCTCCCGCTCAGCGCGCCGAGCGCGCGCACCGCACCCTCGCGATGGAGCAGCCGCCACAGGCGTTCGGCGCCGAGCCGCGCCAGCGTGTGCTCGACGACGACCGAGCCGCGCAGGCGCTGGACGTCGGCCGCGGCGTAGGGCCGCAGCACGCCGTCCCAGCGGTTCGGGGAGGAAGAGGGGACAAGTCCGGCCGGCAGGTCGGCGGACAGCGGTTCTCGTTGGCGGAACGGGTGAGCTTCGAACATGGCGCATCGTCTCCCGGCCCACGCGGCGGGCCACGAATTCAGCGGGCTAGCGGGAACCGCCCTCGAGCGTGAGCAGGCGGTCGTAGGCAGGTAGCGTCAGGAAATCCGGCATCTCGCGCGCGAGCGTGAGGCCCGCGAACAGCTCGATCGCGTCGTCGAACCGGCCCTCGTCGTAGCGGGCCGCGCCGACCTCGGCGCGGATGGCGTCCATCTCGTCCTCGAGGGTGGAGCGGAACAGGTCCGGCGTGACCTCGCGACCGTCCGCGAGCCGCGCGCGGTGCCGGACCCACTGCCAGAGCTGGGCCCGCGAGATCTCGGCCGTCGCGGCGTCCTCCATCAGCCCGTAGAGCGGCACGCAGCCGCTGCCGCGCAGCCACGCCTCGAGGTACTGCACGCCGACGCGGATGTTCCACCGCAGGCCGGCCTCGGTCCGGGTGCCCGCCGGGACTTCCAAAAGGTCGGCGGCTCCGGCGCGCACGTCGTCGCGCAGGCGGTCCAGCTGGTTCGGTCCGGACATGTGCGCGTCGAACACCTCGCGCGCGACCGGCACCAGTCCCGGGTGCGCGACCCACGTGCCGTCGTGCCCGTCCTGCACCTCGCGCAGCTTGTCGGCCCGGACCTTGTCCAAGGCCGCGCGGTTCGCCGCCGGGTCGTTCCTGAGCGGGATCTGCGCCGCCATGCCGCCCATCGCGTGGGCCCCGCGCCGGTGACACGTGCGGACCAGGAGCTGCGTGTAGGCCCTGAGGAACGGCTGCTCCATCGTGACCTGCGAGCGATCGGGCAACACCGCGCGTGGATCGGCGCGGCGGGTCTTGATCGTGCTGAAGATGTAGTCCCAGCGCCCGCAGTTCAGCCCCGCCGAGTGCTCCCGCAGCTCGAACAGGATCTCGTCCATCTCGAAGGCGGCCGGCAGCGTCTCGATCAGCACCGTCGCGCGGACCGTGCCGCGCGGCAGGTCGATCGCGCGCTGCGCCGCGACCAGGACCTCGTTCCACCAACGAGCCTCGAGGTGCGACTGCAGCTTGGGCAGGTAGAAGTACGGCCCGCTGCCGCGCGCGACCAGCTCGCGCGCGTTGTGGAAGAAGTACAGGCCGAAGTCGAACAGCGGGGCGGGCACGGCGCGCCCGTCCACCTCGACGTGTGCCTCCGGGAGGTGCAGGCCCCGCGGACGGAACATCAGCGTCGCGGTGCGCTCCGCAAGCCGGTAGCTCTTGCCGGTCTCGGGGTCGTCGAAGGCGATCGTGCCGCGCACCGCCTCGCGCAGGTTCGCCTGGCCCGCGACCAAGTTGCTCCACGTCGGCGAGTTCGCGTCTTCCGCGTCGGCCATGAACACCGACGCGCCCGAGTTGAGCGCGTTGATCACCATCTTGCGGTCCAGCGGCCCGGTGATCTCGACCCTGCGGTCGGAGAGGTCGGGTGCGATCGGCGCGACGTGCCAGTCCGACTCGCGGATCTCGCGCGTCTCGGCGAGGAAGTGCGGCGTGCGGCCGGCGTCGAACGCGGCTTGGGTCTCGTGTCGCCGCGCGAGCAGGTCGTCGAGCGGGCCGCGGAACTTGCGCACGAGCGAGGCGACGAAGGCCAGGGCCTCCGGCGACACGACGCGGGCCAGCGATTCGGGAACCGGTGCGGTGAGCCGGACGCCGGCGGGGAACGGAGGAGCGGTGGACTCCATCGGTCAGGCGATCTCCACTGTCGAGGGGGCGCGTCGGACGAATTCCAGCCTGCCGGCACTCCGCTCCTCCGGCCAGCCTCTTGACCGTCTCGGGGGGCAAAGGTGACAAAGCTTTTCCGTTGTTTGTTGTCAACGTGCAAAGCTTGTAAAGTTTCCGGGCCCGGCGCGCTCGCGCTGCTCAGGTTCCCGGATCGACTGATGCTCCCAGCACGCAAGGCGACCCGCCTGGGTCCGCGCCTCACCGCGCTCCGGCGCCAGCACCAGCTCACGCAGGCCAAGCTCGCGGCCCGCCTCGGCATCTCGCCGAGCTACCTCAACCTGATCGAGAACGGGCGCCGGCCGCTCAGCGCCGAACTGTTGATCCGGCTCGCGCAGGCGTTCCACCTCGACCTGAAGGAGTTGGCCGGCGAGGACGACGAGCGGCTCGCCGCGGACCTGCTCGAGATCTTCGGCGACGACCTGTTCGACGGATCGGGAGTCACGCCCGCGGATCTGCGCTCGCTCTCGACATCGCATCCGGCCGCGGCCCGCGCGCTGGTCAAGCTGTACCAGGCGTACCAGGGGGCGCGGGCCTCGGCGCAGACGCTGGCCGAGCGCATGTCCGAGACCGGCGGCCTCGAGGCGCTGGACAGCTTTCGTCTTCCGCCGGAAGAGGTCAGCGATTTGATCCAGCGCCACGGCAACCACTTCCCGGAGCTGGAAGCCGACGCCGAGAGGTTGTGGGACGAGGCGCGCTTCGAGGGCGAGGACCTGTTCCAGGCCCTCGCGCGGTACCTGTTCGACAGCCACGGCGTGAAGGTGCGGATCGAGAAATTCCAGGCGATGCACGGCGCGGTGCGGCGCTACGACCCGGCGCGGCGGGAGCTGGTCCTCTCCGAGGTGCTGCGCCGCGGCAGCCGCAACTTCCAGCTCGCGCACCAGGTCGGGCTCTTGACGGAAGCGCGCGTGCTCGACCGGTTGGCGCGCGACCGGCGCCTGACCACCACCGAATCGCGCGCGCTGTGCCGCATCGCGCTGGCCAACTACTTCGCGGCGGCGGTGCTGATGCCCTACGGACGTTTCCTCGCCGCGGCGCGCGAGGAGCGCTACGACCTGGAGTTGCTCGGCCACCGCTTCCGCGCCAGCTTCGAACAGGTCTGCCACCGGCTGACCTCGTTGCGCCGGCCCGGGGCCGAGGGCGTGCCGTTCCACCTCGTCCGCGTGGACGTCGCCGGCAACATCTCCAAGCGCTTCAGCGCCTCCGGGATCCAGATCGCGCGCTACAGCGGCGCGTGTCCGCGCTGGATCATCCACAGCGCGTACCTGACGCCAGGCATGGTCCGCGTGCAGGTCTCGCGGATGCCGGACGGGACGACCTACTTCTGCATCGCCCGCACCCTGGAAAAGGACCGCGGCGGGTACCACGCGCCGCACGCCGTCCAGGCGATCGAGATCGGCTGCCCGCTCCAGCACGCGGGCGAGCTGGTCTACGCCGACGGGATGGACCTGCAGAACCTCGGCGCCGCGGTGCCGGTCGGCGTGACCTGCCGGCTGTGCGAGCGGGTGGACTGCGAGCAGCGCGCCTTCCCGGCGCTGCAGACCCGGCTGCGGATCGACGAGAACGTGCGCGGCGTGGCATTCTACGCGCCCGTCGATTGACGGGCGGACGGGAAGGATGGCCCAGATCGAGCGGCCGCGCCGGCGGGACCGGGCGCGCGACGAAGCGTGGATCCGCGAGTGCCTGGCGCGCGCGCCGTTCGGTGTCGTCGCCTGCGTGCGCGACGGGCGGCCCTACCAGAACCCGCTGCTGTTCGTGTTCGACGGCGAGCGCGACGCGATCTACCTGCACACCGGGCGCCACGGCCGGACCCGCGAGGCGTTCGAGGGGGGCGTCTTGGTCAGCTTCTGCGTCGCCGAGATGGGGCGGATCCTGCCGGCCGGCGCCGCGATCGACTTCAGCGTGGAGTACGCCAGCGTGGTCGTGTCCGGCGACGGCAGCGTCGTCGACGACCCGGCGGAGGCGACGCGGGCACTGGCGCTTTTGATGGACAAGTACGCGCCGCAGTTCCGCGCCGGGGCCGACTACCGGCCGACCAGCGCGGCCGATCTCGAGCGCACGAGCGTGCTGCGGATCCGCATTTCGTCGTGGGGCGGGAAGGAGAACCGGAAACCGGAGTTCCCGGGCGCCTACCCGTACCGCGGCGGCCCGAGCTGAGGGAGCCCGACGTCCATGGACCGACTCTCATCCCTGCGCGACCGCTTCGCGCGGATCCGCGTCGTGCTGGTCGAGCCGCGCTACGACGGGAACCTCGGCCAGGTCGCCCGCGCGATGCTGAACTTCGGCCTGACGCGGCTCGTGCTCGCGGGTGGGCGGGCCAACCCCGCGTCGGACGAGGCGCGCTGGTACTCGCGCGAGGAGGGCGCGGAAGTTCTCGACGCCGTGCTGCGTGTGGACACGGTGGAGCAGGCGGTGCACGGCTGCCGGATGGTGATCGGCACCTCGCGCCGGCACGGCAAGCACCGCGGCGACGGCGACCCGCCCGACGAGTTGTTCGCGGACCTCGCGCCGTGGGACGCGCCGTGGGAGACGGCGCTGGTCTTCGGGCGCGAAGCGCACGGGCTGTCCACCGCCGAGCTGGAGATGTGCCAGCGCGTGGCGTGGATCCCGACCGACCCGGCCTGCCCCTCGCTCAACCTCGCCCACGCGGTCGCGGTCACGGGCTACGCGCTGGCGGGCGCCGCCCGGCGCGCGGGCCCCGACGAGCCGGTCCCGCGCGAGTTCACGCCCGCGACCTCGGCCGAGATCGAGGCGCTGTTCGATCACGCGCGCGCGGCCTGGCTGCGTATCGGCTACCTATCGCAGCAGAATCCCGACATCATCCTGCGCCGCTGGCGCTGGATCTTCGGCCGCACGCTGCTCTCGGAAGGCGAGGTCCGGATGATCCGCGGCCTCTTGCACCAGGTCGAGTGGCTGGCGTCCGTCGCGGGCATCCCCCCCGAGGGCCCTTCCGCCGCGCCCGAGGTCTTCAACAAGCACCGTGAGACCGGGAGCGAGTGACCCCGCCGCAGGCTTGCAGCGCGCCGGTCACGACCGCGGCTTGGTCGTGTCCGCCGAGGTGACTGCGGGAGCGCCACCTGTCATCCGCGCGAGCTGGCGCCGCAGTTCATCCTCGCGCGCACAGGAGCCGCGGTCGCCGAGCTGACACGCGCGCGAGCAGAGCGCGGTTTGGGTGCGGCGGTTCTCGGCGATCTCGGCGGCCGGACGGTCGGCCTCGAACACGTCGTTGTAGACGCCGATCAGCTCGGCGGCGTTGCGGCAGTCCTTGCCGACGTTGCGCAGGCACTGCGCGCCGTACCGCTCGTAGTTGGTCAGCAACTCGCAGATCGCGCCGCGCGTCTTGTGGCACTCGGCCTGCATTCTCTGGTGGAAGCCGCCCCACAGGTTCTGCGCGGTCGGCGCGGGCGGAAGTTGCTGTTTCTGGCCGGCGGCGGCCGGTCCCACGATGAGCAGCGCGAGCGCCGCGAAGAACGTCGCACGCATGACCCCTCCTCTCGGGCGAAAAAGGGACGCCAGTTGCGGTGAATGTACGTACCGCGCCGCTGCCGGGGAAGGCACCCGCGCGACATTTCTCGCTGGTCAATTGCCGGCCCGCCTGAATGCGCGGGACGTACTCTCCGGGTGCAAGCATGCAGTTCGGCACGTGGGCGCGGACCGTGGCACAGAACGGTCCGGCGGCAGCATCGACGTCGAGCGCCTCGCGACCGACGGCGACGACGTGCGCGAGCGACCCGTCCGCCGGGACCCGCAGGATCGTGTGCCGCAGTTCCCGGCGGGCCCGCGCGGGGGTCCGGCCCGCACACGACGTAGCTCATGGCGAACAGCTCCGCCGGGTCGACGGCGCGTGAAGTCGCACCAGCCCGCGCTCGTGCCGCCACCGTGCTGCGGCGACTCGACGATCCGCGCCAGCCACGACAGGCTCGAAGCCGAACTCCTCGGATTCCATGGGCGGGGGTAGACTCTGCGGCCGGAGCGCGGATGCACAAGGCCAGCCTGGAGATCGCGACCCGCGGGATCGGCTTCTACGAGCTGACGGACGAACTCGCGCGGGTCGTGCGGGAGTCGGGCGTGGAGGACGGCCTCGCCGCCGTCTTCGTCCGCCACACCAGCGCCAGCCTCGTGATCCAGGAGAACGCCGACCCGGCCGTGCGGGCGGACCTGCTTGCCTTCTTCTCGCGGCTGGTCCCCGAGGGCGCCGGCTACGAGCACGAGGACGAGGGCCCCGACGACATGCCGTCCCACATCCGCTCGGTCCTGACGCGCACGTCGGAGATCCTCCCGGTCGCCGGCGGGCGGCTGGCGCTCGGAACCTGGCAGGGGCTGTACCTGTTCGAGCATCGACGACACCCGCACCGGCGCCGCGTGGACGTGCGCGTGTTCGGCGACTGACGTGGCCGAACGCCGCGGGGCGATCGTTTCGACGCTGTTCCTGATCGTCTTCGTCGATCTCGTCGGCTTCGGGATGGTGATCCCGATCTTCCCGCTCTACATCGAGTCGTTCCATCCCGGGAAGTTCACCTTCGGCCTGCTCGCGGCGTCGTATTCGGTCATGCAGTTCCTGTTCGCGCCGGCGCTGGGCCGGCTGTCGGACCGCTTCGGCCGGCGCCCGGTGCTGCTCGTGTCGCTGCTCGGCGCGGTCGCGGGCTACCTCCTGCTCGGGTTCGCGGGCTCCCTGGCGATGCTGTTCGCCTCGCGGATCGTGGCCGGCATCTGCGGCGCGAACATCTCGACCGCGCGGGCGGTGATCGCCGACGTGTACGGGCCGGAGGGCCGCGCGAAGGGGATGGGGATCATCGGCGCGGCGTTCGGGCTCGGGTTCATCGTCGGCCCGGGGCTGGCCGGCGTCCTGCTGCGCTTGGGCCCGTGGGCCCCCGGCGTGGCGGCGGCGGCGACCTCGTTCGTCGCGTTTCTCTTGACCTGGTTCCTGCTGCCGGAAACCCTGCGCCCCGGCATCGGCGAGCGGTTGCGGCACCACACGTTCGAGGCCTCGCGGCTCGCGCACGTGATGGCGCGCCCGGCGCTGGCGCTGGCGGTCGGCGCGGCGCTCTTGATGCTCTTCGCCTTCTCGAACTTCGAGGTGACGTTCGCGCTGTTCATGACCGAGCGGCTGGGACTGCACCCGGACAAGGTGAGCTGGACGTTCCTGTACGCGGGCGTGCTCGCGGTGATCGTCCAGGGCTTCCTGATCGGGCCGCTCTCGCGCGCCTTCGGCGAGGCGCGCCTGGTCGCGGCCGGCACGGCGTTGTGCGCGCTGGCGCTCGGCGCGCTGCCGTACCTCGGCGGGCTCGTCCCGGTGCTGGCCGACCTCGCCGTGCTGGCGTTCGGCTTCGGCATCGCCAACCCGTCGCTCTCGGCGTACGCCTCGCGGCTCGCGGCGGCGGACGAGATCGGCGGGGTGATGGGGATCTACGAGTCGGCGCAGAGCCTCGGCCGCATCCTCGGCATGTTCTGGGGCCCGGTCCTGTTCACCGGGCTCGGCTTCGCCTGGCCTTACCGCGCGGGTGCGCTCTTGATGCTGCTCGGGGCCGCGGCGGCGGCCTACCTGGCGTCGCGGCCGCGTCCGCTCCCCGCCGAGGCCGGCTAGGACCCCGGCCCGGGCGCCCCGGCCGCGCCGATCAGCACGACGGTCGTGTCGTGCGTCGACCAACGGGCGAGGATCGACGTGGCGGAGCGGACCTCGTCCGGCAGCTCCTCGTAGTCCTGGCGTTGCAGCACCGCGAGACCGGGGGGATTCGCGAGGTGCGCCCGCAGCTTCTTCGGGCTGGCGGTCTCGTCCACGTACATGCCGTCCGAGTACAGCGCGAACGCTTCGGGGAGGTTGCCTAGCCGGAACGCCAGGACGCGCGCGCCGTCCCGGCGCGCGGTCTCGGTGAAGCGGGCGATGCCCTGCGACATCTCGCGGAACGACTTCACCGGGTCGAGCGCGGGCAGGAGCAGGGTCGCGACCGCGAGGTAGACCGCGGCGAAGCTCACGGCGGTGGCGGCGGCGGCGCCGAGCGGCCCGCGCCTGAGCGTTGCGAACACGATCGCGACCGCCCCGCACAGCGCGAGAACGCCGACCAAAACCGAGCGGGGGAAGAGCAGCGGGTGCTCCATCCACGCCAGCCCCGGTCCGACGACCGCGGCCAGCGCGAGCGCGAAGGCGATCACGTACTGCGGCACGGTCACCCAGCGCGGCGACACGTGCCGTCCCGGCGCCGGACGGGCCACCTCGTCCACCAGCCGCGCGAACAGGAGCGCGTAGGCCGGGAACGCCGGTAGCAGGTACTGGCCGCGCTTTTCCGTGAAGGCGGTGAAGAACACGAAGATGAAACCACCGAAGACCAATAGCAGCCGGTCGGCAGGCCGCGCGCGCGCGCGCCACGCCAGTACCAGCGCGCCGGGCAGGAGCAGCGTCCACGGTAACAGGTGCATCGGCAGCGTGCCGAGGAAGTAGTACGGTGGCTGCGCGTGGTGCATGCCGTGCACGGCGCGCGAGACCACGTGCGACTGGAACGCGCCGAACAGCGAGTACTCGTCGGCGTGGCCGACACCGGCCCACAAGAGCCACGGCGCGAGGACCGCGACGAACGCCAGCGGGCCGAGCAGCGGCGCGAAGCCCCGCCACTCGCGCAGCCGCCGGTCCCAGGCGAGCGTGACGAGCGCCACGCCGAGCGGCAGCAGCAGGCCGACCGGGCCCTTGGCCAGCACCGCGAGCCCCGCCGCGGCCCAGAACAGCAGGCCGGCGCGGCGTCCGTCGAGGTCGCCCGCGCGGAACGCCTCGAACGCCGAGACCGCCACGAGCACCAACAGCGACAGCAGGGCGTCGATCTGCGAGGTGCGCGACTTCTCCCAGAACAGCACCGTCGTGGCCAGGATCGCCGCGGCCAAAAGTGCCAGGCGCTCGCCGCCCATCCTCCGCCCCAGTCGCATCGTCAGCGCGATCGATGCCGCGCTGGCCAGCACCGACGGCAGGCGCGCGGTGAGCGACGAAACGTGGCCGAACGGCAGCGACAACAGTGCGATGAGCCAGAAGAACAGCGGCGGCTTGTCGGTCGTGACCACGCCGTTGACGTGCGGGACGGCCCAATGCCCGTCCACGATCATCTCCCGCGCGCCCTCGGCGAAGTACGGCTCGTCGGGGGTCCACAGGTCGTAGCCCCAGGTGTTCCAGGCGAACAGCAGCAGGCAGGCGGCGACGACGGCGAGAGCGAGCCGGCGGCTCACGGCACGGCCGCGCGCTGCGCGGGCGTCGGCTCGCCTGCCAGCGGCACCGCGCACCCGGCCCCGTAGGTGCGGTCGCACCACAGGTCGAGCGCGAGCAGGCTGAACAGCGGCTTGCGGTGGTCGGCGCGGCGCGAGAGGTGCTCGTCGAGCAGCGCGCTCACACCCGCGGGCCGGAACAGGCCGCGGGCGGCGACGCGCTCGGCGGAGAAGCGCTCGCGCAGGCGGTCGCCGAGGCCGTGCAAGAGCCAGCGCGAGAACGGGATGTTGAAGCCGCGCTTGCGCCGCTCGAGCACCTCGCGCGGCAGCCGGTCGCGCAGCGCGCGGCGCAGGATCGCCTTGGTGCGCGTGCGCCGCAGCTTCCACGAGGAGGGCAGCGCCGCGACCCACTCCGCCAGCTCGTGGTCGAGGAACGGCGCGCGCGACTCGAGCGACGACAGCATCGTCGTGCGGTCGACCTTCGTCAGCAGGTCGTCCTGCAGGTACATCGTGAAGTCGGTGTAGAGCAGCGTCGAGAGCAGGTCGGGCCACGCGCGCGCGGCGGCGGTGGCGCGGGCCGAGCCGAACGGGTCGGTGTCGTCGAGCGCGGCCAGCACCGCCGGAGCGAGCAGCTGCCGCTGGCGCAGCGGCGCGACGCTGCCGAACCAGCTGTGGTGGCGCTCGAGCGGGTCGCGGTCGGCGGCGTCGGCGAAGCGCGCGACGAGGTAGTCGAGGCCCACGTTGCCCATCGACACCGGCGCCAGGCCGCGCGCGGCACCCACCAGCCGCCGGCGCACCGCGGCCGGCACGTGGGCGAGCGCGCCGGCGACGCGGTGGCCGATGTACGTCGGGTAGCCGGCGAACAGCTCGTCGCTGCCCTCGCCCGACAGCACGACCTTGACCTTCTGCCGCGCGTGGCGCGCGAGGAGCGCGCACGGGATCGTCGAGGCGTCGGCCAGCGGCTCGTCCATCCGATCGCCGACGAGCGCCAGGCCGTCTTCCAGTTCGGCCTCGCCGAGGACCAGCGGCTCGAACTGAGCGCCGAAGCGCTCGGCGGTCTCGCGCGCGAAGCGCGACTCGTCGAAGGCGGGGTCGGCGTGACCGATCGAGAACGCCGGGATCCCGGGTCCCTCCTGCTCCGCGAGGTGGGCCAGGATCGCGGAGGAGTCGATGCCGCCGGAGAGGAAGACGCCGACCTGCACGTCGCCGCGCTTGCGGCGCTCGACGGCGCGGCCGATCAACCGGTCCAGCTCGCGCGCCGCACCGCGGTACGAGCGCACCGCGCCGCGGCCGAAGAACGGCGCGAGGTCCCAGTAGCGGCGCAGTTCGACCTGCCCCTCGCGCGCCAGCAGGACGTGCGCCGCCGGCAGCTTGCGCACCCCCGCCAGCGGCGTGAGCGGGGCGGGGAAGTAGTCGTGCAAGAGGTAGCGGCCGAGCGCCAGCGGGTCGAGCGCCCGCGGCACGCGCGGGTGCTCGAGCAAGGCGCGCAGCTCGGAGGCGAACACCAGCTCGCCCGGCCCTGTCCAGTAGAAGAGCGGCTTTTCACCGGCGCGATCGCGGCCGAGGACCAGCGTCCGCGCGGATTCGTCCCACACCGCGAAGGCGAACATCCCGTCGAGGCGCTCGGCGAAGCCCGGCCCCAGCTCCTCGTACAGGTGCGGGATCACCTCGGTGTCCACGCTGCTGCGCAGGACGTGCCCCCGGCCTTGAAGCCAGGCGACGAGCTCCGGCGCGTTGTAGATCTCGCCGTTGCAGACCGACCAGACGTTGCCGGCCTCGTTCGACTGCGGCGGGGACGGGGCCTCGAGGTCGACGATGGCCAGCCTGCGGAAGCCCAGGTCGCAGCCCGCGGGGTGCGCGAACCCCTCCCCGTCAGGTCCGCGGTGGGCCAACGAGCGCGTCATCTCGCGCACGATCCGGGCGCGCTCCGGGTCGTGCGGCTGCCGGCCGGCGATCCCGGCGAGCCCGCACATGGGCGCCAGTTTACCGGATGGCGAGCTTCAGGCGGCGTTCCAGAAGAAGTACGCGGTCATCGCGGCGCCGGTCAGGACCACGAAGCGCCGGACGAGCCGCGGGTCGATCTTCTGCGCGTACCAGGCCCCGCCGTACCCGCCGACCACGGCGCCCGCGATCATCAATAGCGCCTGCGGCCAAGCCACGACGCCGGCCACGGCAAACGCCACCACCGCCACCCCGTTGATCAGCGCGGAAAGCAGCGTCTTCAGCGCGTTCATGGCGTGGATGTTGGTCATCCCGACCAGGGACAGCGCGGCGAGCATCAGCATGCCGATGCCGCCGCCGAAGAACCCGCCGTAGACCGAGATCACGACCTGGCCCAGCGCGGCCGCCGCCAGCACCAGCCCCGCCGGGTGCGGGCGGTTCCCGCGCGCCCGCCGCAGCCGCTCGTTGAGCCACGGCCCGAGCGCGAAGATCAGCGTCGCGGCCAGGAGCAGCCACGGCAGCACGCGGACGAAGGTCGTCTCGGGCGTTTTCAGCAGCAGCAGCGCCCCGGCGGCGCCACCGAGCAGGCTGACCAGCGCCATCACCCACAGCAGCAGCCCGGCGCCGCGGAACTCCCGGCGGTACGCGCCGACGCTCGCCACCGCCCCCGGCCAGAGCGCGACCGTGTTCGTGGCGTTGGCCGCGATCGGCGGCACGCCGGTGAAGATCAGGGTCGGGAAGGAGATGAAGCTGCCGCCCCCGGCGACGGAGTTGAGCGCGCCCGCCAGCAGCGCGGCGCCGAACAGCAGGATCGCGTCGAGCGGGCCCATTGCGCCCGGCGAGGATACCGCCCCCGCCCCGGCGTGCGCGACGGGCGGGGGACCACTACCATGGCGCCCCGCGGCCCGCCGCCGGGCGGGGCGCCATCGATGGGGAATAGCAAATGACGATCGGAAACAAGAACGCCCTGGAGCGCCTGCGTCACCGCGGCCCGGAAACGCGCATCGCCGTCGTCGGCGCGAGCAACAACCCCGAGAAGTACGGCAACATCATCGTCAAGAACCTCGCCGGCAAGGGGTACACGGTCCTGCCGGTCAACCCCAAGGACGAGACGGTCGCCGGGCTCAAGGCGTACCGCAACGTGCGCGAGATCGATCCGCCCCCGCACATCGTGACGATGGTCACGCCGCCGCCGGCCACGAAGAAGGTGCTGGAGGAGCTGGCGCAGTCCGCCGTCCCGGTCGTCTGGCTGCAGGACGGCAGCTGGGACGACGCGGTGCTGGAGACGGCACGCGCGGCGCGGTTCGAGACCGTGCACGACGCATGCATCATGGTTGCGAGCAACTTCCCCTGAAGGGAGACACGAACGTGATGCGAAGCCTGTGTGTCGTTGTGGTATTCGCGGTTGCGGGGCTCGCGCTGGCCGCGGCGCCCGCCACGGGAGACAAGGCCTTGAAGCAGATCGATGACTTCATCGGGCAGTCCAAGATCGACAAGTCGGGACAGAACTGGCGTACGTCTCTGCCGAAGCCGCCGGTGGCGTCGTTCGAGCCGGGCAAGAGCTACTTCGCGCGGATGGAGACCAACAAGGGCACGATGTTGATCAAGTTCATGCCTGAAGTGGCGCCGATGCACGTCACGAGCTTCCTGTACCTGACGCGCCTCGGGTTCTACGACGGCGTGGTCTTCCACCGCGTGATCCCCGGCTTCATGGCCCAGGGTGGCGACCCGACCGGCACCGGCAGCGGCGGGCCGGGATACATGTACGAGGGCGAGTTCAAGCCCGGCGTCAAGCACGACCGCGGCGGGCTGCTTTCGATGGCCCACGCGGGAGCGGGCACCGACGGCAGCCAGTTCTTCCTGACGTTCGTGCCGACGCCGTGGCTCGACGGCAAGCACACCATCTTCGGCGAGGTCGTCGAGGGCAAGGACGTTTTGCAGAAGCTCGAGGCCGCCGGCAGCAGCAGCGGCCGCACCAGCGAGAAGCTGGTGATGAACAAGGTCACGGTCGAGGTCCGTTAGCGACCATGTCGCGCTGCCCTTCCTGCTCCGCCCCTTCCCTCGCGGACGCCACGTTCTGCGCCCGCTGCGGGGCGCGGCTGCCGGCGCACGCCTCGGCGATCGACGACGCGACGCGCACCTCGCTCGGCGGGCTCGACGCGCTGCCGAGTTCGCGGGCGCCCTCGCAGCCGGTCTCCGAGGTCCACGGCTGGTTCCTGCCGGGGCAGGTTCTCGCCGGGCGCTACCGCATCGCGGGGCGGCTCGGCACGGGCGGGATGGGCGAGGTCTACCGGGCCGACGACCTGCGGCTCGGGCAGAGCGTCGCGCTGAAGTTCGTCCCGCCGGGCGTGGCCGAGGATCCCGCCCGGCGGGAGATCTTCCTCAACGAGGTCCGCGTCGCGCGCGAGGTCACGCACCCGAACGTCTGCCGCGTCCACGACGTCGGCGAGGCCGAGGGGATGCTGTTCCTCTCGATGGAGTACATCGACGGCGAGGACCTGGGCTGCCTTTTGCGCCGCATCGGCCGCGTCCCGCACGACAAGGCGGTCGAGCTGGCGCGGCAGATCTGCGCCGGGCTGGCCGCGGCGCACGAGCGCGGCATCCTGCACCGCGACTTCAAGCCCGGGAACATCATGATCGACGGCCGGGGCCGGGCGCGGATCACCGACTTCGGCCTGGCCGCGCTGGCCGGGACGGTGCGTGACCACGAGATCCGCTCCGGCACGCCGGTCTACATGGCGCCGGAGCAGCTCGCCGGGCGCGAGGTGACGGTCAGGAGCGACGTGTTCTCGCTGGGCCTGGTGCTGTACGAGCTGTTCACTGGCAAGCGCGCCTTCCAGGCCCAGACGATCGCCGAGCTGCAGCAGCGCCAGCTCGACTCGGCGATGACCTCGCCCTCGGAACTGGTCGCCGAGCTCGACCCGGCGGTCGAGCGCGCGATCGTGCGCTGCCTCGAGCCGGACCCCGCGCTGCGCCCGCCGAACGCGCTGGCGGTCGCGGCGGCGCTGCCCGGCGGCGATCCGCTGGCGGCGGCGCTCGCCGCGGGCGAGACGCCCAGCCCCGAGCTGATCGCCGCGGCCGGCGTGCAGGGCGTGCTGCGGCCGCTCGTGACGTGGGGGCTGCTCGCGGCGTTCCTCGTCGGCGCGGCGTTCGTCGCCTTCACGGCGCGCTGGTCGTCGCTGGTCGCGGCGGCGCCGCCGGAGAAGCCGCCCGCGGCGCTCGCCGACTCGGCTCACGACCTCCTGCGACGCATCGGGCACGCCGGGCCGGCCAACGACTGGGGCTTCGGCTTCAGCACCGATCGCTACTACCTGTCGTGGCTCTCCGACCAGCCCGCGGGGCAGGCCCGCGCGGCGCTCGCGGGCTGGTACTCGCCGGTCCAGTTCTGGTACCGCGAGAGCGTCCGCCCGTTCTACCCGGTCTCGATCACCGGTGATCTCGGGATCGAGGACCCGCCGCTCAACACGCCCGGCGCGGCGCTGGTGCGGCTGAGCCGGACCGGCCAGCTCCGCGAGCTGTCGATCGCGCCGCCGCAGTTGGACGCGGAGCAAACCGAGGCCCCCGCCGCGCCCGGCGCCGACGTCGACTGGGGCCCGCTGTTCGCCGCCGCGGGGCTGGATCACGCGGCGTTCGCCGAGACCGAGCCACGCTGGACGCCGCCGGCCTTCGCCGACCGGCGCGCGGCCTGGACCGGCCCGATCCCCGACGGCTCGCCCGGCGAACTGCGGATCGAGGCCGCCGCGTTCCGCGGCCGGCCGGTCTACTTCCAGACGGTCGGCCCGTGGACGCGCCCGCACCGCGAGGGGAGCGACCCGACCAGCGCCAAGCTGCGCCTCGCGCTGGTGATCAACCTGGCGATCAGCGCGGCCGCCCTGCTCGGCGCCGGCGTCCTCGCGCGCCGGAACCTGAAGCTCGGCCGCGGCGACCGCCGCGGGGCGTTGCGCGTCAGCGTGGTGGTGTTCGCGACGACGTGGGGCTCGATGCTGCTCGCCGCCCACCCTTCGTTCGAGTTCGACGCGATCTGGGACCGGCTGCTGCAATCGGCCGCGCTGGGCCTGCTGATCAGCTCGTTCGTCTGGGTGCTGTACCTGGCGCTGGAGCCGGTCGTGCGCCGCGCGCGGCCCGAGGCGATGGTCTCGTGGAGCCGGCTGCTCACCGGCCGCTGGCAGGACCCGCTCGTCGGCCGCGACCTGCTCGTCGGTTCCGCGCTCGGGATGACGATGCTCCTCGTCGAGCAGACCGCGTGGGGCATCCCGGGCCTCCTCGGCCTGGACCCGCCGATGCCGCGCCCCGATCCGCTGGCGACGCTGCGCGGCACGCTCGGGGCCGCGCAGCTGCTCCTCAGGCTGGCGACCAACGCGATCATCGGCGCGATGTTCCTGACGTTCCTGATGTCGCTCGGCGCGCGCACGCGCCGCTACCCGTGGATCGGCTACGGGATCTTCTTCTCGATCTCCGCGCTGATCTACGCGCTGCAGGTGCAGACGACGGTGCCCCTGCTGGGGATCCCGCTGGTCGCGGCCTGGGCCGCGCTGCACACGCTGGCGTTCGCCCGCTTCGGCTTGATCGCTGGCATCGTGACCGTCTTCTTCTACCAGTGGAGCGCGCCGGCGCCGTTCGGCCTGTCCTCGTGGTACGCGGGCCCGGCCGCCGTCGCGGCGCTGCTCGCGCTGGCCATCCCGCTGTTCGGGGCGTACCTGGTTCTCCGCTCCCGAATCAATACGAACATAACCGGACGAGCCGCCTAGCCCTCTCCCGTTTCGCAAACGTTCCGCCGGCGAAGCCGTCGCCGTAAACTTCCGGGCGGGGCAGGCCGATCCACCGGTCGCAGAGGGTTCGTTTCGCGGCCCTCCGGGGCGCCGTGGATGGTCTGCGCTTCGGCGCCCGCTTGGGGTCCGACCGGGAAGAGGGCTCGCCGTGCTCATCACGTCCTGGCAGTTCGTCGGCGCCGTCGCGGTGCTGCTCGCGCTGTACTACGCGCTGCCGCGGCGTTGCCAGCCGTGGCTCCTGCTCCTCGCGTCGTACGCCCTGTACGCGAGCTGGTCGTGGCACTTCCCGCTGGTCCTGCTCGGCCTCAGTCTCGCGACCTACGCCATCGCGCGCCGGCTGTGGTCGAGCCCGGGCCGCGCCTGGCTCGTCGCCGGCATCGCGGTCAACGTCGCCGCGCTGGCGCTCTTGAAGTACGCCGCGTTCTACGTGCCCTCGATGCTGCGCGGGCTGGGGCTGACGCCCGGTGCGGACCTGGCGAAGATCTTCGCCGTGCTGCTGCCGGTCGGCCTCTCGTACCGCGTGCTGGAGAACATCTCGTTCCTCGTCGATGCCTCGCGCCGGCAGCTCGACGAGTTCCCCGGCTTCCCGGGGTTCGCGCTCTACACCGCGTACTTCGCCAAGCTGCTCTCCGGGCCGATCGAGCGCGGCCGGGCGTTCCTCGGCCAGCTCGCCCAGCCCCGGATCGTGGACAACGCGGCGCTCGCCCGCGCCTTCACGCTGATCATCCTCGGCGCGATGCGAAAGTTCGTGCTGTCCGACAGCATCCGCGGGCAGCTCCCGAAGAACCTGTTCGCCGACACGCAGCAGGTCGGCTGGCAGCTCCTGTTCTGGGTCGTGGCCGACGTCTTCGTCGTCTACAACGACTTCGCCGGCTACACCGACATGGCGCGCGGCGTCAGCGGGCTGTTCGGCATCGAGTTGACGCGCAACTTCTCCGTGCCGTTCTTCTCGCGCAACTTCCGCGAACTGTGGTTGCGCTGGCACGCGAGCCTGTCGCTGTGGCTGCGCGACTACATCTACCTGCCGGCCAGCCGGGCGCTCCTGCGGCGCGGCGTGCGCGGCAACTCGCCGCTGAACCTCGTCCTGCCGCCGGTCGCGGCGATGCTGGTCAGCGCGCTGTGGCACGAGGCGAGCTGGCACATGCTGGCCTGGGGCCTGATGTGGGGCGTGTTCCTGCTCGGCGAGCGCATCCCGACCCTGTGGGGGCCGGTTGTGCCGCCGGACAAGCTGCCGGCCTGGCGCCAGCGGCTGGGAATGGTCCGCGTCGTGCTGCTGCTCGGCCTGACCAACATCCTGTTCGAGATGGACCTCGCGACCGCCGCCCGCTTCGTGCGCCGCGCGCTCGGCGTCGGTCACTTCGGCTGGGCCGCGCTCTCGGCCGCGATCCTGATCGTGGTCTCGTTGCTCGTGGACTGGTTCCAGCACCACTCGAGGGACGAGGTGGTGTTCTGCCGCTGGCCGCTCTGGCTCCGCTCCGCGGCGCTGGCGATCGTGATGCTCGCGCTGCTCCTGGCGACGCAGGTCAACGTGGCGACGCCGTTCATCTACCAGCACTTCTGACCGTGTGAGGTTCCCCGGATGCCCGACGCCGCCGAGATCATGAACCAGCTGCGAACCTTCATCTGCACCGACCTGGTGCGCAACCCGGCCTACCCCCTGCGCAACGACGAGCCGCTCGTCACCGGCGGGCTGATCGACTCGTTTTCCATCGCCCAGATCGGCGTGTTCATCGAGCAGAAGCTCGGCGTCTACGTCCCCGACACCGAGTTGACGGTCGAGAACATGGACACGCTGGAGCGGATGGCGGCGCTGGTGCAGGCGACCGCGGCCCGGGGCCGATGACGCCCGCCGATCCCGCGCGCAACGTCACGCGCCACCGCGGCGAGGTCTCGCGCGGCGACCGCGAGCGCCTGCTCGGCCAGCGCGGGTGCGTGGTCTGGTTCACCGGCCTGTCCGGCTCGGGCAAGTCCACCCTCGCGCACGCGCTGGAGCGGCGCCTGGTCAGCGGCGGCCGGCTGGCGTTCGTGCTCGACGGCGACAACATCCGCCACGGCCTCAATCGCGACCTCGGTTTCTCGCCCGCCGAGCGCGAGGAGAACATCCGCCGCATCGGCGAGGTCGCCGCGCTGTTCGCCGAGGCCGGCGTGATCGCGCTGGTGGCGTTCATCTCGCCCTACGCCGCCGACCGGGCGCGGGCGCGCGCGGCCGCGGGCGAGGACCGCTTCATCGAGGTCTTCCTCGACACGCCGCTGGACGTGTGCGAGGAGCGCGACCCGAAGGGGCTGTACCGCAAGGCCCGCGCGGGCGAACTGGCCGAGTTCACCGGCGTCGGCGCGCCGTACGAGCGGCCCGAGCGCGCCGAGATCGTGATCGACACGGCGCGCAGCGGCATCGAGGAGTCGGTCGAGACCGTGGCCCGCCACCTGGCCGCGCACGGGTACCTGCGCGGGACGGAACGGGGGCCGGCATGACGCGCAAGCCCCCGCACCTCGAACTGCTCGAGGCCGAGAGCATCCACATCATCCGCGAGGTCGCCGCCGAGTTCGAGAACCCGGTGATGCTGTTCTCCGTCGGCAAGGACTCGATGGTGATGATCCGGCTGGCGCTGAAGGCGTTCTACCCGGCGCGCCTGCCGTTCCCGCTGCTGCACGTGGACACCACGTGGAAGTTCCACGAGATGATCGAGTTCCGCGACCGGTTCTGCCGCGAGAACAGCCTCGACCTGTCGGTCCACGTCAACCGCGAGGCGCTGGCCCGCGGGATCAACCCGTTCGACTACCCGAGCACGGTGTACACCAACGAGATGAAGACCGTCGCGCTCAAGCAGGCGCTCGACGCCGGCGGATTCGACGCCGCATTCGGCGGCGCCCGCCGCGACGAGGAGAAGAGCCGGGCCAAGGAGCGCGTCTTCTCGTTCCGCGACCGGAACCACGTCTGGGACCCGAAGAACCAGCGCCCCGAGCTGTGGAACATCTACAACACCAAGGTCGCCAAGGGCTCGTCGATCCGGGTCTTCCCGCTCTCGAACTGGACCGAGCTGGACGTCTGGGAGTACGTGCTCCTGGAGAACCTGCCGCTGGTCAGCCTGTATCTCGCGCGGCCGCGGCCGATCGTCGAGCGCGACGGGACGCTGATCATGGTCGACGACGAGAGGATGCGGCTGCGGCCGGGCGAAGCGCCCCGCACGATGATGGTCCGCTTCCGCACGCTCGGCTGTTACCCGCTGACCGGCGCGGTGCCGTCCACGGCCACCACGCTGCCCGAGATCGTCGAGGAGATGCGGCAGGCCCACAACTCGGAGCGCGAGGGCCGCGTCATCGACTACGACGAGGCGGGCTCGATGGAGAAGAAGAAGCGCGAGGGGTACTTCTGAGATGAGCGCACCCGAAGCGCTGCCCGCCACGGAGGGCGCCCAGCGCGGGCGCAAGGACCTGCTGCGCTTCATCACCTGCGGCGGGGTGGACGACGGCAAGAGCACGCTGATCGGCCGGATGCTGTACGACGCCGGGCTGGTCCCGGGCGACCACCTCGAGGCGCTGCGACGCGACAGCCTGCGCTACGGCCACGCTGGCAAGGGGCAGCTCGACTTCTCGCTCCTGGTGGACGGGCTCGGCGCCGAGCGCGAGCAGGGGATCACGATCGACGTCGCCTACCGCTACTTCGCCACGCCGCGGCGCAAGTTCATCCTCGCCGACACGCCGGGGCACGAGCAGTACACCCGCAACATGGCGACCGGCGCGTCCACGGCCAACCTGGCGGTGATCCTGATCGACGCGCAGCACGGGGTCCTGCCCCAGACCCGCCGCCACAGCTTCATCGCCTCGCTGCTCGGCATCCGCCACGTGCTGGTGGCGGTGAACAAGATGGACCTCGTCGGCTACGCGCAGGACGTGTTCGACGCCGTGCGCGCCGACTACGCCGACTTCGCCTCGCGGCTGGAGACCGCCGACCTGCACTTCATCCCGGTCTCGGCGATCCACGGCGACAACGTGGTCCACCGCAGCGAGAACATGCCGTGGTACGGCGGCGCGCCGCTTCTGAACTACCTCGAGACGGTCCACATCGCCAGCGACCAGAACCTGATCGACATGCGCTTCCCGGTCCAATACGTCCTGCGGCCGGACGAGGCGTTCCGCGGCTACTGCGGGACCATCGTGTCGGGCGTGCTGCGGCGCGGCGACGAGGTGCTGGCGCTGCCGGCCAACCGGCGCAGCCGCGTCAAGTCGATCGTCACCTACGACGGCGAGCTGGACGAGGCGGTCCCGCCTGCCGCCGTGACGGTGACGCTGGAGGACGACCTCGACGTCAGCCGCGGCGACCTCCTCGTCCGTCCGAACAATGTGCCGCGCAGCGAGCAGGTGTTCGAGGCGATGGTAGTCTGGATGTCGGAGGACCGGCTGGAGCCCGGGCGGCCGTACCTGCTCAAGCACGCCAGCGGCACGACGCAGGCCACCGTGGCCGAGTTGCGCTACAAACTCAACGTCAACACGCTGCACCGCGAGCCGGCCGCCGCGCTGGAGTTGAACGAGATCGGCCGGGCCAAGCTCGCGACCAGCCGCCCGCTGCTGTTCGACGCCTACAAGAAGAACCGCGGCATGGGCGCGTTCATCCTGATCGACCGCCTGGACCAGGCCACCGCCGGGGCGGGCGTCCTGCTCGACGTGACCGCGGCCGAGGAGACCGCGCCGGAATCGCGGCCGGTCGAGCTGACGCGCCAGCGCAGCCGCGTCACCCCGGAGGCCCGCGCGGCGCGCCTCGGCCAGACCCCGTTCACGGTCTGGCTGACCGGGCTGCCGCGCTCCGGCAAGTCCACGATCGCCTACGCGCTGGAGAACGCGCTGTTCGAGATGGGCTACACGGCGTACGTCCTCGACGGCAACAACCTGCGGCTCGGGATCAGCCACGACCTGTCGTTCTCGGGGCTCGACCGCGCCGAGAACCTGCGCCGCGCCGCCGAGGTCGCCCGGCTGACCGCGGAGCTGGGGCTGATCACGATCGCGGCGTTCGTCTCGCCGTTCGAGGCCGACCGCCTCGCCGCGCGGCACCTCCTCGGCGAGGGCCGCTTCGTCGAGGTGTTCTGCGACGCGCCGCTGGAGGTCTGCGAGATGCGCGACACCACCGGGCTCTACGCCCGCGCCCGGTCGGGCCAGATCCGCGAGTTCACGGGCATCGACGCGCCGTACGAGCGCCCGCTGCGCCCCGAGGTCGTGTTGCAGACCGCGACCCTGCCGGTCGAGGAGAGCTGCCGGCGGATCCTGGCGTACCTCGGCGAAGCCGGGCTCCTGAAGCGGGGGACGCCGTGAGCCCGGTTCCGCGCGCCGCGACCCCGCCGGTGTTCGTGACCGGGATGCACCGCTCCGGCACGACGATGCTGGTCAACCTGCTCACGCGGCTCGGCGGGTTCTTCGGCTCGCGCCTCGACCCGAACACCGAGGACTTCTTCTTCATGCGCCGCAACGAGTGGGTCCTCAGGCGCGCCGGCGGCGCCTGGGACTACCCGCTGCCGGCCAAGCGCTTCCTCGCCTTCGAGCGGTTCTTCGAGGACGCGCTCGACCTCCTGCGCCACGACGTGGCGTCGCCGCGCTTCGGCGACTTCAGCGGCGGGCGGGCCCTGGACGGGGCCTGGGGCTTCAAGGACCCGCGCAACGTTTTCACGCTCGGCTTGTGGACGCGCGTTTTTCCGGGGGCGCGCCTCGTCTACATCCGGCGCAACGGCGTGGACGCCGCGAACAGCCTGTTCGTGCGCGAGCGCGCCCGCTGGCGCGAGCGCGGCGAGACCGGTTACCTGCGCATCCGCCCGCTGATGGGGCGCTGGCGCGACGCCCTGAAATCGACGGAGTCGTTCGAGCCGTACCTGCTCTCGACGCGCTGCCTGACCCTCGAGGACTCGTTCGCGCTGTGGGAGGAGTACGTCGGCGAAGGCGAGCAGGTCTTCGACGCCTTCGACGGGCCGAAGCTGGCGCTGGGCTACGAGGCGTTCATCGCCGAGCCGGAGCAGCTCGAGGCCGTCGCGCGCTTCTGCGGCCTCGCGCCCGCACCGGGCGCGGTGGCCGCCGCGGTGGCGCACATCGACCGCGCGCGCTCGTTCGCCTTCGTGCACGACCCGGCGCTGCGCGAGTTCTACGAGAAGGTGCGCGGCACGCGGCACATGCAGGCGCTGGGCTACGGCGAGATCACGGGCGCCATGGCCAAGGACCGGGCGTGAGCGGCGGGCCGCTCGTGGTCGGGGCCCTCGGCGGCAGCGGCACGCGGCTCGTTGCCGCGCTGCTGATGGAGGTCGGCTACCACCTCGGCGACGACCTCAACCCGGAGAAGGACAACCTCTGGTTCACGCTGCTGTTCAAGCGGCCGCGCTGGTACGCGAAGGTCATCGAGGAGCGCCCGGACGAGATCCGGACCGGGCTGCGGGTCCTCGAGCGCGCGATGGTCGGCGGCGGCGAGCTGGGGCGCGACGGGCGCGCGTTCCTGCTGCGGGCGTTGCGCGAGGCGCTCTCCGGCCGGCACGGGCAGACCCGCGCGCACACGCCGGGCTGGCCGCTGAAGCAGGCCTGGGCGCTTTGGCGCGGCTCGGCCGGCGACCCCTCCCGCCGCGCGCGCTGGGGCTGGAAGGAGCCGAACTCGCACGTGTACCTGCGCGAGTTGTCGGGGCACTTCCCGGGGCTGAAGTTCGTCTACGTCGTGCGGCACGGGCTCGACATGGCTTACAGCGGCAACCGCCAGCAGCTCCGCAACTGGGGCCCGCTCTACGGCGTCCCCGCCGACGGTGGCGCCGCGGCGATGCTCGAGTACTGGATCCGCGCCACCCGACGCGCGGTCGCCGACGGCGAGCGGCTGCTCGGCGAGCGCTTCCTCCTGCTGAACTACGACGAACTGTGCACGCGGCCGGTGGAGAACCTGCCGCGGCTGCTGCGCTTCGCCGGCGTGGACCCGGCGGGCGCGGACCTCGCGCGCCTCGCGCGGCTGGCCGAGCCGCCGCTCACGATGGGGCGCTACCGCGAGCACGACCTGCACGAGTTTCCCGACCCGGCCCTCGACGCCGTCGAGCAGCTCGGGTTCCCGATCGACGGCCGCCGCGCGGGGCGCACGCCGTGAAGCGCGCGGGGGGCCCGGAGTTCGACGGCGAGGCGCCGGGCGCGGGCGCGATCGTGGCGACGTGGTCCGGCGACGCGCTCGCCGCCGGGGAACCGGGCCAGCCGTTCTTCGCCTACGTGCACGCGATGGAGGTGCACCGCAACACCGAGATGCTCTACCCCGGTGCGGGCATCGCCCCCTGCGGCGCCAGCTCGCAACCGATCGAAGCCGAGCAGGTCGACAGACCGCGCTCCCTGGGGTACGTCCGATGAACACGTGCCGCGTTTCCGTGATCGTCCCGGCCTGCAATGCCAGCTCGTACCTCGACCGCTGTCTCGGGGCGCTGCTCGCGGGGCAGGGGGACGGCTACGAGATCATCGTCGTGGACGACTGCTCGGTGGACGCCACGCCGGCGATCGCCGAGCGGCTGGGGGTCGAGGTCATTCGCCTCAACTCCAACAGCGGCCCCTCGCGCGCCCGCAACACCGGGGCGCGGCGGGCCCGCGGGGAGTACCTCCTGTTCGTGGACTCCGACGTCGTCGTGCGCCCCGGGACGATTCCGCACATCCGCGAGTTCCTCGACGCCAACCCGGGCGTGGCGTCGGTCTTCGGCTCGTACGACACCGAGCCGGCGGCCAAGGGCATCGTCACCGAGTACCGCAACCTGCTGCACCACTACACGCACCAGCAGGGGCGGCGCGAGGCCTCGACGTTCTGGGCCGGCTGCGGCGCGATCCGCCGCGAGGTGTTCCTCGCGGTCGGCGGCTTCGACGAGGTGTCGCACCCGCGCTGCATCGAGGACATCGAGCTCGGTTACCGGCTGCGGGCCGCGGGTCACCAGATCGTCCTCGACCACGAATTGCTGTGCAAGCACATGAAGCGCTGGACCGTCCCGTCGATGGTCAAGACCGACATCCTCGGCCGGGCGATCCCCTGGGCGCGGCTGATGATCGGCCGCAAGACCGCGCCCGACGACCTGAACATCAAGCGCGCGCAGAAACTGTGCGTCCTGTTGATGGGCCTCGCCCTGCTCTCGATCCCGGCGGTGCTGCTCACGCCGTGGAGCCTCGCCGTGGGCGCCGCGGCGCTGCTGCTGATCGTCGCGCTGAACGCGCCTTTGTTCCGCTTCCTCGTCGAGCGCCGGAGCGTGCTGTTCGCGATCGCCTGCATCCCGCTGCAGTTCCTGTACTACCTGTACTCGGGCCTGAGCTACGCCTACGTGCGGCTGTTCATGGCGCTCGGCCTGCGCGTGCGCGACGGCAACGTCTGAAGCCGTCGGACGGTTCAACGCGACGACCGCCGGCCCGCAGCCGGCGGAGGCGGGGACCGGTGTTCTACCGGCCCCCGCGTCCGCACCCGGTCATCGGTCTTGCCGAGCGTTTCGCACGGGAGCCGCGTTCTTCTCCTCCAACAGGAGCGTGCGGACATCGTTGAGCGCGATCGCCGGATGCAGGTAGCTCGAGCTGTAGATGTTGCGCACCCGGTGCTGCCGGTCGACCAGGAACACCTTCAGCACGTGGGAGAAGTCGCCCGTCTGCTTGCCGGTCTCGTCGATCTCGCGCACGACCGTCTGGCCGAAACCGTCCAGGATCGGCTCGATGGCGGCGCGCGACTCGGTGGTCAACACCGACCAAGTGCCTCCGCCCGCCGTGGCGCTGCCGCCGTCGGGCAAGCCGTGCTCGCGCAGCGCGGCGGGAGTGTCGCGCTCGGGGTCGAAGCTCAGCGTGACCAGCCGGACGTTCTGCGCCAGTTCCGGGTCGGCCTCGATGTCCTGCCGGATCAGGTGGAAGTTCGCCGTGGCCAAAGGGCAGCCACGCGCATCGCGGCAGTGCAGGTAGACGAAGCTCAGCAAGACGTGCCTGTCGCCCATGTAGTCGAACAGCCGGTGCCGTGTTCCGCTGGCGTCGAGCACGTCGCCGTCCACCGCCGGCGCGATCGGCGGCAGTTCGTACGTACCAGGAGCCGGCGGCGCGTACTCCAGCCCCGCCGGCGGCGCGGCCTCGCCGGCGGGGGACGGGAGAGGAGGCTGCGCCCCGCACGCGCACAGCCCGAGGACGAGCAGTGCGCCCGCGGCGGCCGCCGGCCAAGGTGCGCGCTCAGCGCGAGGCACGGGGGCCCTGCGCCTGCTCGGCCGTCTTCGGCGGCGTCATCCCGTACAGCGCGTACGAGCCGAAGCGCATCAGGTGCGGGCGGCCGAGCTTCTCGGCGTAGAAGTCGACCGAGAACACGGGCTTCAGCTGCGAGCCGTCCCACGTGTAGGCCTTGAGGAACTGCTCGTCGTCCTTGCCGGTCTTGTCCCACTTCGAGAGCAGCGACGAGGTGAAGTAGAGCCGCTTCCCGTCCCAGCTCTGCGAGACCATGTTGAGCTGGGCCCCGATCTTCTGCTTGTACACCTCGCGTGGCTTGAAGGGGTCGCTGACGTCGAACAGGCGCGCGGTGCCGTCGGAGAAGGTGTCCACCCACAGAGTGCGGTCGTCGGAGCTGAGGCTGATGTCCACGGGCAGCGGGACCTGTGCGGGATCGCCGACGTCCGCCACGGCGGTGGCGGCCCAGGTGCCGTCCTGCTGCGCGTGGATCAGCCAGATCTTGGAGGTCAGCGCCGAGGCGGTGAACGCGTAGTCATTGCGGGGGCCCCAGGCGACGCGGATCTCGAGCGGCGCGCCGGGCACCTCGAGAACCTGGCGCGGCTTGCGCGCGTGCAGGTCCCAGACCACGACGCTCTGGCCAAAGCGCTTCATCGCCTCCTGGTCCTTGAGCAGGTCGCCGAAATTCATCATGTAGTTGGCCCAGCCCGTGAAGGACGACGTGAACATGACGTTGCGCCGCGGCAGCACGCGCACGTCGTAGCCGTAGCCGTCCGCGGCCTTCGCGTTCGCCGCGCCGTTGGCGTCCTTCGCCGTCGGTAACCAGTGGGTGGCCACGTACTTGCCCGCGTTGCTGTATTCGACGAGCGCGGTGCGGCCGCTGCGGTCCTTCTCGTTGGAGAGTCCGCTGATGAGCATGCGTCCGGGCAGCGCGTACGGGCCGTGCGGGCCGACCACGCCCCCCGAAGCCTTGACGAAATCGTCGATGGTCGAGTGCAGGCGCGGGCGCGCCGGGTCGGTGTGGACGTCGAAGACGAAGATCCTGCTGGTGTCGAGGCCGGCGGCCCACAGGAACTTCCGGTCGTCCGTGAACCCGGCATGGTGCGCCTCGTGGCGACCCCCGACCGACACGCTGTGGACCACCTTGCCGTAGCTCTTCGAGCCGGGCCGCGCGTCGATGGTGACCAGCTTGTCCGAACCGTCGCCGAGGCCTTCCACGCCGAGCGTCCAGACGTAGACGAAGTCCTCCTGCGAGGTGATCTTGGCCATGTACGGCGACTCGCACGTCTCGTCGCCGCGGGCGCTTGTGCCGGCCAGCAGGAACGCGAGGCCGATCGCGAGGACCCAGGGCTTCCTTGCCACGTGCACGTCACGGATGTTCCCGGTCATCTGCTCTCCTTGCGCGGTTTCGGGCTGCGCCCGGCGGCCGGACCAGCCCGTCGCGGCGCGCGGACGGACCGGCGGAGCCGCCGGCCTCGAGGCTCCAGGGCGCGCTCGCGTCCGGGCCGACGCGCAACGAGGGGACGATCGACCGGTCAGGCAGCACAGCGATGTCCCGTTCCCCCGGGGTGCGTGCGGCGCGGGACGCCGCACAGGCGGCGCAGTTTACCGATTGGGGCCGCCAGAGTAAGGACCAAAGTGCGACGTAAGCGACAAATCGGCGATTTCGGCTCGACGGGTGAGTCGTCCCGAGACGCGGTCGTGCGTCGAGTGACGCCAGGAGCCTACGGGTTCGACGCCGGGAGTGTGGCCGATAACCGCTCGATGTCCTGACCAACACGGTGATTCGCGGGGTCGAGGGCCTGGAGTTCTCTGAGCAACTCGATCGCTTCGCGAATCCGGCCCGTTTCCGCCAGCAGCGCCGCGAGCGCCTGGCGCGCCTCGACCGCTCGCGGTTCCGTCGCGATCGACTTCCGGTAGGCGCTCTCGGCATCCTTGGCCAGCTTCTTGTGATCGAGCAGTTGCGCCAGCCGGAACCAGCCGATACCGGACTCCGGGTGGGCCGCGACGAGCCGGCGCAGCACGGCCTCGGCTTCCTCGAGTTGTTCGGCCTGGATCAGCGCCTGCCCGAGTTCGAAGAGCACGGCACGGCAGCGCGGATCCACGCGCTCGAGCTCGCGCAGGATCGCGGCCGCTTCTGACCCGCGCCCGGTCTGGTTCTTGGTCACCGCCGACTCGAAACGTTCCAAGAACTCGGTCCGGTCCTTTGGATCGACGGCGTTGCGGTCCACGAGCGCGCCCGCATCCCCGGACTCGCCAGCCACGACGTAGCCCAGCGAGCGCAGCGCCTCGGCCTGCTCGGTCGAGACGTCCTGCGCGGTCGGTCCCTGCGGCGCGATGGCGCGGGCACGGCGGACGAGGTCGTCCAGTTCAAGGCTCTCCCGAGGCAAAGCGCTGCCGGGGGCGAGCATGTTCTTGGCCTCTGCCGGATCGTCGCTGAGCTCGTACAGTTCCGGCCGTGGAGCGTCGATGAACTTGCGCGTGCCCGCGACCATCACGCGCAGACCGGACCAGCCGAATCCGAGCCGTGGCATGTGGCTTTCGGCGAAGACCCCCGTGCGCCGGGGCGGATCGCCGTCCCCCAGCAGCGCGGGCGCCAGCGAAGCCCCGTCCAACTCCTCGATCTGTGGCAGCCCGGCCACGTCCAGCAACGTCGGTGCGAGGTCGGCCAGGCTGACCGGCTCGTCGATCACCCCGGGTCGCAGTCTCCAACCGGTGCCGGCGATGACCAGCGGGACGTGCATCGTCGCGCCGTAGAGGAAGATCCCGTGCGTCGCCTCGCCGTGCTCGCCGAGTGATTCGCCGTGATCGGCGGTGACAACGACGAGCAGGCGCTTGCCGCGGCCCAGCGACTTGAGGCCGTCGACCAAGCGTCCGAGCGCCAGGTCGGCGGCTTCGACCTCGCCCTGGTAGGCGTCACCGGCGTGCCGCGCGGCGAGCGCGGGGGGCGGGGAATAGGGCCGGTGCGGTTCGAAGAAATGCACCCACAGGAACACGGGACGCGTTCCCTGGTCCGTGCTCCAGGCCAAGGCACGGTCGGCCGTTTCCGCGCCCGGACGCTCCTCAAGGCGGAGTTTCGTCACTCCGGAACGGGTCACGCCCGGCTGGATCTGGTCATCGTAGCGATCGAACCCGGCTGCAAGGCCATATCGGCTGGCCAGCACGGCCGAGGAGACGAAGGCGCCGGTGGCCCAGCCCGCCCTTTGGAACTGCTCGGCGAGCCTGGGCAACTCGGCCGGCAGCACGAAGGTGCCGTTGTTCAACACCCCGTGGGCCGGCAGGCTGCGGCCCGTCAGCAGGGAGGCGTGCGCCGGCAACGTCAGCGGTGCCGTGGTCTGGGCGTTGGTGAAACGGACCCCCTCTTCGGCGATGCGGTCGATGACCGGGGTTCCGGCGTCGGCGCGGCCGTAGCACCCCACGCGATCGGCGCGCAACGTGTCGATCGTGACGAGCAGGATCGTTGGCGGAGCGGCTTCGGCTCCCGACGCGATCTCCACCTGGTCCCGTCCACAGGCGCACAGCATCGCGCAGAAGGTGCAAGCGGCAGCTAGACGCGGGGCAGCGATCATGCGCGTTTCCGTCGACTCCTTCGGCCAGGTAAGGGCTGCGGATTATGCCCCGAACATCCGCCGGGAACCAGCATTCGGCGGTCTCAACGCTCGACGCTTCTGGACGTCAGTTGCTCCCACGTCGAGGGCCGTCGGGAACGTTCGCGGCGAAGCTCGACCGGCCGGTGCGGTGAAGCAGGCCAGCCGCTTGCCCGGATCGGTGCGGCGCCCGACGAGCGTCGAGCAGTCCTTTTACCCCGTCCGCGCATTCTGTTCGACGTAGACTGATGCAGCGCGGCCAGCCTCTCCAGGTGACGTCGCGCGCGGCCACCTTCCTGGGAGGGGCCGTGCGATTCGCATCGCGGATCTTCGCCCTCGCGGGCCTGCTCGCGTTTCCGCCGACGTGGGCCGGTGACGATGAACGCCTGAACTACGCGTTCGCCAGCCAGCTCGGCTCCGGCATCTACAACGTGTCGGGCCGCACCGTGCAGGTCTACCGCATCCCGTTCACGCTGCCGGCGCGCAAGGCCGAGGGCACCGTTCCCGGGTTCCGGGTCAACCTGCCGCTGTGCTTCGGGTTCTTCGATTTCGACGACACGGAGGCGGACCAGGCCGGCGCGGACGAGCACGTCGGCACGGCGAGCGTGGTCCCCGGGATCGCCGTCGAGATCGGCGTCCTGCGCAACTGGTCGCTGCAGCCGTTCGTCGACCTCGGCATCGCGCGCGAGCTTGGCGGATCGGGCGACGCCTACGTCTACGCGGCGGGCGTGAAGAGCGTGGCGACCTTCCGCGCCGGGCCGCACGAGTTGCTCCTCGGCAACCGGATCGTGTACGTCGGCGAGCACACGCCGGGGACGAAGATTGACGAGGACTACGCCACGCTCGAGACCGCCTTCGAGGTGCGCCGTCCGCTCGGCTGGGCGGTCAAGTCGCACGGGCTCGACTGGAGCGTCTACGTCATCAGCTATCTCTATCTCGAACCGACCGAGGTCTGGATCAAGGAAGAGCCGCTCGACGTCGGCGCGCAGTACGAAGTCGGCTTGACCGTGGGCACGCAGGTTCCGGCGGGGCTGTGGCTGTTCGAGGTGCCGCGGATCGGGCTCGGGTATCGCTTCGGCGATGGCGTTTCGGCCGTGCGCGTGCTCGTCGGGGGGGCGTTCTGAGCGCGCGGGCGGCCGCGCCTCGCTCCTTGCCGGTGGTCGCGCTGGCGCTCGCCCTCCCGCTGGCGCTCGGCGCGGTCGCGCCGGCGCGCTGCGCGCCGCCCGAGTTGGGCGGTTTCGTGGACGGGCGTGCGCGCTTCCGCGAGATCTACTGCGCCGTGCGCCGGCACGGCGGGCCGGCGGCGGATCCCGCGTGCGACGCGGAGCTGCACCGGCTGCCGGGGGAGCCGGCGCCCTCGGGCCTGCCGGTGGACCTGCGACCGGCGCGGCTGCCGCTGCGCGTGCTGGTGGTGGGGGGTCTCTACGGCGACTGCCTGCCGGTGCGCGCGTTCTCCGACGCGCTGCCGCGGCTCGAGGATCTCGGGCACTTGCCGGGCGTGATCGCCACCGGCGGGTTCTCCAGCGTTGCCGTCAACGCCGCGCGGATCCGCACCGCCGTCGCCGCCCTCGGGCCGGGCGCCGGCGAGCCGCTGGTGCTGGTGGGCTACTCGAAGGGCGTCACGGACGCGCTCGAGGCGCTGGTGACTTACCCCGAGGTGGGCGAGCGGGTGACGGCGGTCGTCGCGATCGCCGGCGTGGTCGCCGGGACGCCGCTGGCGGACCGCGCGAGTTCCTCGGTCCTGCTCGCCCCGCTGGCCAGGCTGAGCTCGCTGGCCTGCCGGGAGCGGGACCGCGGCGTGCTGGCCGAGCTGGGGCGGGACGAGCGGCGGCGCTGGCTCGCCCGCCACCGCCTGCCGGAGTCGCTCCGGACGTACTCCCTGCCGGCGTACGCCGAGCGCGACGGGACGTCGCGCGCGCTCAGGCCCGCTTACGGCTTGTTGGCCCGGACCGACCCACGCAACGACGGCGCGGTCCTCGTCTCCGACGCGATCATCCCCGGCAGCAAGCTCCTCGGCGTCGTTCGCGCCGATCACCTGGCGGTCGCGCTGCCGTTCTCGCGCGACATGCCGCGGGCGGCGGCCCTCGGCTTCAACCGCAACGAGTTCCCCCGCGCGGCCCTGCTCGAGGCGATCGTGCGCAACCTCGAGGAGGACCTGCTGACGGAGAGGTGACCATGCGCACCGCGAGAAGCATCGAACTCATCCGGCCGTTCTGGATCGGCGCCGCCGTCGTGGCGCTGGCGTCCGCCGGGGCACCCGCCTTCGACACCGGGCACCACTTCGATCTGACGGCGGCGGTCCTGGCGGAGGAGGGCTTCGACGCGACGGCGATCGAGATCGCGCAGGTCGCGAACTGGCTGACCGACTACTACACCGTGAGCCCGACCTCGCGCGAGCGCGTGAAATCCGAAGTCAGCCAGTTGCACTTCGACAACCTCTATCGCTCGCAGGACGTGGCGCGCTACTGGGGCCGGCTGCTGGGCAACGCGCAGAACTCCATCGCCGAGGCGGCCCGCGCCGACGACCCGCTGGCGCTGTTGACCACGCTGGGCGTGCTGCTGCACGCGGTGCAGGACTTCAGCGCGCACTCGAACTGGGTCGAGCTGCACCGCCGCGAGATCTCCGCGCCATACCGCCGCGAGACGTGGCTCGCCGACGGCGCGCCGGACGGGGCCGTGGTCCTGACCGGCTCGTACCCGCCGCACCCCTCGCCGCCGCCCGACGGGCACCCCGAGCACGGCGACTACGACTCGGGCTTGAACAAGGACTCCCACGCGCGGCCGATGTGGCCCGAGGCGTACGTCTTCGCGTACTGCACGACCCACGAGGTCGTGGCGCGTGTCGGCGCGTGGGCCGACGAGGCCCGCCCCGGGACTTGGGCCAAGGTGAAGCGCTACCGCCTCGATCACGTCACGCGGCGCGGGCTCGACCTCGACCTGAAGGCGGCGCGCAACATCTCGATGTGGGTCACGGGCAAGGGCGCCGCGGGGCACTGGAAGGGGAGCGAGAGCGGCAGCGCCGGGTTCCTCTCCAGCCTGGCCCTGCAGTGGACGACCGCGCCGCCGTCGGTGATCGTCCAGCAGCTCAAGAAGAACGCGATCCAGGAGCGGCTCGCGCCGGGGCTCTACTCCGACCAGGCGCCGCCGCCGCTGGCGCGCGGGCCGGCCTTTGCCGGCCAGCGCACCGTCGTGGAAATCGGGGTCACGTACCTCGCCGAGAAGCGCGGGGGCGGCGGCCGCCGCATCGACCGCGCCGACAAGGCCGACCTGTACTCGGTGACGACCGTGGGCGGACAGCGCTACGTCGATCGCGTGTTGCGCGGCCTGCAGCGCTACCCGAACCCGTGGCTGACGATCCACCTCGCCGACGCCGCGCAGGCGGAAATCCCGGTGCGGCTCGAGGTCTGGGACCAGGACGAAGTGCACGGCAACAACGACGACCAGTGCGACGTCAACCCGGTCGCGGGCAAGCGCGAACTGGCATTCACGGTGCGCGTCGCCGACGAGTCGCTGCACGGCGACATCCAGGGCGTCTACAACGGTCCGGAACGGCCGTTCGAGATCGCCGGGGCGAAGGCCGACGGCATGCCGGTCCTGCTCCGCGGCTATGTCAGGGTGCGCGCGCTAGGGAACCGGGTCGGCGACGGCGTCCTCGCCCCGAAGCCAGCCGGCGAGGTCGCGCGGTAGCACCGCGGGCTCGCCGAACACGGTCCAGCGCGTGCGCCCGAGGCCGGCGAAGACCGGGGTGTAGCGCGCGGGGTCGCGGTGTGCCTCGGTCACGGCGCGGATGAAGATGGCCCGCACCGCGTGCGGGTGTTCCCGGGCGGCAGAGGCGTAGATCTCCGGGTCGTGCTCGCCCGAATCGCCGACCAGCACGAAGCTGCGCGCCGGGAAACGCTGCAGGATCTCGCGGAGCAGCCGTGTCTTGTAGGGGCGCGGATCGCGCAGGAGGTCGAGCGCCGTGCGGTCGCGCAGCCGCACCTCGCGCATGTCGATCGAGATGCCGCCGAGGCCGCTGCCGGCCAGGAACTCCCACAGCGCCGGGAACAGCTGCCACGGGCTGGCCGTGAGGTAGTGGACCGCGACGCCCTGGTCGCGCCACGCGCCGTACAGGTCGGGCATGCCGGCGACCGGCCGGTACTCGCGGTAGAAGGTATTGGCGACCAACTCGCTGCGGTCGAGGACGTTGCTGTCCTTCACGGTGTCGTCGATGTCCGAGATGACGGAGACGCCGGTCGTCCCGACCAAACGCAACACGCCCTCGACTTCCGGAGCGCCTTCCGCGTCCAGCCGCGCGCGGAACGGGATGCTCGCGCCGTCCGCGCCCTCGTCGAGAGTGACCTGCACCGCGAACTGCCCGGTCGGCCGGCTCGGACGCGACACGAACGAACGACCGCGGAGCGTGACCGCCACCCGCTTGCCGCGCTCGGAATCGTAGGCGAACTGCTCGGCGCGGGATTCGAAGATCCGTTGCTCGTCCTCGGTCGGGTCCGCGACGGCGCCGAGCGCGGCGCGCACGGCCGCACGACGCGAGGGGCCGAACGCGGGCTCGTAGACGCGGCCGCGGATCTCGCCGCGCCAGGCCTTCGCGTGCGCATCCCACGTCAGATACGAGGGGTAGAGGAGAAGTAACTCCTCGGCGGGCGCCGGCAGGACCGGCCGCGAAGCGCCGAGTAGAGCGAGTGCGGCGAGTAAGCCCAAGATCGCGTCCGACCTGGATCTCACGCGTCCACGATAGCCACGCGCGGCGGCGTTTCCAAGCCCTTTCGACATGGGCCCGGGTGTACCATGCGGCGAGGTCAAGGAGGCACGGTCATGAGGAATGCCCGGATTCGAGTGCCTTGGGGTGTGCTCTGCACCGTCGTGGTCATGGGACTGCTGGCGACTGTCGTGGTGATGGCCGCGCCGTGGCAAGGGCTGCAGACCGAGACCAAGATCGAGATCGACGTCGCGAAACCGGAGAGCGCGGTCCCGCTCGACCTCGAGCCGAGCGCGTTCACGTTCGAGCCGGTGAAGGTGACGGTTCACAGGTCCAAGAACACCGCCAAGATCTCGCTGCGCGTCAAGTTCAGGAACAGCTCCGACCGCGACTACCTGATGTACGGCACGGCCAACCTGCTCGACGCGGACGGCAAGCTGCTCGCCACAAAGAGCAAGACCGAGGAAGCGGACGACGATGACAACCAGGTCGTCACGTTCCGCTTCCGGCTGCCGCACGCGGAGGCCGATCGCGTGAAGGCCTGCGGCTTCAAGTTCGCCTTCGAGCAGGGCGGCTAGCGCACCAGGCGAGCAGCCGGCCCGCATCGTCCCGCCGCGCAGGATTCGTCACGTCTATCGCAGCGGCCGGCGCAGCCGGCCTGCACCGCGACGGGCCGCGCATCCGGGCCGGCTGCGGCGGCCCCCCCCGGGCATCGCGCGGATTTCGCGGCCGCCCCTGCCGCGCGCACGGCTGCCGCTCAGGGGCAGGCGGCGCTGGTCCGCTCGGCGCCCGAGGACGCCAGGCCGAACGTGCCGCTGCCGCATGAGTTGCGGCCGCGCACGATGTACCAGAACCCGCTGCCCGCGGCCGGGACATCGTATTCGTAGCAGTAGTCGTTCGTCGTCGGGCGGCACTGCTCGCCGGGCCCGGCGCCGACCGGCAGCTCATCGGGCAGTCCGCGCAGAACGTCGTACATCACGCTCCAGCCGGCCTGGGCGCTGAGCCGTTGCCAGCTCATCGTCACCCTGTCGGCGTAGAAGTGGAGGTCCCAGACCTCGATCGGGACGGCCCACGTCTCGGGGTCGAGCGGAGCGCAATCCTCGGCGTCCGGCACGGGGTCCAGGTCGCGGTTCGCCGGCAGGATCTCGTACGCGAGCACGTTGCCGGTGTCGTCGAGCGTGAAGTGGATCTCGTCCGATCCCATGTACAGCAGGTCGATTCGGCGTCCGGGGTAATTCCGCAGGACCATCTCCCGCGTGCGTTGGATGTTCCCGGCGGTGTCGCCGACGTACAGCGACGTGTGGCCGTAGTTGTCGCTGATGGAGTAGATCTCGGCGAAGAACAGGAACTGGTTCATCGGCTCGCGCCAGCCCCGGTCGAACCGGCTCCGCGCCAGCTCGAACGTGTGCCAGCTCGACGCGAACCACTCGTTGGCGATCGAGGCCACGAACTCCTGGGGATTCTGCTGGAAGAACGCCGCTCCGACCTGCGAGCGCAGGTATTGCATGTCGTCGTAGCCGGCGCGGGCCAGGAGGTCGGCCCGCCGCGACGACAGCCACGCGTCGTGCCCCGCGACTTGGTCGACGAGGTGGTTGATCTCGTGGGCCAGGCCGATCAGGAACAAGTCCGTGTAGCCGGGCTCGATGTCCGGGGGGAACTCGTTTTCCTGCCACGCGCCGACGTTGAAACCGAAAATGTTGACGCCGGCCTTGGCCTGCAGGTCGCATTCCGCGGGGCGGTAGAAGCCGAGGTGGTCCGCGATCGAGATGAAGCTCGCCGACCAGGCGTCGCGCGGGAGCGCCGAGAGGCAGTTGTAGACCACGTCCTCCTGCGCCGCGTCGGCGCGGTCGTTGTCCACGAACAGCGTCCCCAGCGTGGCCGTTATGTCGTGCTGGCGCCCGGTGAGCCCGATCGTGTCCGCGACCCACGCGCGGTGCTCCGTCGTGGCCGGGCCCATCTCCAGGAGGTTGACCTGCACCTGCGCGGCGAGCCACGGCAGGTAGCCGGACGTCTCGAGGGTGTGCTTGGTGAAGAACTCGGGGTACGCCAAGACGTGGTCGTGGTACCAGTTCGCGTACACCTGTCGAGGCGCGCCGCGCAGGAATTCGCCGGCGAACTCGCGCAGCGAGTGGTGCAGCCCGAACAGTTCCTGGCGGATCGCCGCGTCGTCGTTCAGCGTCTGGGCCAGCGTGTCCCGGTACTGCTCCATGATCTCGTCGATCCGCGCAAGGCGCGTGGCAGGCGGGATGCCGTACATCAGCCAGATCTTGCCGTTGATGCCACCCGAGATGATGTCGAGCAAGCCGTCGCCGTCGAGGTCGCCCCAGTCGGGCGTGGAGTCGTCGCCGTTCAGGGGGCGCAGGTCGAGCGGGACACCGTGCGGGTCGTAGACGTAGAACGGGCGCGACAGGCGCGGCGCGTGCGCGGGCTGTCGTTCCTCGGCGATCCACGCGAAGACGTTTCCCCAGTTGTAGCCGCAGCCGAGGTCGGCGGTCCCGTCCTGGTTGACGTCGTAGACGCGGGGGTGGGTGTTGTAGGGTGCGTGAATCTCGACGAAGTCGGCCTGGACGTGCGTGCCGGTGTCGAAGCGCGGTGAGGTGGCGCTGCCGATGTTGCGCAGGAACGAGACGTACCCCTCGAACTCGCCCGCGAGGACATCCGCCAATCCGTCACCGTCGAAGTCGCCGACGTCGAGGCGCCCGTTGGCGTCGCCGGGCAGCTTCACCGGCTGCGACGGGGCCATCAGCCACTCGTAGTACCCGAAAGCCGGCGCGGCGGGGCTGCCGACGTTGCGGTACAGGCGCACCATGTCGGGGTTCATCGTCCCCTCGGCGACGAGCAGGTCCTCCAGGCCGTCGCCGGTGACGTCCGCGAAGCACGCCCCCGTGTAGCCGGACCCCGCGCGCACCCCGCCGCCGGCCGACTGCACCCAGGCCGGCGCGAGGAACGACGGCGCGGTCGGCGTGCCGGCGTTGACGATGATCCACACGCGGCCGTCGCCGCCGCCGACCAGCACGTCGAGCAGGCCGTCGTGGTTCCAGTCCACGAAGCGCGTCGCCGCGTGGTTGCCGAAGTCCACCGGGGCACCTCCGGCGACGAGTTGCTCGGGGTCGGTGAACCACAGCGTGGGCTCGAGTCCGAGGGCGGCGGCCGGTGCGAACAGGCACAGCACCGCGACGCAGGCGCGGCATCCGAGGCGGACCGTGTGGCGGTAAGTTGCCGACATGCGACATCCCCGCGCCGACCGGCGGCGCGGCGCGGCGGCGGGACACCCCGTAGGAACGGGCGCCCCCTCCGCGCCCGCACGGCAGGATACACCCGCCGGTGGGGCCGGGGTCAGCGGTGGCGCAGGCCGAGGGTGAAGTTGTAGATCCAGGCGATGGTCCAGCCGGCGATCGCGCCGCACAGGATCCCGTAGAGCGCGCCGAGGAACGCACCGGGCCAGCTCACCGTGTAACCGGGGAAGTAGTTGCCGAGCAGGCCGAGGTGCGGGCCGACGACCGGGCCGCCGCGAACCACCAGCCACGCGGTCGCGAGGAACATCGCCAGCCCGCCGACCGCGCCGAAGACGATCGCCATCACCTCGGCGCGCAGCCGTGCGACGGCCCGGTTCAGCTCGGTCAACTCGGCCTGGTAACGCTTCTCGTTCATCGCCTCACTCCATCAGGCGCGCCAGCTCGGCGCGGCGCTTGAACGACGACTCCTCGAAGCTCACGGCCATGTTGATCAGCTTGGCCAACAGCCAGCCGAAGCCGAACCCGCCCGCGGAAGCCTCGACCAGCCCGACGAGCGCACCGGTCCACGACACCTGGAACCCGACGATGTAGTTGGCCAGCAGCGACAGCGTGGGCCCGACGACCTCGCCGCCGCGCAAGAGCAACGCGGCCGTCGCGAGGAACAGGCCGACTCCCGTGACCGAGCCGATGGCGGTGCCGAGCGCGACGGGGTCGAAGCGCGCGAACGCCTGCGCGACCAGCCGCGCGTACTCCTGCTCCGCATCGACCGGCATCGGCACGCCACGCTCCACCACGGCCGGTTTCTTCTCCCGGACCTCTTCGTGGTACTCCTCTTCCACGTTGACGCCCCAGACATCATAGTCCGCGCCGGCGACGTTGCGCGCGGCGTAGACGGCCGTGGCCATCGAGTGGTCCTGGTTGTTGTAGCGATGCTGGCCGTAGCGGCCGACGAGCTGCAGGTTCGGGATCGTGTCGAGCCATGCGCGGACGGTCGCGATCGCCTCCTGGTACCCCTTGTCGTACACGGGGTAGGCCTTCGGCATCCGCACGACGCAGCCGTCCACGACCTTCGTCGCCTCGACCAACCCCAGCTTCGCGCACTCCTGCCGGCCAAGCTCGACCAGGTCGGCGTCGGCCATCGTCCACAGCTCGTCACCCTCCTGGACGAAGTACTCCAGCCCGAGGGCCGTGCAGGCCGGGTCGGCGACCATCTCCGGGCTCCAGTTCTTGAAGTTCTGGATCCGGCCCAGCTTGACCTCCGGCGAGTGGATGTAGATCCAGTTGTCGGGGAAGAGCTCGGGCTGCTCGATGATCAGCACCACGGTCAGGAAGTCGCGGTAGCGCAGCCGCTCGGCCGCCGCGCGGACCTCCGGCGGGGCGGGCGGGTCGAGCGCGCGCACGAGGTCGCGCATCGGCATCGAGGAAATGACGTGTGCCCCCTCCTCGAACGTCATCTCGCCGTTGGCGCGCAGCTCGATGCCGGTCACGCGGCCGCCCTCGTGGCGGATCCCCGTGCAGGGCGACGACATGCGCGTCTCGTAGCCGCGTTCGGCCAACAGCTCGCGGCAGCGGTCCCACATCATGCCGGGGCCCAGCCGCGGGTACAGGAAGGTGTCGATCAGCGTCGTGATCACCTCGCCGCCCTTGGCCCGCGAGCCGAGCAGCGCGTTGCGCACGGCCTTGAGCAGGTCGAGGTTCTTGATCCTCTGGGCGGCCCAGTCGGCGCCGATCTCGGTGCAGGGCATGCCCCACACCTTCTCGGTGTACGTCTTGAAGAAGATCTCGTAGAGCCGACGCCCGAAGCGATTCGAAACCCACTGCTCGAGGTTGCGCTCCTCGCGCGTCGGGAACAGGCGGGCCTTGATGTACGAGAGCCCGATCCGGACCGACTCGACCGGCCCGAGGCCGAGCAGCGCGTTGACCGGCCGCAGCGGGTAGTCGAAGAACTTGCCGTCGTAGTAGATGCGCGACAGGCGTGGCCGCTGGATCAGGTCGTCGCCGAGGATCTCCTCCCAGATGCGCTGGACGAAGTCGACCTTGGTGAAGAAGCGGTGCCCGCCGATGTCGTAGCGGTACCCCTTGTAGCAGCCGGTCCGGGCGATCCCGCCGACCACGTCGTCGGCCTCGAAAACCGTGGCCGGCACGCCGAGCTTGGCCAGTTCCCACGCTGCCGTGAGCCCGGCCGGCCCGGCGCCGATGATCAGCACCCGGTCCTTGGACGTTCCGTTTGCGTCGTTCGCGGTCAACGGGTTAACCCCAGCGCCCCCGGCTTTGCGGCAAATATACGGGGCCCGGCGCCCGGTTTGGGAGAGATTCCGCCCGGGCGGCTCAGCCGCGGGAGAGCCGTGCCCGGGCCCGCCGCAGGAGGTCGAGGTCCTCCGCTTCCGGCCCCGCCAGCCACCAGACCAGCACGAACACGGCCGGTGCGACCGCCGCCGCGGGCAGCGGCCCGGCCGCGAGCAGGGCGGCGCCCCCGGCCGCCCCGGCCACCAGCAGAGCCCCGAGCGGCTTGAGGACGGTCCGGTCCCACGGGACCGTCCGGAAGATGACCCAGATCTCGGCACAGCGGACGACGTTGACCAGCGCCAGCGACGACGCGGCCGCGGCTGCCGCGCCCGCCGCACCGTACCGCGGGACGAGGACCAGGTTCAGCCCGAGGTTGGCCAGCCCGAGGATCACCGCGTTGACGAGGTTCACGTGGGGATACCCCGTCATCGTCAGGAGCATGCCGTTGGTGCCCATCGCGGCGGAGGCCAGCTGCCCCCCGGCGAGCAGGCACAGCGCGAGATAGCCGGCGGTGAAGTCCGGCCCGAACACCCGCAGGAGCGGCCGCCCGCCGAAGACCAGCACCAGGCAGATCAGGCTGGACAGCGCCAGGATCCAACGCGTGGAGGTGTGGAAGGTGCGGTTGAGCCCTGCCATGTCGCCCTGGCTGTGCAGGCTGGAGTAATTCGGCGCGAGCGACGAGTTCAGGGCCTCGGTCGGCATGTTGACCGCGACGCCGAGTCGCGACGCGATGTGGTAAACGCCGACCTCCGCCGCCGGGCGGAAGATCCCCATGATCAGCACGTCCGACCACAGGATGAAGTAGTTGAGCAGGTTCAGGAACATCACCGGCGTGGAGAAGCGCAGCAGCTCGCGCCAGCCGAGCGTGACCGGCCCCTCCGCCGGCGGAACCTGCCGCAGCGAGCGCGAGAGCCAGCCCCCGCAGGCGAACGCCACGACCGCGGTGGCGATGCCGAAGCACACCAGCACGTAGCCGAGGCTGCGGAAGAACAGCCCGCCGGCGACGAGCAGGACCGAGAACACCAGTGGGTGCGCGATCCTCTCGAAGAACACCTTGGCCCGGATCAGCTTCAGGCCCTGCAGGCTCCCCGAGCAGACGGCGCCGATCCCGAGGAGCGGCAGCGCCGCCGCCAGCCCGGCCAGCGGCAGGAAAAGGCCTTCCTTGCGGAACAGCGCGCCCGAGGTCCACGGCGCGGTCACGACGATCAGGACGGCCCACACGATGCTCGACACGACGACGAGCCGCAGCGCGGCGCGGATGATCCAGCGCAGGTTGGCCCAGCGCTTGGTGCCCGCGCTGCCGGCCACGAAGTGCACGGCCGACATCGGCAACCCCATGTTCGCCGGCAGCTGGAGCAGCGTGATCACCGTGTTGGCCAGGGCGAACAGGCCGTACGCGCTGCTGCCGAGAACGCGGGTCAGGATCAACGAGTTGACGTAGCGGCATGCCGCCCCGGCCAGGCCGAGCAGGCCGGCCCAGCCGCCCTCGCGCGCCACGAACCGGACATCCTCGGACGACCGGGAGGCCGTGCCGGCGCTCACGCCGCCGCCGCCCGGGGTGCGTTCACCACGCGTCGTTCGCCTCGTAGCCGAGCTGGAGTAGGAGCCCGGGGGCGACCTCGCGGAACGCCGCGCGGTGCGCGGGGGTGAAGTGGTTCGTCCAGTCCCCGATCTCGCCCTTGCGGAACGTCAGGCTCTGCGGCGAGAAGGTCGCCTGCGCGACCGCCTCGACCGCCCGGCGGTCGAGCCCGAGGCCGAGAAAGGCGAACAGGTGCTCGAGCGCCTCGAACTGCGCCTCGTCCGAGCCGCCGCCGCGCGCCCCGACGAGGTCCTCGAAGCGGCAGACGTGGGTCTCGCGGACCCGGGTCCACTCGAAGTAGGAGCGGTACAGCGCGCCGATGTCCGGCTGGGCCCGGCCGTCGCGCGCGTGCTCGCCGCCGACGCCGCGTATGCAGGCCATGATCCGCTCGTCGTCGTCGCGCAGCTCGCTGGTGAAGTACTCGTACATCCGGTGCCCGACGTGCTCCTTGATCACGAACTTGGCCAGCGAGACGACCACGTCGCGGGGGTCGCGCGTCATGAGCACGAGCTTCGCCCCGCGCTCGTCCAGCGCCCGCGCGACCCGCTCGTCGCAGACGAGGTGGCCGACCAGCACCTGCCGCGGGCCGAGCCGGCGGATGCGCCGGGCCCGGTCCTCGACGGGGACGTTCCCCAGGACGATCCGGGGACACACGCGCATCCCCGGCACGTGCCGGAGGGCCGAGATTACGAGGTGCGTCCCCGACTTGGGGATGCTCGCGACCACAACCCGGGGCCCGGTGTGGGGAACGAGCCTGTGCCAGGCGTCCCCCAGCCGCCCCGTCCATGCCGAAACTGTTCCGGGCATTCGATTAAACCCCGCCGAGCTCGTGCCTCGTCCCGCCTTCCAATGTGCCGTCCGCGGGCGAAATTATCACCTTTACCGCCCCGGACAGGCCGTACAATTCCGCCAAGCTGGGCATCAGCCGGGGATCAGGTTGAGGAACGGAATGCCATCCGAGCAGGCCAAGGGGGCGTTTCTACGCCTGCGCTGGCCCGTTGGCCTGACCTTCGTCGCCGCGGCGCTCTTGGCCGCGGGCGTGGCCGGCGTGTTCGAGGTCGCGGCGCGCTCGGAGTCGCTGGCCGGGCGGCTGCCGCCGGAGACGATCGGCAGCGGCCAGCCGCAGCTCGACAAGAAGCTCGTGCTGCTGCGGAAGATGGTGCGGCGGCAGGGCGGTCTGGACTGCCTGTTCGTCGGCAGCTCGCAGGTCTACCGCGCGGTCGACCCGGCGACCGTGGAGCCGGTCTTCCGCCAGGCCGCCGGGCGCGGCCTGCGCAGCTTCAACTTCGGTCTCGGCGGGATGTCGGAGAACGCCGAGGCGCCGCTGGCGCAGATCGTCGTCGACAAGTACCGGCCGAAGCTGATCGTGATCGGCACGTCCTCGTACGGGCTCGACGACCGGCGCGACATCAAGTTCCAGAAGTTCCTCGAGGGGAGCAGCTGGTACCAGTACAACGCGGGCGATTTCAACGTGAACGGCTGGCTGCTCGACCACTCGGTCGCGTTCCGGCGATACCAGGGGCACCGCTTCTGGTCCGAGCCGACACAGATGCAGGGCCTGCTCGAGCGGTCGGTCCTCGGCATGGCCCCTGACGGGTTCGGTCCCCAGGAGCCCAAGGCGTTCAGGCCGGTGGACGAGGAAGGCCAGCAGCAGCTGCGGACGTATCGCATCGCCCAGAGCCACCTCGATTCGCTGGGCGACCTGCTGCGCCTGCGCTCGCCGGACCTGCACATCGTCGTGGTGGAGCTGCCGATCCACACCAGCGTGATCGAGCTGTACGGCAACGGCGCGGCCGATCACGCGCGCGCGCTGGACGAGATCGAGAAGGTCGTGCGCGCCGGCGGCGCCCCGTTCTGGCGCTACCCGGCCGAGCGCGCGATCCCGCACGAGGGCTGGGCCGACTTCGTGCACATGAACCGGCTCGGGGCGGCGATGTACAGCCGCTGGCTCGGCGAGCGGCTGGGGGAGGCCGTCCGCGACGGTCGGCTGCCGCTTCCCGCGCGCTGACCGATGTTTGACCACGTCCCACGGACCGGGCACGGGCGCCCGGCGACGGAGAGCGAGGCGAGATGACGGGAACCGGGCCGATCGACTACGAGGTGCTCGAACGCTGGCCGACGTTGACCGAGGCCGTGACGGCGCCGCACCCGGATGATTCGGAGTGCGCGATCATCTTCACCCAGACCGGCTCCGAGCCGGTCACGATCTCGCGCCGCGAGTTCCTCGACACGGCGCGGCGCTACGCGTACGCGCTGCGGGCGCAGGGAATCCGCGCCGGCGACCTGGTGCTGGTCGCGCACGACGACACGCTGCCGGTCGTCTACTGCTTCTGGGGCCTGCTCCTGCTCGGGGCGACGCCCTCGATCTACACCACGCCCAACGAGCGCCTGTTCCCCGAGGTCTACATGGGGAACGTGGCCCGGCTGGTCCAGGACATCGACGCCCGCGCGTTCTTGACGCTGGACGAGCTGGCCGAGACCTTCGCCCGCAAGCTCGGCTGCCCGGCGATCGGCTTCAGCAAGGTGCAGGCGACGCTGCCGGCGGAGGGCGCGGCCGACGTGCCGACGCACCGCGCGGTGCCGGAGGAGCTGGCCTACGTCCAGACCTCGAGCGGCACGACCGGCAACCAGCGCTGCGTGCCGACCACGCACCGCATGCTGTTGAACCAGCTGGCGAGCTTTGCCCGGCGCATGGACCTGCGGCGGGACGACGTGATCGTCAACTGGATGCCGCTGTACCACGACGGCGGGCTGATCTTCGGCACGATCCTGCCGATCGCCTACCGGGTCCCGGTGGTGCTGATCCCGCCGCTGGACTGGGTGCGGCATCCGGCGATCCTGTTCAAGGCGATCGCCGCCCACGGCGGCACCCTGTCGAACATGCCGAACTTCGCCTTCAACCACCTCGTCCGGCGCGTGCGCGACCGCGACGTCGAGGGGATCTCGCTGTCCGGCGTGCGCGCGTTCATCAACGGTTCGGAGCGGGTCTACCACACCAGCTTCGACCGCTTCGTCGAGCGCTTCGCCGGGATGGGCGTGACGCGGGACCGGCTCGGCGTGGCGTACGGGCTGGCCGAGAACACCCTGATGGCCGCGCACACGCTGATGGGGACGGCCCCGGTCTACGACACGGTGAGCCGCGACAAGCTGGAGCTGGAGCAGCTCGCCGAGCGCTGTGCCGCCGACGCCCCCGACGCGATGATCAACGTCTCGTGCGGGCCGCCGCTCGACCGGGTGGAGATGCGCATCCTCGACGACAAGGACCAGGCGCTGCCCGAGCGGCGCGTCGGGCAGGTCGCGATCCGCAGCGACTCGCTGTTCTCGGGCTACCACCGCCACCCGGAGATGAACGCCAGCCTCTTCCGCGGCGAGTGGTTCCTGACCGGCGACATGGGCTACATGGCGGACGGCGAGCTGTACATCGTCGGCCGGCTCAAGGACCTGATCATCAACGGCGGCAAGAACATCTACCCGGCGGACCTGGAGGAGATCATCAGCACCGTCCCGGGCGTGAAGCCCGGGCGCATCGCGGTGTTCGGCGTACCGGACGAAGTCGAAGGGACCGAGCTGATCGCGGCCGTGGTCGAAGTCGATACCGAGGATCCGGCGCAGAAGGCCGAGATCGACCGGCAGATCCGCCGCGCGATCACGCAGTCGATGTCGCTGACGCTCAACTTCCTCGACGTGCTCAGCGAGCGCTGGGTGATCAAGACCTCCAGCGGCAAGACCTCCCGGACCGCGAACCGGCGCAAGTGGCTCGAGGCGCGGCGGAAGTGAACGAAGCGCCCCCGGCGGTCGCGGCGATCGTGCTGTCGTTCAACGGCCGCGCGGCCGTCGTGCGCTGCGTCGAGTCGCTCCGGGGCTCGAGCTACCCGCGGCTCGACGTGATCGTGGTGGACAACGCATCGACTGACGGCACGCCGGACGAGGTCGAGCGCCGCTTCCCGGGCTGCCTTCTGTTGCGCAACGGGCAGAACCTCGGCTTCGGGGCCGGCTGCAACGTCGGCATGGAGGCCGCGCTGGACCGCGGCGCCGAGCTCTTGTTCCTCGTGAACCAGGACACGTACGTCGACCGCGCGACAATCGCGACGCTCGCGAAGTTCATGGGCGAGCATCCGCGCGCCGGCGTGGTCGGGCCGAAGACCTGGTCCAGCCAGCCGATGCCGGACGGCCGGCCGAAGCTCCTGTACGCCGGCTCGTGGCGCGGGCGGCTGCCGCTCAGCCAGCGCCTGCCGGGGATCGAGCAGGCCGACGCCGGCCAGTTCGACCGGCCGTCGCCGACCGACTTCGTCTGGGGCCACGGGATGATGCTGCGGGCCTCGGCGCTGCGCGCGGTCGGCCTGTTCGACCCGGCGTTCTTCATGTACTACGAGGACCTCGACCTGTGCCGGCGGATGCAGGCCGGGGGGCACGAAGTCTGGTTCGAGCCGCGGGCCGTGATGTGGCACGACATCGCCGACGGCGCCCGCGGGCTGACCTCCGAGCCCTGGCGCTGGGAGTGCAAGGTCCACAGCGCCGGCGTGTTCCACCGCAAGTACCACGGCGCGGCGGCGGCGGGCGTCCTGACCGCGCTGACGGTGCTGCAGGAGGCGCGGATGCTCCTGCGCGCCGGCCGCTCGCTCGCGGCGCGGCACCTCTTCGGCGCTTACGTGCGCGATCTCTCCGGACGGGTGCACCCCGCCGGCCCGCCGCTCCCGTCCGCCGCGCGCAACGGGTGACGGCATGGGCCAGCCCGCGTTCTCGATCGTCGTTCCCACCTTCTCCCGGCCCGAGCGCCTGAAGACCTGCATCGAGTCGATGTGCGGGCTGGACTACGATCGCTCGCTCTTCGACCTGGTGATCGTCGACGACGGCTCGCCGGACTTCGCAGCGGTCGAGGCGGCGGTGCGCGACTACCGCGGGCGCCTGCAGCTGCAGCTCGTCGGGAACGCCCACGGCGGCCCGGCCTCGGCCCGCAACGCGGGCGCGCGGCACGCGCGGGGCGAGTACGTGGCGTTCACCGACGACGACTGCCGCGTGGATCCGGGCTGGCTCGCGGCCTTCGCGCGCCAGTTCGCCGCGGCGCCGCGCTGCATCGCCGGCGGCCGCACGGTCAACGCGCTCGCCGACAACGTCTACACCGCGGCGAGCGAGAGCCTCGTCTGTTACATGCGCGATTACCACCTGCGGAAAGGCGCACCGTTTTTCGCGACCAACAACCTCGCACTGCACCGCGAGGTCCTGGCCGGGATCGGCGGCTTCGACGAGCGCTTCCCGCTGGCCGCCGGGGAGGACCGCGAGTTCTGCGACCGCTGCGTGCACTCCGGCCACGCCTTCGCCTACGTCGCGGACGCCGTCGTCTTGCACTACCACGCGCTCTCGCTCCGGCGCTTCGTGCGCCAGCACTACAACTACGGGCGGGGCGCGTTCTTCTTCCGCCAGCTCCACGCCGACCGCGAGCGCGACGGCCAGATCGAGTTGGAGCCGTGGAGCTTCTACACCAACCTCTTGACGCACCCGCTGAGCAACCGGGCGGACAAGGCGCTCCGGTTGTCGCTCTTGATGGTCGTCTCCCAGTTCGCGAACACCACCGGGTTCTTCGTCGAAAGGGCCCGCCGCTCGCGGGCGCCCGAGGCCCGCTCATGAGCGCCGACGCCCCGCGGTTCAGCGTCATCGTCCCGACCTACGAGCGCCCGGACGCGCTGCGGCGCTGCCTGGAGGGGTTCACGCGGCTGGTGTACCCCGCGTGGGAACTCCTCGTCGTCAACGACGGCGGCGCGACGTCGTTCTCCGCCATCGGCGGCGATTTGCGCGCGAAGCTGCCGCTGCAGCTGATCGACGCCCCGCACAAGGGCCCCGCCGCCGCGCGCAATGCCGGCGCACGCGCGGCGCGGGGCGAGTACCTCGCGTTCACCGACGACGACTGCGTCCCGGAGCCGGACTGGCTGCAGCAGCTGCGGCGCGGCTTCGCCGAGACCGGCAGCGCGGCGCTCGGCGGGTCATGCCTCAACCCGTACCCCGAGTCGGTCCCGGCGGTCACGTGGGAGGTGTACCTGAACTTCCTGCGCGAGTACTTCCAGGACGTTTCCGGCAACGCGCTGATGCAGCCGACGAACAACGTCGCCTACCGCGCCGATGCATTCTGGGCCGTGCAGGGCTTCGACGAGTCGTTCCCGCTGGCCGCGGGCGAGGACCTCGACCTGAGCTACCGCATCGTCGGCGCCGGGTTCCGCCAGGGCTATTTCGACCCGGCGCGCGTCTGGCACTTCCACCGCAGCACTGCCAAGGGCTACCTGCGCCAGCAGTACCGCTACGGCCGCGGCACGTTCGATCTGAACAAGCGCGAGTACTCGCTGCAGCTCCGTCCGCGCAAGTTCGGCGAGTTCTACTGGCGGCTCGCGGAGTTCCTGGTCCGCGAACAGGCGCCCGCCGGCGTCTGGGTGCTGGTCGGGCTCACGCCGCTGGCGCACCGCTGGGGCATCATCAGCCAGCGCTTCCGGGCCTGAGGCTTCATGATCGACCCTTGGGCCCCGGCGATCTTCGTCCTGGCGCTGCTCGTGCTGCCGTGGACGGGCGCGCGCGCGTGGCGCTGGGTGGGGCGCGGCCTGCGCGCTTTGGCCGCGCGGCCGTGGCTGTCGTTGGCGGCGGTGGCGGTGCTGTCGCTCGCCGTCAACGCCGGCGTCGCGCTGCAGCGCGGCTGGCCGCAGCCCGCCGTGGCCGACGAGTTCTCGTACCTCCTCGCGGCCGACACGTTCGCGCACTTCCGCCTGACGAACCCGCCGCACCCGCTGTGGCCGCACTTCGAGTCGGAAGAGATCATCCAGCAGCCGACGTACCAGTCGAAGTACCCACCGGGGCAGGGGCTCGCGCTCGCCGCCGGGCAGTTCCTCGGCCATCCCGCGCTCGGCGTCTGGCTCAGCCTCGCGCTGGCCTCGGCCGCGCTGTGCTGGATGCTGCGGGCGTGGATCGGGCCGCGCTGGGCGCTCGCCTCCGGGCTGCTCGCGCCGTTGACCTACGCCGTCGTCTCCGGGTGGGGCCAGACGTACTGGGGCGGCGCGGTGGCGCTTCTCGGCGGCGCGCTCCTGTTCGGGGCGCTGCGGCGGCTCGCCCGCGAACCGCGCCCGGCGCACGCCGCGCTGCTGGCGCTGGGGATCGCCGTCCTCGCCAACAGCCGCCCGCTGGAGGGCATGATCGCCACCGCGCTCGGCCTCGGCATCGCGGCCCCCTGGCTCCTGCGCTCCGCGAAACTGGCGGTTCTCGCCCGCAACGTCGTCCTGCCGATGCTCCTGGTCCTCGTCCCTGCCGCGGCCGCGATGGCCTGGTACAACCACAGCGTCACCGGCCACGCGACGACCATGCCGTACGACGTCTGGTACCGCACCTACATCGGCGAGAAGGGGGTGTTCCAGGGGTTCCTGGCCAAGGAGACCGACCCCGAGCCGCTGCGCGTGATCCGCGGCTCGCACATGACCCGGGCCGGCGAGACTCCGCGCAACCCCGAGCGGCAGGCGGCAAAAGAGAAGGAGATGCAGCGGCGCTGGGTGCTCGTCAACGCCGGTTTCTACCTGCCGGGTGTGTTCGCGCTGGCCCTGCTGGGCCTGCCGTGGGCGCTCAAGGACCGCTGGGTGTTGCTGGCGCTGGCCTGTGTCGTCGTCCTGTTCGTGTTCATCGCGCGCGGGGCGACGATCGGCGCGCCGCACTACTCCGCGCCGGTCGCACCGCTGATCGTGGCGCTGCTGTTGACCGGGGTCCGCAGGATCCACGTCCTGCGCTGGCGCGGGCACGAGCCGGGCCGCTGGATCGTCCGCGCGATGGCGGTCAGCCTGGTCCTCGCCTCGCTCGTGCACCTGTCCGGCGCGGCGCCCGGGGCCGGCGCGGCGATGCAGTCGCGCTACACGATGTACGGCGATTACCGGCAGCAGATCCTCGGGCAGGTCGAGGCCCGGCCGGGCAAGCACCTGGTCATCGTGCGCTACGAGCCGGGCTGGCAGGCGAGCTACGAGTGGGTCTACAACGGCGCCGACATCGACTCCGGGCGCGTGGTCTGGGCCCGCGAGCTGGGCCCGCGGCGCACGGCGCAGCTGCTCGAGCACTACGCGGACCGCACGGTGTGGCTGTTGGACTCGGAAACGCTGGCGTGGGGCCCCTACCCGGGGCCCCGGCCGGAAGACGAAGCGGTCACCCGCCGCGAGGAGGACGAGCTGGCGGCGGTGATCCGGGAATTCGGAGGATGACGCGATGACGCACTTCAGAAAGCAGGTCCTGGTCACCGGCGGCGCCGGGTTCCTTGGCTCGCACCTGTGCGAGCGCCTTCTCGCCGAGGGCGACCACGTCGTCTGCCTCGACAACTTCTTCACTGGCACGCGGGCCAACATCGCGCACCTTCTGGGCGATCCGAACTTCGAGATCCTGCGGCACGACGTGACGTTCCCGCTCTACATCGAGGTGGACGAGATCTACAACCTCGCCTGTCCCGCGTCGCCGGTGCACTACCAGCAGGACCCGGTCCAGACGACCAAGACCTGCGTGCACGGGTCGATCAACATGCTCGGGCTGGCCAAGCGGCTGAAGATCAAGATCCTGCAGGCCAGCACCAGCGAGGTCTACGGCGACCCCGAGATCCACCCCCAGCCCGAGTCGTACTGGGGCCGCGTCAACCCGATCGGCATCCGCAGCTGCTACGACGAGGGCAAGCGCTGCGCGGAGACGCTGTTCTTCGACTACCACCGCCAGCACAAGACCAAGATCAAGGTGGCGCGGATCTTCAACACCTACGGCCCGCGGATGCACCCCAACGACGGCCGCGTGGTCTCGAACTTCATCGTGCAGGCGCTGCAGAACCGGCCGATCACGATCTTCGGCGACGGCCGGCAGACCCGGTCGTTCTGCTACGTGACGGACCTGGTCGACGGGCTAGTGCGGCTGATGAACTCGCCCGACGAGGTCACCGGCCCGATCAACCTCGGCCGCGCGGTCGAGTTCACGATGCTCGACCTCGCCCGGATGGTGCTGGACCAGACCGGGTCCGCCTCCGAGCTGAGGTTCGAGCCACTTCCCTCGGACGACCCGGTCCAGCGCAAGCCGGACCCGGCGTTGGCCAGAAGGCTCCTCGGCTGGGAAGCGACGACCGACATCAAGGACGGCCTCGCCCGGACCATCGACTACTTCCGCCAGCTTCTTGGAAGTGAGCTCGAAAAGTCACATTGATGAAAACCGGGTGCGTTAACGGCGAACCGGCCCGCCGCACCCGGTGAGCTTCGGCCCGGTCGATGTCGGCGGGGCCGCGCTGGGTGGGCGGTGTCCACGCCTCGCCGGGGCCGGTTGTCAGGTGACGAAGCGGTAGATGTAGGGCTTGACGTTCTCGTTGGGCCGGGCGCGCAAGGTCTCGCGGTCCAGCTGGTGCTCGCATTCGGCGTTGGGGCAATGCCGCGGCCGGAAGTGCAGCACCTCGGCCGGGTCGCGGTGCTAGTCCGCGCGCAGACGGTAGCCGACGCCGAGCTCGGTCTGAAGGTACTGCGGACGCGCGGGGTCGCGCTCCAGCTTGTGCCGGAGTTGGCCCATGTAGACCCGCAGGTAATGCGACTGCGTCACCGCGCCGGGCCCCCACACCTCGCGCAGGAGCTGCTGGTGCGTCACCACCTTGCCCGCGTACTTCACGAGCGTTGCGAGAAGGTTGTACTCGGTACGCGTCAGGTGCACGTCGCGGCCGGCGACCGAAACGCTCCGCGCCGCCAGGTCGACCACCAACTCGCCGGCCCGGAACACGGGTCCCGGACCGGCGGCGGCGCGGGCCGCGTTGCGCAGCGCAACGCGGATCCGGGCCAGCAACTCCTCGACCCCGAACGGTTTGGTGAGGTAGTCGTCCGCGCCGGCGTCGAGGGCCTGGACCTTGTCGTTCTCCCGGCCGCGTGCGGAGATGACGATGATCGGGACCGGCGACCACTCACGGACCCGGCGCGTGACCTCGATGCCGTCGAGGTCCGGCAGGCCGAGGTCGAGCAGGATCACGTCGGGCAACCGCGTCGACGCCTCGACCAGCGCCTGACCGCCGCTGGCCGCTTCGAGCACCCGGTAACCGTGTCCCGCGAGCGTCGTGCGCAAAAAGCGCATCACCTGCGGCTCGTCTTCCACGACGAGGATTCCCGGCCGCGCCGCGCCGTCGCGCTTGTCCGCGTCAGGCACGCTCGATCTCCGCATCGGTCTCGACTGCCGGCGGCGGGTCTTTGGCCAGCGGCAGCGTGAACGTGAACACGGCTCCGCGGGGCTCGCGGTTCGCGGCCTGAATCACGCCGCCGTGGGCGGTCACGATCGCCTTGCAGATCGCCAGCCCCAGGCCGGAGCCGGGCGGTCCCGCCGACGCGCGGTAGAACTTCTCGAACACCCTCTCCTCGTCGCCGCGCCGAATGCCGGGCCCCTCGTCGGCGACCTCCACGAGCACCGCCCCGGAGGCGGCGCGTGCGCCGACGCGCACAGGGGACGCCGGTCCGCTGTACTTCAGCGCGTTCTCGAGCAGGTTCACCAGCACCTGCTCGACCAGCACGGCGTCCACCGGCACCAGCGGCAAGTCATCCGGGATCGAGACCTCGATCGCGCGCCCGTCGACGATGCGGCGGAGCCGCGCCAGCGCCGAGCCCACCAGCTCCTCCAGCGACTGCCAGTCGCGCCGCAGCTCCAGCGAACCCGATTCCAGCCGCGTCATGTCCAGGAGGTTCGTCACCAGCCGATTCAGGCGCTCTGCCTCGTCGCAGATCGCGCCCGCGAGTTCCTGGCGACCCGCCTCGTCCAGCGAGGTCCCGTGCACCAGCGCGCTGGCCGAGCCGGTGATCGTCGCCAGCGGCGTGCGCAGGTCGTGCGAGACCGTGCTGAGGAGCGTGCTCCGCAGCCGCTCGGACTCGGCCGCCACGCGCGCCTGTTCGGCCTCGGCGGCCAGCTGGACCCGCTCCAGCGCCGAGCCGAGCTGCCGCGCGAGCGCCTCGAGCAGCTCGAGCTGCTCGGGCAACAGCGGCAGCAGGGACGGGTCGGGGCGCACGCTCAGGACGCCGGCCGCGGCAGCGGCGCCGCGCAGCGGGACGTGGATCGCCGAGGCGCCGGGCAGCGTGTCCGTCCCGAGCCCCGCCGTCTGGCCGTGCTCGAAGGCCCAGCGCGCCACGGCTCCCTCGCGGGCATCCGCCGGGCAAGCGCCCAGTCGGCCCTGCGCATCGGGCAGCAGCACCTCCGCCGGCCCCCGCAGCACCGCCGCGGCGTGGCGGCTCCCGCTCCGCGCGACCTCCTCCGCCGTGCGCGCGGCGGCCAGCTCCCGGCTCATCGCGTACAGCACCTGGGTGCGGTGCTCGCGGGCGCGCGCCGCGTCCGCTTGGGCCCGCACCCGCGCCGCCAGCGTGCTGATCAGCAAGCTGACGACCAGCATCACGACGAAGGTCAGGACGTACTGCGTGTCGCCGACCGCGAGCGTCAGGTAAGGGGGCACGAGGAAAAAATCGAACGCGGCGACGCTCAGCACCGCCGCCAGCGCGGACGGTCCGCGGCCGCAACGCGTGGCCACGAACGCGACGCCCAGGAGGTAGATCATGATCAGGTTCGGCGTACCGAAGCGGTCCGCCATCAGGCGGCATGCGAGCGTGCAGGCGATCACGACCGCGAGGGCGGCCGCGTACCGCGGCCACCGCCCACGCGTGCTGGCAGGCGCGGCCTCGCCGGCGCCCGGCGGCCGCGTTCCGCCGCCCGGGACGACCAGCACCTCGATCCCGCCGCTCCCGCGCACGATCTCGTCCAGAAGCGAACCCTTCAGCCGGTCGCGCCAGCGCGCGTGAATCGGCTTGCCGACGACGATCCGCGAGACGTTGCGTTGCCGCGCGAACTCCAAGAGCGCCTCGCTCACGGTCCCGCCGGAGAGCGTCGCGGTCTGCGCCCCCAACTCCTCGGCGAGCTTCATCGTGCGGGCCAGAGCCTGGCGCTCGGCCGGCGACAGCCGCGGCTGCTCGGGGCTTTCGACGTAGGCCACGATAAACGGGGCCTTGAGGCGGGCCGACATCCGGCGGGCGGCGCGCACCAGGCGGTCGCTCTCAGGATTCGGCCGCACGCAGACCAGGATGCGCTCCGCCACCGGCCAGGCCTCGCCGATCTCGTGGTCGCGGCGGTACGTCTGAACGTCGGCGTCCACGTGCTCGGCGGTCCGCCGCAGCGCCAGCTCGCGCAGCGCCAGGAGGTTCCCGCGCCGGAAGAACCTCTCGCGGGCCTGCGCCACCCGCTCCGGGAGGTAGACCTTGCCCTCGGCCAGCCGCTGCAGGAGTTCTTCCGGCGGAAGGTCGATGAACTCGACGTCGTCGGCCCCGTCGATGACCCGATCCGGGACGGTTTCGCGCACCGTGACCCCGATGACCCGGTTGACGAGGTCGTTCAGGCTCTCGACGTGTTGCACGTTGAGCGTCGTGGAGACGTCGATGCCCGCTTCGAGCAGTTCCAGAGCGTCCTGCCAGCGCTTCGGGTGGCGGGAGCCGGGAGCGTTGGTGTGGGCCAGTTCGTCCAGCAGCAGCAGCGCGGGCTTGCGCGCCAGCGCCGCATCGAGGTCGAACTCGCGCAGCCGAACCCCGCGATACTCGACCTCGCGCGCGGGGATGTTCTCGATGCCTTCGACGAGCAGCGCGGTCTCGGCGCGGCCGTGGGTCTCGACCCAGCCGACGACCACATCAGTGCCCGCGGCGCGCCGCCCGCCGGCGTCCTCCAGCATGGCGTAGGTTTTGCCGACGCCCGGCGAGGCGCCGAAGAAGATCTTGAGCCGCCCGCGGCCCGCGCTCTCGCGAGCGGACAGCCGGCGCAACAGGGCGTCAGGATCGGGGCGCTCGTGGCTCACGTGCGTTCGTTCCGCCTCGCGCCCCGCACGATACTCCCGCGGCGGCGCGGTGTCGCCGGGTGGTGCCGAAGCGCGCGTCCAGATCGAGGTTCAGCAGCAGGACGTTGACGCGCGGCTCGCCGAGGAAGCCGAGCGTGCGGGCTTCAACGTGTCGCTCGACCAGTCGCGCGATCTCCGCGGCCGGGACGCCGCGCGCGGCGGCGACCCGCGGCACCTGCCAGCGAGCGGCCTCCGGGCTGACGTCGGGGTCGAGGCCGCTGCCGGAGGTGCTGACCAGGTCGATCGGCACCCGCGGGCCCGCCAGCGGGTTCGCCCGGCGCAGCCGCTGCAGGTCGGTCGCGATCCGGTCGCGCAGCCTGCGCGAAGTCGGGGCGAGGTTCGCGCCCGACGAGGCGGACGCGTCATAGCCGTTCGCTCCCGCCGCCGAGGGACGTGGCTGGAAGTAGCTGGGGCTCGCGAAGCGCTGCCCGATCAGCTCAGAGCCGACGGGCCGGCCACCACGCTCGACGAGGCTCCCGTTCGCGCGGGACGGGAACAGCGCCTGCGCGGCGCCGGTGACGAGCAGGGGGTAGGCCAGCCCGGTCAGCAGGAGCGTCGCCACGGTCATCAGCAGGGCGGTCCTGATCTCGCTGTTCACCAGCGCTCCTCAGGCCAGCCCGGCCACGGCCAGCAGCATGTCGATCAGCTTGATGCCGGCGAACGGCGCGACGACGCCTCCCGCGCCGTAGATCAGCAGCGAGCGCCGCAGCAGCGCGGCCGCGCCGAGCGGCCGGTAACGCACGCCGCGCAGCGCCAGCGGGATCAACAGGATGATGATCAGCGCGTTGAAGATCACGGCCGCGAGGATCGCGGAGAGCGGCGAGGCGAGCCGCATCACGTTCAGCGGCGCGATCTCCGGGAACACCGGCACGAACAGCGCGGGTAGGATCGCGAAGTACTTGGCCACGTCGTTCGCGATCGAGAACGTGGTCAGGCAGCCGCGCGTCATCAGGAGCTGCTTGCCGACCTCGACGACCTCCAGGAGCTTGGTCGGGTTGCTGTCGAGGTCCACCATGTTGCCGGCTTCGCGCGCCGCCTGCGTGCCGGTGTTCATCGCGATCGCGACATCGGCCTGGGCCAGCGCGGGAGCGTCGTTCGTGCCGTCGCCGGTCATCGCGACCAGCTTGCCGCGGGCCTGCTCGTCGCGGATCAGCTTGAGCTTCATCTCTGGCGTGGCCTCGGCCAGGAAGTCGTCCACTCCCGCCTCGGCGGCGATCGCCGCCGCCGTGAGCGGGTTGTCGCCGGTGATCATCACGGTGCGTAGGCCCATCGCGCGGAACTGGGTGAAGCGCTCCTTGAGCCCACCCTTGACGACGTCCTTCAGCTCGATGACGCCCAGGACGCGTTCGTTGTCCGCGACGGCGAGCGGGGTGCCGCCTGATTTTGCGATGCGCGACACCGCCTGTTCGACCTCGGCGGGGATGCGCCCGCCCAGCGCGCCGACGTGCCTGGTGATCGCGTCCACTGCGCCCTTGCGCACCACGTGCCCGTCGAAGTTCAGGCCGCTCATCCGGGTCTGGGCCGAGAACGGAACGAAGGTGCCGTCGAGCTGGACGACCGGGCGCGCTCTCAGCCCGTGCTGCTCCTTGGCCAGCACGACGATCGAGCGCCCCTCGGGGGTCTCGTCGGCCAGGCTCGCGAGCTGCGCGGCACTGGCGAGTTCCTCGGTGCGCACGCCGGGGGCGGGGAGGAACGCCGTCGCCATGCGGCTGCCGAGCGTGATGGTACCGGTCTTGTCCAGCAGGATCGTGTCCACGTCGCCCGCCGCCTCGACCGCGCGGCCGCTCAGCGGGATCACGTTGTGCCGGATCAGGCGGTCCATGCCGGCGATGCCGATCGCCGACAGCAGCCCGCCGATCGTGGTCGGGATCAGGCAGATGAGCAGCGCGACCACGACCGTCATGGACAAGCGCAGCCCGGAGTAGAGCCCGAACGGCACCAGCGTGACGCAGGCGATCAGGAAGATGATCGTCATCCCGGCCAGCAGCACGTTGAGTGCGATCTCGTTCGGCGTCTTCTGGCGCCGGGCGTTCTCGACCAGGCCGATGATGCGGTCCAGGAACGATTCGCCCGGGTTAACGCCGATCCGGACAACGATGCGGTCGGACAGGACCTTGGTCCCGCCGGTCACCGCCGAGCGGTCGCCGCCGCTCTCGCGAATCACCGGCGCGGATTCGCCGGTGATCGCCGACTCGTCCACCGAGGCGATCCCCTCGATGACCTCGCCGTCGCCGGGGATGACCTCGCCGGCGTCGACGACGACGACGTCCCCCGCGCGCAGCTCCGACGCGGCGACGCGCTGCTCGCGGGTGCCGGTCCGCTTGCGCGCGACGGTTTCCTTGCGGAGCGTGCGCAGGGCGGCGGCCTGCGCCCGGCCGCGGCCCTCGGCCAGCGCCTCGGCGAAGTTGGCGAACAGTACGGTGAACCACAGCGACAACGCGACCAGCGCCGTGAACCACGGAGGCTGCGCACCGGCGGCCGGCGCGATTAAGTCGCGCAGCCAGACCAGCGTGGTCAGCAGGCTGCCGGCCTCGACCACCAGCAGCACCGGGTTGCGCGCCATGCGGCGCGGATCCAGTTTCCGCGCGCTGTCGGCGAGGGCCCGCAGCATCACCGCCCGGTCCCAGGCGGAGATCGCGCGGATGGAGGACTCGGCCATCAGAAGACCTTTCCCGCGCGCATCGCGAAGTGCTCGACGAGCGGTCCGAGGCTGAGCACGGGGAAGAACGTCAGCGCCCCCACGATCACGATCACGCCGACCAAGAGCGCGCAGAACAGCGGGCCGTCAGTGGGGAGGGTACCGGGGCCGGGCGGCACCCGCTTCTTGCCGGCCAACAGGCCCGCGAGCGCCAGCGAGGGCACGATCATCAGGAAGCGGCCCGCCAGCATGGCCAGGCCGATGCTCACGTTGTACCAGGGGGTATTCGCGTTCAGTCCGCTGAACGCCGAACCGTTGTTGCCGGCCGCGCTCGTGTAGGCGTACAGGATCTCGGACAGGCCGTGCGGGCCGGCGTTGCCCAGCGACGACAGCCCGTAGGGGGCGACGGCCGACCAGGCGCTGAACGCGAGGACCACCAGCGGGAAAATCAGAACGTAGATCATCGCGAGCTTCACTTCGCGGGTCTCGATCTTCTTTCCGAGGTACTCGGGGGTTCGGCCGACCATCAGCCCGGCAATGAACACCGACAGGAGCGCCATCACCAGCATGCCGTAAAGCCCCGCGCCCACCCCGCCGAAGACGACCTCGCCGAGCTGGATGTCGAACAGCGGCACCAGCCCGCCGAGAGGCGTGAAGCTGTCGTGCATCGCGTTGACGGCCCCGCACGAGGCATCGGTGGTGACGGTCGCGTACAGGGCCGAGTTGGCGATCCCGAACCGTGTTTCCTTGCCCTCCATGTTGCCGGGTCCGGGGTCCACGCAGACCGCTTGCACGACCGGGTTGCCCGCCGCCTCCGCCCAGTACGCCGCGGCCGCTCCCGCCAGGAACAGGAACGCCATCGCCCCGAACAGGGCCCAGCCCTGGCGCTGGTTCCGCGCCATGCGCCCGAAGGTGTAGGTCAGGCCGGCGGGGATCAGGAAGATCAGGAGCATCGAGAAGAAGTTCGACAGCGCGTTCGGGTTCTCGAACGGGTGCGCGGCGTTGGCGTTGAAGAACCCTCCGCCGTTCGTGCCGAGCTGCTTGATCGCCTCCTGCGAGGCGACCGGACCCATCGCGATGAGCTGCCGGTCTCCCTCGAGCGTCGTGACCTCGCGGTACGGCGCGAGGTTCTGGATCACCCCCTGCGAAACGAAGAACAGCGCGAAAACCACCGCGAGCGGCAGGAGGACGTAGACCGTCGCGCGGGTGATATCGACCCAGATGTTGCCGATCGTACCGCTCGCGGAGCCTGCGCCAGGGCGCGTGATCCCGCGAGCCAGCGCGAGCGCCACGCCGATCCCGGCCGCCGCCGAGGTGAAGTTCTGCCATGCCAGCCCGGCCATCTGGCCGAGGTAGCTCATCGTCGATTCGCCGGCGTACGCCTGCCAGTTCGTGTTGGTCGTGAAGCTGGCGGCGGTGTTGAACGCGGAGGTCGGCTCGACAGGTCCCAGCCCCTGCGGGTTCAACGGCAAAAACTGCTGCAGCCGCTGGATCGCGTACGTGACGAGCAGCGAGAATGCCGAAAACGCCAAAAGGCAGAAAGCGTACCGCTGCCACGACTGCTCGCGTACGTCGGCGCGGCAGGCGCGGAGCACCAGTTGCTCGAGCCAGCCGAGGGGCCGGCGCAGAACGTGGTTCTCGCCCTCGAGCACTTGGTGCAGGAAGATCCCCATCGGCGGCGTCACGCACACGATCGCGAGGAAGAAGAACAGGATCTGCATCCAGCCGTTGGTCGTCACCTCAGAACCGCTCCGGCCTCAGCAACGCGTACACGAGGTAGCCCAAGAGGAGCAGGGCCAGCAAGCCGCCGATCGCGTATTCGGTCATCGCGGCAGCCGTGGGGCGGGGGGCGCGTTCGCGGCGCCGGCGCGCGGCAGGTTCCGGCCAGCCAGGAACATGCGGAGGACCGCGCCGGACGTGGGATCCGACGCGCGTGGGGCGCGCACCGCCGGCGCGGGGTCGCTCATCGGCAGACCCGCCCGCACGCGCGCACGTAGAGCCACGCCAGCGCGAAGGCGAGCAGCGCCAGCGCGAACATCAGGAGATCCTGGAGCAGAACGAGCATGCGGACACAGTACACGCGGGCGGGTCAATGCGACGTCAAAAGGCACTCCGCAGGCGTCAGGAGAACATCAAGAAACCTGGGAACGGCGGTGTCAGTTGCGGAATTACGATTACCGAGGCAGTCGTCCCGGGCACTCATGGCGCTTCCGGCGCTTGCCCGAGAGCGGCTCGCGCACGCGGTTCCGGGGGCGCTGTTCGCGCCCGGAACTCAACGGGCCGCCTGCGTGCCCGGGACGCTGTGCGATTGAGACCAGGCGGGGAAAAACCGGGGGAAGGGCGGCGGCCAGGGAGTGTGTGGTCTCGGCCCGGCCGGTGGGATGCGGCCGCGCCGGTGCGCGACGAGCGCCACGGTGGTGGGACGGAACGGGAGTGCCGCCGTTTTCAACCCTTCCCCCATCTCCTCAGGGCCGCCTCGCGGCGGCCGTGAATGTCGTCATTTCGTTGCGCCCGTCGGGGCGTCGCACGCCGCCACGGGCGAGCACGGGGTCGAGGACTCGATGTGCGCCGCGACCACGCCGCCGCCGCCGTCCCGCTTGGCGGCGTACAGCGCCTGGTCGGCGGTCTCCAGCATCTCCTCGGCCGTCTCCATCGGGCCGCTGTCGGGCCACGTCGCGACCCCGCAGCTCAGGCGCACGCCGGCAGCGCTGCCGTTGCCGAGCCGCAGCGGCACCTCCAGCACGTGCGCGCACAGCCTTTGCGCGAAGCTCGTCGCGTCGGCGAGCCCGGTGTGCGGCAGCACGAACGCGAACTCGTCCCCGCCGTAACGCGCGACGAGGTCGGTCGCGCGGGCCGCGGCCCGCAGCCGCTGCGCGAGCTGGGCCAGGATCCGGTCGCCGGCCGGGTGGCCGTGGCGGTCGTTGGTCGCCTTGAAGCCGTCGAGGTCCGCCATGACGACCGACAGCGGGGTCTCGTAGCGCTCGGCCCGCAGGAACTCGTCCTTCAGCCGGTCGCGCAGCGTGCGGGCGTTGGCCAGCCCGGTCAGCTCGTCGGTCTGGGCCAGCTCGGCCAGCCGTTCGTTGGCCAGCCGCAGTTCCCAGTTGGCGCGCTCGAGCTTGCGGTACAGCTCGCGCTTGCGGAGGTTGGCCCGGATCCGGGCGTCGATTTCCTGCAGGCCGAACGGCTTGACGATGTAGTCGTCGGCGCCGGCCTCGAACGCGGCGACCTTGGTGGCCTGGGTCCGCCGCGCCGAGAGCACGACCACCGGCACGTGCGCGAGGCGCGAGTCGCCGCGCATCTCGCCCAGGACGTCGAGCCCGTCGCGGTCGGGCAGCACGAGGTCGAGCAGCACCAGGTCCGGCGCGTGCTCGCGCGCCAGGGCCAGCCCGGCCTGGGCGTCCACCGCCTCGAGGATCTCGACCCCCGCGCCGTGGCACAGCGCGCGGAGGAGGCCGAGCACGTCGGTGTCGTCGTCGATGACCAGAACGCGCGTCGCGCGTCGCGCGTTCACGGTCAGTCCTGCATCCGGCGGATGAACGCCGGGATCTCGAAGTCGTTGCGGTCCGGGTTGAGGTGCGCCAGGCCGTCCTCCGGCAGCATCGGGTACTCCTCGATCGGCGCGGGGCGCTGGGGCGCCACGACGACCGGCGGCGGCGCAGGTGCCGGACCCTCGACCATCGGCGCCGGCGCGATCGCCTGCACCGGCGGCTGCTGCGGCACCGGCGCGGAGATCGGGACGTACGCCGCGGGCGGCTTCATGACCGGCTCGGACGGCTTCTGGAACCCGGTCGCGATCACCGTGACCTTGACCTTGCCGTTCATCTCGGGCCGCGTGACGTAGCCGAACAGGATCGTGGCCTCGGGATCGGCGGCGTCGTGGATGATCGAGGCCGCCTCGTTCACCTCGTACAGCGAGAGGTCCTCGCCGCCGGTGATGTTGAAGATCACGCCCTTGGCGCCCTCGATCGAGGTGTCCTCGAGCAGCGGCGAGCTGATCGCCTGCTGCGCGGCGGACACCGCGCGGTTCTCGCCATCGGCGATCCCCGTGCCCATCAGCGCCATCCCCATTCCCTTCATCACGGTCTTCACGTCGGCGAAGTCGCGGTTGATGTCGCCCGGGATGAGGATCAGGTCGGAGATGCCCTGCACCGCCTGCCGCAGCACGTCGTCGGCGAGCATGAACGCGGCCTGGATGCTGGTGTTGCGGTCCACGGTGTGCAGCAGCTTGTCGTTCGGGATCGTGATCACGGTGTCGACCGTCTTCTTCAGCTCGGTCAGGCCCTCCTCGGCCTGCTCGCGCCGCCGCCGGCCCTCGAACGAGAACGGCTTGGTGACCACCGCCACCACGAGCGCGCCGAGCTCGGCCGCCAGTCCCGCGATCACCGGCGCCGCGCCGGTCCCGGTGCCGCCGCCGAGGCCCGCGGTGACGAAGACCATGTCCGCGCCGGCCAGCGACTCCAAGAGCCGCTCGGTGTCCTCGAGCGCCGACTCGCGCCCGACCTCGGGCCGCGCCCCGGCCCCCAGCCCGCGCGTCAGCCGCGAGCCGACCTGGATCTTGTTCGGCGCGCGGTTGCCGGCCAGCGCCTGCGCGTCGGTGTTGACGGAGATGAACTCCACACCGCGCACGCCGGACGCGATCATGCGGTTGATGGCGTTGCCGCCGCCGCCGCCGATGCCGACGACCTTGATGATGGCGCCGGGCGGCACCTCGCGCGGGCCGTCCTCGCCGGCATAGGGATTGATGCGCCCCGTTTCCTCGATGTCGTCCAGCCGGAACCGCAGCTTGCCAGCCGGTCGCTCTTCCGTCCTGTCTTTCTCTGTCATCTCGCGACCTCCCTTACCCTTGCCCGTACCAGGCCCGCACCCGGGCCGTGCCCGTTTCCTAGAACATCTCGCCCAGCCACCCCGAGGCCCTGCGCGCGCCGGCGCCGAGGCGGCGGAACCACCCGCGGTTGGCCTCGGCCTCCTCGGCCCTCTTGCGCCGCCCGGTCACCAGCTCCCAGCGCAACAGGCCGACGGGGGAGGCGAAGCTGGGCGCGCGGATCTCTTCCACGAGCCCGCCGATCCCGACCGGCACGCCGAGCCGGACCGGCATCTGCAGCACCTGCTCCGCGACCTCGAGCATCCCCTCGAGGTTGGCGCTGCCGCCGACGATCACGGCGCCCGAGCGGGCGCGCGCGTGCAGCCCGAACCGGTCGACGACGTTGCGGACCAGCTCGTAGATCTCCATCACCCGCGGCGAGACCACCTGGGTCAGCAGGCTGCGCGGGACGACCCGCGGCTGGCCGCCGCCAACCGTCGGGACCTCGAGCGCGACGTCGTCGTCCTGCCCCGCCACGGCGCGCGCGTGCGCGCGCTTGAGCAGCTCGGCGTCGGGCACCGGCGTGCGCAGGCCGATCGACAGGTCGTTCGTGATCAAGTCGCCCGCGACCGGGATCGTGCCGGTGAACCACAGCGCCCCGCGCTCGAACAGCGCGACGTCGGTCGTGCCGCCGCCGCAGTCGATCAGGAGCACGCCCTGCTCGCGCTCCTCGCGGCTGAGCACGGTCTCGGCCGACGCGAGCAGCGGGTAGACCAGCGAGGCGACTTCGATCTGCGCCTGGTTGAGCGCCGTCACGACGTGCTGCGCCGCCTGCTGCGGCACGGTCACGATGTGGAAGCTCCCCTCCAGGCGCGCGCCGCTCATCCCGACCGGGTCCTGGATCCCCTCCTGGCCGTCGAGCGTGTACTCCTGCGGCATCACGTGCAGGATCGACTGGCCGGCGGGGATCTGGACGGCGCGCACCGTTTCGAACACGCGCTCGAGGTCGCGCCGGGTCACGACCCGGTCGCGGCTGCCGATCGTGACCACGCCGCGCGAAGTGAACGAGCGCGCCTGCGCCGCGGGGACCGTCGCCAGCGCGGTTTCGACGCGCCGTCCGCCCATCGACTCGGCCTGCTCGACGGCGCGGCGGATGCAGGCGACCAGCGCCTCGAGGTTGACGATCACGCCCTTGCGGATCCCGTCGGTGCGCGTCGTGCCGATGCCCACCACCTCCAGCGATTCGGGGCCGGTCACCTCCGCGATCACGCAGCAGGAGCGGTACGTGCCCAGGTCGATCGCGGCCAGAGTCTCAAGGTTCTTTGCCATGCTCACCTCGCAACCGCGCCGTCGGCGGACGGCACGAGCGTCAGTCGGTCGGGGTACCTCAGGTCGATGGGACGGTTGGCCGCGATCTCCTTGACGCGGTCCTCGTTCTGGAAGAACTGCTCGAGATTGCGCTCCGGGCGTGCGCGGTCGAGCCACAGCACGGGCCCGGTCGCGGTCTCCCACAGCTCGATCCGGTCGCGCCGCGAGAGGTCGAGCGTGACCTCCGACAGGTCGCGCCGGGACGCGGCGAACCGCAGCGCGGCGATCGCCCGCAGCACCGACTCGTCCTCGGTGCCGAGCCGCGCGGTGGCCAGCGAGCCGGCGATCCCCACGACCAGCGGCAGGCGCTCGTCGCCCGCGAGCCGGCGGCCGACCGGGAAGATGGCGCCGCGGCCGTCGAGCAGCACCTCGGCGCCGCCGATGTGCGCGCGGGCGATCGGCACGCGCTCGACAACCGTGATCTCGATCATGTCCGGCATGCGCCGCGCCACGGCCGCGGCGCCGACGCCGGCCACGTTTTCCGCGTCGGCGCGCAGCCGGTCGAGGCCGACCAGCAGGATCGGCCGCCCGATCGCCCAGGACGTGGCGGCCGAGACGCGCGCGGGGCTCACGCGCGCGGTGCCGCGCACCTCGACGTTGCGCACGGCGAGGGCCGGCGCGAGCAGCACCGCGCGCACGCCGAGCGCGAGGCCCGCGACCGCACCGAGCGACAGCGCGGCGTACAGCGCGATCTTCCACCGCGACCGCCGCAGCGGCTTGCGGCGGCGCGCGCCGCGGCGGATCGACCCGAGGACTTCCTTCACCGCCAGATCTCCACTTCGAGCCGCGGCGGCTGCCCGGTCTCGGCGGTCAGCCGTTGCTGCAGCATTTCGATCAGCTCCAGGACGTCGGCCGCCCGCGCGCTGCCGCGGTTGACGACGAAGTTGCCGTGCAGCGTCGAGACCTCGGCGTCGCCCACGCGCGTGCCCTTGAGGCCGAGCCGCTCGACCAGCGCGCCGACCGACTGCTCGGGGTAGTTGGCGAACACGCAGCCCGCCGAGCGGGCCTGCACGGGCTGCGTGGCGCGGCGGCGCTCGCGGAAACTGGCGATGCGGCCGCGGATCGCGTCCGGCTCGTCCGGTTGCAGGCGCAGGCGCGCCCCGAGGACGAGCAGCCCCGCGCGCGCGGCGAAGCTGTCGCGGTAGCCGAAATCGCCGCTCTCGACCGCGCGCTCGACGACGCTGCCGTCCTCGCCCGCGACCCACGCGCTCTCGACTACCGCGCCGAACCAGGAGCGGTTCGCGCCGGCGTTCATCCGGATCGCGCCGCCGAGCTGCGCCGGGATCCCCTCGGCGAACTCCAGCCCGGCCAGCCCGCGCTCGGCGGCCCAGCGCACGAGGCCCGGGATCGGCGTGCCGGCGGGAGCCTCGATCACGCCGGCGCCCGCCAGGCGCGCGCCCTGCGCCAGCCCTTCGGTCGCGATCACCGCCGCGCGCACGCCCTCGTCGCAGACGACGACGTTGCTGCCAGCGCCGAGGACGCGCACCGGCAGCGGGCCGCGGCGCAATTCCGCCCACAGCCGGGCCGCGTGGGTCAGCTCGCGCGGCAGGAACAGCCAGTCGGCGGGACCGCCGACGCGCATGGTGGTGTGCCGCGAGAGCGGCTCGGCGGGGCGCGCCTCCACGCCCAGCTCGGCCGCCAGCGCGGCGTAGAACTGCTGCCCGGCGGCGGCGGTCACGCGGCGCCCCCCGGGTCGAGCGCGGCCAGGATCTCGCCGCCGGCGCGCAGGACGTTGCCCGCGCCGAGCGTCAGCACGACGTCGCCCCCCCGCAGCGCTTCGATCGTCGCCCGCGTTGCGTCGGCGAGCGGCCCGGCGTACGCGGTGTCGCGGTGGCCGTGCTCGCGGATCGCCTGCGCGAGGTGCTCGGCGTCCACGCCGGGCCGCGGCGCTTCGCCCGCGGCGTAGACGTCGGTCAGCACCAGCTTGTCCGCCTCGTAGAAGCTGCGGGTGAACTCGTCGAACAGGTCCTGCAGCCGGCTGTAGCGGTGCGGCTGGAACAGGACCACGATCCGGCGCTCGCCGACCGCCTCGCGCAGCGCGGCCAGCGTGGCCGCGATCTCGGTCGGGTGGTGGCCGTAGTCGTCGACCACCAGCACGCCCGCCGCCTCGCCCTTGCGCTGCATCCGGCGGTCGGCCCCGGCGAACTCGTCCAGCGCGGCCGCCGCGACGCGCAACGACAAGCCCAGCTCGTCCGCCGCGCCGAGCGCGGCCAGCGCGTTCAGCACCTGGTGCCGGCCCGGCGTCAGCAGCCGCACGCGCCCGCTCTGGCGCTCGCGGCGGTAGGTGAAGCTCACGCTGAACCCCTCGGCCGCGATCTCGGCCGCGCGCAGGTCGGCCTGCGGGGACAGCCCGTACGTGACCACGCGCCGGTCGATGCGTGGCAGGATCGCCTGCACGCCCTCGTCGTCGAGGCAGGCGACGATCGCCCCGTAGAACGGCACGCGCACGAGGAACTGCACGAACGCCTCGCGCAGCTCCGGCAAACCGCCGTGGTGCTCGAGGTGCTCGCGGTCGATCCCGGTCACGACGGCGATCGTGGGGAACAGCCGCAGGAACGAGCCGTCGCTCTCGTCGGCCTCGGCGACCATGACCGTGCCGCTGCCGAGCTTGCCGCCGCTGCCGAGCATCCCCAGCCGGCCGCCGATCACGACCGTCGGGTCGAGCCCGCAGCCGGACAGGACCTGCGCGATCATCGACGTCGTCGAGGTCTTGCCGTGCGAGCCGGCGACGGCGATCGAGTACTTCATGCGCATCAGCTCGCCCAGCATCTCGGCCCGCGGGATCACCGGGATCCGCAGCGCCTGCGCGGCGAGCCGCTCCGGGTTGTCGGCCGCGATCGCGGTGCTGGTGACGACGACGTCGGCGCCCTCGACCAGCGACGGGTCGTGCCCGACGTGGACCCGCGCACCGAGCGCGGCCAGCCGGCGCGTCACCTCGCTGTCGGCGGCGTCGGAGCCGCTGACCGCGTAGCCGAGGTTGAGCAGGACCTCGGCGATGCCGCTCATGCCGGACCCGCCGATCCCGACGAAGTGCACCCGCCGCACGCGCCCGAGCTTCACGCGGCCTCCCCACCGGCCAGCTCGTCGGCCAGGTCCGCCACGTGCCGCGCGGCGTCGGGCCGGCCGAGCCGGCGCGCCGCGCGCGACATCTCGTCCAGCCGCGCCGGGTCGAGCGCCAGCCCGCGCACCAGCGCCGCCAGCTTCTCGCCGCCCAGCTCGGCCTGGTCCACGACGAGCGCCGCGCCGCGGTTGGCGAGGGCCCGCGCGTTGGCCCGCTGGTGGTCGTGCGCCGCGAACGGGAACGGCACGAGGATCGAGGCCCGCCCGGCGGCGGTCAGCTCCGCGACGGTCGTCGCGCCGGCGCGCGCGACGACGAGGTCGGCCGCCGCGAGGCGCGTCGGCAGATCGAACAGGAACGCGTGCACCTCGGCGTCGGCGCCGGCGCGCTGCGCCGCCTCGCGCACGCGCTCGAGGTCCGCCTCGCCGGTCTGCAGCACGAAGTGCAGCGGGAGATCCGCCAGCAGCGGCAGGGCCGCGCACCAGGCATCGTTCAGCCCGTGCGCGCCGCGGCTGCCGCCGAAGCCGAGCACCGCGCGCAACGGGCCGGCGGGGCGTTCGGCGATCGCCCGCACCTCGTCGCGGACGGGGTTGCCGGTCACGACGACGCGGCCCGAGAGGCCGGTGGCGCACTCGGCGAAGCTCGCGGCGGTGGCCGACGCGACGCGCGAGAGGAAGCGGTTCGTGCCGCCGGGCACGGCGTTCTGCTCCAGGATCAGCGTCGGCACGCGCGCGAGCGCGCCCGCGAGCACCGCCGGCCCCGAGGCGAACCCGCCCACGCCGACGATCAGCGACGGGCGGCGGCTGCCGAAGCGCGCGGCGAGCCGCGTGGTGGCCCAGGCCGCCTGCGCCACCGCGACGATCCGCCGCGCCGCGCCCATCCGCGCCAGCCCCGACATCGGCAGCGCCGTCAGCGGCAGCCCCTCGCGCGGGACGAGCCGCTCCTCCAGCCCGCCGCGCGCGCCGATCCACTCCAGCGGGCGCGCCGGGCGGCGGCGCCGCAGCTCGTGCGCGAGCGCGAGGCCGGGGTAGACGTGCCCGCCCGTCCCCCCGCCGGCGATCACGATCGGCTTGTCAGCGCGCACCGCCGCGGCTCCTCATCGACACGTTCAGGACCAGCCCGGCCAACATGAACGAAGCGATCAGCGAACTGCCCCCGGTGGACAGGAACGGCAGCGGGAGTCCCTTGGTCGGCAACAGGCCGGTCACCACGCCCATGTGGCACAGCCCCTGGACCGAGAGCATCCACGCGCCGCCGAGCGCGATCAGCCGGCCGAGATCGTCCGGGGCCCGCTCGGCGATGACCAGGCCGCGCCATGCCAGCACGAGGAACAGCGCGAGCACGATCAGGGCGCCCCACAGCCCCAGCTCTTCCGCCACGATCGCGAACAGGAAGTCGTTGTCCGGCTCGGGGAGGAACAGCCGTTTCTGCGAGGAGGCGCCGATCCCCATGCCCCACGGCCCGCCGGAGCCGACGGCGAGGATCGACTGCCGCAGCTGGTACGGGATCTCGGGCAGCTCGGCCGGCGAGAACACCACCGCGCGCGCGAAGCCGGTCACGCGCTCGGCGCGGTACGGGGCGATGACGACGAACAGCGCGAACAGCACCGCGCTGGCCCCGACGAGCGACGCGACGTGGCGCCAGCGCGCACCGGCCGCGACCGCCATCGCCAGCGCCGCGCCGAACAGCAGGGCCGGCGTCCCGAGGTCGCGCCCGGCGAGGACCAGCGCCGAGAGGAACCCGCCGATGACGATCGGCCGCGCCAGTCCCGTGGTCGTCCGGATCTCCTCGCCCGAGCGGCACAGCGCCGCGGCGAGCGCGACGACGAGCACCGGCTTGGCCAGCTCCGAGGGCTGGAAGCTCAGCGGGCCGAAGTGCAGCCAGCGGTGGGCGCCGTTGATCTCCGGTCCGAACAGCGCCGCGAGCAGGAACGCCGCGATGACGCCGAGCATCAGCCACACCGCGCGCCGCCCCGACAGGTGGTGGTAGTCCGGCCACATGATGAGCACGAAGAAGACGAAGCCGATGACGAGGTGCACGATCGACTTGGCGATGCCGATCGGCACGCCGCCGCCGAGCGCTTCCTGGAACGCCCGTGCGGAGCCGGAGAGGAACAGCCCCGAGACGGCCAGGAACGCCGTCGCCGCCGAGAACCACCAATCGGCGGTCATCGCCATCGCGCGCCGCTCGCCGGTCATCGCCCGTCCCCCGCGAGCCGCCGCGCCGCGGCGGCGAAGGCGTCGCCGCGCGCGGCGTAGCCGCTGAACGCGTCGAACGAAGCGCAGGCCGGCGAGAGCAGCACGACGTCGCCCGGGCGCGCCAGCTCGGCGGCGCGCTGCACGGCGTCTTCCAGGGAGCCGCAGCGCTCGACCGCGACGCCCTCGCCCTCGAGCGCGAGGGCGATGCGCGGGCCGGCCTCGCCGAAGGCGAGGGGGGTCGAACCGGCCCGCGCAAGCGCGTGCGCGAGCGGCCGGAAGTCCGAGGACTTGTCGCGGCCGCCGAGCAGGACGTGGATCCGCGGCCCGGCGGGGGGCAGCGGCCCGAGGTTCTCGCGGATCGCCTCCAGCGCGACCAGCACGGAGCCGACGTTGGTGCCCTTGGAGTCGTCCACGTAGCGCACGCCGCCGACCAGCGCCACTTCCTGCAGCCGGTGCGGCAGCGGGCGGAACGACGTGGCGGCCGAGTGCAGCGCGTCCAGCGGCAGGTCGAGCGCGCGGCAGGCGACGGCGGCGGCGAGCACGTTGACGCGGTTGTGGCGCCCCGGCAGCTGCAGCTCGCCGCTGCGCGCCAGAAGTTCCTCGCCGTGGCCGGTGCGCAGCCGCAACTCGTCGCCCTGCTGGAACCCGCCCGCCGCGACCGCGCGCTCGACCGACACCTCGAGCACCGGTGGCAGCGCCTGCGCGCCGAGCGGCGCGACGTCGGGGTCGTCGGCGTTCAGGACCAGCGGCGCGTCGCCCGCCCGCAGGGCGGCGATGCGCCACTTGGCCTCGCGGTAGCCGAGGTAGCTGCCGTGCCGGTCGAGGTGGTCGGCCTGCACGTTCAGGAGCACCGCCCCCGCGGCGCGCAGGCTGGAGGTCGTTTCGAGCTGGAAGCTCGAAATTTCCAGCGCGTACCAGCGATCCGGGTGATCGCCCTGCACGGCGTCGACCAGCGGCGTGCCGTAGTTGCCGCACGGCACGCCTTCGCGCCCCGCCGCGGACAGCATCGCAGCGACCAGCGCCGTGGTCGTCGTCTTGCCGTTGCTGCCGGTGATGGCGATCAGCCGCTCGCCGACCGCGCCCGCCACGAGGTCGATCTCCGAAATCACCGGCACGCCGCGGGCGCGGGCGGCGGCGATCGGCGGGATGTCGAGCGGCACGCCGGGCGAGACCACGAGCAGGTCGGCGCCGACGAAGTCGTTCTCGTCGTGAGCGCCGCACACGAGCCGCACGTTGGCCTCGGCCAGCGCGGCGGCCTCGCGGCCGAGCCGCTCCACGGGCTGCATGTCGGTGCCGGTGACGCGTTCACCGCGCGCCAGCAGGTGCCGCGCCGCGGCGCACCCCGAGCGCCCGAGGCCGACCACCAGCACGTTGCGCGGCGTGCCCACCGTCACCTCAGCTTCAGCGTCGCCAGCGAGCTGAGCGCGAAGAGGATGGCCAGGATCCAGAAGCGGATCACGACCTTCGTCTCCGGCCAGCCGCCGAGCTCGAAGTGGTGATGCAAAGGCGCCATGCGGAACACGCGCTTGCCGCCGCGGTAGCGGTACGAGAGCACCTGCAGGATGACCGAGACCGCCTCGAGCACGAACAACCCGCCGACGAGGACCAGCAGGATCTCCTGCTTGCAAATCACGGCCACCGAGCCGATCGCGCCGCCGAGCGCCATCGAGCCGACGTCGCCCATGAACACGGCCGCCGGATGCGCGTTGAACCAGAGAAAACCGAGGCTCGCCCCGACCGCGGCCGAGGCGAAGACCGTCAGCTCGCCCGCGCCGCCGACCGGCGGCGTGCCGAGGTAGCGCGCGATCACCGCATTGCCCGCGGCGTAGGCCAACAGGGCGTAGGTGCCGAACGCGATGCCGGTCGTGCCGACCGCCAGGCCGTCGAGGCCGTCGGTCAGGTTCACGGCGTTCGCGGCCCCGACGAGGACGAGGATCACGAACGGGACGAAGGCGTAACCCAGCTCGGCCCCCGGCTTGTAGAACGGCACGGTCAGGTGCGTCGAGAAGCCGAGCAGAAGGAGCGTCGCGCCGAACGCCGCCGCGAGCACGATCTGGGCCGCGAGCTTGCCGCGCGCCGACAGGCCCTTGCTGTTGCGGCGCGTCTTCTTGAGCGCGTCGTCCCACAGCCCGATCAGGCCGAAGCCGGCGGTCGCGACGACGACCATCCACACGAAGGGGTTGGTGAGGTCCGACCACAACAGCGACGGGACGAGGATCGAGATCATGATCAGGACCCCGCCCATCGTCGGCGTGCCCTGCTTGACGAAGTGCGTGCTCGGCCCGTCGCGGCGGACCTCCTGGCCGATCTGCCACTCGCGCAGCTTCCTGATCAGCGCCGGCCCGACGAAGAAGCTGATCAGGATCGCGGTCAAGGCCGCCAGCGCCGAGCGGAAGGTGATGTAGCGGAAGACGTTGAACGGGAAGAACAGCTCGCGCAGCGGGTAGAGCAGGTGGTACATCACGGTCGCACCTGCTCGCCGCGCGACGAGACGAGCGCCGCGAGGACCGACTCCAGCCGCACGCCGCGGGAGCCCTTGAGGAGCACGAGGTCGCCGTCGTTGACCAGGTCGGGTAGTGCGCCGGCCGCGGCGGGCGCGTCGCGGTGCTCGAACAGGCGCGACATCCCGGCGGCGCGGGCGCCCGCGGCGATTTCGGCCGCGAACCCGCCGACGGCGTGCAGCACTTCGATCCCGGCGCCCGCGGCGCGGGCGCCGGCCTCGCGGTGGAACTCGGCGCTGCGTTCGCCCAGTTCGAGCATGTCGCCGATCACCGCGACCCGCCGGCCGCTCCACGGCGAGCCCGCCAGCCCCGCCAGCACCGCCTCCAGCGCCGAGGGGTTCGAGTTGTACGTCTCGTCGACGAGCACCACGCCGCCGGCGAGGCGCACGATCCGCCCGCGGCCGGGTTGCGGTTCGAGGGCGGCCAGCCGTGGGGCGGCCTCGGCCAGCGGCACGCCCGCCGCGCGGGCCGCGCCGAGCGCGGCCAGCGCGTTGAGCGCCGCGTGCCGGCCCCACAGCGCGAGCCGCACCGGCACGCCCTCGACCGTGAAGCGCGTTCCCTCGAGCAGCGAGCCGCCGAGCCCCGTCGCGACCAGGTCGGCCGGCGGCTGGAGGTCGAACGTCACGAGCCGCCGCGCCGTCGCGCGCGCGAGCTCCAACAGGTGCGGCGAGCCGGCGTGGACCACGCCCGTCGCGCCGCGCGGCATCTCCTGCAGCAGTTCGACCTTGGCCGCGGCCAGCCCGCGCTGGTCGGCGAAGAACCCGATGTGCGCCGTGCCGATGTTGGTGATGACGCCGATGTCCGGCTCGACCAGCCGCGCCAGCGTCGCGATCTCGCCGGGGTGGTTCATCCCCAGCTCGACGACGGCGGCCTCGGCGTCGTCGGCCAGCCGCAGCATCGACAGCGGCAGGCCCCACTGGTTGTTCAGGTTCCCGGCGCTGGCCGCGGTGCGGTAGCGGGCGGCGAGCGCGGCGGCGGCGAGCGCGCGGGTCGTGGTCTTGCCCGAGCTGCCGGTCACCGCCAGGAGCTTCAGCCCGGCGCGGCGGCGACGCTCGTCCAGCGCCAGCGCGCCGAGCGCGGCCGTCGTGTCGCCGACCAGCACCAGCGCCGCGGGGGCGAGGTTCTCCAGCGCGCGCTGCGCGAGCACGATCGGCGCGCCGCGGCGCACCGCCTCGGCGGCGTGGTCGTGGCCGTCGTGCCGCTCGCCGGCGATGGCGCAGAACAGCTCGCCGGGCTGGATCGTGCGCGAGTCGATCGAAATGCCGTTCGCGCGCGCCGCGGCGTCCCCGAGGGCCACCCGCCCGCCGGTCGCGGCAGCGATCTCGGCCGCGGTGCGCGGGATCACGCGCGGTCCCCCCGCCCGCGGATCGCCGCGCGCAACACCTCGCGGTCGTCGAACGGCACCTTGCGCCCGGCGGTCTCCTGGTACGCCTCGTGCCCCTTGCCCGCGACGAGGACGGCGTCGCCGGGACCGGCGAGGGCCACCGCGTGGCGGATCGCCAGCGCGCGGTCCGCGCAGCGCTCGGCCGCGGCGGAGCCGTCCGCGAGCCCTTCGAGGATCGCCGCCGCGATCGCCTCGCGATCCTCCCCGCGCGGGTTGTCGTCGGTGACGATCACGATGTCGGCGAGCAGGCCGGCGATGCGACCCATCTGCGGGCGCTTGGCCGCGTCGCGCTCGCCGCCGCAACCGAACACCGCGATCACCTTCCCGCGTGTCGTGCGCCGCAGCTGCCCCAGCACGCGCTCCAGCGCCTGCGGGGTGTGCGCGAAATCGACGATCGCGGTGAACGGCTGACCGGCGTCGACGATCTCCCAGCGCCCGGGGACGACCTGCACGCCGCACGCGCCGCGCACCGCCTCGCGCGGGTCGGCGCCGAGCGCCACGGCGGTCGCGACCGCGGCGGCGAGGTTGCGCGCGTCCCACGGTCCGGGGCGCGCGAGCGCGACCTCGCCCGCGAAGCCCGGCCCTTCGAGGAAGAACCGCGCGCCGCGCGGGCCGGGCCGGTGGTCGCGGATCTGCCAATCGCCCGTGCCGTCGCCGAACGTCACGACGCGCGCCGCACCGGCGGCCGCGGCGAACTCGCGCACGTAGGCATCGTCCGCCGGGAGCACGGCCACGGCGCCCGCCGGCAGCTGGGCGAATAGCCGGCGCTTCGCCGCGCGGTACGCCTCGTGGGTGCCGTGCAGGTCGAGGTGGTCGTGGCCGATGCCGGTCAGGATCGCCGCCGCGAAGCGCATCCCGTGCACGCGCTCGGCGACGAGCGCGGCGCTGGAAACTTCGAGCGCCGCCGCGCGCGCGCCGTCGCGCGCGACCGCCGCGAGGAACGCCCACAGCGCCGGCGCCTCGGGCGTGGTCAAGCTCGTCGTCGCGCGGGCCGCCGGGTCCACGCCGATCAGGCCGAGCGTGCCGCCGACCGCGCACGGCCGGCCCGCCGCGCCGAGCGCCCCGGCCAGGAGCAGCGCTGTCGTCGTCTTGCCGTTCGTCCCCGTGATCCCGATCACGGACAGCCGCTCGTCCGGCGCGCCGTGGAACCGCTTGGCCACGCTGGCCAGCGCCGCGCGGGGTTCGTCGGCCTCGATCCACGCCGCCCCGCCCGCGGCGGGCCGCGGCGGGGCCGAGAGCACGGCGCTCGCGCCGCGCGCGAGCGCGTCCGGGACGAACGCGCGACCGTCGGCGCGGGCCCCGGCCAGCGCGGCGAACAGGTCGCCCGGCCGCACGGCGCGCGAGTCGAGCGCGATCCCGGTGACGGGCGCGTCGGCCGCGCCGTGCAGCCGCAGACCGGGCAGCCCGGCCACGAGCGACCCCGCGGTCATCCGCGCGCCTTTCGCGGGGGCTGCGGCGCGGTGCGGGCGTGGTCCGCGCGCCGGGCCGGCGCCGGGGCCGCGGTGGGCGCCGACTCCTCGGCGCCCGCGTCGGCCGACCCGTCCGGGTCGATCCCGCGCGCCGCGAGCAGCGCCGGGTCGTCGGGGCGATCGGGCGGAACGCGCAGCAGCCGCAGCGCCTCGCGGACGACGGCGGCGAACACCGGCGCCGCGGTGACGCCGCCGGTCCGCCCGCCGAGCCGCGGCTCGTCGATGCTGATGACCGCCACGAGCCGCGGATTGCCGGCGGGGGCGAACCCGGCGAACGTCGCGATGTTCTTGCTCGAGTCGTAGCGCCGGTCGACGACCTTCTCCGCGGTCCCGGTCTTGCCTCCGACGCTGTAGCCCGGGATCGCCGCCCTGCGACCCGTGCCCTTCTTCTCCTCGACGACGCGGCGCATCCACGTCGCGACCGTTTCGGCCGTGCGCGCCGACAGCGCGCGGTGGGGAGCCGGGACCTCGACCGCCTGCCAGCCGTGCCCGGCGTTCCAGGCGCGGGCGATCCGCGGGGTCGGGCGCATCCCGTCGCGCGCGAGCGCGGCGAAGCCGCTCGCGAGTTGCAGCGGCGTCACCGCCACCGCGTGGCCGAACGCCACCGAGTCCTTGTCCACCGCGCGCCAGGCGCGCGCGTCGGCCAGCGTTCCGGGCGACTCGCACGGCAGGTCGACCCCCGTGCGGCGGCCGAAGCCGAGGGCCGCCAGCGGGTCGTGCAGCATCGGCGCGGTCAGGCGGCTGGAGAACTTGACGATGCCGATGTTGCTCGAGACCTCCAGCACCTCGGGCAGCGTCAGCCAGCCGTGGTGGCCGACGTCGAAGATCGTGCGCTTGCCGTGCACCCAGCGCCCCATCTCGCAGTAGACCGCCTCGACCGAACCGGCGCGGCCGGACTCGACCAGCGCCGCGGCGGTGAACGGTTTCATCACCGAGCCCGGCTCGAAGGCGTGCTCGACGACGGTGTCGCGGTACGACTCCTTGTCGAAGCGCCAGAACTCGTTGGGGTCGAACGTCGGATGCGAGGCCAGCGCCAGGATCTCCCCCGTGGCCGGGTCGAGGACCACGGCCGAGGCCCCCCGCGCGCCGTGGCGCTCGACCGCGGCGGCGAGTTCCTGCTCGAGGACTTCCTGGATCCGGACGTCGAGCGTGAGCATGAGGGAAGGCGGCGCGGCCGGGGACGCTTCGCCGGGCAGGTGCTCCAGCCGTTGCCGGCGCGCGTCCACCGCCAGCGACAGCCGGGTTGCCTCGGTGCGCAATCGATCACCGTACAACCGTTCGACGCCCTCCGCGACCGCGCCGTCCAGGCTGACGAACCCGAGCACGTGCGCCGCCCGCGGACCGAGCGGGTAGTGCCGGCGCCAGCCCGGGCCCCACCAAAGCGCGTCTTCCGCGACCACGCCCCGGCGCACGAGGTCCTTGACGCGCCCGGCGCAAGCCTCGTCGCAGTCGCGCCGCACGACCGCCCAGCGCGCGCGGGCCTTCTTGGCGAGGTGGGCGGGGGAGGGCGCGGCACGCTCGAGCTCGAGCAGCGCCTGGACCGTCACCTTGCGCGGTTCGACGGCGAGCACGTGCACCGGGACGCTGGTGGCGAGCAGGAGCCCGTGGCGGTCGACGATGTCGCCGCGCGGGCCGGGGATCTCGTCGGTGTCGAGCGCCTGCGCGCCGGCCTGCGCCGCCAGCTCGGCGTGGTGCACGACCTGCAGCTCGACCAGGCGCAGCGCGAGCACGAGGCCGGCGACGAGGACGGCCACCATGATGCCGCGGCGCCGCAACGGCGATGCGGCGGCCGCGACGCTCACGGCCGCGGGTCGGCCTGCACCGGCTGCGCAGGCGGGGGCGGGGGCGGTGAGGTGATCGGCCACGGCCCCTCGCCGGGCAGCGGCGGGCGCAGCTGCAGGCGCTCGGCCTCGCGGCGCAGGCGGTCCGGCGCGAGCAGGCGCGCCCGCTCGGCCAACAGCTTGCGCCGCTCGAGCCTTTCCGCGTCGATCTTCGACTGGATCGCCGTGCACTGGTAGCGCAGCGCGACGCCGGGAACCTGCGCCGCGACGAGCAGCAAGAGCGGTGCGAGCACGACGAAGATCTGCAGGGTGAGGCGCAGCACGCCGCCGACCGCGCGGGGCGAGGTCGCCACCACCGCGGCCCGGTTGACCACCCCGGCCGGCAAGCTCATCGGTTCCTCCCGCCGCCCGTGGCGGTAGTCTCCGGACGCACGGCCCAGCGCAGGCGAGCGGATCGCGCGCGCGGGTTCTCGGCGATCTCCTCGGGCGAGGGCCGCGCGGCGCGGCGCTCGACCAGTTCCAGCGCGCCGATCGCGCCGCAGGTGCAGGGGTCGCCGCGGCGGCAGCGGCAAGGCTCGGACAGCCGCCGCAACGTGTGCTTCGCGACGCGGTCCTCGAGGCTGTGGTAGGCGATCACCGCCAGGCGCCCGCCGGGTCGCAGCCGCAGCGCGAGCTCGTGCAGCGCCTGGCCCAGCCCCGTCAGCTCGTCGTTGACGGCGATCCGCAGCGCCTGGAACACGAGCGTCGCGGGATCGATGCGGTGGCGGCCGCGGGCCGGTGCCACGCGGCGCACCAGTTCGGCCAGTTCGAAGGTGGTCGTGATCGGCGCGCGGCGGCGGGCATCGACGATCGCCCGTGCCAGCTTGCGCGCGGCGGGCTCCTCGCCGTACTCGGTGAGGATCCGCTGCAGCTCCGGCTCGGGCGCGCGGGCCAGGATTTCCGCGGCGGTCGGGGCGGGGCGCGAGCGGTCGAAACGCATGTCGAGCGGGGCCTCGTGGCGGAACGCGAACCCGCGTTCCGGGTCGTCCACCTGGTGCGTGCCGAGCCCCAGGTCCAGCAGCACGGCGTCGGGCGGAGGAGCGCCGAGGCGGTCCAGTTCCGCTCCTGCCGCGCGGTAGTCGGCGTGAACGAGCACGAGGCGGTCGCCGAAGCGGCCGAGCAGCCCGCGCGCGATTTCGAGGGCCGATGGGTCGCGATCGAGCCCGATCACGCGGCCGCCGGGGGCGCTGGCCTCGAGCCACGCCTCGGCGTGGCCGCCGGTCCCGACCGTTCCGTCGAGCAGGAGGGCGGAGGGGGCGGGCGAGAGAACGGCCAGCACCTCGGCCCGCATCACGGGCCGGTGCACGGGGACACTCCACGCCATCGCCGGCTCCGCGGGGGCCGCGGTCACAGGCCCTGCGCGGCCAGCCACGCGAGGTCTTCCTTCGTGACGACCGGCGGGTTCGTGCGCAGTTCCTCGTGATCGCGGATGGCGAGCCGCCGCTGCTGGCCGAAGACCGACACCGTGCCGCCGATCCTCGCTGTCTCGCGCAGGCGTGACGGGATCAGGATCCGGCCTTGGCTGTCGACCGGCTGCTCGTGCCCCCAGTAGCTCACGGCGTCGCTGAAGTTGCCAACGTGCTCGTCGAGGCTCGACAGCCGCGACAGCTTGCGCTCCTGCTCCTCCCAGACCGGCAGCGGGTAGAGCAGCGCCACTTTCCCGTCCATCGACGTGAGGTAGGTCAGGCGGCTCTCGCCGCAAAGAGCGAGGAACTTCTCCAGGAACTCGGCAGGGATCTTCAGCCGGCCCTTGTCATCCACTTTGGCGGTCGCATGTCCCCTCAGCATGGCGACTCCAAAAGGCGGCCCGGACCCGTCGTCCGGGGCCCCGGGCGGGGCGGGGGGCGACGGGCTTCCCACTTCGGCGGAGGAACGACCTAGAGGAGGCCGTGGAACTCCCTGGCGTTCCACGCCGCTCCAATTTGTCCCACTGGGGGATAGTACGGAGAGGTCGTGCGGGAGTCAAGCCTGTTTGGAATGTATCGGCACCGCCGGGGGCGCCGTTCCACGAAAAGGCGAAGGCCCGGCTAAACCGCCGGGCCTTTCGACGGCGCTCAGTTCTGGTATCTCGGCGGCGCGATGATGATCGTCGGCATCGGGTCCGGCCCGTTCGTGCCGCCGTCGGGCTCCTGTTCCCCCACCGGCGCCCAGGAGACGCCGTGGATCTGCATCCCGCCGCCCTCCTGGCCTTCCGGCGCGCACGACGTCGAGACGAGCACGAGGCTCCCGTCGGCGTCGAACCCCGCGAAGTTCGGGTTCTTGGCCGGCGCGGCGATCACCGCCGCCGGGGACCACGTGCCGGAGAACATGCGCGAGAGGACGACCTGCTCGTCGCCGGCCGCGGGGCCGTCCTGCCACCACGCCACGACCGGTTCGCCGTTCGGCATGAACGCGATGCGCGGGTCGAGGTCGTCCAATCCGTTGGCGGTCCCGAGGAGCTGCGGGGCGGTCCAGGTGCGGCCGACGACGCGCGAGACGGCGATATCGGTCTCCAGCCCGTGGCGGTACGACCAGACGGCCCACACCGCGCCCGCCGGGTCGGTGGCCATGAACACCGGACCGTCGGCGCCGGCGTGAAAGTCCGGGAACAGGTCCAGGCGGGCCTTCTCGTTCCCCCGCGGCGCGGCGAACGCGGACCCGGCCGCCAACGCGACCGCGGCGCAGAGCGTGATCGTGAGCAGGCGGCGTGTCATCGGGCACCCCCTTTTTCCATGAAGCGGTCGAATTCGCGAACCTCGGGGAGGTTCTGCTCGAGATGCGGGCGAAGGTACTTGATTCGCCCCAGCGCGATCTTGCTCTCCGCCGGGTTGTCTTCGGCCAGCGAGATCTTCCACTGGTAGAACGAATTCAGGAACAAGATGTCGACGTACTGGACCTCGCCGCCGGACGCGATGGCGTTCGACTCGCGGATGAACTGCCGCGCGGCGGCGAAATCGCCGCGGCGGAAGTGGATTTCGGCCAGCCAGGCGCAGGCCGAGGCGACGGTCCAGCGGTGGCCGAGCCGCCGCGCTTCGTCGCGGGCCTCGCGCAACAGGCGCACGCCCTCGCGGAACTGGCCGCGCGCGGCGTAGATCGGCCCGAGGTTGAGCTTGACCTTCAGCGCTTCGTGCAGGTCCCCGGCGTTGCGGTACAGCGCGAGCGCCTCGTGGTAGTGCTCGAGCGCCTGCTCGTACTCCTCGCGGTCGTGGTGGATCCGCCCGAGGGCGTGGTGCGCGTACGCGCGGAGGATCGGCTCGTCCAGCTTCGCGGCCACGGCGAGCGAGCGGCTGGCTTCCATCTCGGCCAGGAGGTAGTCGCCGAAAGCGGCGTGCACGTTGCTGAGCTGCAAGAGGGCGCGGACGATCGTCCCCGAATCGAGGTGCCGCTCGAGCCGCAACAGCTGGCGGATCTCGTACTCCGACAGGCTGATCTTGCCCATCCGGTACAGCGTGATGGCGGCCGCGAGCCGGGCCTTGGCCAGGATGCGCGCGGTCTCCGCCGAAGGTGGGTCTTCCTTTTCCTCGAGCAACATCCGCGCACGCTGGTAGCAGACGTACGCGCGCCCGTAGTCGCCGAGTTGGAATTCGGCGAGCCCGTCCTTGATCAGCTGCTCGGGATCGTTGCCGGCCGGCTGGTGCTGCTCGAGTTCTTCGAGGTCGACGACGTCGGAGAAGGTCTGAATCGAGACGTTGAAGATCCGCGCGAGCGTCCGCAGCTTGTCGAACGATGGGTAGCAGATCCCCTTCTCGTAGCGGCTCAACTGGGAGTTGTCGATTTCGCCGCCGTGCAGCCGGGCCTTCTCCTCGACCTTGCGCAGCGAGTAGCCGTAGCCGGTGCGCAGGCTCCTCAGGTACTGCCCGAGCTTCGGGCTCCCCTTGGCTTCCGCCATGGCCGTCCCCCGGGAAGACTGGTCCGGCCCCGAGACGCGGGACAGCGCCTGCTCCATGCTGACCTCCCGATTGCACCTTTACGGTCAATCGGGAAACGTGCCCGCCTCCGACGGATATCCGTGCGGTGACATTGCAGCAGCCGCGACCGGAGGCTCGTCCGCCAGCCTTCCTGTGTAGAGAATACGACCAAAAGGTGAACCTCGCTGCCCGCTCCGGTAACAATACTGAAATCGGATTGGAGCGGGAGGTGCAGGACCTGTCCTCCCGCGGGTACGCCGATTTGACCCGTCCCCGGCCGGGGCGCAGACTTCCGCCGGAGATCGTGTGCGCAGCGCCCGGATCAGCTCCGATCGCGTCATCCGACGCCTGTTCGTGCGGACGATCGTCCTGTTCCTTGCCCTGTTCGCGGGGGACCTGGCGATCGTCGGCTGGCTCTTCGCGCGCGACTTCAACCAGCGGGCGCTGCAGCAGAAGTTGCTCGACACGCAGATCCGCGGCGGCCTGCTGGCCGAGCGGCTGACCCAGGAACTTGCGCCGGCCGGCTCGCTCGACTTCGTCCGCATCGTCGAGCGCCGTGCCGTGCTGGCGAAGGTCATCGGCGAGTACACCGCGCAGCTGAAGGTCGTGCAGTTCGTGGACGTTCTCGCGCCCGACGGGCGGCCGATCCTGCGCCAGCGGCGGGACGTCAACGACGCCGGCGAGGTTCACATCGAGGGACGCTCGTTCGGCGGGCTGGTCCCGCAGAACCCCGACTCGCCGCCGCCGTTCCCGGTGCTGCTGGCCAAGGGGCAGCGGCTGGCGATCCTCGGCCCGACGGCCGAGCGGATCGTCCCGGTCCCGATGGCGGGCGGGATCGGAACCGTGCTCCTCGGGCTGAGCGGCAACTCGATCGAGGAAGAGTCCGCGCGCCTGTGGCGCGAGATGATGTTCAAGCTCGTCGTCGGCGCCGCGATCAGCCTCGTGCTCCTGGCCGTCGCCTTCTTCTATGTCCTGCGCGTGATCCAGCGCACGCGCCGGCTCGAGGCCGAGGCGCAGCGCGCGGAGCAACTGGCCTACCTCGGCACGCTGGCATCGGGGCTGGCCCACGAGATCCGCAACCCGCTCAACGCGATGAACATCAACCTGCAGATGCTCGAGGAGGAGCTGGCGGACGGGCGCATCGACCAGGACACGCTGGCGCTGTTGCGCGGGAGCCGCGCCGAGGTGCTGCGGCTCGAGCGGCTGGTGCGCGATTTCCTGGCCTACGCCCGCCCGCAGCCGTCGAGCCGCGAGGAGGTCGCGCCGGCCGAGCTGGTCGGCGACGTCGTGCGCTTCATGCGGCCCCAGTTCCAGGGCGCGGGCGTGACGCTGCAGTTCGACGCGGACCAGCCGGCGCCGCACGTCAGCGTGGACGCGGGGCAGATCCGGCAGGCGCTGTTGAACATCCTGCAGAACGCGCTGGAGGCCAGCGCGCCCAAGCACACGGTCCGGGTCAGCGTCGGCGCGACCGAGCAGGGCGAGGCGCGAATCGAGGTGGCCGACGAGGGCCCCGGCATCCCGCAGGACTTCCGCGAGCGGATCTTCGAGGTCTTCTGGTCGCGCAAGGCCGCCGGCTCGGGGCTCGGCCTGCCGATCGCGCTGCGCGTGGTGGAATCGCACGGCGGGCGGATCGAGGTCGAGAGCGAGGCCGGGCGGGGCAGCACGTTCCGCATCGTCCTGCCGAACGCGATGGCGAGCGGCAGCGAGGCCTCTCCCGCGCCGCTGCCGGCGACTCACGGTCCGGTCTGAGATGGACGCGCGCGACGCCGCCACCCGGGTGGAGCAGCTGCGCGCCGAAATCTGGCGCAACCGCCACCTGTACTACGTGCTCGCGCAGCCGGAAATCGCCGACGCCGAGTACGACGCCCTCGAGCGCGAGCTCGAGCGGCTCGAGGCCGAGTTTCCCGAGCTGGTCCGGCCGGATTCGCCCACGCGCCGCGTCGGGCACCCGGTGGCCGGCGAGTTCCCGCAGGTCCGCCACAGCGAGCCGATGCTCTCGCTGGAGAACGCGTACAGCGAGGACGAGCTGCGCGAGTGGGAGCGCCGCCTGCGCCGGGCCGCGGAACTCGCGCCCGACGCCCCGCTCGAGTTCTCGGCCGAGCACAAGATCGACGGTGTTTCGGTCGCCGTGACCTACGAGGACGGCCTGCTCGCGCGCGCAGTCTCGCGCGGCGACGGGCTCGTGGGGGAGGACATCACCGCCAACGTGCGGACGATCCGGTCGCTGCCGCTGCGCCTCAACGGCCCGGCGCGCAGCCTCGAGGCGCGCGGCGAGGTCTTCTTCCCGCGCACCCCGTTCGTCGAGCTGAACCGGGAGCGCGAGGAGGCCGGGCTGGCCCCGTTCGCCAACCCGCGCAACGCCGCCGCCGGGACGCTGCGGCAGCTCGACCCGCGCATCGTCGCCGCGCGCCCGCTCGACCTGCACTTCTGGCAGGCGCTCGCGGTCGGCGGGCAGCGCCCCGCGGACCACTGGTCGGGGCTCGACGCGCTGCGCGGGGCCGGGCTCCTGACGAACCCGTGGCGCCGGCGCGCCGCCGGCATCGAGGAGGTCCTGGCCTACGTCCGCGAGTGGCAGGCGCGGCGCCACGAGCTGCCCTACGAGGTGGACGGGATCGTGGTCAAAGTCATCGCGCGCGAGATCTGCGAGCGGGCGGGCAGCACGAGCAAGTCCCCGCGGTGGGCCGTCGCCTACAAGTACCCGGCGGAGCAGGCGACCACGCGCCTCGCCGCCGTGACCGTGCAGGTCGGGCGGACCGGCGTGCTCACGCCGGTCGCGGAGCTGGAGCCGGTGCGCCTCGCCGGGACCACCGTCACGCGCGCCACCCTGCACAACTTCGACGAGATCGCGCGGCTCGACATCCGCGCGGGCGACGTGGTGCTGGTGGAGAAGGGTGGCGAGGTGATCCCGAAGGTCGTCGGCCCGGTGGTGGCGCGGCGCCCGGCGGACGCCACGGTCGTCCCGCTGCCGGGGCGCTGCCCCGCGTGCGGCGAGCCGGTGACCCGCGAAGAGGGCGAGGTCGCGTGGCGCTGCCTGAACCCGAGCTGCCCGGCGCGGCTCAAGGAGTCGCTGCGCCACTTCGCGGGGCGCGGGGCGATGGACATCGAGGGGCTCGGGCCGCAGCTGATCGAGCAACTCGTCGGCCGCGGCCTGGTCCGCGATGCCGCGGACGTGTACGCGCTCGACGAGACCACGCTGGCCGGACTCGAGCGCATGGGGGCCCGGTCCGCCGGCAACCTCGTGGGCCAGATCGACACCAGCCGCTCGCGGCCGCTCGAGCGCGTGCTCTTCGCGCTCGGCATCCGGCACATCGGCGAGCGCGCGGCGCGCATCCTCGCGCAGCGCTTCGGATCGATGGAGCGGCTGGCCGCCGAAGCCACGGCCGAGGGCGGCGAGCAGCGCCTGACCTCGATCCGCGAGATCGGCCCCCGGACGGCGCGGGCGCTGGCGGCGTTCTTCGGCTCCGACGCCGGCACGCGGCTGGTCGCCCGGCTGCGCGAGCACGGGGTCGGCACGGTGGCTGCCGAGGCGGCGCCCGCCGCGCAGGACGGTCCGTTCGCCGGCAAGACCGTGGTCCTGACCGGCACGCTGCCGACGCTGGGCCGCGACGCGGCGCGCTCGCGGCTGGAGGCCGCCGGCGCGCGCGTGTCGTCGTCCGTCAGCGCCAAGACCGACTTCGTCATCGCCGGCGCGGACGCCGGCAGCAAGCTGGCCCGCGCACGCGAACTGGGCGTGCGCGTGCTCGACGAGGAACAGATGCTCGCGATGCTGGGGCAGGAGGAGGGGCAGGAAGTGGCGCCGCCGGGGTCGTCCGGGGAGGGCCGATGACGCAAACCGAACCGCCGAACGGCGAGACGCGGGGGCGGATCGTCGTGGTGGACGACGACGCTGGCGGCCGCCAGGCGATGGCGCGCGCGCTGCAACGCGTCGGTTACGAGGTCCACCCCTTTGCCGAGGGGGTCGAGGCGCTCTCGTTCCTGCGCGAGCACCCCGACATCGAGCTGCTCCTGACCGACCTCAAGATGCCCGGGATCGACGGGCTGGAGGTCCTCGTGCGCGCCCGCGAGATGGTGCCCGACATCGGCGCGCTGATGATCACCGCGCACGGCTCGATCGAGACCGCCGTGGGCGCGATGAAGTACGGCGCGGAGGACTACCTCGAAAAGCCGGTCAACCTCGAGGTCCTGCGCAGCCGCGTCGCCAACCTGATGGAGAAGGTCCGGCTCGGCCGCGAGGTCAACGAGTTCCGCGGGATCGAGAAGATCCTGCGCGAGCAGGGCTCGTTCGAGGGGATGGTCGGCCGCGCGCCCTCGATGCTGGAGTTGTTCCGGACGATCCAGCAGGTCGCGCCCGCGCGATCCTCGGTGCTGATCCTCGGCGATTCCGGCACCGGCAAGGAGCTGGTCGCGCGGGCGATCCACCGCCACTCGCCGCGGTCGCGGGGCACGTTCCTGCCGCTCGACTGCGCGTCGATCCCGGCCGAGATCCTCGAGTCGGAGCTGTTCGGCCACGAGCGCGGCGCGTTCACCGGCGCCCAGGCGCGCAAGCCGGGCAAGTTCGAGCTGGCGAGCGGTGGGACGCTGTTCCTGGACGAGATCGGCGAGCTGCCGCTGACCCTGCAGAGCAAGCTCCTGCGCGCGCTCGAAACGCAGCGCTTCATGCGCGTGGGCGGGACCGAGGAGGTTCGCGTCGACGTGCGCGTCCTGGCCGCCACCAACCGCGACCTCGCGCGCCTCGCCGAGCGCGGGGAGTTCCGCCAAGACCTGTACTACCGACTGGCCGTCGTCACGCTGCGCATCCCGCCGCTGCGCGAGCGGCGGGAGGACGTCCCGCTCCTCGCGCAGTCGTTCGTCGAGCGCTTCTCGCGCGAGAACGACCGCACGCCGCCGCGGCTGACGCCCGAGACGCTGCAGGTACTGAAGTGGGCCCCGTGGCCGGGGAACGTGCGCGAGCTGCGCAACATCATGGAGTCGTTGGTGATCCTCCACCCGTCGGAGGAGATCGTCCCGAGCCACCTGCCGGAGGACCTGCGGCGCGCGGCGCAGCAGACGCCGCTGTCGCCGCTCGCGGAGATGGTTGGGACCGGAACGTTCGTCGGCCGCACGATGGAGGAAATCGAGCGCGAGGTGATCCTGCGCTCGCTCGAGCGCACCGGCGGCAACCGCACGCAGGCGGCGGAGATGCTCGGCATCGGCCTGCGCACGCTGCAGCGCAAGATCAAGCAGTACCGGGAGGAGGGCTTCCCCGTGACGGGAGCCGACGAATAGACCCGGTCAAGTGGCGGCCTGCCACGTTCTGGGGCAATTTCAGTACCAAAAGGGGCGGCCGCCGCCCCGGTCCGGACAGGCTGGGTAAGGACGGACAAGGCAGGATGGGCCGCCGCGGGCGGCACCGGAGGTCTTCGATGGATCGCAAGCAGGTTGCCGTGTTGGCCTTGATGCTCGTGGTTGCCGTCGCCGCGGGGGTGCTGGTCGCTTCGTTCGCCCCGCCGGTGAGCACGGCGTCGGCCGAGGAACTGAAGCTCGCGCCGGCCCCGCCGGCCGCCCAGGCCGTCCAGGTCCCGTCCTTCGCCGACCTGGCCGACCGGGCCCTGCCGTCGGTGGTCAACATCATCTCCACGCGCTACGTCACGGCACGCGATCCGCACGAGGACCTGTTCGACAACCCCTTCTTCCGCCGGTTCTTCCGCGAGCCGTTCGGCCAGCAGGACGAGGATCAGGAAGGCGAGGGCGACAGCCGGCGCGGCGGAGGCGAGGAGCGGCGGGCGCCGCAGAACTGGGGCGGCTCCGGCTTCTTCATCACGGCCGACGGCTACATCCTGACCAACAAGCACGTGGTGGACAAGGCCGAGGACGTCGAGGTTCGCACCAGCGACGAACACGAGTACAAGGGCCGCATCGTCGGCGTCGACCCGTACCTCGACCTCGCCGTGATCAAGGTCGACGGGGACCGGCCGTTCCAGCCGCTGCCGCTCGGCGACTCCGATTTGTTGCGGGTCGGCGAGTGGGTGGTCGCGATCGGCAACCCGCTGGCCTTCCGCAACACGGTCACGGTGGGAGTCGTCAGCGGCAAGGGCCGCCGGCTGGAGCAGGCGACGTTCTCGCTGGGTGATTACATCCAGACCGACGCCGCGATCAACTTCGGCAACTCCGGCGGCCCGCTGCTCAACGCGCGCGGCGAGGTCGTCGGCATCAACACGGCGATCATCAGGAACGGTGGGGGCGACATCTTCGGCGGCTCGTCGAGCCTGATCGAGGGGATCGGCTTCGCCCTGCCGATCACCACGGCGCGCCGCGGGCTGGACCAGCTCGTGCGCACCGGCACCGTCAGGCGCGGCTACCTCGGAGTCGGCGTCCGGTCGCTCGATCCGACCAGCGCCGCGTACTACGGGCTGAAGGAGCCGACGGGGGCGCTGGTCAGCAACGTCGAGGAAAAGACGCCCGCCGGCCGGGCCGGCCTGCAGAGCGAGGACATCATCACCGCGGTGGACGGCAAGAAGGTGCATGACAGCGCCGAGTTGGTGAACGAGATCGCCGCCCGCAGCCCCGGCGACAAGGTGCGGCTGACCGTCTGGCGCTACAACACCAGCACCGGCAAGGGCCGCGAGTTCGACACCACCGTCACGCTCGAGGAGCGGCGCGTGGGGCAGGACGAGGAGCAGGGTGCGGGCGAGCCGGAGGAACAGACCGAGGAGACGGCGCTCGGCTTCACGGTCGGCCCGATCTCTTCGTCGGTCCGCGAGAACCTGGAGCGTCGCGGCGAGCCGGTCGAGGGCGTGATCGTCACCGACGTCGATCCGACCTCTGCCGCCTACCGCGAGGGTCTGCGCGAGAACGACATCCTGACGAACATCAGCGGCACCGCGATCAGCTCGGTCGAGGACTACCGCAAGGCGACCAAGGAGATCAAGCCGGGACAGATCGTCCGGCTGCGGGTCCGCACCGCCAGGGCAGGGGACCTGCTGCTGTTCTTCCGCGCTCCCGGGAACGAAAAGAAGTGAGTCGGGCCGGCCGCGACCGGACCAGCTGACATGGCCAGAATTTCCGGTGCCTGCGTGCTCGTCGCCGACGACGAGCGCGCCATCCGCGACGCGCTGCGGATGATCCTCGAGTACGAGGGCTATCGCGTCGTCGAGGCGACGGACGGGGAACAGGTGTTGCCCGTCGCGCGCGCCGAGCACCCGGATGCGGTCCTGCTCGACATCCGCATGCCGCGGCTGAGCGGGCTCGAGGCGCTGCGCAAGCTGCGCGAGGCCTACCCCGAGTTGCCGGTGCTGATGATCTCGGGACACGGCACGATCGAGACGGCGGTCGAGGCGCTGCGCGGCGGCGCGCAGGACTTCCTCGAGAAGCCGCTCGAGCGCGAGGTCGTGCTCCGGCGGCTCGCCGGGATTTTGGAGCGGGCGCGCCTGCGCGAAGAAGTCGCCAGCGCGCGCGTCGGCGACGATCTGCGCTGGAAGCTCGTCGGCCAGAGCGCCCCGATGCAGCGCGTGTTCGAGCTGATCGAGCGCACCGGGCCGACGCAGGCCACCGTGCTCATCACCGGCGAGTCCGGGACGGGCAAGGAGCTGGTCGCGCGCGCGATCCACGCCCGCTCGCCGCGCGCCGAGGCGCCGTTCATCAAGGTGAACTGCGCGGCGATCCCGGACGAGCTGATCGAGTCCGAGTTGTTCGGCCACGAGAAAGGCGCGTTCACCGGGGCCAGCCTGCGCCAGCGCGGGCGCTTCGCCCGCGCGCACGGCGGGACGCTGCTCCTGGACGAGATCGGCGACATGTCGTTGCGCACGCAGGCCAAGGTGCTGCGCGCGCTGCAGGACGGCGAAATCGAGCCGCTGGGAGCTGGAAGGCCGGTGCACGTCGATGTGCGGGTGATCGCCGCGACCAACAAGGACCTGCGGACCGAGATGGAGGCCGGGCGCTTCCGCGAGGACCTGTACTACCGCCTGAGCGTGCTGCCGATCCAGTTGCCGCCGTTGCGGGCGCGGCGCGAGGACATCCCGCCGCTGATCGAGCACCTCACGGCGCAGATCTGCGCCGAGAACAACTTCCGCCCCCGGCGGTTCTCTCGCGCGGCGATCCAGGCACTGGCCGAACGCCCGTGGCCGGGGAACGTTCGCGAGTTGCGCAACACGCTCGAGCGCGCGCTGATCCTCTCCACGGGCGAGACGATCGACGTCGGCGAGCTGCCGGAGGCCGAGGCCGCGGCCCAGGGTGACGGGGAGGCCTGGCTCGCGGCGCCGACGCTGAGGGAGTTCAAGGAACGCTCGGAACGGGTCTACCTCTTGGGGAAACTGGAAGAACACGGATGGAACATCACCCGCACCGCGCAGGCGATCGGTACCCCCCGCTCGAACCTGTACAAGCGCCTCGAGCACCACGGGCTGGCGCGCCTCGCGGCGGTGCGGGACAGGGAGACGGCTCCATGACGCGTTCCGCGCGCCGCGTGCTCGCGCCGGCGCTGGTCCTGGCCGCGGCGATCGCTCCGCTCCCCTCGCAGGAGCAGCTCCCCCCCGCGCTGCAGGGCGACATCCTCGACCCGGCCCAGCGCTCGCGCCCGGCGATCACGCCGCAGATCCAGCAGGCGCTCGACCGGCTGGCCGCCGAGTCGCGCGACAACCCCGGCGACGCGCTGAAGCTGGGCCAGTACGGCCTGGCGCTCGTGCGCGTGGGCCAAATCGAGCAGGGCATGGCGGCGTTGACGCGCGCGGCCGGCATGGCGCCCGACGACCCGCGGGTGATGCTCTACCACGCCAAGGGGCTGTGGAAAGCCAACCGGCCGAGCGAGGCGGCCGACGCGGCGCTCAAGGCCGCGCGGTCCCCGCTCGCCACGCACTCGGTCGCCTCCGAGGCCAACTTCGTGGCCGGCACCATCCGCTCGCGGCAAGGCAGCTTCAAGGAGGCCGAGTCGCTGCTGCGCGAATCGCTGCGGCTGGACCCGGCCAACGGCGGTGCGCTGTTGAACCTGGGCCTGCTCCTGATCGCGCGTGGCGAGCGCGCGCAGGGCCTCGCGCAGCTGGAAAACGCGGCGCTGCGCGATCCCGACAACCCCGGCGTGCTCAGCGCGCTCGCGCGCGTGATGGAGGCTTCGGGCAAGCTCGACCGCGCGCTCGAACTGTGGGAGCGCGTCGTGCGGCTCGTGCCGCGCGACCCGGAAGCCCGCTCCGTCCTCGGCGAGCACTACCTGAGCCGCAGGCGCTATGACGCGGCGGCAGAGCAGTTCGCCGTCGCGGTCGAAGTGCGCCCGGCGGACGCGAACGCGCACGCGCTGTACGCCCAGGCGCTGCTGAACCTCGGCCGCCTGGACGAGGCCCAGCGCGAGGCGGCGCAAGCCGCGCGGCTCGGCTCGACCGAGGCGGAGCAGTTGCTGCAGTCGATCGAGGCGCGCCGCCGCTAGGGTTCTCTTCTCGATCCGGCAGCCGGACGCGGGGTCAGAGCTGGCTGTCCCGCGGGTCTTCCCCCAGGCGGGCGAGGGCGGCGGCGAGGCCGTCGATCTCGCGTTCGAGCGTGGCCAGCGCGGAGCTGACGTCGGCCCGGTCGCGCGCGAGCCGCTCGACCTCGGCGGCGGCCACGGCGGCGGCACGACCGCCGAGCGTCGCGACCACGCCCTTGATGCTGTGCGCGGCGCCCGCGAGGGCCGCGGCGTCCCCGGTCGCCCGCGCTTGGCCGAGTTGGGCGAGGAACTCGTCCCGGTCGGCCCGGAACTGCTCGATCACGCGCGCGAGGAGCTTGGGGTTGCCCCGGGTCCAACCACGCAGGACTTGCTCGTCGAACGCTGGTCCTGTCATGGGCCCGATCATACCTTGTGCGTGTATGATCGTCGTCACCTGCCGGAGACTCGAGCGTGGAACACTACTTCGAGCAGCAGTTGGAGACCTTGGCCGCGACCATGCAGCGGCTGGGCGGGCTGGTCGAGCAGGCGATCGGCAACTCGGTCCGTGCGCTGGTCGAGCGCGACGACCGCGTCGCCGCCGGCGTGATCCGCGATGATGTCGCGATCGATCAACTCGAGCTGGAAATCGACCAGTTCGTGATCACGATGCTCGCGCGCTTCCAACTCGCCGCGCGCGACCTGCGCTTCGTCACCACCGCGATGCAGATCACGACCGACCTGGAGCGGATGGCCGACCACGCCGCGAACATCTGCCACCGCGCGATCGAGCTCAACACGGAGCCGCCGCTCAAACCGCTGGTGGACATCCCGCAGATGGCGCGCCGCACGCAGGAGATGGTGCGCGGAGCCCTCGATGCCTTCGTCAACCGCGATGCGGATGCCGCGCGGGCCATCATCCCGCTCGACGACGAGCTCGATCACCGGATGGAGACGGTCTTCCGCGAACTGCTGTCGTACATGCTGGAAGACCCGCGCACCACGCGCCGCGCGATCCGGCTGATGTTCGTGGCCAAGGAGTTCGAGCGCATCGGCGACCAGGTCACGAACGTCTGCGAAGAGATCGTCTACATGGTCGAAGGCAAGGTGATCAAGCACGCCTTCTACGGCGACTGAGGGAAGAAAACGGCGCGGGCAAGCGCCCGCGCCGCATGAGCCGCCAGGAGCCGCCCGGATCAGAGCGCGCGCGTCGTGATCCAGACCGTGTGGTCCGGGTCGACCTTCGGCGCCTGCTTCGGCTTCGCTTCCACGCGCAGCCGCAGGTCCTTGGACGAATCCTCCAAAAACTCCTTCAGCACGACCGGACCGCTCTCCGTTTCCACCACGATCGGCACCAAAAGTCGCTTGAACACCTTGCCGGCCAGCGGCTTGTCGTTGTGCAGCACCGTCTGCTGCAGCTTGCCCGTGATGATCCAGCCCTTGCCGTCTTCCGCCGGGGCCGGCGAGTCGAACTTGTAGGCGATTTCCGGGATCCCCATGCCGCTCACGTACTGGTCGAAGAACCAGCCCATGTCCTCGCCGAACACGCGGTCCGCGATGCGCTTGAGGTCCTCGGTGCAGATCAGGTCGCCGTCGTAGGTCTGCATCGCCGTGCGCAGGAACGTGTACAGCTTCTCGATGCCGTAGTAGTGCCGGAGCATGTTCACGACGAACGGGCCCTTGGTGTAGCGCAACAGACCGCCGCGACCGGTGAGCGCCATCCACGGCTGGTCCACGGGGCATTCGTGATCGCCGCCCATCCCGGCGGTGCGCCAGTAGTTCAGCGTGTGCTCGGCCCCGACCTTGTCCTTGATCGCCTCGACGTACAGGAAGGACGAGATCTCGGCCAGGCTCTCGACGAACCAGTAGCTCTGGAAGTTGATGCTGGAAACCCGCCCGCCCCACCATTGGTGGGCGTTCTCGTGGGCCGTCACGGCGCGGGTCCACATCGGGTCGAACGTCGGGCCGAAGATCTCCGTGCCGTAGCTCATCATGAACGTCTCGGGCCAGAAGATCATCTCGCCGACGTAGATGATCGAGGTCGGCGATTGGGCCGACAGGCCCTGGGCCGGCGTCCCGACGAGCTTGAGGTCCTTGAACGGGTAGGGCAGCTGGTACAGCGCCGTGTACAGCTTGGTGCTCTGCACGGCCTGGTCGACCTGCGGCTTCATCGCCTTCGGCCCGGGATTCGGGATTTCCAGCGACTCGCGCTGCGCGTCCATGCGCCGCGGACCCATCATGTTCTGGGTCATGTAGCCGGTGACTGTCAGCCCCTCCGACTCCTGCACGACCGGTTCGAAGTACTTGCCGATGATCATCGTCGGGAAGTTGATCATCCGGTCCGAGCCCCACTCGGTGTAGCGGTAGCCGTCGGTCACCTCCTCGCCGAGCTTGGAGCCGATCGCGATGTGGGTGTAGGGGGCGCGGGTGCGCATCACGAACCGGATCGCGGACGGTTCGTCGAGACCGCCCATGAACGGCAGGAAGCCCTGGCGGTCGATGTACCAGAACCCGTCGCTGATCATCCGCACGACCTTCGGGCTCTCGAACGAGACCTGGGCCCTGAGGATCGTCCCCGCCGGCTTCTTCTCGGGCAGCATGACCCGGAAGACGTTGTTGGTCTCCTCGAAGCCGAACAGGAGCGAGCCGAAATTCGGCACCGGCACGAACGGCACGTCTTTCCCGGCGATGCGGACGTAGCGCACGGTCGGGTTGCCGGTCAGGAAGAAGTACAGGTCGGTCGACTCTCGCAGCAGGACCAGCTCGGTGTCTACCAGCGCGGTGAACTTGTCGGTGTCGATGTCGAACTGCCCCTCGAACTTGAGCGGCGTGATGTCACGGTAGCCGCGGAAGCGGCCGCGCTCCAGCGGCGAGGCAGCGCGCAGCGCCGGCGCGGGGTAAACGCTGATCAGCCGTTCGTTGGTGTCGCTGGCGCGGAACGACAGCGTCCCCTTCTCGACCGAGATCGCCACCTGCAGTGGCGAGGTCGGCGAGAAAGCGTAGCTCAGCCAGCCGTGCTTGGCGGTCTTGATGCGCAGGCCGAAGTTCTCGATGTACTCGGGCGCGCTGGGGAAGCCGTAGACGTAGGGCGTGTACTCCTTGTCGGCGCGGTCCTTCATCGCCTCGTCGTACATGTCGCGCAGCGCGTCGGCGGCCTTGGCATCGGTCGGCCGGGAGGCCGGCGCCTCGTCCCAGCCCAAAAGGTCGGTGAACGTCCGGTTGTCGGGGTGGAACGAGACCTCGATCCGCTCGATGTCGGTGTCCACGAGCTTGGTCTTGAGCCGGCGCTCGAAGTACAGCGCCTCCTGCTCGTTGAGCGGGCGGATCGTCAGGTGGCCCTTGCCGGCGATCGCGAACGCGCTGGGCTTGCCGTTCCAGGTGGAGGCGCCGGCCCAGCCGGACTCCATGCTGAGCTTCAACAGGTCGTGTTCGAACGTGAACGGCTTGACCGGGCGCGCCTGGTCGACCTTCTGGACGTCGATGTGGTAGGCGTCGGCAACCTCGTGCAGCTTGTCGCGGCCGGTGATCTCGTAGTCCTTGCCCTTCTTCTCCAGCGTGTACTTCCACAGCTCGGTCACCATCTTGTCGTCGAGGCAGCGCTGGATCGTCAGCGTCGTGCTCGCCTTGTCGCCGGCCAGCTCGACGCCGGCGTTCGTGTACACGCGCACGAACTTCTTCCCGGCGGCGTTCGTCTCCTTCGTCAGCTCGGTCGATTCCTTCTGCAGCGCCTGGCGCACGCCGCTGCGGACCTCCTGCGGGATCTTGTCGTCCCACGGCAGGTCGGCGAGGCGGCCGGCGATCGCCGAAGACGCGGCGAGGAGGACGAAAACCGAGAGCAGGGCGAGGACGCGGGTCGGACGCAGCATGAGCCACCTCAGCGGAGTAGGGTTCCGGCGCGGGGCCGCCCGGACGGGGTAGGGGCCGGCCAGGAACCCCGGGACCGCGCATTTTACCGTAGGCGGCCCGCGGGCTCCCCCGAATCTGCGGGTCGGCGCGGACGGGGCGCCGCGCCGGCCCAAGCGCTTCGCCCGGCGCGGTTTGCCCGGCCGGAGGGCCGCGCGACGGCCGCCCCGACGCGCCCGCGCTCCGTGTGCAAGCTGTGTCGTGCCGGCGGGTAAGCGCCGCGGAGCTCCCCGGGTCTGAGCGCGCCCTCGAAAGCGGTCGTGCGGCCGAGGGTCTTTCGGCGCGCCCGCGCGGAGCAGCGAGCCGAAGGACGCTCGAGGATTTGTCGGGCGAGGGTCGTCTTACCGACCTGACGCGGACCGCCCACGAAGACCATCTTGCGGGTGAGATCCAGCTCGACTTGCGGGCGGAGGTCGCGTTCCATGGGAGGCATCTTCCAGATTCTTGGACAGCTGGGAAGAACGTCAGGAGGTTTCTTGGACCGGTGCCAGGAGCAGCGGTCACCCTCGTCAGGTCCGTCGCGCCTTCCTCGGGGGACGCTCGGCGGTGCTTGCAATCAAATCGCCTCTTCGCGAACCTGCGCGCCCAAGGGAGTGGACGTTGACCCGATGCGTGCGTGAGAAGACCATCGGCAAGCCGTGTGCGGGGAATCCGCACGCAGGTTTGGTGGCGCCCGAGGTGTACCCGTGCGCGCGGTGATCGGCCTCGAGGTCCACGTCCAGCTCGGGACGCGGACGAAGCTCTTCTGCGCCTGCCCGGCGGAGTTCGGCGGCGAGCCGAACAGCCGCACCTGCCCGGTCTGCCTCGGGCTCCCGGGCGCGCTGCCGATGCCGAACGCCGAGGCCGTGCGCCTGGCCCTGCGCGCGGCGCTCGCGCTCGGCTGCGCGGTGCACGAGGTCTCGACCTGGGCCCGCAAGAACTACTTCTACCCGGATCTGCCGAAGGGCTACCAGATCACGCAGTACGACCGCCCGCTCGCCACCGGAGGCCGGGTGCGGATCGAGCCGCCGGACGGGGCGCGCTGGGTCGGCGTGCGCCGGGTGCACCTGGAGGAGGACGCGGGCAAGTCGCTGCACGACCTCGTCGAAAACCGCACCGCGCTCGACTTCAACCGCTGCGGCGTCCCGCTGGTCGAGATCGTCGCCGAGCCCGAGATCGTCGACCCGGGCGAGGCACAGCTGTACCTCGAGCGCGTCCGCGCGCTGATGCGCTCGGCGCAGGTGAGCGAGGCCGAGATGGAGCAGGGCTCGCTGCGCTGCGACGCCAACATCTCGCTGCACCGGGAAGGCGAGCCGTGGGGCGCGCGCGTCGAGCTGAAGAACCTGAACTCGTTTCGCCACGTGCGCCGGGCGCTGGAGCACGAGATCGGGCGGCAGTCGGCGGCGATCGCGGCCGGCACGGCGGTCCGCCGCGAGACCCGGTTGTGGGACGAGGTCCGCGGGTGCACCCGCGCGCTGCGCTCCAAGGAGGAAGAAGAGGACTACCGCTACTTCGACGAGCCCGACCTGCCGCCGCTCGTTCTCGCGCAGGAGCTGGTCGAGCGCGAGCGGGCGAACCTGCCGGAGCCGGTGCACGCGCGGCGCGACCGCTTCGTCGCCGCGCTGGGCCTGTCCGAGGCCGACGCGCAGCGCCTGACGCTGGAGCCCGCGCTCGCGGACTACTTCGAGCGCGTCGCCAGCGCTTCGGACAACCCGCGGGCCGCGGCGGCGTGGGTGCTGTCGGAGCTGCTCGGGGCGCTCCACGCGCGCGGGCTGCCGCTGTCGGCGAACCCGATGCCCGCCGAGCAGCTCGCGGCGCTGGTGCGGCTGGCGGCCGACGGCGAGGTCAGCGGGCCAGGCGCCAAGCAGGTTTTCGCGATCGCGTTCGAGACCGGCGGCGAGCCGGCGCGGATCGTCTCCGAGCGCGGGCTGCGTCGGCTGCGCGACCCGGCCGAGCTGGAGCAGCGCTGCCGCGCGGCGATCGCGGCGCACCCGGCACAGGCCGAGGCGTACCGCCGCGGACGCGCCGGCGTGCTGTCGTTCTTCGTGGGCCAAATCGTGCAGGCCACCGCCGGCCGGGCCGACCCGGCGCGCGCGCGGGAGATCCTCGAACGGCTGCTCGCCCCGGGCCCGCGATGAGGCGGGCCGCCGGCCTGCTCGCGCTCTTGGCGCTGGCCGCGGCGCCGGCGCGTGCCGGCGCCGTCGAGGTCGTACCGTTCACCGAGAGCCAGGCCGGCGCCGCCGCCGACCTGGCGCGCATCGCGCCGGCGGTCGTCGAGCGAGTCGCGCGCCGGCTCGGCCTCGAGGCGCCGGAGCGCGTGCTGATCCTCGTCGCCGACCGACCGCCGGCCGACGCCCAGGGCCGGGCGCGCCTCGGCCTCGAGCGCGTCCCGGACTGGGCCGCGGGCGTCGCGCAGCCGGCGCGGGGCCGGATGGTGCTGTTCGCCTCGCGGATCGGCTACCCGCACGACGGCCTGCCGGGCCTCCTGGCCCACGAGTCGGCGCACCTCGTGTTCGGCGCGCACGTTCCGGCGGGAAGCGACGTGCCGCACTGGTACGAGGAAGGGCTGGCGATGGTCGTCGAGCGCGACCTCTCCCTCGTGGACGCACTGCGGCTCGCGCGCGTCGCGTTCGTTGGCCGGCCGTACGCCCTGCGCGATCTGGCCCACGGCTGGCCGGCGGCCGGCCCCGCCGCGGAGGCGGCCTACGCGCAGGCGTTCTCGGTCGTCTCGCACGCCACCGACCACGCCGCGCCCGGCGCCGAGCGCCGCCTCGCGGGGGAGCTGGCGCGCGGATTCGGCTTCGAGCGCGCGTTCGAGATCGCGTACGGGATCGACCCCGGCAGCCTCGAGAGCGCCTGGCGTGCCGAGTTGCGCACCCGCTACCTCTACGTCCCGCTGCTGTGGGCCGCGCTGGGCTTCAACGGCGTGTTCGGGACGCTGGCCGTGCTCGCCATCGCGGTCGCGCGCGCGCGGCGCCGGCGGCGGCTGCGCGCCTGGGCCGCGGCCGAGCAGGGCGAAGCCCCGGACGGCGTTGACGCGCCGGGCGGCGGCCCTTTCTAATTCGCGCGGCACGATGATCGAGTTCGACAAGGTCAGCAAGGTCTACCGGCCGCCGGACGCGGCCCTGCGCGACGTGTCGGTCTCGGTCCGCTCGGGCGAGTTCGTGATCGTGACCGGCCCCTCCGGCGCCGGCAAAACGACCTTCCTCCAGCTCGTCTACCGCGACATCCTTCCGACCAGCGGCCGCGCGTTCGTCGCCGGGTACGACCTCGCGCGGATGGGCCGCCGCGACATCCCGGCCTTGCGGCGGCACATCGGCATCGTGTTCCAGGACTTCCGGCTGCTGCGGCACCGCACGGTCGAGGACAACATCTCGTTCGTGCTGCGCGCGCTGGCGTGGCCGCCGGCCCGGCGGCGCGAGCGGACGCGGCGCGTTTTGGAGTGGGTCGGGCTGGCGCACCGCGGCGGCGACCTGCCGGAGACGCTCTCCGGTGGCGAGCAGCAGCGCATCGCGATCGCGCGGGCCCTGGCCCCGGAGCCCCGGCTGCTCCTGGCCGACGAGCCGACCGGCAACCTCGACGCGCAGCGCTCGCTGGAGATCCTCGGCCTGTTCCGCGAGATCCACTCGCGCGGCACCACCGTCCTGCTCGCCACGCACGACCAGCGGCTGATCGAGAGCGCCCGCGTGCGCGTGGTGCGCCTGGTCGGCGGCGGGCTGGCGCGCGAGGAGTCGTGATGCTGCGCAGCGTGCTCGAGGCCGGCCGCACGGCCGCCGGGGACCTCGCCCGCCGGCCGGCGGCGGCGGCGCTCGCCGCGGCGGCGATGGCCATCGCCGCGGCGTGCGTCGCCGCGTTCCTGGTGATGGGCCAGGGGCTCGGCGAAACGCTGCGCCGGGTCGGCTCGGAAGCCGTGATCGAGGTCTACCTGCGCGACGTGCGGGACGACGCGGCGGTCGCGGCGCTCGGGCGCAGCCTCGAATCGCTCCCGGCGGTGCGGCAGGTCGAGCGGATCACGCCCGAGCGCGCGCTGGCCGAGTTCCGCGCGCTGTACCCGGACCTCGGCCGCGTGGACGAACTCCTCGGGACGAACCCCTTTTCCGGCTCGCTGCGCGTGGTGCCGGCGAGTCCCGATCCCGGCGCCGCGGAGCGGATCGTGGCCGCGGCGCGCTCGAGCCCGCTGGTCCGCGCCGTGCGCTACGATCGCGAGTGGATCGCCGCGCTGGCCGATCTCGGCGGCGCCCTGCGCTGGGCCGGCCTCGTCGGCGGGACGCTGCTCGTCCTCGCGGCGCTCGTGACGATCGGCGTCGTGGTGCGCCTGGCGCTGGACGACAAGCGGGACGAGGTGGCGTTGATGCGGCTCGTCGGCGCCGAGGAGTTGCTCGTCATCGCGCCGGTGTACATGTCGGGGTTCGCGCTGGGGCTCGCCGGCGCGGCGCTCGCGGTCTGGGGCGTGGGGGCGCTGCGGCGGCTCGCGCTGTCCGGCGCGGCGGGCGGGCCGCTCGACACGCTGGCCGGGCTCCTGCTCGGCCGCGGGTTTTCGGCCGGACAAGCGCTGCTGTTCGCCGCCGCCGGGGCCGTCGCCGGCGCGCTCGCGGCCCGGATCGCCTGCCGCAGCGGGCGCTGAACGACTACCAGTCGAAGACGATGTAGAAGTCGGAGTGCCAAGGGCCGAAGTTGTCGCCGTCGTAGATCTTGGCAAAGCTCCACGTGAACGGCAGGCCGAGCACCCACACCTGCAGCCCAGCCCCGGCCGCCGCCTGCACCGAGAGCAGCTTGCCGTTCTCGTCCTCGCGCTCGTACTTGCGCAACACGTTGAGCCGCGGGTCGTACCAGGCCTTGCCGCGCTGGATCGCCGCGGGGCTGCAGTCCACGATCGTGCCTTCCTTGCCGTTGAACTCTTCGCTGCGGACGTCGCAGAACTCGGTGTCGTTGAACCACGCCGAGCCGACGTCGGCGAAGATGAACGCGCGCGCGGGGGCCAGGTCCATCCCGAACGCGAAGCGCCAGCTGTCGAACAGCGGCAGCCGGTACTCGAAGTTGGCGATGGCGTAGCTGTCGCCGACGAACTCGCGGAAGCGATAGCCGCGGATCTGGTTGATGCCGCCGATCCCGTACACGTTCGCCTGCTGCCCGCTCTGGACCAGTCCGCGCAGGCGCACGGCCAACTGGCTGCGGCGGGTCACGCGCTGGTAGCCCTGGAAGTCGAGGTGGACGTTGCTGACCGACTCGCCGCTGAAATCGCCCGAGGTGAAGCGGTAGCCGCCGACCCCGATGCGCAGCCGCCGCCCCTGGAACGGGCCGAACTCCTGGTAGCGCGCCGTGTCGTTGACCAGGTCGAGGCTCGCATGCGGGTAACTCTCGGAGAATCCCGCGAACTCGACGAAGCCGTCCTCGTTGAGGAACGGGATGTTCGCCGAGCGCTTCGCGTACCCGAGGCTGCCCTCGACGCGGGTGTGGCGCGTGAACGGGTAGCTGGCAAAGCCCGCGATCGACGTGTAGTGCTGCCGGCGCTCGAACCGGTCGTTGCCGCCGATCAGCGTGTCGGGGCCGCTCAGGTAGTAGTCGCGGTAGTCGAAGACCTCCGCGCCCCAGTCCAGCCGCCCGGCGAGGTTGAGGTACGTGACGTTGGTGTTCGTGAAGTCCGAGATCGAGTACATCCGCACGAACACCCGCTGGTCGCCGAGCAGGTCGGAGAAGTTGACCGAAACGTTGGAGAGGATAGTGCCGTCATCAGTCACGCCGACGGTGATGTCGGGCGCGTCCACGTCCCACTTGGCGCGGTACTTCTCGTTCTTCTCCGGGTCGAGGCGCAACTCCAGCGGCGGGCGGAACGGTCGCAGGTCGTCGGCGTCGGAGACGGCGTGGATTTCCTGCCCCGGCGGCGGCACGGGGGGCGCGGTGCCGGCCTCGCCGGCCGGCGGCGGCTCCTCTTTCCGCTCCTGCTGCCCCGGCTGGTCGCCCTGCTCCTGCTGCTCCGGCGCGGCGGGGGCGCTGCCGGTGCCGGGCGGGCTCTTTTCGGCGCTCCCGTCCTCGTCCGGCTGCGGCGCGAGCAGTTCCGGCTCGCCGGACTGTTGGCGCGAGGGGGCCAGCGGCGAGGTCTGCGGCTCGGACTGGCCGGCCCTGATCGCGTTGTCGACCTCCTGGCCGGCGGTCTTCATCCGGAACAGCCGGAACGTCCCGCCGAAGAACGTCGCGTACGCGAGCTGCGGCGTGCCGTCCTCGGCCGGGCTCATCTCGGCCGGGCTGAACGCGCCGCCGACGAGGTCCGTCAGCCGGTCGATCCCGCCGGTCGCGAGGTCGAGGCGGTGCAGGTTGTACACGCCGTACTCGCCGCGGTCGGAGCTGAAGTACACGGTCTTGGCGTCGCGGGAGTACGACGGCTGGACATCCGAGGCCGCGCCGGTGGTCAGCTGCACCTTGCGTTCCGGCGCGCCGACCTCGACCGTGAACACCTTCTCGAACTGGCCGATGCGGCGGTTGTACAGGATCTTCTTGCCGTCCGGCGACCAGCTCGGGTTGGAGTCGTAGTACTCGTCCTGCGTGACGTTCTCCAGCGAGTTCGTGCGCAGGTCGTAGCGGAAGACGTCCCAGACCCCGGCGAGGTTCCCCGAGAAGGCGATCGACGCCCCGTCCGGCGAGAAGCTGGGCGAGGCGCAGCCGGCGATCTCCTTGAACACGTACTTGGCGACCTGGTCGCCGTTGGTCGGGTTGTAGATCAAAAGCGGCCGATAGTTCTCCTTCTCGACGAAGAACGCGATGCGGTCGCCCTCGGGCGACCAAGCCAGGTCGCGCTTGCGGTCGAACGCCTCGGCGACGACGTCCTCGTAGCTGTTGGTGAACCCGCGGGTCAGGTTGCGGATGACCTTGCCGTCCTTGGCCGAGAGGATCACCACGTCCAGCTCGAGCTTCGGCGTGGCGAGCGCGGCGATCAGCTCGCCCGACGGGCTCAGTTCCGGGGAGAACGTGTAGCGGCCCGGCTCGGGCAGGCCGATCTCCTTGCCGTACTCGTCGGGCGAGCGCTTGCCGGTCAGGATCGGCAGGTAGCGCTGGCGCAGGAACCGGGCGAAGCGGCGGTCGAACTGCTCGGTCTTGAGCCCGAACGCGTCCTCGAACACCTTGTCCACGGCGCGGTTCAGCAGCACCTTGCGGTACTCGAACAGGAACGTCCGCACTCCTTCCGGCCCCCACGTCTTGGCGATGTAGGCGAAGATCGCGTGCCCGTAGCGGTAGGTCAGGAAGCTCAGCACGTCGAGCTGGCGCACCGAGGGCACGAGGTTGTGCACCACGGCGTCGCGGATGACCATCTGGTCGAACGAATCCTCGTCGTCGGCCAGGTAGCTTGCCAGCCCCTCCATCAGCCACGTCGGCGGGTTGGAGCGCAGGGCGCGCTTGAGCGAGCCGGCGTACAGGATGTCGTACTCGAAGATGTGCACCAGTTCGTGCCGGATCAGCTTGTAGCGCTTGTCCGAGGGGTCGTCGATCGGCAGCACCATCCGGTTCTGGAACGGCTCGGCGAACGCGCCGGCGAACTCGGGAACCTGCATGATCACGTTGGTCTGCAGGAAGTCGGCGCGGGTGTTGTAGAGCAGCAGCGGGATCCGGTCGCGCACCTCGTGGTCCAGCCGCTTGGAGATGTCGAGGTACGCGCTCTCCGCCTCGGAGACGATCTCGGCCAGCTGCCGCTCGTCCGTCAGGTAGTGGTGCACGTCGAAGTGCGGCGCGCGGTAGATGCGCCAATTGAATTCCTTGTAGGTGATCTTGTTCTTGCCGAACTGCGCGGCGGCCGGTAACGCGGCCAACGACACGACCGCGCCCAGCACCAGCAAACGGACGAACGCGCGCACGGGGGCCTCCGGGGTCACTCCACCCAAATGAAGCGGGATTGCTTGATGGTCACCGGCAGCAGAACGGCCCGCAGGTCGTCCGCCATCGTGTCCAAGAGCTCGTAGAGCACCTGCAGGTCTTCCGGTTCCGCCCCTTCCATGACGCGTTCGTCCGACCAGATCCCGTCGTGCAATAGCGCCCCGTTGTCCCCCTTGAAGAAGAACACCTGCAGCTTCAGTCGAAAACCGGTCAACTGCGTGAACCGCGACTGCCGGACCGTCTGGCCGGTCACCGGGCTGACCACGTCCTCGGTGACGAACCCGGACCGGTCGGCGACCGAGTACTCGGCGACCCCGCTGACGATCAGGTCGGCGCCGAAGTCCTTGCCGAGCTGGCGCCAGAACGTATCGTTGACCGCCATCCGCTCCGGTCGCTGTTCGGGGATCGGCGGCGGCGTGACGTCGATGACGCTCAGCGACGTCTGCCGGGCGATCTCGCGCTTGACCCAGCGCGCGACCTCGAGGCCGATGTCGATCCGCTCGTGGTCGGAAGCGCGGAAGCGCGCGACCAGCGTCTTCTCGCCGGGCTGGGTCTCCAGGCGCGCGGGCACCGCGACGTCGATCGGAATTTCCTTCCAGCCTGCCGCCGCGGGCGCCGCGGCGAGCGCGGCGAACACGAGCACACCGACGACGCGCGTCGCGGACCGGATCAACGCTGCCCTCCGCCTTCGCTGGTTCCCTCGCGGGACCCCTCGTCGGGGGCACGGTCCGGTGCGGCGTCGGGAGCCTCCGGCTCTGTGCCCTCCGCCTTGCCCGCGTCGGCCGGCTGCGGCTGGCGCTGGCGGTAGAGCTGGTAATTGGCCTCGATCTTGGGATCGCGGGCGACGGCGAGCGCCTGCTCGTACGACGCCCGGGCCTGGTCCCACTCCCCGAGCGCCTCGTGCGCCACGGCGATGTTGTTGAGCAGGCGCGAGTCGCCGGGACGGGACTCGAGCGCGCGCTCCCAGCGGAAGATCGCCTCGCGCCACAGGCCCTGCTCGGCCATCTGCCCGGCGAACTCCAGGTCCTGCTCGACGCGGGGGGCGCCGATCGCCGCGGGGGCCGGCGGGCGGGAACCCGCGCACCCGCCGCCGAGCGCTGCCAGCGCGACGAGGGGGCCGAGGCCCCTGATCCGGGTCACGAGGCGGGTAAGCATTGTTGAACGAGGAGTATAACCTTGAGGAGCGAACGCGCCCGTCGCCCCCGCCGACCGAGGCCGGGGTTTTCACCGGCGCGGAGGACCGACACCGCATGGCCCTGCGCCCGAACCTTCCCGCGCTGTTCCTCGGTTCCGTGAGGGAAAGGTCCCGGCCCGACTTCCTCGCGACCCGCCGGCCCGAGGGGTGGCAGTGGATCTCCTCGCAGCAGGCGCTCACCGCCGTCCACGAGATCGCCGGCGGGCTGATCGCGCTCGGGGTCAACGCCGGCGACCGGGTGGCCCTCATTTCGGAGAACCGGCCGGAGTGGTTGCTGTGCGATCTCGGGATCCAGTTCGCGGCCGCGATCACGGTCCCGGTCTACCCGACGCTGCCGCGGGACCAGGTGCGCTACCTCCTGATCGACTCCGGCTCGCGGCTCGTGATCGCCTCGTCGGCCGAGCAGGCGGCCAAGGTGGCGGCGGTGCGGAAGGAAGCCTCCTCGATCTCGCACCTCGTCTCGATGGACGCCCAGGGGGACGGGCTGACGCCGCTCGAGCACGTCCGCGAACTCGGCCGCCGGCTGCTGACGGCGAGCCCGGGCGTCGTGGAAGAGCGCCTCGCCGGGCTGGCCCCGGGGAACCTGGCCACGATCATCTACACCTCGGGCACGACCGGCACGCCCAAGGGCGTGATGCTGACGCACGGGAACATCTGCCACAACGTGCACGCGGCGATCCAGATGTTCAACTTCGCGCGCGGCGAGACCGCGATCTCGTTCCTGCCGCTCTCGCACGTGCTGGAGCGGATGGCGCTGTACGCCTACATCGAGTTCGGCCTCGCCATCGCGTTCGTGCGCAGCCTCGAGCGGCTCGCGGACTCGCTGCTGGAGGTGCGGCCGCACGTGTTCGTGACGGTCCCGCGGCTGCTCGAGCGCGTCGCCGAGCGCGTGCGGGGCCAGATCGACGAGCTGCCGGTGGCCAAGCGCCTGGTGGCGCGCCGCGCGCTGGCCTGGGCCGACGGCGCGGTCCGCGACTTCCTCGCCAACCGCGCGCCGCGGGGGCTGCGGGCGCTGCGCTGGAACATGGCGCGCCACATCGTTCTCGATAAACTGCGGGAGAAGATGGGCGGTCGGATCAGGTTCATGATCTCCGGTGGTGCGGCGCTGGCGCCGGACGTTGCCCGCTTTTTCTGGGCCGCCGGCATCCCCGTCTTCGAAGGTTACGGGATGACGGAAACCGCGCCGGTTTTGACCGCGAATTCTCCCGGGCGCGTGAAGCTCGGAACCGTCGGGCACGCGATCACGGGCGTCGAGCTGCGCATCGCCCGCGACGGCGAGGTGCTCGCGCGCGGGCCGAACGTGATGCGGGGCTACTGGAACCTGGACGACGACACCGACGACGCGCTGCGGGGCGGCTGGATGCACACCGGCGACCTGGGCGAGATCGACGAGGAAGGATTCCTGCGCCTGACCGGCCGCAAGAAAGACATCCTCGTGCTCTCGACGGGCAAGAACATCGCCCCGCGCGCGATCGAGGAGGCGCTCGAGAGGAGCAGCTACATCAACCGCGCCATCGCCGTCGGCGACGAGCGGCCGTCGGTCGGCGTGCTGATCGTGCCCAACTTCGAGGCCCTCGCGACGTGGGCGCGGGCGCGCGGCCTGCGCGACGAGGACCGCGCGGCGCTGCTCGTGTTGCCGGAGGTCCGGCAGCTGTTCCAGTCGGAGATGATCCGGCTGCAATCGTCGCTGGCGGTGTTCGAGAAGGCGCGGCAGTTCGAGTTCCTACACGAGGAACCGAGCGAGGAGAACGGCCTGCTCACGCCGACGCAGAAGGTGCGGCGCGCGGTCGTGCTCCAACGGTTCGGGGACCTCGTGGAGCGGATGTACCGGTGAGTGCGAACGTGTGCCGGGCGGCCGTCGCCGCCCTTCTGGCCGCCGTCGCCGTGGCCGCGGTCGTGGCGCAGACGGTCCCGCAGCAGGACCCGGCCAAGCGCGAACGGGCCGAGGAGTTGATGCGCCGCGTGAACAAGGGCGGCGCCCCCCTGACCGACGCCGAACTGGCGGAACTGCTGGACTACGCGCCGGCGGAGACGGTCGACGTCAGCATGGTGATGGTGCCGGTTTTGGTGCTCGACCGCTGGGGCCGGCCGATCTCGGGCCTGGAGGCCGGCGATTTCCAGGTCGAGGAGGCGGGCCGGCGCCGCAAGATCGCCTGGTTCAGCGAGGAGCAGGACCGGCCGGTGCGCGTCGCGCTGCTGCTCGACGTGTCCGAGTCGATGGGCACGCCCGTGCAATCCGAGCGCACCAAGCAGGCGCTCCTGCCGCTGCTGTGGGCCTTCGGGCGGCGCGACAAGATGACGCTTCTGGGATTCGCGGCCGAGGAAGTCGCCACCTACGGCGACTGGACCGAGGAGCCGCTCTCGCTGTACGAGAAGGCGCTCGCGATCCCGCGGCGCGGCAAGACGGCGGTGATCGACGCCCTGCGCGAGTCGTCCGAGTTGCTGCCGCGGACCCCCGGGGAGCGGCAGGCGATCGTGCTGATCAGCGATGGCGTGGACAACGCCAGCGTGACGCACCCGGGGCAGGTCGTCTCCGCCGCGCGCAGCGTCGGTGTGCCGATCTACGTCCTGGCGGTGGGCGGTCGCGAGGTGCTGATCCAGGAGAAGCGCGCGAACGAGGAGAATCGGCCAGGCAACTCGCCGCTCCTGCTCCTGCGGCAGATCGCGCGCATGACCGGGGGCCGGTTCTTCTTCATCGAGGACGAGCGCCGGGCGAAGCAGGCCGCGGAGACGATCCGCGACGACCTGCGCCACCAGTACTGGCTCGGCTTCCGCCCCGGCAAGCGCCCGGACGGCACCTATCGCACGCTGCGCGTCACCGTGGACCGCTCCGGCGCCACGGTCCTCGCCCGCGCCGGCTACCGCCAGTAGGGGCCGCCGCTAGGCGGCCCGGCCATGACGGCGTCACGGAACAGGTGTGGCGCCTGTCCCCTTCAGTTGCAGGTGCCGTCCGTGCGCTTCGTCGACTGGCCGCAGGCGGCGGTGGACGAGGGGCGCTCGACGCCGGCGCTGGTCCGACCGTACGAGCCCTCGGTCTGCCCGGCATCGTCGCTGACCACGAGCACGCCGACGTTCCCGGCCGGGGGAGCACCGGTCCAGCTGCCGCTTGCGCCCACCGCACAGTTCGTCGCGGCGATGCCGTAAGAGGAGATGGCGCCCAGGTCGTACCAGACCAGGTGGTTCCCCGGCGCCGGGCAGCTCAGCGCGTCCCACGTGACCGTGACCTGCGGGCCGGCCGCCCTGGCGACGCGGAGTTGCTGCCCCGGCACGTGCTTGCCGTCCGGCACCGGCGGCGGGGCGCTCGGCGCCGCCACGTCCTCGAACAGGACGCTCGCGATCCCGTTGTTGCCCGACCAGAAGTCGTTCTTCTGGTACTGCGCGATCATCCACAGCCGGTTGCCGTCGCTGGGATCGGCGGCGATCGTGCTGTAATCACCGTAGCGCTTCGACTCGTTGCGCCGCGTCGGCGTGGCCAGCAACTCCGCCGCCCGCGTGACGCCGGCGGACGAGATGTTCCAGTAGCGGCCCGTGACGTACTGGTCGGTGCCCGACCACGACGACAGCAGGGCGAAGTCGTTGTCCTCGACGTCCGGCAGCACGTACGGCAGGTAGGTGTCGCGGCCGGCGACCTCGACGAGGTACGTCTGCTCGCGGACGGCGGGCGCGGCGCTGACGTCGATGCGGTGGATCCAGGCGGCGACGCTCGTCGAGCCGGAAACCGAGTGGGCCGTCCACAGTCGGCCGTTGCGGTAGAACACGTTCCACAGCCGCGCCCCGAGCGTGTCCACGCCGGGATTGCCGCCCGGTTGCCGGGCGTTGCCGGGCGCGAAGTACAGGCCCGAGAGCGCCACCGTGCTCGGCGTCAGCACCGGGGAGGTGAAGCGGTCGCCGGTGAGCCGGAACAGGTTGAGCGAGTCGCCGAACGCGCTGTTCACGTTCGCCAGGAAGTAAGTGTCGCCCGGCACGACTTCCGTGACCGTCGCCGGGCGCAGCACGAACGGCGAGCCGTTGAACTCGGTCCGGACGTCGATCAGGTGAGCGTGATCCAGCGGCCGCCCGGCGTAGCCGTCTTCCTTGTCGTAGATGAACAGCGTGACGTTGCTGCCCGAGCTGCGGCCGAACATGTTGGCCGTGATGTACACCGCGTTGCGATCGATGCCGATCGAGCCGTAGTCGGCCCAGAAGTTCGGCTGCCCCGCGTCGGCGTCGATGTAGTACCGGTTCCAGGCCCCGGTCGCGTCGTTGGTCTGCGAGAACGCGAGGTAGATCCGTGAGTCCTTGGCCGAGCCGTTGTCGGTCAAAACGCCGACGATGAAGCGGTCGCTGTGCGGGTCGTAGATCGCCAGCGGGTCGAAGTCGCTCCAGCCGGCCGGGATGTTGAAGAAGTCCCGCAGGTTGAACGGGCCCTGCAGCAGCGCGCCCGACTTGCCGTACATCGCGATCCTCAGGTTGATCAGCGCCACGAGGTTCGTCTTCCCGACGGCCATGATCGGGTCGGGCGGGTAGATGCCGGCGTTGTACGGGCCGTCGAAGCGCAGGTCGATCGCCGGCGAGGCGAGCGTCGCGCCCGGCGGCAGCGAATCGCCGCCCGTCACGACCGTGAACTCGCCGGCCGGGGGCGGGAAGATCCGCCCCGCCCCGGGCGCGCCTTCCATCCCGGGCGGGGCGACGAGCACGTTCGGGATCTCGCGCCGGCTCGCCGACTCGTCGGCTGCCGGCGCGGCGGCGAGCGCGGCCGGGTCGATCACGCCGGCGCGCTCGGGTTTGTCGGTGTGGACGAGGCGCGGCGCGGCGGCCGGCGCCGGTATCCAGCACAGCAGGGCCAGAACGGCGGCAGCCAGGCCGCGCCCGGTGGCCCGGACAATACTCATCGCGGTGGTTCCTTTTCAGCGGCGCGCACGCGCGTGATCAGCACCGGCGTGAGCGACCGGTGCCCCTTGTTGACGGGAATACGTTGGATCGCGTCGATGACGTCCCACCCCGAGGCCACGCGGCCGAAAACGGTCGCTCGCCCGTCGCGGTCCGGGAGCGGCGCGAGCGCGAGCAGGAACCGCGCGTCGGCCTCCCCGGGCCACGTGTTCGCGGTGGCGATCGCACCGCGCTCGAGCGGCCGCGCGGAACGGCCGGCGGCGTACTCGTAACCGATCGCCTGCAGGTACCAGAGGCGGGACTTGCCGGCCAAAAGCGCCGTGTTCGCCGTGCCGCCGCGCACGATGGCGTCGACGAGAGCCGCGAGTCCCGGCGGGACGGGCTTGCCCGCCTCGCGCAGGCGGGAGTAGCGCGGGAACAGCTCGCGCTGCCAGAGGTCCTCGATCGTCTTGGGATCGTCGAGCAGGCGTCGCCCGAGCCCCATCGCGGCGGCGTCGATCTCGTCGGGTTGCGGGGCGTCCCCGCGCGGCGCGCCGGGCGGGGGACCCTCGAGCGCGAATGCCGCGCAGCCGAACACGAGGTAGCCGTGGGCGCGCGACTCGCACATTTGGGTGCCCGCGTAGGGCACGACGGTGGATCCCTCCGGCGGGGGGCCGAGCCCGGCGCGGGCGAGGAAGCGCGCGACCGTCGCCGGCGCCTCTTCGCCGTGCAGTTCGAGGCTGAAGCTGCCGGCCGTCGTGTCGACGACCACGGTCGTCGTCGTCGTCGTCGCGTCTGCCGCGCTCACCGTGGTCGCCAGGAGAATGCCTGTGAACAAATATGAAATCGTACGCACGAATTTGGGGGCGGCGTGTCGTCGGCCTGTCGGGACAAACTTACGGAATTGCTTGCGCATCATCGGGCTTTCGCAAAGCGCTCAGGAACATACGGGCGAAGGCCGATGCTCGCCAGTTACAATGCACGGTCATGCCCGACGGGTCGTTCTTTTGCATTCCCGGGTAAAGTATGGTCCCGAATTCGACACGCGGCGATCGCGCCCCCACCATAGGGGCGGTATCGGCAGGTCAGCCCGCCCGAACTGCCGGGGCGTCCGCGCAACGGAGGATTGGGATGACGAAATCCAGCCTACTCTTGGTTGCGGGAGTCTCCGCGCTGCTCCTCACGGGGTGCGTCACCAACAAGAAGTTCGAATCCACGGTTTCCGACGTCACCACCCGCATGGACGGCATCCAGGGGACGATCGAAGACCAGGGGCAGCGGATCGACAAGCTGAACCAGCGGGACGATGAGATCTCGAACGAGGTCCAGCAGGTCAGCAGCAACGTGAATCAGGTCAACGAGCGCACGGGCCAGGCCCTGACCAAGGCCGAGGAAGCGCACAAGCTCGCGCGGGGCAAGGTCATCTGGAAGGTCACCCTCACCAACCGCGACCTGCGGTTCGGGTCGGGCAAGACCCAGATCACCGACGAGGGGCACCAGGTGCTCGACGACTTCATCGAGCGGCTGAAGGCGCTCGACAAGATGGTATTCCTGGAGATCCAGGGGCACACCGACTCGACGGGGTCCGAGATCTACAACAAGGAACTCGGCCAGAAGCGGGCCGACGCGGTGCGTGACTACCTGCACGAGCAGGGCGTGCCGCTCAACCTGATGCAGTCGATCTCGTACGGCGAGTCGAAGCCGATCACTGAGAACAGCTCCCGCGACGGGCGAGCGCAGAACCGGCGCGTGGAGATCCTCGTCCTCGAGTGACACGGGGGACGGGTGAGGTCCCGGTGCGCCGGGATCTCACCCGTTTCCGCGTTCGTCGCGAGCTTGGCGGGGTGGGTCGCCGCGCCCGCCGATAGAATGGGTCCATGCCTCCCTTCCTCCAAGCGCTCGCGGAGCGCGTCGTCCTGTTCGACGGCGGCACGGGAACCGAGATCTACAACCGGGGTGTGTTCCTCAACCGCTGCTACGAGGAGCTGAACCTCACGCGGCCCGAGCTGGTCGAGGAAGTCCACCGCTCGTTCATCCAGGCCGGCTCCGACGCCACCGAGACCAACACCTTCGGCGCGAACCGCGCCCGGCTCGAGCCCCGCGGCCTCGGGGACCAGGTCCGCGAGATCAACCGCGAGGGGGCGCGCGTCGCGCGCCGCGCCGCCGGGAGCCGGGCGTGGGTCGCGGGCGCCGTCGGACCGCTCGGGATCCGGCTCGAGCCGTGGGGGCCGACGACCTTCGACGAGGCCGTGGCGCTGTTCCAGGAGCAGATCGAGGCGCTCGCGGAAGGCGGCGTCGACCTGTTGGTGCTGGAGACCTTCAGCGACCTGGTCGAGCTCCAGGCCGCGGTGCGCGGCGCCCGGCGGGCCGCCGACCTGCCGGTCATCGCGATGATGACCGTCAACGAGGAGGGGCGGACACCGGAGGGTGTCCCGCCCGAGTGGATCGGGCAGAAGCTCGACACCTCGGGTGCCGACGTGGTCGGGGTCAACTGCTCCGTGGGGCCGGCGCCGATGCTCTCGGTGATCGAGGCGATGGCGGCCGTCACGTCGCGCCCGCTCGCGGCCATGCCCAACGCCGGGATCCCGCGCAGCGTCGAAGGGCGGCTGCACTACCTGACGTCGCCGGCGTACATGGCGCGCTACGCCCGGCGCTTCGTCCAGGCCGGGGCGCGCGTGGTCGGCGGCTGCTGCGGGGTGACGCCGGACCACGTCCGCGCCATGCGCGAGGTCCTCGCGCCCGCGTCGGCGGAGCGCATCGTCCCGCGGGTCGAGGTGCTCGCGCCGAAGGTCCGGCCGCGCGAGCCCGCGCCCGCGCACGAGAAATCGAAGCTGGCGGCGAAGATCGGCGACGGCCGGCTGGTGATGTTGGTGGAGTCCCCGCCGCCGCGCGGCTGGGATACCGCCGAGCTGCTGGCGGGCATGCGCGCGATGGCCGAGGCCGGGCTGGACGGCGCCCTGGTGCCGGACGACCCGCGCACCGTCGCGCGCATGAGCTCGATCGCGTTCGCCGGCCTGCTCGCGCGCGAGGGCGCCCACTGGGGCAGCGAGCTGGAGGCGGTGCTGGAGTACTCGTGCCGCGACCGCAACCTGCTCGGGATGCAGTCGGACCTTTTGGGCGCGCACGCCCTCGGGCTGCGCAACCTGGTGCTGGTGACCGGGCGCGCGCCGCGGCCCGGCGAGGAGTCGTGGGCCACGCCGGTGTTCGACGTGGACGCGATCGGCCTGACCAACATGGTCTTCCGGCTGAACCACGGCCTCGACGTCGGCGACAACCCGATCGGCGAGCCGACGCGGTTCTACGCCGGGTGCGAGGCGCTGCCCGCGTCGCCGCAGCCGGACGAGGAAGTGCGGCGGTTCGAGTGGAAGGTCGACGCCGGGGCGGAGTTCGCGGTTGCCGGGCCGGTGTTCGACGTCAACGAACTCGGGGCGTTCCTCGAGCAGGTGGCGGCGGTCCGGATCCCGGTCCTGGCGGTCGTGCGCCCGCTGCGCTCGGCACGCGAGGCGGAGTTCCTGAACGAGGAGCTGCCGGGGGTCCGGGTGCCGCCGGCCGTGATCGAGCGCGTGTCCGCGGCCCGCACGCCCGAGGCGGAGGAGCAGGCCGGCCTCGCGATCGCGGCGGAGTTGGTGGAGAGCCTTGCGGCGCACGTGGAGGGGATCTGCCTGTCCGGCCCGCTGGCCCGCGACCCGCGGCTGATCCCGCTGGTCCGCGGTATCGTGGGCCGCGAGGTCGCCGTGCGCCGCCGCTTCCCGGGGCGGCCCGGCATCAAGGGCGGCGCGGAGGGGACGCGCTACGGCACGCCGTCCTCCTGAACGCGCCGACCGTCCTCCCGGGAGGTCGCCCGGCCTTACCGGGGAGCACCGCGGAATGCGTCGCGGTGCCCGCCTCGCGGCGCAACCAACGACAATTCAGCGATTTCCCAATCACGCAGAGGCTGGCACCGGGGTTGCAGTTCATGGTCGCGGGGAGCCCGCGGCAACGACGGAACGCCGGGTGGGCTCAGGAGGCGAGCATGCGATTCACCCATCGTCACGTGCTGATGCTGACCATCTTGTCCCTCTTGGTCTTCCCGGCCGCGCTGGCCGGAACGCCCCGGCACTACCCGCGCGGCGCGCAGGGCGGGCCGGAGTTCGCCAACGAGTTCCGGTTGCGACTCGGCATGTTCACGCCGGAGGGCGATTCGAACTTCTGGGACGACACCCACGACGTGTTCACCGGCTCCGTGGACGACTTCGAGGACACGACCTTCGCCGCCGACTTCCTGCTGCGTCGCAGCGAGCGGCTCGGCGTGATGTTCTCGCTCGGCTACTTCGACGGCGACAGCCGGCAGCACTACCGCGATTTCGTGGATGACCTGGGCAACGAGATCGTGCACCACTCGGAGTTGCAGATCATGCCGGCCACGATCGCGCTGGTTGGGCACCTTGCCGGACCGCAAGCGACGCTGCGGCCCTACGTCGGGGCGGGCGCCGGCTTCTACTGGTGGGATTACCGCGAGGGCGGCGACTTCATCGACTTCGAGTTCGAGGAGGTCGTCAACACGTCGTTCGAGAGCGACGGGATCGCCTTCGGGTACTTCCTGCTCGCCGGCGTGGATGTCCCGATCCAGCCGAACTGGTCCGTGTTCATCGAGGGGCGCTGGACCAAGGTCGACGACGACTTGGCCGACGACTTCGAAGACTCCAGCGCCACCGAGATCGACCTGTCCGGCACGGAAGTCTCCGCCGGCGTGTCGTTCCGGTTCTGAGCGCGGCCGGGGGGCAGGCGCAAGCGCCTGTCCCCCGCCGTCACACCGCGCGTTAGCGGCGCTTGCCGAGGACCGCGTTGAGTTCGCCGCCCAAAAGCAGCGCGAGGCCGATCAGGTCGAACCAGACCAGGAGGATCAGCGCCCCGCCGAGCACGCCGAACACGACGTTGCCGTCCGACGCGTAGCGCAGGTAAACCGTCAAGCCGAACGACACGACCAGCCACAGCACGGCCGCCAGCGCGGCGCCCGGGAGGTCGGCGTACCAGTAGCTGCGCCGGTCGGGCGCGAGGTGGTACAGCGTGGTGGCCCACAAGAGCAGGAGCAGGAACGCCAGCGGAGCGCGCAGCCAGTCCCACGCGACGGCGAACTTCACGCCGAACCCGAGCCAGCGGGCGACCTCGTGCCCCCCGCCGAACAGCGGCCCGACCACCATCATCGTCAACAGCAGGACGGCCAGCAGCACGCTGCCCAGGGCGAGCAGCGGCGCGATGATCCACACCCGCACGCGCGAGCGGTGCTCGGTCACGCCGTAGACGATGTTCAGCGCGCGGATGACGCCGCCGAAGCTCTGCGAGAGCGTGACGAACGCGAACAGCGCCGCCACGGTCAGGACCTGCGTGTTGTCGCTGCGGAACAGCTCGCGGACCGACTCGATGATCGCCGAGCCGCGGTCGGTCAGCGCTCGCTCGAGAAAGGCGAGCACGGTCGCCTCGGCCTGCGCGGCGACGTCGCTGCCGAACAGGACGTCGAGCCAGCCCAGCCCCGCCGTGACGAGCAGCAGGGCGGGGAAGATGCCCAGCACGCCCCAGAACGCGACCTCGGCCGACAACCCGCCGACCCGGTCGGCGCGCGCCGATCGCAGAAGCCCCTGCAGCAGCTCGAGGAACCGACCCCGCACGCGAGGATTATGGCGGCAACATTAGCGCCCGTAGTGGCCCCACAGCCCCTCCCCGGTGTGGCCGTCGGCACTGACGATCCAAAAGGTGAGCTGGCCCGGCTGGGCCGGGGAGGCGTCCAGGAACGCGCGGTCCGCCGGGTCATCGTCCTCGGCGGTCACGTCGGCGTAGGCGTCCGCGGAGCGGGGGTCGTGCGCGCGGTAGACGTGGTACGTCGCCGCGGAGCCGACCGGCCACCACTCGAGCCGGGTCCCCTCGTCCGTGCGCGCGATTCCGCGCAGGCGGACTTCCGGCAGCGGGTCCTCCCACGGGTACGTCAGCAGTTCCAGGGTCCAGCCCTGCAGCACGCCGCCGTGCGTCGGGCCGAGGTCCTCGATCCGCAGCGTCCACGTCCCCTGCGACGAGTGCCCGACGAACCGGGCCAGGCTGTCCACGGGTTGCGTCTGGGTGTCGTACCAGGTCTGGATCGCCTGCCCCTGCCCGCCCTGCCGGTCGTGCAGCCGCACCGTCGTCCCGTCGGGCGCGACGAGCGAGATGCGCAGGTCGCCGATGTACTGGTGGCGTACGTCGACCCAGACGTTGACCTCCGCGATCTCGCGATCGTCGGGGATGGTGACGCTGCTGGTGACCACCGCCTGGTCCGGCAGCACCTTCGGCAAGCCGGAGGCGGGGGTCTGCGATGTCGCGGGGACGCCGGTCGGCACGAGGAAGGCGTCGGTCGTGCCCGCGCCGCCTTCCGCCGTCCGCCACTCGACGAAGAAGCCGAGCTTGTGGCCGGCCGGGGTGTCCGGCGCGACGTCGAGCGCGAAGTGAGGCGGCAGCGACTCGGCGAGGCTCCCGCCCGACAGGTCCGGCCACCCCGCGCCGCTGCTGACGGCAGCGTAGGGCGTGATCGGCTGCAGCTCGCCGAAGATCCCGGTCGCGTTCGCATCCAAGTTGCGCAGCGTCACCGCCAGCGCGCCGGACTCGCCGGGCTCGAGACGGGTGTTGGCGTTCGTGTCGGACGCCACGCGCCAGCCGGCGACCTGCATCCCGTTGCCGGCCGCCGGCTCGCCCATGCGCACGTGCAGGCGCACGGCGTCGGCCTGCGCGTCGGTCACGGTGAACGGGACGACCTGCGTCTCGTACCCCGGGACCTCGACCCGCAGCTGGTGCGAGCCGGCCTCGATCGCGCGGTGGAAGTCGCCGACCGCCGGGTCGGTGAAGAACGGCAGGTCGCGGCCGACGATCGTCAGCCGCGCCGCGAGCGGCGCGCCGGTCGCGGCGTCGGTCACCGTCCCGCGCACGCCCGTCAGCACGCGCTCCATGTACGACAGCATTGCCTCGCGGTTGTCCTCCCAGAACTGCGGGAGCTGGCTCGCCGGCGGCCACTTGTTGTTCGAGATCTCGATCGTGACCTGCATGTCGCCGCGCCAGAAGTAGTTCCAGTCCTGCATCCCGCCGTAGATCACGTACCAGTCGGCGCCGTTGGTGATGCCCTGCGAGAACGAGCCGTTGTACATCGGCAGGTTGTCTTCCGAGTACTCGAGCGAGATGTCGCGGTACAGCGCGTCGTCGGGGCTGGCCGTGTACACGCTCTGGTGGCTCGCGTTGCCATCCCACGGGTAGTTCGTGACCAGGGCGCCGCCGTGGAAGTTCGCCGACAGCGTCGTCCAGTGCGACGACTGCCAGTTCATCAGCCGGCCGGTCTCCGTGGCGCGCCCGGCCGTCGTGTCGACCGGGTCCTCGATCCGGTCCGGGAAGTCCCGGTTCAGGTCCACGCCCTGCGCGTTGTAGCGCTGCGAGCGCGCGTTCCCGTCGGGGTTCATCAGCGGCATGATCCAGATCTCGACCTCGTCCACCAGGCGCCTCACGCGCGGGTCGCTGGCGTAGCGATCGGTGAGCCAGTCGATCAGCTTCAGGCAGTTCTCGACGCCGACGACCTCGTCGCCGTGTATCGTCGAGATGTACTTGAAGCCCGGTTCGTCCTCGTCGGCGTCGGGGTTGTCGGAGATCTTCATCCACCACAGGTCGCGGCCCTCGACGCTCTTCCCGGCCGACGACAGCCGCGCGATGGCCGGGTGGTCGTTCGCCACCTGCTGCAGCGCCGACGTCAGCGCGTCGTAGTTGTGGTACGAGTCGAGGAGTGCCGCGGGACCGGCATCGCCGCGCTTCAGCGCCTCGAGGCCGGGGTCGGGCAACAGATCGAGGCGGAAACCGTACGCCTCGAGCTTCTCGGCCTCGGCCGGGCTGACGTATGCGACGGTCTCGCCGACGCCGTTGCGCTCGACGTCGAAGCCGAGCCGGACCAGCTCGCCAAACGCGAGTTCGCCGCCGGACAGTCGCACGAGCGAGTACAGCGCGCGCCCGTCGGGACCGATCGGTTTTGGCGCGGGCCGAAAGGCAACGAACAGCGGCAACAGGGCGAAAAGTGCCAGAGCGATGTTCCGGACGTGCCACGACCGCATCGCCGAAGACCCCCAGCCGCCCGGGCGGTGGGACCCGGGACCCGGGAAATGTACCGCGTCTGGGCCCGGCTCTGGCCGAACGGCGTCAGGACTGCCTGTCGGCCAACAGCGCGAGCATGTCCTCGGGGTGGTTCTTCGGGTTCACGCGCGGGTAGGCCTGCTCGATGCGACCGTCCACGCCGATCACGTAGCTCATCCGCCGCGGGGCCCGGTCCTCCGCGGCGTCGCAGGCGCCGTACGCCAACGCGACCCGCCGCCGCGTATCGCACAACAGGTCGAACGGGAAGCCGTAGCGCTCGGCGAACAGCCGGTTGCGCTCCGGGTCGTCGAAGCTGACGCCCAGCAGCACGACGTCGGCCTTCCAGAAATGCGGCATCCGGTCGCGGAAGCCGATCGCTTCCTGGCGGCAGCCCGGCGTGTCGGCCTGCGGGAAAAACCACAGCAGCACGCGGCGCCCGCGGTAATCGGACAACCGCACTTCCTCGCCGCGGTGGTTCAGCAACGAGAAATCGGGGGCCAGGTCGCCGATGTTCAGCGTCGGCATCATGAGCTCACACCTCGCGGAAGTTCGCCGGCCGGGCGGGGTCGCGGCCTGTTCTGGATTAGCATACCCGCCGCTGTCGAGAGGTGCCCTTGCTGCGTGACATCGCCCTGCTTTACCGGCGCGAAATGCTGTCGGCCTTGCGCGAACGCTCGGTCGTCGTCAACAGCGTGCTGATCCCGGTGTTCCTGTACCCGCTGCTGCTGTGGGCGCTGTTCAGCGCCGTGATCTTCGTCCAGGGGCAGACGGAAGGGTTCGTCTCGCGCGTCGCGCTGGTCGGGCCGGTCACGCCGGCCCTCGCGCGGACGCTGGAGCGCGACGAGCGCTTCAGGCTCGTGGAGCCGCCCGGGACGGGCGGTCCGCGCGCGGCGGTGGAGCAGGGCCGGATCGACGCGGCGCTCGAGGCGCTGCCGCTCGATCCGGGCGCGCGCGACGTGGCCGGCAATTACCGCGTGCGAGTCGTCTTCGACGGCTCGAAGGACCGCAGCGCCACCGCCGCGCAGCGCCTACGCGAGGCGCTGCGCGAGCACCGCTCGCGCTGGCTGCAGCGTCAGGCCGATTTTCGCGGAGTTCCCGCCGCGAGCTGGCGCGGGTTCGAGACCGCCGAGCGCGACCAGGCGACGCGCGAGGAGGTCGGCTCGTTCCTGCTCGGGATGATCCTGCCGACGTTCATGGTCGTGATGGTCGCGCTCGGTTCGTTCCACCCGGCCATCGACGCGACCGCGGGTGAGCGCGAGCGCAACACGTGGGAGACGCTGATGACGGCCGCCGTCCCGCGCCCGCGGATCGTCGTCGCCAAGTACCTGTACGTCGCCACCTTCGGCGCCGCGGCGGGTCTTTTGAACCTCGCGGCGATGGTCCTGTCGATGCCGTCGATCATCGCGCCGCTCGTCCGTCGCACCGGCGAAGAGCTGAGCTTCTCGCTCGCCTGGGGGGCGATCCCGGTCATCGGGGCCGGGCTCGTGCTGCTCGCGCTGTTCCTCGCGGCGGGGATGATGCTCCTGGCCTCGTTCGCCCGGACATTCCGCGAGGGGCAGACCATGGTGACGCCGTTCTACCTGCTGGCGATCCTGCCGCTGATGTTCCTCGGTCGCGAGGGGATCGAATTCAACCTCACGCTGGCGCTGATCCCGATCGTGAACGTCACGATGGTCTTTCGCGAGGCGATCTTCGGGGTCTACCACTGGCCGCTGATCGCGGTCACGCTGCTGTCGGGGGTGGTGGTGATCGCGCTGTGCCTGCGCCTGGCGGCGTTCGTGCTGCAGTTCGAGGACTTCGTCATCGGTTCGCACGGCGGCAGCCTGCTCAAGTTCCTGCGGGGTAAGGCGCGGCGGCGCCGCGCGGAGGAAACGCCGTGAGCCCGACACCGGTCGTCGTCCGCGGACTGGCCAAGCAGTTCCAGGACGAATCGCGCGGCCTCGTCCGCGCGGTCGACGGCATCGACTTCGAGTGCCGGGCGGGCGAGATCTTCGGCCTGCTCGGCGCCAACGGCGCGGGCAAGACCACCACGCTGCGCATGCTGGCCACGATCCTCGCGCCGAGTGCCGGCCTGGCCGAGATCATGGGCCACGATGTCGCCAAGGAGCCGGCCGAGGTGCGGCGCAACATCGGCTTCTTCTCCGCCTCCACGGCGCTGTACCCGCGCCTGACCGCGCGCGAGACGCTGGAGTTCTTCGCCAGCATCAACCGCTACCCCGCCGGCCGTGTCGCGGCCCGCGTGGACGAGCTGATCGCCCGCTTCGGCCTGTCGGGTTACGCCGACGCCCGCGTGGACAAGCTCTCGACCGGCATGAAGCAGAAGGTCTCGATCGCGCGGACCGTGGCCCACGATCCGCCGGTCCTGATCTTCGACGAGCCGACCGTCGGTCTCGATGTCCTGAACGCGCTCGAGATGCAGCGTGTCATCGGCGAACTGCGCGACGAGGGCAAGACGATCCTGTTCTCGACGCACATCATGAGCGAGGCGGAGAAGCTCTGCGACCGCATCGCCATCATCCACGGCGGACGGATCCTCGCCGAGGGGACCTTGGCCGCGCTGCGGGAGCAGACGGCGCTGCACTATCTCGAGGACATCTTCGTCCACTTCGCGGAGCGCGCATGAGGGTGGACTTCGCGGCGGTGGCGACGCTGTTCCGCCACGAGATCCGGCAGCTCCTGCGCGACCGGCGCACGGTCGTGCTGTCGATCGGCTTGCCGCTCTTGGTGATGCCGCTCGCGTTCTACGCCGCGCACGTGGGGCAGGAGAAGGACGAGCGACGCCGCAGCGAGACGTCGTACCTGTACGCGATCACGGGCCCCGAGGCCGGCGCCGCGCGCGAATTGTTCACCGCGCAAGGGGCGGGCGCGCCGTTCCGGGCCCAGGAGATCACGGTCGAGGACGCCGCCGCCGCGCTCGAGCGCTCCGAGATCCACTTCTACATCGACACGGAGCAGCGCCCGGGCGACGTCCCGCTCCTGACCGTCGTCTTCCGCTCCAACCGCGACCTCTCGCGTTCGGCGGGCCAGCTCGCGACCGAAAAGCTCCAGGACGCGCTGGAGGCGCGGCGCGACGAGCTTTTGCGCGAAAGCGGTTTCCCGCTGCCGCCGGCGCGCGCGGGCGAGGTCTCGGAGCTGGACGTGGCCAGCGCCGGTGAGCGCACCGGCTCCCTGGTCGGGCGGTTCCTCACGCTTTTGGTGGTGTTCCTCGTCTTCAGCGGCGGCGCGGTCGTGGCGATCGACAGCGTGGCCGGCGAGAAGGAGCGCGGCACGCTGGAGACGCTCTTGACCACGGCCCTCGGGCGCGGCGAGATCGTCGCGGCCAAGCACCTGGCGATCCTGGCGGTAGCGCTGGCGATCACGGCGATCCAGGTGCTGAACCTCCTGATCTACGTCGGGCTGGGCCTGATCCGGCTGCCCGAGGGGTTCGTCGTCGACATCACGCCGGCCACCGGGCTGCTGGTCTTCCTGCTGCTGCTGCCGGCCGTGGCGCTCCTGGCGACGGTGCTGCTGTTGATCTCGGGGCTCGCGCGCTCGTACAAGGAAGCCCAGCTCTACTTCCTGCCGGCGTTCCTGGCCGGCCTCGTGCCGGCGCTCGCGGCCGCCCTGCCGGGGATCGGGCTGCGCTCGGCGATCGTCCTGCTCCCGTTGGCCAACATCTCGGTCGCGGTCCGCGAGGTGCTCGTGGGGCGCATCGACGGGCCGATGCTGGCGCTCGCCTGGCTGATCACCGCCGGCGCCGCGCTCTGGCTGGGCCGGACCGCGGCGCGCACGCTCGTCGCCGAGCGGCTGGTCGCCGGCCCCGAGCCGGCCGCGGCGGCGCTCGCCGGTCCGGGCCTGTTCCGCCGCCGCGTGCTGCTGTGGTTCGGGCTGATGTGGGTCGTGATGTTTGTCGTCGCGTCGAATGTCGAGGCGCTCGCCGGCCTGCGCAGCCAGGTCGTGTTCAACATCGTCGTGATCTTCTGCGGCGCCTCGGCGCTGATGATCGCCCGCTACCGGCTCGACCCGCGCGAGGCGCTGTCGCTGCGCGCGCCGCACCCGGCGGCGTGGTTCGCGGTCTTGGCCGGGGCGCCGGCCGGCGTCGTCGCCGCGACCGGCGTGTTCCGCCTGGCCAGCCTGCTGTTTCCGGTGCCGGAGAAGATGATCGAGGCGTTCGGCCAGACGCTCGTGCCGGAGGGGATCCCGGCCTGGCAGCTGTTCGTGTTCCTCGCGCTGTTGCCCGGCGTCGGCGAGGAGATCGCGTTTCGCGGGATGCTGCTCCACGGCCTGCGCCCGCGGCTGCGCCCGTTGCGCCTGTGCCTCGCGGTCGGCGTGATCTTCGGCCTGTTCCACGTCGCGCTGTTCCGGCTGATCCCGACCGCGTTCCTCGGCGTGATCCTCGCCGCCGTCGTGCTCCTGAGCGGCTCGATCTTCCCGGCGATGCTCTGGCACGCCCTCAACAACGCGATCGGCATCGGCGCGACGATGCTCGGCGCCGACCTCGGCGAGTTGCCGGCCGGGATCTACCTCGCGGGCGCGGCCGTGCTCGCGCTCGCGTTCTGGATCCTGTGGCGCACGCGCAGGTACGGGGACGGTCGCGGGGCCAGCTACCGCTGACCTCCGGGAGGTCAGCGGTAGCTGTCCCGAATCAGCGGCGGGCCACTGCTTTGAGCCGGTCGTAGCCGCCCGACGGGACCGCGCTGGGGCGCGGGAGGTCGCGCGCGAGCTGGCGCACGGTCTTGATGCGCTCTTCGGTCAAAGGGTGCGATGAGAAGAACTGCGCGACCGTGCCGGGCTTCCCGCGCCGGCGCGCGAGCAGCTCCTCGAACATGCTCGCCATGCCGTTCGGGTCGTACCCGGCGCGCGCCATGTAACCCAGCCCGAGCCGGTCGGCCTCGCGCTCCGCGTCGCGCGAGAACTTCGCCAGGGCGCCGCCCTCCGCGACCTGCGCCAGGATCTGCTTGTACGTCTCGGGGTTCTGGCCGAGGACGAGCCCGGCGACGATGTTCAGGCCGTAGGCGCGGGAGATCTGCTCGGTCCCGTGGCGCGCGACGCCGTGCGAGATCTCGTGCGCCATGACCCCCGCCAGCTCCGACACGTTGTCCGTCGCGGCAATCAGCCCGGTGTTCACGTAGATGTGCCCGCCCGGGATGTTGAACGCGTTGACCTGGTCGTCCTGCACGATGTGGAAGGTCCACGGCCGGTCGGCGAGCGTCGTTTCGCGGACGATGCGCCGCCCGAGCTCGGTCAGCGCCGCGGTCGCCGCCCGGTCGGGGACGATCCGCAGCTGCTTGTCGAGGTCCGACTCCAGCTTCTGGCCCAGTTCCCACTCCTGGTCGAGCGAGATCAGGTTGAAGTCGCCGGCGTTGGGACCGATCGTCGCGCAGGCGCCGGAGATGGCGACGAGCGCGATCAAGGCCAGCGCCCCGCACCACCACCTGCCGTTCATTTTCCGCGCCTCACGGGTGGTAGTCGGCGGCCGACTCGCCCGAGGTGGCGACGTCGGTCGCGCCCGCGGTGCGCAGGGTCTCCTTCGCGCGGCGCGCCCAGTCGCGATCGTCGCAGTGCACGGACAAAAGGATGTGCCCCTGGCGGATCCGGCCCTCGTACAGCTTGGCCTCGTACTCGGGAATCCCGTAGCCCACGAGCGCCCCGATGATGCCGCCCGTGGCTCCCGCCGCTCCGGCGCCGGCCAGCGCGGAGACGAGCGGTCCCGCGGCGACCAGCGGTCCGAGCCCCGGGATCGCCAGCGCGCCGAGCCCGACCAGCCAGCCGAGCGCGCCGCCGACGACGGCCCCCGTGGTGGCGCCGACGGTGGTCCCCTCGGGCGCCTTCGTGTGCGCCTCGTGACCGATGTCCTTGTTCCCGAGGCTCTCCGGCAACAGCACCGATACGTCGCTCTTGCGGAAGCCCGCAACTCTCAGCGCGTCCACCGCGCGGTCCAACGTGTCTCGATCCGGGCACAACCCGAACGCAGCAATGTCCTTGGCCATGGTCGTCTGCCTCGAGCGCCGGACGAGCGGCGCCGGGCGATCCCGGGGGAAAGCGGCGGGCGGCGACGTGCCCGGCGGGATCGTCTCCCGGAGTGTACCCGGCGAAAACCGCCCGGCAAGAACCGCCCGACCGCGCCGTGTACAATGTCCGTCGGCCGAGCTCCCCCGCCCGCCGTGCGCATTCGTCCGCCGAACTGGAGATTCCTCACATGCCGGTGACCGTCAGCGGCAGGGGTTTGACTATTGAAGACGTGGTGAAGGTGGCCCGGCACGGCGAACCCGTGCAGCTCTCGGCCGACGCCGTGGAACGGATCCGCGCCTGCCGCGCGATGCTCGAACGCAAGGTCGCCGCGCGCGAGATCATGTACGGCACGAACACCGGCATCGGCGAGTTCTCCGAGGTCGTGCTGACCGACGAGCAGACGCAGCAGTTCCAGCGCTACCTGATCTACAACCACGCGGCCGGGATCGGCGAGCCCGCCCCGGTCGAGCACGTCCGCGCGGCAATGCTCAGCCGCATCAACGTGCACGCCAAGGGACACTCGGCCTGCCGGCCCGAGATCACCCAGACCTACGTCGAGCTGCTCAACCGCGGCGTGACCCCGATCGCCTGCGCCAAGGGCAGTGTCGGGGCCTGCGGCGACCTCGCCCCGATGAGCCAGATCGCGCTCAGCCTGATGGGGGAGGGGGAGTGCTTCTACCAGGGGCAGCGGATGCCGACGCGCGAGGCGATGCAGCGCGCCGGGATCCCGGTCCCCGGGCTGAAGGTCCGCGACGGGCTGGCCGCGATCAACGGTTCCAACCTGATCACCGGCATCGGCTGCCTGCTCCTGCACGACGCCGAGCGCTGGCTGAAGCAGGCCGAGATCGCGGCGGCGATGACGCTCGAGGCGCTGTTCGCGAACATGAAGCCTTACATCGGGCGGCTGCACGAGTTGCGCGGCTTCCCCGGTGCGGTGACCGCGGCGCGCAACATCCGCTCGGTGATCGAGGGCTCCGACCTGCTCTCGGGGAAGATCAAGACCAAGGTCCAGGACGCCTACTCGATGCGCTCGACCCCGCAGGTCATCGGCGCGGCGCGCGACGCGATGGGGTGGGCCCGCAAGCAGTTCGAGATCGAGCTGAACGGCGTGGGGGACAACCCGATCTTCGTCCCCGACGAGGACCGCGTGCTGACCGGCGCGAACTTCCAGGGAACGCCCGTGAGCCTGCCGCTCGACATGGCGGCGGCGGCGTGGACGATGGTCTCGGTGCTGTCGGAGCGGCGGCTGAACCGGCTGCTCAACCCGGCGCTCAGCGTCGGCCTGCCGGCCTTCCTGACCAAGGGCGCCGGGATGTTCTCGGGCCTGATGCTCAGCCAGTACAGCGCGGACATGTTGATCGTCGAGCAGCGGATCCTCAGCACGCCCTCCTGCATCCAGTCGATCCCGGCCGCCGCGGACCAGGAAGACTTCGTCAGCATGGGGCTGAACGGCGCGCTGAAGGCGAAGCAGATCCTGCAGAACGCCCACGGCGTGTTGGCGATCGAGCTGATCGCCGCGGCGCAGGCGCTGGACTTCCGCGAGTTCACGCCCGGCAAGGGTACGCGGACGGCCCACGCGGCGGTGCGGAAGATCGTCGATCACCTCGGCGAGGACCGCCCGCTGTACCCCGACCACAACAACATGACGGCGGCGGTCGCCAGCGGCGACGTGCTCGACGCGGTCGAGGCCGAGGTCGGGCCTTTGCTCAGCTCCTGGATGTAGCCGTTCCTGGCGTTACGGGCAGGATGGCGGTGCCGCAGCGATCTCGGCGCCGCGTGGGTGTGAGCGCGGATCGCCTCGCGGATCCGCAAGCAGCACAGCGTGGGGCGAGACGGATTCAGGGAGCGAGGGCGATCTGGCCGCCGGCTGAGAAGTACTTGGCCTGCGGGTGGTGGAACACCAGGGCGGAAACCGACGCCTCGGGGTCCATCATGAAGCCGTCGGTCAGGCGCACGCCGACGTCCTCCGGCTGCAACAGCTGGAACAGCTGGGCCTGGTCCTCCAGCGCCGGGCACGCGGGGTAGCCGAAGCTGACCCTCAGCCCGCGGTAGCGGGCGCGGAACATCTCGGAGAGCGACAGCTCGGGCGGGTCGGGGAAGCCCCACTCGCGCCGCAGCCGCGCGTGCAGCGCCTCGGCCGTGCCTTCCGCCAGTTCCAGCGCCAGCGCGGCCAGCGCGTGCGAGCGCAGGAACTCCCCGGCCTCCTTCAGCCGCTCGACGTCCGCGCGCACGGTGCCGGCCGTGACGACGAACGCGGCGACGGCGTCGGGGCGCTGCCCCGCCGGCTCGACCCAGTCCGAGATGCACATCCGCTCGCGCCCGGGCTGCCGCGGGAACGTGAACCGCGCGAGCCCCGCGCCGGACGGGCGATCGCGCAAGACGAGCGTGTCGCCGTCGCCCTCCGCCGCGAAGAAGCGGTACACCCCGCGCGTTCGCAGCGAGCCGCGCGGCTCGAACTCGGCGATCAGCTCGTCGACGAGCTGGCGCAGCATGGCCAGCTTCGGGTCGTCCTGCTCCGCCAGGCGCTGCACGTTGCCGCGCAGGCCGAGGTGCCGGCCGTACAGCATCTGCGGGTTGACCCAGCCGAGCGCTTCGCGGGCCGGCATCTCGAACACGTGGCGCGCGAAATCGGGCGGCGCCGGTACGTCCGGCGCCGCGAGGACGGCGCGGGGGGACGCCGGCGCGGGACGCGGCTCCGCCGCCGGCTCGGGCGCCGCATCCTCTGGCGCGGCGGCTGCCGCGCCCGCCTGCGCCTGCTTCTCGATCTCGGCCCGCTCGCCCGGGTCCGCCAGCCGGTTCGCCAGCGCCAGCCCCTCCATCGCGTCGCGGGCGTACAGCACGACGCTGCCGCCGTAGGCCGGCGCGATGCGCGTCTCGGTGAAGCGCCGCGAGAGCGCGGCACCGCCGACCAGCATCGGCACGCCGATCCCCAGCTCCTTGAGGTCGGCGGCGGTCAGGGCCATCTGCTGCGCCGATTTCACCAACAGGCCCGAGAGCCCGACGATGTCCGGGCGCTTGTCGCGGATCGCCTGCGCCAGCGTTGCCGGGTCGACCTTGATCCCGAGGTCCACGACGCGGAAGCCGTTGTTGGCGAGCAGGATCCCGACGAGGTTCTTGCCGATGTCGTGCACGTCGCCCTTGACCGTCGCCAGGAGCACGGTGCCCTTGCGCGGCTCGGCCGAGGTCTCCATGTACGACTCGAGGTACGACACGGCGGCCTTCATCACCTCGGCCGACTGCAGCACCTCGGCGACGATCAGCTCGTTGCGCGCGAACAGCCGCCCGACCTCGCCCATCCCGTCGAGCAGCGGACCGTTGATCACGTCCAAGGGGGCGTGGCGGGTGAGCGCGTCCTCGAGGTCCTGCTCCAGCCCTTCGCGCCGTGCGTCGACGATGCGCCGCGCTAGCCGCAGTTCGACCGGCTCGCGGCGCAGCCCGGCCGGCATCTGCGTCCGGGCCCCGCGGTACAACGCGGCGAAGCGCGCGATCGGGTCCTCGCCGCGGTCGTACAACAGGTCGAGCGCCGCCGCCAGCTCCTCGGCCGGGATCGACGCGTAGCGCACGATCTTCTCGCTGTTGACGATCGCCAGGTCGAGGCCGGCCTCGGTGCACTCGTGGAGGAAGACCGAGTTGAGCACCTCCCGCCCTGCCGGCGGCAGGCCGAACGAGACGTTCGAGATGCCGAGGATCGTCTTCGCGCCGGGAATCTCGCGCTTGATCGCGCGCACGCCCTCGATCGTCTCGCGCGCCGAGCCGCGGTAGTTGGCGTCGCCGGACCCGCAGGGGAAGACCAGCGGGTCGAACACCAGGTCGGTGGCGGGGACCCCGTAGCGCTGCGTCAGCAGCTCGTGCGAGCGGCGGGCGATCGCCAGCTTGCGCGCCGCGGTGACCGCCATGCCCTGCTTGCGGTCCTCGTCGATGCAGCCGACGACGAGCGCCGCGCCGTAGCGGCGGGCCAGCGGCACGACGCGCGCGAACCGCTCCTCGCCATCCTCGAGGTTGACCGAGTTGATCAAGGCCTTGCCCGGGATCCGCCGCAGCGCGCGCTCGATGACGTCGGCGTCGGTCGAGTCGATCATCAGCGGGACCCGCACGCGGCGCACGAGCGCGTCGAGGAGCCGCTCGGTGTCGGCGGCCTCGTCGCGGTCGGGATCGGCGAGGCACACGTCGAGGATGTGGGCACCGCCCTTGACCTGCGCCGCGCCGACCTCCGCGGCGCGTTCCCACTCGCCGGCCGCCACCAGCTGGCGGAACTTGCGCGAGCCGATGACGTTCGTGCGCTCGCCGACCTGCAGCGGCAACCGATCCTCCTCGAGGCTGAGGAAATCGATCCCGGCCACCCGCGCCCAGCGATGGGCCACAGGCCGCCGCGGCCGGTGCTGGCGCGCGATCCGCGCGAACTCGGCGACGTGGGCCGCCGTCGTCCCGCAGCAGCCGCCGACGAGGTTGAGCCAGCCCGCGGCGAGGAACCGCTCCAGCGTGGCGCCCATCTTCTCCGGGCCCTCGAGGTAGCGGCCGTTCTCGTCCGGCAACCCCGCGTTCGGCACGCAGGCGATCGGGACCTCGGCGATCGCGGCCAGCGAGCGCACCGGATCGGTCATGAACTCGGGCCCGACCGCGCAGTTCATCCCGATGTACAGCAGCTCGCGGTGCTCGACGGACGTGTAGAACGACTCCGCGCTCTGCCCGCACAGCGTGACGCCCGAGGCCTCGACCGTCATCGAGACCGCCACCGGGATCGTCCGGCCGAGCGCCGCGAAGGCGCGGTCGATCCCGTCCAGCGCGGCCTTGACGTTCAGCGGGTCGGAGGCGGTCTCGACGAGCAGGTAGTCCGCCCCGCCCTCGACGAGGCCGAGCGCCTGCTCCTCGTACGCACGCGCGAGCGTCGCGAAGTCGACGCCGCCGGTCAGCAGCAGCGAACGGGTCGTCGGCCCGATCGAGCCCGCGACCCAACGCCCGCGGCCGTCGGCTTCGTGTTCGTCGGCTGTTCGGCGCGCGATCGCGGCGGCGAGCCGGTTGATCTCTCGCGCGCGCCCCGAGAGGTCGTACTCGGCGAGGACGATCGGCGTCGCCCCGAACGTGTCCGTCTCGATGATGTCGGCGCCGGCCTCGAGGTACTCGCGGTGGACCTGCGCGACGAGGTCCGGGCGCGTGAGGACGAGCGCCTCGTAGCAGCCTTCCTGGGCCGGGCCGCCGAAGTCCGCGGCGGTCAGGCGCTCCTGCTGCAGGCGAGTCCCGGTCGCGCCGTCGAGGACGAGCACCCGTTCCGCCAACGCCTCGCGAATGTCCCGTGGCATGCCGGACAAGATATCATCGGCCTGCATTACCATTCGTTAACGCGACACGAGGAGGGATCCCATGTCCGATTCACAGGCGCCCGCCGTTCCCCCGGTTCCACCCGCAGGTTCCAAGAACAAGACCCTGTTGTACGTCCTGCTCGGCCTCGCCGTCGTGGCGGTGCTCGCGCTCGCGCTCGTGTTCGCGGCCGGGTTCTTCCTGGTGCGCACGGTGTCGAAGGCCGCGGCCAACCCGGCGCTCACCGCGGCCAAGGTCCTCGTCGCGGCGAACCCGAGCCTCGAGATCGTCTCGTCCGACGAGTCCGCCGGCACCGTGACGATCCGCAACAAGGAGAACGGCGAGGAGCTGACGGTCGATCTGAGCGCGATCAAGCAGGGCAAGCTCGACTTCCGCACGAAGGACCACGAGGCGTCGCTGTCCGTGGAAGGTGAGGGCGAAAACGCCCGCGTGAAGATCTCGTCGGACCAGGGAACGGCCGAACTCGGCGGCACGCCGGCAACGATGCCGGACTGGCTCCCGGTCTATCCCGGGGCGTCGGCCGCGGGGGTGTTCTCGGCGAACCTGGGCGAGGGCTCCCAGGCCGGCTGGCGCTTCGCGACGGCCGACGACGCCGGGAAGGTGCTCGCGTTCTACGAGGAGCAGCTGAAGGCCGCGGGTTTCGACGTGAGCACCAACTCGATGAGTTCCGGCGGGCAGGTCGCGGGCGGGATGATCGTCGCGAAATCGGGCGACGACAGGAACGTGCACGTGACGGTCAGCCGCGACGACGAAGGCACGCAGGTGATCGTGGCCGCGGGAGAGAAGCAGTAGCGGCGGCTACCCGCCGTCGGTCAGCGCGGCCAGAGCCAGCCGAACGTCCCGGCGGTGAGCAGCCCGTAGAGCAGGCCGTCGAAGGTGAGCTTGAGCGTCGTGATCCAGGGCCTTTTGTACCAGATCGAGCTCTGCCAGAGTGCCATGGCGTAGCCGAGGAACGCGGTGGCGCCGGCGAAGCGGAAGACCTGCAGGTACCCGGCACCCGGCGCGACCGCCCGGCTGGCCACGTAAGCGGCGAAGATCGAGACCACGACGCAGTAGAGGAACCACTGCGCGAGACCCGCCGCCATGCGGGGCGGGCCGCTCTGCCTCACCGTCATCACCAGCACGGGCCCCTTCGTCATCTTCTCGAGGAAGGTCGGGTCCTTCATCGACCGCGAACCTTCGGCGCACGGCACGAGGTACTCCCCGGGCGGGATCGCGAACTTGCGCAGCGCCTCCATCACCTGGTCTTCGTCGGGCATTTTCTTGAAATCGCGCCGGTGGTAGCCCAGCACCATGTGGATGATCGCGCTGGCGACGAACACCAGCGCGGCCGACAGCAGGATCGGCAGCCAGAGCGAGAGCAGCGACATCGGCACCTCCTTCGTCGCGGGCAGACGCTACCACCGGCGGGTTCCAGCAGGTAGCGGCGAGTCGAAGGGCACTGCGGACGCGGCTAGCGGCCCCGCAACAGCACCGCGCGCGCGAACGGCTGCGCGAAGCGCGGGTCGAAACCCCTGGCCGCACTCCCGGCGACCGCGGCGAGCGCCTCGCCCGGCCGCCGCGCGTTGGCGCGCTCGTCGCGGCGCGCGGTCAACGTCGCGAACGTGTCGGCGATCGCGACGACGCGGACCTCGTCGGAAATCGCCTCGGCCCCGATGCCGCGGGGGTAGCCGCTGCCGTCGAGCCGCTCGTGGTGCGAGCGGCAGATCTCCAGCGCGATGCGGTCCTTCCAACCCGCCTGCTCGAGCAGCTCGGCCCCCCGCGCGGGGTGCGCGCGCATCCGCTGCCAGTCGCGCGAGGCCTGGGCGAAGCCGGCGCCGCGGGCCAGCTCCTGGCGCCGGCCGCAGTCGTGCACCAGGCCCCCGCGCACGATCGAGGCCAGCGTGTCCGGCCCGACGCCGGCCAGCGCGGCGATCGCCGCGGCGAGCACGGCGACCTGCGCGCTGTGCGCGGGCAGCTCGTCGGCGTAGTCCCGCGGCTGGATCGCCTCCAGCGCCGCGTCGGGACCGGCGAGCACGACCGCGGCGGCGTCGGCCAGGTCGGCGATCCGGCCGGCCATGCCCGGCGCATCCGGGGCCGGGAGCACGGACTTGAGGATCGCCTCGGTCGCGCCGAACAGGACCCGGACGCGGCGCGCGGCGGGCAGCGTCGAGTCCTGGACCCAGGTCCAGAGGTGCTGCTCGACGAACGAGGCCCAGGCGGACTCGTCCTCGCGCGGCACCAGGACAGTGTCGATGCCACAGGCCCGCAGGCGTTCGAGCTGGTTCGAGCAGAACGGGACGTCGCGGGCGCGGTACAGCATCGGACCGCCTGTCCCGTGCCGGATCCAGATCTCGCACGGCAGGACCGGGTCCGCGGCCAGCAGGTCCAGGCTGGCCTCGAAGAACCGGCTGCCGATGGTCGTGATCACGCGCAGGGGCTCCCGGTCGGTTCATCGGCCCGATTTCGCCCCGGTTGAGCGGTTTGACAGCCGCGGCGGAGTGCGACAACTTGCGAACCCATGCAGGAGGAGCCACTTCCGGGCCGAGCGGCCCACGCCTTCCGCGCGCGGCTGGCGGACCCCGCGCCCCTCGTCGCGGTCGAGCTGCGGCCGCCGCGGCGCGAACTGGACGGCGTCCGGGCGATGGAGGCCTGGATCGACGTCTACCAGTCGATCCGCCGGCTGACGTCGCTCGACACGGCGGTGTTCCTGACCGACAACGCCGTCGGCGCGAGCGAGGAGGAGAACCTCGCGCACATCGTGAACAACCTCGGACGCGACGCGGCGCGCGAGCGCGTCGTCCCGTTCCTCACGCTCAAGCACCCTTTGGCGCATTGCCTCGGTTTCGCGGCGCGCGCCCGCCGCGAGCGGTTCCCGGCGCTGGTCGTGCTCGGCGGGGACCGCCACGACGGCGTCCCGCGCTGCCTGCCGCACTCCTGCGACCTGCGCCGGCGGCTGCGCCGCGAGCAGCCGGGACTCGCCCTCGGCGGCTGGCTCAACCCGTACGCCGACATCGCGGCGCAGCTCGAACAGCTCCTCGGGACCGGCGACGATCCCGATTTCCTGTTGACGCAGGTCGTCTCGCACCACGATCCGTCGCCGGTCGAGAAGCTGGCGGACGCGATCGCGCGCCGCGGCGTGAGAGTGCCGGTGTTTCCCGGCGTGTTCTACTACCGCAGCGCCCGGCCCGAGACGCTGGCGCTGCTGTCGCGTTTCCTGCCGGTCCCGCAAGCGCAGCTCGCGGCCGACTTCGGCGAGCGCGGGATGCACCCGGAGCAGGTCGCGGCGCGCACGCTGGCCTGGTTGGCGGGGCTCGGCTTCACCCGCTTTTACGTCAGCAACATCGAGACCGGCCGGGCGCCGGCGCGCCTGACCCGGCTGTGCCGGCTGGCCGGGTTGCCCGATCCGGGAGCGACGTCGACACTGTAGGGGCTGTCGCCGTCGGGCGGCAGGGAGGCACGACGTTGGCGGAAACGACCTTGGACGTGACGCGCGCGAATTTCGAGCGCGAGGTGCTCGAACGCTCGCGGCAGGTTGCCGTGGTGGTCGACTTCTGGGCCCCGTGGTGCGCGCCGTGCAAGATCCTCGCGCCGGCGCTCGAGCGCGCGGTGGCCGCGACCGGCGGCAAGGCGCTATTGGCCAAGATCAACGTGGACGACGAGCCGGAGCTGGCCGCGGCGTTCGGCGTGCAGTCGATCCCGATGGTCGTCGCGTTCCGCGACGGACAACCGGTGGCGCAGTTCGTCGGCGCGCAGCCGCCACACGTGGTCGAGGCGTGGGTCGCGCAGCTCGTGCCGACGGCGGCCGAGACCGCGCTGGCCGAGGCCCGCCGGCACCTTGCCGAAGGCCGGCTCGCCGAGGCCGAGCGCGCGCTGCGGGACGAGATCGCGCGCAATGCGCGCGACGGCGAGGCGCTGCTGGAACTCGGACGCCTGCTCGCGCAGCGCGGCGACGCCGAGCAGGCGCTCGCCGTGTTGGACCAGATCCCTCCCGGGACGCCGGAGGCGGACCTGGCCGACCGCGAGCGGCTGCTGTTGCAGATGATCGCGGCCGGCAGCCGCGATCCCGGCCCGGCGACCGACGCCGCCTCGCGCTGGGCCCGCGCCGGGGAGCGCTGGCGCGGGGGCCGCCCGGCCGAGGCGATGGACGAGCTGCTCGAGATCGTGCGCCACGACCGGTCGTTCCTCGACGACGGCGCGCGGCGCGCACTGTTGGCGATCTTCGACCGGCTCGGCCCGGCGGACCCGGTCGTCGACCAGGCCCGCAACCGGCTCGGCATGATCCTGTTCTCCTGAGCGACGCGCCGATGGACGCCGAGATCGGACGGCAACGGCTCGAAGCGATCGCCCGCGCGCTGTCGGTCGGGCGCCTGCGACACCACATCGTGCTGTGCGCGATGCAGAGCAAACCGCGCTGCTCGACCTACGAGGAGAGCGAGAAAGTCTGGAAGTACCTGAAGTCGCGGTTGGTCGAGCTGGGCCTGGACAGCGGCTCGCCCAAGTGGCGGGGGCGCGGGGAGGACCCGCCGCCGCCGACTCCCCAGGGCAGCGGGAGCGTCTGCCGTTCGCGGGTGGACTGCCTGCGCGTGTGCGAGCAGGGACCGATCGCGATCGTGTACCCCGAGGGCACGTGGTACCACTCGGTTTCGATTCCCGTGATGGAGCGGATCATCCAGGAGCACCTGATCGGGGGGCGGCCCGTCGCGGACCACGTCTTCGCCACCGACCCCCTGCGCTGACCGGCCTTGCCGACGCGACGAACGGCCGGGATCGACGGGGCCCCGTCGGGTAGCCTCTATCGCAGGAGAAGCCCATGAGAATCGTCCCGCTCGTCGCGTTGCTGTTGGTCGCCGGCTCGGCCTGCGTGGTCGGTGCGGCGCAACCCGCGGTCCAAGGGTCGGGGAAGGTCGTCGAGCAGCCCCGCACGGTGGGGGATTTCGGCGCCGTCCGACTCGAGGGCGCCGCCGACCTGGAGATCAGCGTGGGCGGGAAGCCCGCGGTGACGGTGATCGCCGACGACAACGTGGCGGACCTGATCACGACCCGCGTGGACTCGGGGACGCTCTTCATCGCCAACGACCGGCCGTACCGCAGCCGCGCCGGCGTGAAGGTGCGCATCGTCGCGCCGGCGCTGTCCGCGCTGGAGGTCCGGGGCTCCGGCGATTCGATCGTGACCGGCGTGTCCGGCGAGCGGTTCGACGTCGCCGTGTTCGGTTCCGGCGACGTGACGGCCAAGGGAGCGGCGGACACCATCGCGGTGCAGATCAAGGGGTCCGGCGACGTCGACCTCGGCGACGTGACGGCGGGTTCCGCGGACGTTTCGGTTTTCGGCAGCGGCGACGTCCGCGTGAACGCCAGCTCGACCCTCAAGGCCAGGATCATGGGCAGCGGTGACGTGGTCTACCGCGGCCAGCCCCAGGTCGAGCGCAGCGTCTTCGGTTCCGGCGACATCCACCCCGAGTGACGTTGCGGGCGCACCGGCGCCTTACAT
>JAGOJY010000023.1 GCA_017994815.1 Acidobacteriota bacterium
CCGTACACCGGTTCCATCAGCAGCACGCGGCGCAGGAACGAGAACGCGGCGTCGCTCACGTCCTCCGCCGTCAGGCGCCGGCGCGCCTCGGCCAGCGCGCGCTCCAAAACGGCGCGGTCGGCGGGGGCGACCTCGGGACCCTCGATGTACGTGCGGTACACCGCCAGGCAGGCGGTGGTCTCGACCAGCGCCCGCCCCAGCTCGGCCAGCGGCAGGTCGCGCGCGTGGCGGTCGAGCGAGGCGAGCGAGCCGAGGCGTTCCGCCAGCGAGGCCACCTCGCCGCCGAACAGGCGCTGCATCACGAGCTTCTTCTTCTCGTAGCGCACCTCCTCGAAGCCGGGCTCGCCGTCGGCGAGGCGGGCGTAGGCTCCGCCCAGCTCGGCCAGCCCGGCGCTGTCGACGAGGAGGTCGTTGAGCGCGAGGATGAACTCGTAGCCGGTGGTCCCGGCGCACTCCCAGCCCTGCGGCAGCTCCTCGCCGCGGGCGAGGATCTTCTCCACCACCACGTAGGCCCGCTCGCGCCGGTTGCCGGCGAGCCGCCGCTGCAGCTGCTTGAGGTACGCGGCCGGGCTCCACAGGCCGTCGATGTGGTCGACGCGGAACCCGCCGACGATCCCCTCGCGGGCGAGCCACAGCACGAACTCGTGCACCGCGTCGAACACCGCGCGCTCCTCGACGCGCACCGCGACCAGGTCGGTGATGTTGAAAAAGCGCCGGTAGTTGATTTCCTGGCTGGCCAGCCGCCAGTAGGCGAGCCAGTACGGCTGCTCGGAGAGCAGGCGGTCGAGCGCGTTGAAGCTCGCCGGATCGCCGGCGATCCCGTTCAGCTGCTCGATGGCGCGTTCGAGCTGGACGCGCGCCTCGGGGTGCTCGCGCAAGAGCGTCGAGAGGTGCCGCTTGACCTGCGCGTCGGCGCGGCCGTCGCCGGCCGGCTCCTCGATCCGCGGCGGGACCTGGTCCGACTCGTCGGCGAGCCGCGCCAGCGCCCGCGCGGCGGGGTGCTCCGCGCCGTGGTTCTCGCGCAGCCCGGCCAGCGCGGGCCGCAACAGGTGCGGGAACGAGCGCGTCGACAGCGGCAGCCGGTGCTCGTAGTAGCGCAGGACCGGCAGGTCCTCTTCCAGCGCGAGCTGCAGCTCCTTGTTCTCCAGCACCTCGCCGTACGGCGCGCCGAGGATCGGCAGCAGCAGCTTGCCGCGCAGCCCACCCTTGACCGCCGTGGGCTGCCACTGGATGTCGAACCAGCCCGCGTACGGCGAGCCGGCGCCGTTTTCCAGGACATCGAGCCACCACGGGTTCTCCGGCGAGGTTGCCATGTGGTTCGGCACGATGTCCAGCAAAAGGCCCATCCCGCGGTTCCGCAGGTCGGCCCCCAGCTCGCGCAGCTCGCGCTCGTCGCCGATCCGCGGGTCGAGCCGGCGCGGGTCGACGACGTCGTAGCCGTGCGTGCTGCCGGCGCGGGCCTGGGTGATCGGCGAGAGGTAGACGTCGCTGATCCCGAGGTCGTCGAGGTACGGGACGATCGCGCGTACCGCGGCGAGCGGGAACTCGGCGTGGCACTGGATGCGGTAGGTGGCGCCGGGCACGCGCATCAGGCGGTCCTCTCGAACAGCGCGGCCTGGTGCGGCGCGAGGCGCGCGCGCGCCCGCCCGCCGGAGTGCACGAGCGCCGGCAGGTCGCTGCCGGGCCCGCGCCACGCCGGCTCGGCCGAATCCAGCGCCTTGCGCCAGGCGCCGGCGCGCAGCGGCAGCTCCAGCTCGCGCGCGGCGTCGCCGAAGTGCAGGACCAGCGCCGACTCGGCGCCGCCGGACGCCTGCAGGACCACGACCGCATCCCCCTCGCAGCAAGCCTCGACGTCCTCCCGCGCGCCGCCGGCGGGCCGGGCGCGGCGCCGTTCCAGGAGCGCGCGGTACCACGAGAGCAGCGTGCGGTGCGGCTCGCGCTCCTTCAGCCCGTGGTCCAGCCGCGAGGTCGCGAAGGTGGCCTCGGCCTGCGGATCGGGCGGCTCGGCCTGCCAGCCGAACCCGCCGAACTCGTCGCGGCGCCCATTGCGCACGGCCTCGACCAGGTCGGCGTCGGAGTGGCTGACGAAGTACAGGAACGGCGCCGTCTCGCCGTACTCCTCGCCCATGAACAGCAGCGGCAGGTAGGGCGAGAGCAGGACCGCCGCGGCCGCGAGCTTGGCCTTCTCGAATCCGGCGAGCGCGACCAGTCGCTCGCCGAGCATGCGATTGCCGACCTGGTCGTGGTTCTGCGCGAACACCACGAAGCGTGCCGGCGGCAGGTCCCGCGCCGCGTTGCCGTGGCGCCGGCGGCGGGCGGCGGAGCGCTGCCCGCTGTAGACGTAGGCCTCGGCGAACGACCGTGCCAGGTCGGGTGCGCCGCGGAAGTCGGCGTAGTAGCCCGAGCGCTCGCCGGTCAGCGCCACGTGCAGCGCGTGGTGGAAGTCGTCGCACCACTGCGCGGCCAGCCCGTTCCCGCCCTGCGCCGGCCCCCGCACCAGCCGCGAGTCGTTGAGGTCGCTCTCGGCGACGACGTGGATCGCGCGGCCGGTCCGCCGCGCCAGCGCGTCCACCGCGGCCGCCAGCTCGGCCAGGAACGGCGAGGCGGAGAAGTCGTAGATCGCGTGGACCGCGTCCAGCCGCAGCCCGTCGCAGCGGCACTCGTCGAGCCAGAACAGCGCGTTCTCGACGAGGTACCGGCGGACCTCGTCGCTGCCCGCGCCGTCGACGTTGACCGCGGCGCCCCACGGCGTGCGGTAGTTCCCGGTGAAGTACTCGCCGAACTCGGCGAGGTAGTTCCCCTCCGGGCCGAGGTGGTTGTAGACGACGTCGACGAACAGGGCCAGCCCCTCGCGGTGGCAGGCGTCGACCAGCCGCCGCAGGCCGGCCAGACCGCCGTACGAGGCCTGGGCCGCGAACGGGAACACGCCGTCGTAGCCCCAGTTGCGCGAGCCCGGGAACTGCGCGATCGGCATCAGCTCGATCGCGGTCACGCCGAGCTGCGCCAAGGAGCGCAGGTGCGGCTCGAGCGCGGCGAAGGTCCCCTCCGGCGTGTAGGTGCCGACGTGCAGCTCGTAGAACACCAGCTCGGCCAGCGGCACCCCACGCCAGCCATCGGCCGTCCAGCCGAAGTGCGGGTTCACCACCTCGGACGGGCCGTGCACGCCCGCCGGCTGGCTGCGCGAGGCGGGATCGGGCCGCTCCACCTCGCCGTCGAGGACGAACGTGTAGCGCGCGCCGGGCTCGACGCCTTCGACGACGGCGCCGTGGTAGCCGCCGGCGCGCGGTTCCAGGCGGACGTCGGCCCGCCGTGGCTCTTTCAGCCGGAGATCGACCTGCTGCGCGCGCGGGGCCCAGACGAGGAAGGCGCAGCGCCCCTCGCCGAGGTAGCGCGCGCCCAGGGTCTTGCCGTGATCGTCCACGATACCTTCGCGGTGTGGCCGGAACGGGTCCGGCCGGCGGCCTCACGGGCCGCCAGCGGCAAGGAACACCACCCCGAGCGGAGGCAGCGTCAGGTTCAGCGAAAAGGGGCGGTGGTGCGAGGCGACCGGGGTCGCCTCGAGCCCGCCGAGGTTGCCCTGGCCCGTGCCGCCGTAGATCACGGCGTCGCTGTTGAGCAGTTCGCGCCAGAAGCCGGCCTGCGGCACGCCGATGCGGTAGTTGGGTCGCGGCACGGGCGTGAAGTTGCAGGCGACGATCACCTCCGAGCCCGGCGCGCGGCCGCGGCGCAGCAGCACCAGCACGCTGTTCTCGGTGTCCGTGCAGTCGATCCACTCGAACCCGGCGGGGTCGGTCTCGTTCTCGTGCAGGGCGGGGAAGGTGCGGTACACGCGGTTCAGGTCCTGGACCCAGCGCTGGATCCCCTGGTGCGGCGGGTAGGCGAACAGGTGCCAGTCCAGGCTGTGGTCGTGGTCCCACTCGCGCCACTGGGCGAACTCGGCCCCCATGAACAGCAGCTTCTTCCCCGGCTGGGCGTACATGTAGCCGAACAGGAGCCGCAGGTTGGCGAACTTCTGCCAGTCGTCGCCCGGCATCTTGCCGATCAAAGAGCCCTTGCCGTGCACGACCTCGTCGTGCGAGAGCGGCAGGATGAAGTTCTCCGAGAACGCGTACAGGCCGCGGAACGTCAGCTCGTTGTGGTGGAACTTGCGGTGCACCGGGTCGTGCGAGACGTACTCCAGCGTGTCGTGCATCCAGCCCATGTCCCACTTCATGCCGAAGCCGAGCCCGCCGACGTAGGTCGGCCGCGAGACCATCGGCCACGCGGTCGACTCCTCGGCGACGGTCTGCGCGTCGGGGTGCGAGCGGAAGACCTCGGTGTTGAACCGGCGCAGGAACTCGATCGCGTCGACGTTCTCCCGCCCGCCCCAGCGGTTGGGGATCCACTCGCCCTCGCGGCGCGAGTAGTCGAGGTACAGCATCGAGGCCACGGCGTCCACGCGCAGGCCGTCCACGTGGTACACGTCGAGCCAGAAGCGGGCCGAGCTGATCAGGAAGCTCTGCACCTCGTGGCGGCCGTAGTTGAAGATGTAGCTGCGCCAGTCGGGGTGGAAGCCCTGCCGCATGTCGGCGTGCTCGTACAGGTGCGTGCCGTCGAAGTACGCCAGCCCGTGCTCGTCGGTGGGGAAGTGCGACGGGACCCAGTCCAGGATCACGCCGATCCCCTGCCCGTGCAGGTAGTCGATCAGGTACATCAGTTCCTGCGGCGTGCCGAAGCGGCTGGTCGGCGCGAAGTAGCCCGTCGTCTGGTAGCCCCACGAGCCGTAGAACGGGTGCTCCATGATCGGCAGCAGCTCGACGTGGGTGAAGCCGCACTCGAGGACGTAGTTCGCGAGCCGCGGCGCCAGTTCGCGGTAGGTCAGCCAGCGGTCGGCCTCCTCCGGCACGCGCTGCCACGAGCCGAGGTGGACCTCGTAGACCGATATCGGCGCGTCGAGCGAGTTGCGCCGGTGGCGCGCCGCCAGCCACTCGCCGTCGCCCCACTCGTAACCGAGGTCCCAGACGATCGAGGCCGTGCGCGGCGGCCGTTCGCAGCGGAACCCGACCGGGTCGGCCTTCGCCACCCGGTAGCCGTTGTAGCGCGAGTCGACCTGGTACTTGTACAGCGCGCCGTGGCCGACGCCGGGGATGAACCCCTCCCAGATCCCGGAGCTGCCGCGCGCGCGCAGGGGGTGCCGCCCCGCCTCCCAGCCGTTGAAATCGCCGATGACCGAGACGCGCTCGGCGTTGGGGGCCCAGACGGCGAAGCACGTGCCCGCCGTCCCGTCCACCTCCAGCGGGTGCGCGCCGAGCTTCTCCCACAGCCGGAACTGCGTTCCCTCGTTGAACAGGTACAGGTCGTCGTCGGTGAGCAAGGAGAACGGTTCCACGCGATTCGGTACGCTCATCGGACGCCTCCGAGAAGCTGCAGGATGCCACGCAGCGGGGTGCCGGCCCAGAGCGGCCGGTTGTTCAGCTCGTATCCGAGTTCGTACACCGCCTTCTCCAACAGGAACACCTCGAGCAGCAGCTCGCGCTGCCCCGGGTCGCGCGGGGCGAGCGCCAGGTCCCCCGCCGCCTCGAGGTAGCCCCGCAGGAACGCCACCGCGGCGCCGAAGTGCCAGGCGTCGGCCCAGCGCAGCACCCGTGGGAGGTCGGCCGCGCTGACCACGCCGTGCGCCGCGTGCTCGCGCAGCGAGACGTCGGCGGCGTAGTGGAACGAGCGCATCATGCCGGCGACGTCGCGCAGCGCCGAGCGCTTGATGCGGCGCTCGGACAGGGTCCGCGCCGGCTCGCCTTCGAAGTCGATGACGAAGAAATCGCCGCCGGTGTACAGCACCTGCCCGAGGTGGTAGTCGCCGTGCGTGCGGATCCGCAGCGCGTCGATCTTCGGGCCGTTGAGCCGCGCGAAGCGGCGCAGGATCTCGCGCTCGGTACCGAGCACGGCCTCGGCGTTCTCGCGGGCGTCGTCGGGCAGGCCGGCGGCGCCGCGGTGGAGCAGCTGGAACACGCGGCCGGTGAGGTTCCGCAGCGACTGGTACAGCGAACGCTGGTAGAGCTGGGAGAACGGTTCGGGCGCGAACGCCGCGTCGTCCCCGGCGCGCGCGAGCGCGCGGTGCATCTCGGCGGTGCGCCGGCCGAGCAGCGCGGCCGGGTCGTGGTACGTCCCGAGCAGCTCGAACTCCCCGGCTTGGGGCGGCGCGGCGGCGAGCGCGGCCGCGCTGCCGGGACCGAGGAGCTGCTCGGGCGCGCCCTCGCGCTGGCGCGTCATGACGCGCTCGAAGAAGCGTCCGAGCGCGTCGCGCGTGAAGCGCCAGGCGTCGCCCTGGTTCGGGACGAATTGTTGCAGGATCGCCAGGGACCACGGCTCCTCGTGCCCGCGGTGGTACTCGATCGCGCCGGCGGTGCGGGGCGTGTTGGCGAACAGCCCGTGCTCGGTGAGGTGCCGGCCGAGTTCGAGGTCCGGGTTGACGCCGGCCTCGAGACGCCGGAACAGCTTGAGGATGCAGCGGTCGCCGTAGACGATCGACGTGTTGCTCTGCTCGGCGCGGACCACGGACGGCGGGGGCGCGTCCTGTCCCGCCGGCAGGATCCGGGCCAGGGCCCGGGTCGCCGTCCCGCGCAGCTCGCCCAAAGCGCCGCGCGCGCGGCGCCGCCGGACGACGATTTCGAGCAGCGCGGCGCCGAACCCCGGTTCGCCCGAGGGGTCGTACAGGCAGCCGGCCTCCCCGCCCAGCACGGCGTGCGCGATCACCGCGGTCGGCTTCTCGGCCTCCAGGCGCCGCGCGCGCTCGCCGGCGGCGAAGGCCAGCGGCAGGAGGTACGTTTCGGGGTCGCCGTCGGCGTACTGGACGCCGGCGAACACGAGCTGCGCGGTGCCGGTCTCGTCGCCCGCCGCGAGCTCCAGCCGCTCGCCGATCCGCAGCGCGAGAAGCGTGCGCGCCTTGCCGCCGAACCAGCGCGCGCGGCCGAGGTGCGCGGCCAGCGCCGCGAGCAGCTCGTCCGGCGGCTCGGCCAGCAGTTCGGCCAGCCCCGGTCCGGCGAGCGGCGGCGCGGCGCGGTCCAGCTCGACCCGCTCGCGCCCGGCGCGCAGCTCGAACCAGTAGAAGCTGTGCGGTCCGAGCGTGAAGAAGTACGGTGCGGCGCCGATCTCCGGCAGCCGGTTGCGGCCGAACAGCTCGACCGGCTGCCGCCCGGCGTAGGCCGACAGGTCGAGCTCCACGGCCTGCACGTAGCGCGAGAGGTTGGCCACGACCAACAGGGTCTCGTCCTCGTGGCGGCGCACGAAGGCCAGCACCTTGCGGTTCGAGGGGTCGAGGAACTCCAGCGCCCCGCGGCTGAACGCCGCGTGCCGCTTGCGCAGTGCGATCAGCCGGCGCGTCCACCACAACAGCGAGTGCGGGTTGCCGAGCTGCGCCTCGACGTTGACCGCCTCGTAGTGGTGCTCGGGGTCGGTCACGACCGGCAGGTACAGCCGGTGCGGGTTGGCGCGCGAGAAGCCGGCGTTGCGGTCGGCGGTCCACTGCATCGGCGTGCGCACCCCGTTGCGGTCGCCGAGGTAGATGTTGTCGCCCATGCCGATCTCGTCGCCGTAGTACAGCACCGGAGTGCCGGGCAGCGAGAACAGAAGCCCGTTCATCAGCTCGATCCGCCGGCGGCCGTTTCCCAGGAGCGGCGCGAGCCGGCGCCGGATGCCGAGGTTGATCCGCATTTGCGGGTCGCGGGCGTAGACGCGGTACATGTAGTCGCGCTCCTCGTCCGTGACCATCTCCAGCGTCAGCTCGTCGTGGTTGCGCAGGAACATCGCCCACTGGCACGAGGCCGGGATCGGCGGCGTCTGCTGCAGGATGTCGACCAGCGGGAAGCGGTCCTCCATCCTGAGCGACATAAACAGCCGCGGCATGACCGGAAAGTGGAACGCCATGTGGCACTCGTCGGCGTCGCCGAAGTAGGCGATCGCGTCCTCGGGCCACTGGTTGGCCTCGGCCAGGAGCATCCGGTCGGGGAACTTCTCGTCGACGTGGCGCCGCAGCTCGCGCAGGAATTCGTGCGTCTCGGGCAGGTTCTCGCAGTTGGTCCCCTCGCGCTCGTAGAGGTACGGCACGGCGTCCAGCCGCAGGCCGTCGACACCGTGCCCGAGCCAGAAGTCGACCACCGCCAACAGCGCCTTCCTGACCTGCGGCGCGTCGAAGTTGAGGTCCGGCTGGTGCGAGTAGAAGCGGTGCCAGTAGTACGCCTGGGCCACGGGGTCCCACGACCAGTTCGAGGATTCGAAGTCCTTGAAGATGATCCGCGTGTCGGCGTAGCGCTGCGGGGTGTCGCTCCAGACGTAGAACTCGCGCCAGCGGCTGCCCGGCCGCGCGCGCCGCGCGCGCTGGAACCACGCGTGCTGGTCCGAGGTGTGGTTCAGCACCAGCTCGGTGATCACCCGGAGGCCCCGGCGATGCGCCTCGCGCAGGAACGCCTGGAAGTCGGCCAGCGTGCCGTACGACGGGTGGACGTCGGTGTAGTCGGCGATGTCGTAGCCGTCGTCGCGCAACGGCGAGGGGTAGAACGGCAGGAGCCACAGCGCGGTGACGCCGAGGTCCCTGAGGTAGTCCAGCTTGCCGGTCAGGCCGCGGAAATCACCGATCCCGTCGCCGTCGGCGTCGGCGAAGGCCCGCACGTGCAGCTCGTAGATGACGGCGTCCTTGTACCAGGTGGGGCCGCCTTCGAGGTGGCGCGCCGGCGCGCCGGCGCTCTTGGCCTGCGTCGTCACAGGTAGTACTCGAAGTCGTGCTCGGTGCGCACGAAGCGGCGCAGCCGGAAGATGTGCGCCGGCATCGAACGCGGGTCCAGCTGGACGAAGTGCCGGTTCCCGTGCCAGAGGTAGCGCGCGTCGCTGAGCAGGTCGTGGACCTGGAACGCGCGCCGCGGGTCGATGCCGAACGGCTCCAGCGGCAGGTCGATCCAGCCCGAGTGCGTGTGGTGCGGGTCGAGGTTGACCACGACGATCACGACGCTGGTGCCGGCCTCGTCGGTCTTCGAGTAGCAGATCAGCTGGTCGTTGTCCACGGCGTGGAACAAGAGGCCGCGGTTGCGCAGAAGGGCCGGGTTCTCGCGGCGCACGCGGTTGACGCGGGCGATCAAAGGCTCGAGCGAGTCGAAGCGGTCCAGCCGCCAGTGGCGCACCTGGTACTTCTCCGAGTCGAGGTACTCCTCGGAGCCGGGCTCGCGCGGGGTGGCCTCGGCCAGCTCGTAGGCCGGGCCGTAGATCCCGTAACTCGCGCCGAGCGTCGCCGCCAGCACCAGCCGCGCGGCGAACGCCGCGCGCCCGCCGGTCTGCAGGTACTCGGTCAGGATGTCGGGCGTGTTGGGCCACAGGTTGGGCCGGAAGAACTCGACCACCGGCGGCCGGTACAGCTCGCGGAAGTAGCTCTCCAGCTCGTGGCGCGTGTTGCGCCAGGCGAAGTAGGTGTAGGACTGGCTGAAGCCGAGCTTGGCCAGCCGGTACATCATTCGCGGCCGGGTGAACGCCTCGGCGAGGAAGATCGTCTCCGGGTGGTCGCGCTTGATCTCGGCGATCAGCCACTCCCAGAACGGCAGCGCCTTTGTGTGCGGGTTGTCGACGCGGAAGACCGTGATGCCCTGGGCGATCCAGAACCGGACCACGCGCTCCAGCTCGCGCCACAGCGCCTGCCAGTCCTCGCTCTCGAAGTCGAACGGGACGATGTCCTCGTACTTCTTCGGCGGGTTCTCCGCGTGCTGGATCGATCCGTCGGGCCGGCGGCGGAACCACTGCGGGTGCTGCGCCACGTACGGGTGGTCCGGCGCGCACTGGAACGCCAGGTCCAGCGCGACGTGCAGGCCCTTCTCGGCGGCGCGCGCGACCAGCCGGCGGAACTGCTCGAGCGTCCCCAGCTCGGGGTGCACGGCGTCGTGGCCGCCCTCGGCCGCGCCGATGGCCCACGGGCTGCCGGGGTCGCGCGGCGCGGCCTGCGGGTCGTTGTTCGGCCCCTTGCGCTGGGCGCGGCCGATCGGGTGGATCGGCGGCAGGTACACGACGTCGAATCCCATGTTGGCGACGCGCTCGAGCTGCGCCTCGAGGTCGGCGAACGTTCCCGTCCGCCCCGGGTCGGGCGAGGTGGAGCGGGGGAACAGCTCGTACCAGGCCCCGGCGAGGGCCAGCCGCGGTTCCACGACCACGCGCAGCACCCGCCGGGAACGCGTTGCCGCCGAACGGTCCGGGTGGCGCCGCGCGAGCCAGGTCAGGTCCTCGTCGCGCGCGGCGGCGAGCCGCGCGGCGACCGGCAGCTCGCGATCGCCCAGCCGGTCGGCCCACGCGCGGAGTTGGTCGGCGACGGTGCCCTCGGCGCGCGCGGCGGCGGCGCGGGCCAGCGCGGCCCCGACCAACAGGTCGACCGCGATGTCCTGCCCGGCCTCCGCCTTCTTGTCCAGGTCGCGGCGCCAGCCCTGGACGCCATCGATCCAAGCCTCGACGGTGTACTCGTAGACACCGCACTGCTCGACGGAAAACGAGCCCCGGTAGCGGTCGTTGCCGAGCGGCTCCATCGGCAGCTCGATCCACGCCGGTTCGCCGGCGCGCCGGTAGCGCACGACGGCCTGCAACGCGTCGTGCCCGTCGACGAACACGTCGGCCTCGACGTCGACCTTCTCGCCGACGACCCTCTTGACCGGGAACTGTCCGCAGTCGACCTCGGGAAACACTCCCTCGACGACCACGCGGCGGCGTGCGTCCTCGCTCACGGGCGAACCCTCCCCGACCGCGGGGCGCGAACGGTGTCCGGCAACGGAGGAGAACTCCCCAGGAAGGGCCGGTTCCCGCGGGCTATGGAACTGAACTGCGGCGTTTCGCGCCGGCAGCGCCTCGCTGCACGGCAACGCAGCAGTATCGCATGCGGGGGCGGCGGATCAACTGTCGCGCCCGGTCAGTCGGCCATACAAGTCGTTGGTCTGCCGGGCGATCGCGGCCCAGCTGAACGACTCGACCGCGCGCTCGCGCCCGGCGCGCCCCATCCGCTCGCGCAGCGCGCGATCGGCCATCAGCCGCGCCAGCGCCGCGGCCAGCCCGCGGGCGAACGCGTCCGGGTCGCGGGGGCGGAACAGCGCGTCCGGGTCGAAGTCGACGGGCACCAACAGGCCCGTCTTTTCCGGGACGACGATCTCCGGGATGCCGCCGACGGCGCTGGCGACGACCGCCGTCGCGCAGGCCATCGCCTCGAGGTTGATGATCCCGAACGGCTCGTAGACCGAGGGACAGCAGAACACCGCGGCGTGGGAATAGAGCTGGACCGCCGTCGCGCGGTCCACCATCTCGCGGATCCACAGGACGTTCCCGCGCCGGCGCCGCGCCTGGTCGACCTTGCGCTCCATCTCGGCGCCGATCTCCGGCGTGTCCGGCGCGCCCGCGCACAGCACGACCGGGATCGACGGGTCGAGGTGCGCGAGCGCCTCGACGAGGTGGATGATCCCCTTCTGGCGGGTGATGCGGCCGACGAACAGCACGTACTCGCGGCCGTCGTCGAGCCCGAAGCGGGCCAGCCGGTCGCGCTCGGCGACCGGGCGGTACTCGTCGGTGTCGATGCCGTTGTGGATCACGTGCACCCGCGACTCGTCGACGTCGAACAGCCGAACGATGTCGCGCTTCATCTCGTGCGAGACCGCGACCAACGCGTCGGCGTCCTCGAGCGCGGTCTTCTCGATCCAGGTCGACAGCTCGAAGCCGAGGCCGAGCTGCTCGCGTTTCCACGGGCGCAAGGGCTCGAGCGAGTGCGAGGTGATCACGAGCGGGATGCCGTAGGCCCGCCGGACGACGACCCCGCCGAGGTGCGTGTACCAGGTGTGGCAGTGGACCACCTGCGCGTCCACGGGATCGGCGGCGAAGGCGATGCAGCGCTCGAACGCCTCCAGCGGGCTCTTCAAAGTCGCCGGCGTGCGGGCGAAGTGGCCGCCGCCGGGCTGGTAGCCGCGCACGGCGAGCCGCCCCTCGCGTCGCGACTGCTCGCCGAAGCAGCGCACCTCGACGTCGATCAGCCGCGCCAGCTCGCGCGAGAGGTACTCGACGTGCACGCCCGCGCCGCCGTAGACGTGCGGCGGGTACTCGTTGGTCAGAAAGAGCGTCTTCATCCGCGGATTCTCTCACCGGCGTCCCGGGAGCACGAACGCGGCCCCGGGGTAGCCCACGAAGTGGTACAGGTTCGACGGCGCCGTCGTCCCCAGACCGGTCTCGCGCAGCGGCAGCTCCGGCCAGCCGACGGAGGTCGCGTAGGCCAGCGGCACGGCGCGCGCGGCGCCGCGTCCGAGCGCGCGCGCCGTCCCGTCGACGAGCAGCATGCCGAACGGGAGCGAGAACCTGCCGCACCAGGTCAGGCGGTACTCGTCGGGCCGTTCCGGGTCGACGAACCGCTCGTACAGCCGCCGCGCGGCGTCGGGCAGGGTGCCGCGCGCGAGCGTCGCGGAGAGCAGGTCGCGGTCGCGCCGGTACGCGTGCTCGTACGCCGCGACCCCGCCGGCGCCGAACGGCGTGTGGCGGAAGTCGGCGCCGTAGTGCACGGCGTCGGACGAGATCGCGATCGCCACGTCGCGCCCGAGCTGCCAGCCGCGGCGCTCGAGCGAAGCGGCGAGCGCCGCCGCGAGCCGCCCGGAGATCTCCTCCATCCGCGCCCATCCCATCGCCGGGACGATGATCGGCACGATCTCCAGGTCGGCCCGGGCGTGCCGCAGCCAGGCCACGAGCGGCTCGACCGAGTGCTCGGCGTCGTGCAGGGTCGCCGAGCGCAGCGCCATGCCCGGCGGCAGCCCGGCGAGCAGTTCCTCGCGCAGGGCGGAGACCGGGACCGGGCCGGCGGGCGTGCTCCACGCCCGGTACTCGTCGAAGACGAGGGCGTCGCGTGCGCCGAAGCGCCGGTAGCCGTGGAAGACGCCGATCACGACGACGGTCCGGGCCGTGACCAGCGGCAGCACCGCGCGGTAGACGCGGCCGGCGTAGAGGTAGTCGTCGTGCGGGCAGAGCACGCCGGCCACCCCCGGCGGCGGGGCCGGGCCGAGCCGGTCGGGGAAGGGCGGGGCGGCCGAGGCCTCGAACGCGCGCGCCATCTGCTCCGCGGTGGTGGCGAAACCGACGGCGTCGCGCTGGCCGCGCAGCTCGAGCCCGCGCGAGGGAATCCCCATCGCCGCGCGGACCTCCTCCGGGGTCGGGGGCGGGCCGGGCGCGGGCGCCGTGGCCTGCGAGAGGACCGGCGACACGGCTGCCGCGAGGACCAGGACCACCGCGATTTCCTTGGCGCGCATGACAGTTCCGCAGGTTAGCGCGGGCTCGATTGACTTACTGGAAGTATGGGGTAATTAGATCACGCGACGCTCCACTTCGCGTGCCTCCGAGGTCCGCATGCTGCCTCGCACTCCCGGCCCCGCCGACAAGGGGCACGAGCGGGTTCGCAACCAGTTGCTCACGGCCCTGCACCTGGGCCGCCTGGAGCCGGGCGACCGCGTCCCGTCGGTCCGGCGGATGGCGCAGCTGACCGGGCTGGACCGCAAGACGGTGCACCGCGCGTACCTGCGGCTGGCCGCGAGCGGCCTCCTGCGCGCCCGCCGCGGCAGCGGCACCTTCGTCGCCCCCGACACGCGCGCCGGGGCTCCGGCGCCGGGTCTGCTGCTCGCGGCGGTGGACCAGTTCCGCGCCGAGGCGACCGCGCTCGGCCTGACCACGGAGCAGTTCGGGTCGTTCCTCTCGCAGATCAGCTCGCACGGGCTGCGCGGGCTCCCGCTGGCGGTCGCCGAGTGCAACATGGAGCAGCTCGGCCTGATCGCGCGCGAGGTCCGCGAGGCGTTCGGCGCGGCCGTGCTGCCGTTGCCGCTGGCCGACCCGGTCGAGCACGGCGCCGTGCTCCACCGCGTGGCCGCGGTGGTCACCACCGAGTGTCACCGGGACGAGGTGGGGCGGCTCGCGGCGCCGTTTGGCGTGCCGGTCTACCGCGTGGCGCTCGACCCCGAGCACGCGCAGACTTTGCTCCGCCACGCGCGCCGCGGCCCGGTGATCCTCGCGGTGCGCGACCGGCGGTACGACGGGGCCTTGCGGCGGCTGTTCGCCCAGCTCGGCGTGCCACCCGAGGTCGCCCAGAGGTGCCTCGTGCTCGAGCCCGAGGATGCCCGGCACGCGCTGAAGCAGTTCCCGGACGCGGTGCTGCACGTCTCGCCGCTCGTCGACGCGGCGGTGCTTCACGACGCCGCGCGCGGCGTGCGGCGGCTCGCGCCGCGGCGCTACCTCGACCAGCGCTCGCTGGAACGGCTGCGCGCGCAGCTCGTGCTCGAGCGCGTCCTGGCCCGCGAAGCGCCGGCCCCGCGGGTCGCGGTGCCGGCCAAGGCGGCGGCCCGCGACGGCGCGCCGCCGCGCGACGCCGTGGTATGACGCCGCGCGCCGCGCCGGCGGTGATCGCCACGCTGCTCGGTGTGACGCTCGCGGGCAGCGGCTGCGCGACCCACGCGGTCGGGCGCAAGGTCGACCTCGGCGGCTACCGGCTGCACCTGCGCTGCGCCGGGCGCGGCGCCCCGACCGTGGTGTTCGACGCCGGGCTCGGCGATTCGGGGGAAGCCTGGTCCCGCGTCGCCCCCGATGTCGCGCGTCTCACCCGGGCCTGCGTGTACGACCGCGCCGGGCTCGGCCGCAGCGACCCCGGGCCGCAGCCGCGGACCAGCGGTCGCATCGTCGGCGAGCTGCACGCGCTGCTCGCACGGGCCGGCGAGCGCGCCCCGTTCGTCCTGGTCGGGCACTCGTTCGGGGGCCTGAGCGCGCGGCTCTACGCGACGCGCTTCCCGGCCGAGGTCGCCGGGCTGGTGCTCGTCGAGGCCACGCACGAGGACTTCCCGGACGCCGCCAACCGGCTGCGGCCGGCCAGCGAGCGGCTGCGGCTGGAAAGCACGTTCGCCGGCGCGAGCGCGACCGCCGCGAGCGAGTACGCGCACCTCGGCGAGAGCGCTGCGGAGATGCGGGCCGCCTCGCCGCTCCCGGACATCCCGCTGGTCGTCATCTCGTCGCGCGACTGGCACGCCGACGCGGCGGTGCAGCGCGCGTGGTCGGGGTTCCAGGATGCGCTGGCCCGGCTCGCGCCGCGCGCCGAGCACGTGATCGTGCCGGACAGCGGGCACTACGTGCAGTTCGAGAAGCCGCGGGTGGTTGTCGCGGCGATCGCGCGCGTGGTCCGCACGGTGCGGCGGACCGAGGCCGTCGCGGGCGGGGTCAGCGCGCCGGTGGCGCCCCCGCGGCCCGCTCCAGGTCGCTCTTGAACTGGGGGTTGACCGTCGCCCCGAGCTGCTCGGCCTGAGCCAGCGCGGCGCGCGCCTGCTCGACGCGCCCCTGCTTCCAGTAGGCCACCGCCAGGTTGTTCTGGCACGCCGCGTGGGCCGGGTTGAGCCGGGCCGCCTGCTCCCACGCCTGCACGGCGTCGTCGAGGCGGTTGAGGCGGAACAGCGCGGTGCCGATGAAGAAGTACACCTCGCCCGGCGGTTCGCCGGCCCGCGACTTGTCGGGCATCTGGACCGCCTCGAGCTTGCGGATCGCGTCTTCCATCCGGACTTCCTGGGTTCGCGAAGCGCCCTCGCTCAACTTGACCCGGCCGCTCTGCAGCTCGCGCAACTGGTCGCGCATCACGGTGATCTCGCGCTGCGCGTCGCGGTAGCGGTCGACCTGGACGTCGAACAGCATCGCGCCGAGCTGCGAGTACCCGTCGCGCGCCGCGGTGTACTCCGCGAGCGCCGCGTCGAAGTGCTGGGCCGCCATCTCGAGGTGGCCGAGGCCGAGGTGGGCCTCGGGGAACGCCGGCAAGATCTCCAGCGCCTCGCTGAAGTGCGTGCGCGCGGCCTCGTAGTCGCCCGCGAGCATTGCCTTCTGGCCGCGCTGCTGCTGGGCCGCGGCGGCCCGCAGCTCGCGGGCCCGGCTGTCGGCCCACGCCAGCGAGGCGCAGCTCCCAGCGCCGACCAGCACGGCGGTGATCACGACCAGCGTTCGTCGCATTCCGGTCTCCAGCCTCCCCGGCCAGTGACCATTATGCGACGGGCGAACCGGTCGGGTGGCGCCGAATTCGGCGGCCGCGCCGCACGTCAGAACGCGAGCGCGACCCGCCCGCGCGCGAGACCGGCGGCGATCCCGGCCTGGAGCTCGGGGCTGACCCGGTAGCCGAGCTGGCGGGCCTGCCGCAGCGCGGCGGCGGCGGCCTCGAGGCGGCCCTGCTTCCAGTACCCGACGGCCAGGTTGTTGTGGATCATCGGGTCGCGCGGGCTGGTCCCCGCGGCGATCTCCCAGTTCCGCACCGCCTCGTCGAGCCGGCCGAGGTTGAACAGCGCGTTGCCGATGCAGAACGAGATGTCGCCCGGCACGTCCGGCACCGCCGCGCCGGGCCCCGCGGTGCGCAGGGCTCGCAGCCGCTCCTCGAGGCGCGCCGTGCGCGGACCGCGCCGCTCGCTCCGGCCGTCGAACTCGCGCAGCCGCTTTTCGATCGCGCCGATCTCGTCCTCCTGCGCGGCGCGGCGCGCCGACTCCAGCTCGGCCAGGCGCGCTCGCAGGGTGACGTAGCCGTCCCGCGCGGCCGTGAACTCCGCCAGGGCGTCGGCGAACCGGCGGTCCTGCATCGCCAGCTGCCCGAGGCCGAGGTGCGCCTCGGGGAACGACGGGACCGCGGCGAGCGCGCTCTCGAAGCGCCGGCGCGCCTCGGGGATGTCGCCCGCGCGCAGCGCGCGGTAACCAAGCTGGTACTCCAGCGCGGCGCGGCGCAACGGCGCGGCATCCTGCGCCGGCGCCGGCACGGCCGAGAGCGTGGAAACGAACACGAGGGAAAACAGGCGGAGACGGTCCATGACGCATCCTGGATCCCCGCGGAGGTGGCGGCGCGAAGCGGGGCCGGGGATCCTGCGCCCGCGGATCGGGCGGCCCGGCACCCGTGCGAGGTCGTGCGGCACGCGCGGCCGGGCTCGGAAGGCTCCGGTCATCGGACGCCCGCCCAGTTTAGCCGGAGATCGGCGGCGCGCCCGACCGCTGGTGTGCCGCGAAACGCCGTCCGTCGGGCCGCGCGCCGAAAGTCCCCGGCCGGCGCGGTTCCGCACGTATAGTCTCCGGCCGAGGAGGTGGCTTCGATGACGTCGCTCCCGCCGCGCCGGCGCCGCCGGCGGTGGGTCCTGTACGGCTCCCTGGCCGTGCTCGCGCTGGCCGCCACGATGGTGTTGCTGGCCCGCCGCAGCAACGCCAACGGCGCCGAGGCGATCAGCGCGGACCAGCTCGAGATCCGCGTCGGCAAGGTCGAGACGGCCGACATCCAGGTCACCGTCAGCGAGGTCGGTACGATCGAGCCGGTGGTCAAGGTCGACGTGAAGTCGACGTTGTCGGGCAAGATCACCGAGCTGCTCGTGCGCGAGGGGGACCGCGTGACGCGCGGTCAGGTGCTGGCCCGCGTCGAGCCGGACGTGAACCAGGCCCAGACGCTGTCGGCGGTCCGCTCGCAGCTGAACCTGGCCGAGATCCAGGCCAGGGACGCCGAGGAAGAACTGGCGCGCAACCGCCGGCTGCACGACGAAGGGTACGTCTCCGACCGCGAGCTGAAGGCGCTGCAGGTGCGCTTCGACAGCAGCGTCGAGGACCTCGACGCGGCGCGAACGAAGTACCGCATAGTCGAGGAGAGCGGGATCCCGCTCGACACGGAGATCTCCACCTCGCAGCGTGTGAACATCGTCGCGCCGATGGACGGCTACGTGATCCGGCGCGACGTCGAGGTCGGCCAGACCGTCAGCTCCGGCCTGTCGTCGTTCAACGAGGGGACGGCGCTGTACACCGTGGCCGATCTCGGTGCGATGCTGATCAAGGCCGCGGTCAACGAGGTCGACATCGGGCGCGTCCGGCTGGACATGCCGGTCACGATCACGGTCGACGCGTTCCCGTACCGGCGCTTCGAGGGGCGGGTGACGCACATCTCGCCGGCGGCGCGGCTGCAGGACAAGGTCAAGGTGTTCGACGTCGAGGTCACCCAGGCGGCGCAGGTGCCGGAGTTCCGCGCCGGGATGACCGCCAACGTCGAGATCCGCGGCGATCGCGCGGACAAGGTGCTGTCGTTGCCGGTCGAAGGCGTGTTCCGTCGCAGCGACGGCGAAGTGGCGTACGTCCTGAAGAAGACCTTCGACGCGCCGGGCGCCGGCGAGCGGCCGCCGCGCAAGCTGGAGTCGGGCAAGTACGACGTCTCCGACAGCTGGAAGCGCTTTTTCGTGGAGCGCCCCGTCAAGATCGGCCTCGCCGGCCTCGAGCGGGCCCAGGTGCTGGACGGGCTCGCGGCGGGCGACGAGGTCGCGCTGGAGGACCCGACCCGTCCGCGGCGCATCGAAGAGGAGGACTGAGCGTTGGCCAGCGCGATGCTGCAACCCGAAGCCGACGGCGCGGCGCTGATCCGCCTGCGCAACGTGCACAAGGTCTACGATGCCGGCGAGACCGCCGTCCACGCCCTGCGCGGCGTCGACCTGGACGTCGTCGGCGGCGAGTACATGGCGATCATGGGCCCCTCGGGCTCCGGCAAGTCGACGCTGATGCACATCCTCGGCTGCCTCGACGTGCCCAGCGACGGCGAGTACCGCCTCGGGGGCGAGCTGGTCTCGCAGATGAGCGCGCGCCAGCTCGCCGGCGTGCGCAACCGCCGGATCGGCTTCGTCTTCCAGAGCTTCAACCTCTTGCCGCGGGCGTCGATCCAGCGCAACGTGGAGCTGCCGCTCCTGTACGCCGGGGCGGGGCGGGGCGAGCGCCGCGAGCGGGCGCGCGAGGCGCTGCGCCGGGTCGGGCTGGCCGAGCGCGCCAAGAACGTGCCCTCGCAACTCTCGGGCGGGCAGCGCCAGAGGGTCGCGATCGCGCGGGCGCTGGTCAACGAGCCGTCGATCCTCCTGGCCGACGAGCCGACCGGGAACCTCGACACGCGCACCGGGCAGGAGATCCTCGAGCTCTTCGACGAGCTCAACGCGCAGGGTCACACCGTGATCCTGGTCACGCACGACCCGAACGTCGCGGCGCACGCCCGGCGGGTCATCCGCATCGTGGACGGGCTGATCGAGGAACAGTGACGCTCCACGAGTCGATCGTCGACGGGCTGGTGGACGTCCGCACGAACAAGCTGCGGACGCTCTTGCAGACGATCGGCGTGATCCTCGGCGTGGCCTCGCTCGTCGCGGTGCAGGGGCTGGTGGATGCCGGGCGGCGGCAGTCGATCAAGTTCTTCAACGAGGTGGGCGGGCTGACCAAGGTCCTCGTGCACGGCAAGCGCGTGTCCGACCCGGTCCAGACGGCCCGGCAGCTGGCTTCGACCGGGCTGACGTGGGACGACGCGCGGGCGATCCGCGAGGAAGTGCGCGAGGCGCGGCTGGTCGACCCGGCCGTCGACAGCTACCAGCCGGTGCGACGCGGCGAGTTTGCCGAGGTGCACGAGATCACTGGCGTCACCGCGGACTACCCCGACGTCTACAAGTTCTACCCGGTCCGGGGGCGGTTCCTGACCGCCGACGACATCCGCTCCGCGGCCCGCGTCTGCGTCCTGGGCGACACCGCCGCGCGGCGTTACTTCGGCGGGGAGGACCCGCTCGGGCAGGTGCTCTACATCGGCGGGACCGGGTTCCGGGTGGCCGGGATCATGCAGCGCAAGGAGTTCTACTTCAACCAGGACTACAACGCGCTGGAGTGGATGAATCGCCTGACGTTCGTGCCGATCACCGCCGTGTTCGCCCGCTTCACCGGCGACGCCGAGCGGCGCGTGGACTACATCAACGTGGTGATCGACGACGTGGAGCACAACACCGCGGCGGCCAGGGCGATCGAGGGCGTGCTCCTGCGCCGCCACGCGCTGGTGCGCGATTTCGAGATCATCGACCGCAGCGACCGGATGCGCCGGCGCAGCGAGCAGAACCAGGTCTTCGACATCACGTTCCTGGCCTGCGGGATCGTCTCGCTCCTGGTCGGCGGCATCGTCATCATGAACATCATGCTCTCGTCGTTCCACGAACGGGTCCGCGAGATCGGCGTGCGCAAGGCGCTGGGGGCGAAGGGCAGCGACATCGCCGCGCAGTTCCTCGTCGAGGCCGTGCTCGTGACCGTCATCGGCGGTCTGGCCGGACTGGCGCTGGGCCTCGGCTTCGCCCGCGCGATCTCGACGCTGCTCGAGGCGCCGGCCGTGATCACGCCGCGGATGGCGCTCGTCGGTGTCGCGGCATCGGTCGGCGTCGGCCTGTTCTTCGGAGTGTACCCGGCGCTGCGGGCGGCGCGGCTGAACCCGGTCGACGCGCTGAGGTACGAGTGAGCCCCGCGGAGATCGTCCGCGATGCCCTGGGCGAGATCGCCGGGCACAAGCTGCGCAGCGCGCTGACGCTGTTGGGGATCGTTCTCGGCACGCTGTCGATCACGGTCATGACGTCGTTCCTCGACGGCGTGATCGCCTCGGTCTGGGACGGTTTCTCCGACCTCGGCTACGACGGCGTGATGTACGTCGTCGCGCGGCCGCCGAAGACGCCGCGCGAGGCGGCGCTGTTCGCGCGCTCGCGCGGCCTGCAACCGCGCGACGCGGAGCTGGTGCTCGCGCGGCGACGCGAGGTGACGGCGGTCGCCCCGGTGGCACTGGACCGGCTGCTCGTGCGCCGCGGCGGGCTGGAGCGCGAGGTGCAGGTCTTCGGGGTGACGGCCGCGTTCGGCGAGGTGCGCAACCGGCGCGTCGCCGAGGGCCGGTTCGTCGAACCGGCCGACGAGGACACGTTCGCGCGCGTGGCGGTGCTCGGCCACCGGCTGAAACGCCGGCTGTTCGGCGCCGAGCCGGCGCTCGGGCGGAGCATCACCGTCGGCTCGCGCACGCTGCGCGTCGTCGGCGTCGTCGAGCCGCTGGGGAACCAGTTCGTGAACGACCGCGACTTCGTCGAGGAGATGGAGGGTCTGTACCTGCCGCTGGCGACGTTGCGCAAGCTGTTCACCGGCGAGGAGCAGCCGCTGGCGTACCTGGCGGTGAAGACCGGGGCGGCCGGGCGCCTGGAGGAGGTCCGCGCCGAAATCGACGCCGCGCTGACGATCGCGCACCGCGGGGCGACCGACTTCCGCGTGGCCAACATCGCCGAGGAGATGCTCCGCATCCGCAAGGAGATCGAGGACGTCTTGCGCAACTGGCGCATCGTGATCGGCGCGATCGCCGGGATCTCGCTCCTGGTGGGCGGCATCGGCCTGCTCTCGGTAATGCTGATCTCGATCCGCGAACGGTTCTTCGAGATCGGACTGCGCAAGGCGTGCGGCGCGACGGACGGGCAGATCTTCGTGCAGTTCCTCGCCGAGTCGGTCGCGCTCGCGGCGCTCGGCGGGGTGCTCGGGATCGGCTTCGGGGTCGCGCTGACCAAGTCGTTCGCGGGCTACTTCAAGGCCGGCCTGCCGATCCACGTCGAGGGGCTGGCGCTGGCGATGCTGGTCGCCGTCGCGGTCGGCGCGGTGTACGGCACGTGGCCGGCGCTGTTGGCCTCGCGCATGCCGCCGGTCGACGCCCTCCGCAGCGCCGCCTGATTCAGACCTCTCCGGCCGCCGCGAGCGCGCGCCCGAAATCGTCGAGCAGGTCTTCGAGCGCCTCGATTCCGACCGAGACGCGGAGCAGCCCGTCCGCGATGCCGGCCGCGCGCCGCTCGTCCGGGTCCATCCCCGCGTGCGAGGTCCGCGCCGGGATCGTCACCAGCGTCTCCAGCCCGCCCAGGCTCGGCGCCACGACCGGCAGCGTGACCGATTGCAGGAAGCGGTCCGCGGCCGCGGTCCCGCCCGCCAGCTCGAAGCTGACCATCCCGCCGAAGCCGTCGAACAGCTCGCGCGCCGAGTCGTGGCCGGGGTGGCCCGGCAGCCCGGGGTGGTAGACCCGGGCGACGGCCGGCTGGCGCGCGAGGAAGCGCGCCAGCGCCAGCGCGCTCTCGTTCTGGCGCGCCACGCGCAGCGCGAGCGTCTTGACCCCGCGCTGCAGGAGGAAGCAGGCGTGCGGGTCGAGCGTGCCGCCGAGCCGGTTCAGCCGAACGCGCAGCCGCTCGACGAGCGCCGCCGGGCCGGCGACGACCCCGGCGACGATGTCGGAGTGCCCGTTCAGGTACTTCGTCCCGCTGTGCAGCGACAGGTCGAACCCGAGCTCCAGCGGCCGGAAGTTCACCGGGGTGGCGAAGGTGTTGTCGATCACCGACACGAGGCCGTGCGCGCGCGCGAACGCCGGCACGGCGTCGAGGCGCCCGACCTCGAGCAGCGGGTTGGCGATCGACTCGAGGTACAGCACCCGCGTGCGCGGCCGCAGCGCGCGCTCCCACGAGCCGGGGTCGGCGGCGTCGACGAAGCCGACCTCGATCCCCAGCCGCGGCAGGTCGCGCGAGACGAAATCGTGCGTCCCGCCGTACAGGCAGCGCTGCGCGAGCAGATGATCGCCCGGCGCGAGCAGCTCCAGCAGCACGGTCGTGATCGCAGCCATCCCGCTCGCGGTGACCAGCGCCGCCTGCGCGCCCTCGAGCGCGGCCAGCTTCTCGCCCAAAGCGACGTGGTTCGGCGTGTTGTTGAGCCGGATGTAACGGATGTCGTCGTACGCTTCGCCGCCCGCGGTGCGGAACATCGCGCTCTGGTAGACCGGCATCGCGACCGCGTCGTGCGCGGCGGGGCCGCGCTCGCCGGCGTGGACGAGCAACGTCTCGATCCGCCTGCGTGGGCCAGGGGGCACCGGAACCTCCGATCGGGGGCCAGAGTATCCTGTCCCGGACCAGCAAGGAGGGCACGCCCGTGAGAACCGTCCCCTTGATCCTCGCGTTGTCGGCCGTCGCCGCGCCGGCCGTGGCCCAGCCCGCCGCCGCGCCGGCCGACGCCGAGCGCCTCGCGACGCTGGAGCGAAAGGTCGAGGCCCAGCGCTACGCGCTCGACGAGCTGCTGAAGAAGGTCGACGACGTGCTGTGGTTCGAGAGGGTCGGCGACGTGGCCGAGGTGGACAAGGTCTACCACACCTCGGCGCCCAACCCGCGCGGCGAGACGATCTACGGGATCTCGAACGAGCGCAGCCCGATGAAGGTCTGGTCCTACGTGTTCGTGCCCCGCGGGATCGACCGCTCGCGCAAGCACCCGCTGCTGCTGCTCCCGCACGGCGGCGTGCATGCCGACTTCACGACCTACCACGTGCACATCGTCCGCGAGCTGATGGCCGAGGGGTACGTGGTGGTCGCCACCGAGTACCGCGGCTCGACCGGGTACGGCCGGGAGTACGAGCAGGCGATCGACTACGGCGGGCTGGAGGTCGACGACGTCGTCGCCGGGCGCGACTGGGCCGTGGAGAACCTGCCGTTCGTCGACGGCGGGCGGGTCGGGATCGCCGGCTGGAGCCACGGCGGACTGATCGCGCTGATGGCGGTGTTCGACCACCCCGACAAGTTCCAGGTCGCGTACGCCGGCGTCCCGGTCTCGGACCTGCTCGCGCGCATGGGGTACACCGACGACGAGTACCGCGGCCTGTTCTCCGCGCCGTACCACATCGGCAAAACCGCCGGCGAGGCGGTGGACGAGTACCGCCGCCGCTCGCCGGTCTGGCACGTGCAGAAGCTGAAGCGTCCGCTCCTGGTCCACACGACGACCAACGACCGCGACGTCAACGTCGTCGAGGTCGAGCACCTGATCCAGGCGCTCAAGGCCGCCGGCAAGGAGTTCGAGTACAAGATCTACGAGGACGCGCCCCCGGGGCACACCCTGAACCGGGCCGACACGAAGTGGGCGCGCGAGTCGCGGCGGGAGGTCTACGCCTTCCTGGCCCGGTACCTCAAGTGAAGCGGATCGCCGCGATCGCGGTCGCCGCGGCGCTCCTCGGCGGGTGCGCCGCCCCGCTCGACGAAGGGTACCGGCGCGAGGTCGAGCGCTGGCGCGCGGAGCGCGAGGAGCGGCTGCGCGCGCCGGACGGCTGGCTCACGCTGACCGGGTTGGCCTGGCTCGCGCCGGGCGAGAACACCTTCGGCAGCGCGCCGGACAACGCGGTCGTGTTGGCCGATGGCCCGCCGCACGCCGGACTGTTCGTCCTGGACGGCTCGCGCGTCGTCGTGCGCGACGAACGGGGGGACCGCGAACTGCGGCCCGACACCTCGGGACGGCCCGACGTGCTGGAGGTCGGCCGGCTGCGGCTGACGGTCATCGAGCGGGTGGGGAAGTACGGGATCCGCGTCAAGGACCCGGAGAGCCCGGTGCGCACCGGCTTCCGCGGCCTGTCCTGGTACCCGGTGGACGCCGCGTGGCGCATCGACGCCGAGTTCGAGCCGTACGACCCGCCGCGCGAGATCGAGATCGCCACGCAGGCCCAGACCGTGGAGCGGATGCGCGTCCCGGGCCGGGTGCGGTTCCGCGCCGCGGGCCGCGAGGTGACGCTGACGCCCGTGACCGAGGAAGGGGACGAGGGGCTGTTCTTCATCTTCCGCGACGCCACGAGCGGCCGCGAAACGTACGGCGCGGGGCGGTTCCTCGGCGCCGAGGCCCCGCGCGGCGGGCGGGTGACGCTCGACTTCAACAAGGCCTACAACCCGCCGTGCGTGTTCACCGAGTACGCGACCTGCCCCTTGCCGCCGCGCGAGAACTGGCTGCCGGTGGCGGTCGAGGCCGGCGAGAAGACGTACGCCGGCTCGCACGGCGAGTAACCGGGACGTCCGGCAGCGTCCGGCGCCTTCGGATCCCGTTCCCGACCCTCCGCGAGGTTCCGCCGGGATCCGCACCGTCCCGGGAGCGGGTTGGTGAAATGCCCAGATCGCCTCGGCGTTTCCACCGGCGGCGAGCGCGCGGGCCTCGGGCCGGCCACCGGCAAGTCTCCGTGCCGGTTCGGGTTCGCCCGGCGGCCGGCATGGCACATCCGTTGCTTACCGCTCCGGCAGCCATGCGTGTATCGACCGCCATCGGGATCCTGGTCGCCGCCGCCGCGGCTTTCGCGGCGCACGGCTCGGCTCCCGCCCCGTCGGTCAAGTACCTCTACGGGCTGGCGAATTTCGACGGCAACCTCCCGGAGTCGGCCTCGCGCGTGCGCGTCGACGGCCCGCGGGACGAGGCCTACCTCGTCCAAGGGAACCGCGTCCGCGTCTTCAGCCACTCCGGGATGGAGGTCCACTCCTTCAGCCTCGACCCGGAACTCGGCTCGTTCTTCGACGTCGCGGTCGCCGGGTCGGGCGACATGTACGCGCTCGGGATGCCGCCGCGGCGCGAGGACGGGTCGGCCGCGTTCTTCGTCGAGCGGCTGGACTACCGCGGCGAGCCGGTCGAGACGATCGTGCCGCGCGGGGTCCCGGAGCACCTGTTCCACGTCGTGCCGAACCACCTCTTGCTGCGCGACTCGAAGCTGTACCTTCTGGCGTCGATGCAGCTCTCGCTGATGGTGCTGCGCCTCGACGGGACGGTCGAGAAGACGGTCGATCTCGCGCCCGTGCTCGGCATCGAGGAGAAGGAGCGCGGGACGGTCGAGATCGGCGGGTTCGCGTTCGACCCGGCGGGCGGGATGCTGTTCACCGTCCCGCTGCACTTCCAGGTCGTCCACGTCGCGGCCGACGGGACGGCGAGCGCGTTCGGCGAGGTCGGCTCGGCGCCGGGGGACTTCGGCGTGCTCGGCTCGGTCGCCGCCGACGACGCGGGCAACATCTACGTCGCCGACAAGCTGCGCAGCGTGGTGATGGTGTTCGACCCGCGGCACGAGTTCGTCAGCGAGTTCGGCGGTTACGGCGAGGCGCCCGAGAACCTCGTGCGCCCGGAGCATCTCGCGTTCAGCCCCTCCGGCAAGCTGTTCATCAGCCAGATGAAGCGCCGGGGGATTTCCGTGTTCGACGTGCACCAGGTGCAGTGATGGGACAGCCGTGCGGTTGCCAGGGCGCTGGGCCCGGGACAATCGAGAGCGCAACCAACAGTTCTTCCGCGAAAGGCAAACCCGCCGTGAGGCGGGGACGCAAAGCCGACGGGTCCTTGGGCAAGGACGGCCGGGTTGCCGGAGGGAAGGGAGAAACACGATGAGGAAGTCACGGGTGATGGTCGTTCTTGCCACCGTCCTGGCGGTGGTGGGGTTGAACGCCTACGCGTTCCACTCCGGCGGCGTGGCAGAGTGCGAGGGCTGCCATAGCATGCACTCCCCGGCCTCGAGCAGCTTCCTGCTCGTCGGCTCGGACCCGAGCTCGGCGTGCCTGTCGTGCCACGAGCACGCCGGCGACACCGGCCCCTCGAGCTACCACGTGTCCACGGCGGCCAGCGACATGACCGGCGCCCTGAACCCCAAGCAGCGCACGCCGGGCGGCGACTTCGGCTGGCTGCGCAAGGACTGGACCGCGACCGGCGGCGAAGACACCAAGGACCAGCACGGCCACAACATCATCGCGGCCGACAACCAGTACACCTTCGACCCGAACCACACGCTGTCGCCGGGCGGGAACTTCCCGGTCTCGCAGCTCGGCTGCGAGAGCTGCCACGACCCGCACGGCAAGGCGCGCCGGCTCTCCGACGGCAGCTTCGCGGCGACGGGCGCCCCGATCATCGGCTCCGGCTCGTACGACAACAGCGCGAGCCCGGCGGCCGGCCAGGCGGTCGGCATCTACCGCCTGCTGTGGGGTCCGGACTCCCCGGACAAGCCGACCAACGCCAACTACACCAGCTACGCCGTGGCCGTGTCCCCCTCCACTTACAACCGCACCGAGGCCGTGACCCAGACGCGGGTGGCCTACGGCGGCGGCGCGGGCGCGAACTCGTGGGGCAAGTGGTGCGGCGCGTGCCACGGTGAGTTCGACGGTCCGGACAAGACCGAGCACCACCCGATGGTGGCCCTCGGCTCCGACATCGCCACGATCTACGGCACCTACGTCAGCTCGGGCAACCTCACCGGCGACCCGGCCAACTCGTACCTGTCGCTCGTTCCGTTCGCCGAGGCGACCGACAACATCGACATGCTGAAGCCGCACGCCAAGAACGGGACCTACATGATCGGCCCGTCGGCCAGCGACGCCGTGACCTGCATGTCGTGCCACCGCGCGCACGCCTCCGGCTTCATTCACGCGCTGCGCTTCTACTACTCGTGGGAGTTCATGACCTACGACGGCAAGTACCCCGGTCTCGACAACCCCTCGATGAGCGGTTCGCGCAAGGCGGTCCAGGCCCAGGGCCGCAACATGCAGGATTTCAAGGACGCGTACTACGACCGCGAGCCGAACTTCGTCGGGACGTACAACCGCGTGCTCTGCAACAAGTGCCACGCGCAGGACTGATCGGCGCCGGCACCGGTCCTGGTCGATTTTGACCCGCGAGGGGGCTGGCACCGCCAGCCCCCTTGCTTATTAAATACCCCCGTCGTGGTCGGGCCCTGAACGCGAGGTGTGAATGCGACTGAGCTGGATCGTCCTGCCGTGCGCCCTCGCGCTCGCGGCGTGCACGACGGCGGTCCGGCCGGTGGCGGAGCCGCTCGCCCGCGACGCGGGCGAGGGGCTGATCTACGTCTACATCCGCCCGCCGGCCGCAGCCGGTGCGGCGGCGCTCCCGCTGCAATCGGCCGCCGTCGCGCGCGAGGACGGCGCCGAACTTCCCCTGCGCCTGGACCTGCAGGAGATCCGGGCCGGAGGCGTCCCGCGCGAGACGCTTTTGGCCCACGGCGCGGTCGCCGCCGGGCGCTTCTCGGCGGTGGTCCTGCGCACCGCCGAGGCCGCGGAGATTCGCGTCCCGGTCGCGTTCCAGCTGCCGGCGCGGCAGTCGGCGGTGCTGTCGTTGATCCCCGAGCCGCCGCAGGCCGTGGCCGACGCGCGCGGGCCGTTCGCGGTGGAACTCGCGCCGCGTCCCGCGGTCGGTGTCCTGGCGCTGGTCTCCTGCCCCGACGAAGGGACGCTGGCGCTGCTCGACAAGCGCTCCGGGCGCGTGGGCGCGGTCGTCCCGGCCGGCCGCGGCGTGCGCGGCATCGCGGTCGATCCGAGCCGGCGCCGCGCGTACGTCGCCGTCGCCGGCGAGGACGCCCTGGCCGCGATCGACCTCGACCGCGCCGCGCTGGCCGAGGTGCGGGCGACGTCCGCCGGGGACGAACCGTACGATCTCGCGCTCACGCCCGACGGCCGCGTCCTCGTCGTCGCCAACTTCGGCGCGGCCAGCGTCTCGTTCGTCGACGCGGAGAGCCTCGGCGAGATCCGGCGGATCAGCGTGGGCGACGGCCCGGCCGCGCTGGTGCTCGACAACTCCGGGCGCGGCCTGTTCGTCCTGAACAGCCGCGCCTCGACGATCAGCGTGATCGAGGTCCTGGCGCGGACGGGCGACCTCGACCCGGCGCTGGTGCAGACGTTCACCGTCGAGCCCGGGCCGTTCCGCGCCCGGCTCGACCGCGCGCAGCGGCGGCTGTGGGTGATCCACGACGGCTCGCCGTACCTCGTCGAGGTCGACGCCCAGGCGGCGCTCGGCGGCGCCGCGGCGCCGGTCGTGAATCGCGTCCTGCTCGGCTCGCCGGCCACCGCGATCGCGCTCGACCGGACCGACCGGATCCACGTCGCGCGACGCGACGGCACCGGGATCGACGTCTACGACCCGCTGTCGCGCTTGCCGATCGACACGCTGCCGCTCGCCGGGCCCATCGCCTACCTCGCGCTCGACGCCGACAACGACGTGCTCGGGGCCGCCTGCGGCGAGCCGCCGGCGGCCCGCGCGTTCGGCCTGCTCCGCCGCGCGCCGGCGTGGCTGGCGGACATCGGGACGCGGGCCGGCTACGTGGCGTTCGTGGGTTCGCGGCCGTGACGCGGGGCCGCCCGGGGTGGTCCCGCGCGCTCGCGCGGTGGGCGGTCCTCCTGGGCGCCGCGCTGCCGGCCGTCGGCCAGTCGCTGGACGGCTACGTCGAGGTGCAAGCCACGCACGGCGACGAGACCACGACGGCGGAGGGGGACCGGCCCCAGGAGAGCGACTTCGACACGCTGGTCGAGCGCCTCAGCGCGACCTACCTGCAGCCGCTGTGGCCCAACCTGCAGCTCTCGTTCGGCGGCTTCTTCGAGCGGACCGCCAGCGACGGTACGATCGCGGGGCAGGACTTCGACTCGACGCTGACGCGCCAGCGACCGTTCGCCTCGCTGCGGCTGCGCACGCCGACGCTGCGCGGCGAGGCGCTGGTCGAGCGCTTCGAGACGCGCAGCGACGCCAACCGCGTGACCCGCGACACGTTCTCGCTCGTCGGCGGGTGGTTCCCCAACAACACCGATTACGCGCAGTTGCGCTGGTTCCAGAGCGACGAGGCCGACCGCGGGCGCGAGGACCTGGACCGGCGGCAGGATTCTCTGAGCCTGACCGCGCAGTACCGCCCGACGGACTGGCTCGGGCTGCAGTACCGCGGCGCTTTGGACGGCGACGAGAACCGGCTCGAGGAGACCAAGGTCGAAACGGAATCGCACAACGTGCGGGTGATGTTCGACCGCTCGTTCTGGGATCGCCGCTGGGTCGTGGCCTCGGACTACAACGTCAACATCCGCGACGTCGAGGTGACCGCGCCGCCGGGGGCCGAGGTCGAGTTGCCGCTCGCCGCCGTGCAAGGGCTGTCCGCGATCGACGACACGCCCGACGAGGGCGTACTGGAAGCGAACCCGGCGCTGATCGACGGCAACCTGGCGGTCTCGTCCGGGATCAACCTCGGCCTGCCGCCCGCCGGCGGCGAGGACCGGCCGCGCAACTTCGGCCTCGACTTCGGCCTGCCGACCGACGTCGACCGGCTGCGCGTCACGATCGACGACCTCGGCGGCCGCGACTTGCCGCCGCAGATCGCCGACAGCTTCTCGTGGGACGTCTGGGTCAGCGACGACAACTTCCGCTGGCGCCGGCACCAGCGCCTCGGCAGCGCGCCGTTCCGCGACATCGACCGGCGCTGGGAGCTGGACTTCGAGACGGTCGAGACGCGCTACATCAAAGTCGTCGTGCGCCCGCTTGCACCGGGCGTGCGCGACGCGACGCAGTTCCCGGAGATCTTCGTCACCGAGGTGCAGGGCCTGCGCCGGGCGCGGGTCGAGCAGCCGGACCGCCGCACGACCGAGCTGTTCACGTTCAACAGCCGGCTGCGCCTGCTCGACGTGCCGAGCCTGTACTACGAGCTGAACTACCTCTTGAACCGGGCCGACGACAGCCCCGACCGCACGACGCTGTCCAACGGCCTCGCGCTCTCGCACGCCTTCGCGCGGATCTGGGCGCTCTCGGCGCGGCTGGCCCGCGAGACCGGCGAGGAGCGCGACGAGGACCGCACTGCCGACTACTACTCCGCCTCGCTCTCGGCCGCGCCGCTCGACACCCTGCGCTCCTCGGTCCTCGTCAGCGGGCGGCGCGAGCGCTTCGGCGAGACGCGGCAGAACATCGACACGGTGCTGTACAACGCGACCGCGGCGCTCTACCGCGGGATCGACCTCAACGTCAACCTGGGCAAGTCGTTCCTCAGGGACGAAACCGACCGGCGGACCGAGACCGACATCGCCAACGTCTCCGCCAGCTTCGTCCCGAACCGCTACGGCTCCCTGACGCTGACGTACCAGGACGACTCGCGGACCTCCACCGGCGGCGGGCGCCGCACCGAAAAGGACCCGAACCGGTCGATCGAGCTGAGCGCCACGTTCAGCCCGTTCTCGACGCTGTACGTGTTCGCCTCGCACCGGGTCGAGGACCGCGCCGACTTCGACCGGCGCACCTTGCGCAGCTACAACGTGAGCTGGTCGCCGTTCCCGTACGGGAGGCTGCGGTTCCACTTCTACTACGACCAGACGTTCGACTCGGAGCTGGACGTTGTCACCACGCTGTGGGGGCCGGGCATCCGCTGGAACGTGACCCCGCGCGCCTATCTCGATTTCAGCTACCAGGACACGGCCCAGGACTCGAACCTCTCGGACCTGGACCGCGGCGTGTACTCCCTGGTGGCCCGTGTGGCGTTCTGATGGAAGGGGACGAACGATGACGCCGCGACACCGTCTTGCCGTCGCACTGTGGGCCGGGCTCCTGTTCCTCGGCGCCGTGGCCGTTCCCGGCTGCGCCGCGCGCCGGCCGGCCGACGTGACGTTCCACGACCCGAACATGGACTTCAGCCTCGTGCAGCGCGCCGCCGTGCTGCCGTTCGCCAACCTGACGACCAACCAGGCCGCCGGGGAGCGCGTGCGCGACGTGTTCATGACGATGCTGCAGGCGACCGGCTCGGTCTACGTGCTGCCGCCGGGCGAGGTCGCGCGCGGCCTCGGGCGCGCGCGCGTCGCGAACCCGGCGCAGCCCACGCCCGAGGAGGTCACCAGCCTGGCCAAGGAACTCGGGGCGAACGCCGTCATCGCCGGGACCGTGCGCGAGTACGGCGAGGTGCGCTCCGGCAACGCCAGCGGCAACGTGATCGCGCTGAGCCTGCAGATGTTCGAGGCCGATTCGGGCCGGCTGATCTGGAGCGCCTCGTCGAGCAAGGGCGGGATCACGGCCAAGGACCGCATGCTCGGCACCGGCGGCGAGCCGATGAACGACGTCACCGAGCAGGCGGTACACGACCTGCTCGACAAGCTGTTCGAGTAGGGCGGACTTCGATGCCGCCCACCACCCGCCGGGTGCTGCTCGCGCTGCTCGCGCTGCACGGCGGGGCCGCGCTGGCCGCGCTGCCGCCGCCGGCCCCGGGCGTCCCGCCCGCGTTCCAGGACAACGGGCCGCCGTTGCCGGCGGTCCGCGTCGCGGTCCTGCCGGTGCGGAACATCAGCGGGCAGGTGACCGCGCCGGTGCGCGAGCTGCAGGCCGCGCTGGAGCAGGCGCTCGCCGCCCGCGGCATCCCGCTCCTCGAGCGTCCCGTGCTCGACGACGTCATGGCGCGCCTGCGGGTGCGCTACGTCGGCGGCGTCGACCGCGAGACCGCGCTCGGCTTCTGGACCGAGGCCACGACCAACGCGGTGCTCGTCACCACGCTCGACCTCTACGAGCCGGCCGACCCGCCGCAGGTCGGCCTGCACGCCCGGCTGGCCGCCGTGGACGGCGAGGAACTGCGCCTGTTGTGGGCCGACTCCTGGACCGGCGCGGGTGACGACCACCCGGGCCTGTTGGACATGCGGCTGGTCCACGACCCGGCGCTGCTCGTCGCGCGCGCGGTGGAGCAGCTGGCCGACGGCCTCGCCGCGTTTCTCCACGGCGAACGCCCCGCGGCCCCCGCGCCGCGCGCCCCGGGGTTCCGCGAGCGCTTCGCGCCGCGCAGCCTGCACGTCCAGGAGCGCGGCGGCGCCGCGGCACCGGAGGTGCGCCGCGTCGCGGTCCTGCCCCCGGTGAACGAGAGCGGGCGGCGCGACGCCGGCGAGATCGTGCAGCTGCAACTGGTGCGGGAACTGGTCCGGATGGGCGGGGTCGATGTGATCGAGCCGGGGCAGGTACGGCGGATGCTCCTCGACACGCGGACGATCGCGGAGGGGGGCGGGGTCTCGCTGACCCAGACGGAACTGGTCCACGACATCCTGGGCGTGGACATGGTGATCGCGGGCCGCGTCTCGGAATACCAGCAGGCGGCTCCCGGCGGCGTGCCGGCAGTCGAGTTCACGGTCTACGGCATCGACTCGCGCCTGCGGCAGGTGACCTGGATGGCGCGCTCGCACGGCTCCGGCCGGCCGCGGCTCGGCTTCTTCGGCTCCGGGGAGGTGCGCTCGGTCCACGCGCTCGCCGCCGAGTTGGCGCGGGGGCTGGTCGCCGCGCTCGTCCGGCGGCACGCGCTGGGCGCCGGCGGCTGACCCGATCGTTAGCCGGCCCCGGGACGCCCGGCTATATTGCCCGGACCCGCGGGAGCCCGGCCCCCGCGCAAGGGGACGCATGAGACCGATACGCCCGCACCGGCCCGTCACGCTCCTGTTCGCCTGCCTGACGCTCCTCGCGCCCGCGCTGGCCGCCGACCTCCCGGTCATCGACGGCGAGAAGTCGGTCGCGTCGGTCAACGGCGAACCGATCACGCTCGACAGCGTCGAGCGCGAGATCGCGCGGCTGCACGCCGGCCACCTCGCCGGCGAGCGCTCGGGCCAGAAGCAGGACCCGAGCGCGCTGCTCGAGCGGATGATCACCTCCAAGCTCATCGCGCAGGAGGCGCGCAACATCGGCCTCGACGAGCTGGCGGACAGCCGCGCGGAGTTCCAGCGGCTCGAGCTGGAAACGCTGCGCGACGTCTTCGTGCGCCGCGTTCTCGCCGACGTCAAGGAGCCCGACCCGGCGCAGGTCGAGCGGATCTACAAAAACAGCGTGCGCGAGTTCCGCGTGGCCTCGGTGATGCTGGCCAGCGAGGCCGACGCGAAGGACGCCGCGGCCAAGGCCAGGTCGGGGGCCGATTTCGACAAGCTGGTCCAGACGTTGGCGATCACGAAGAACGCCCAGCGCGGCGACGCGCGGCAGTTCCTCAAATCCGCCGAACTGCTGCCGCAGGTGCGGCAGGCGCTGGAGAAGATGAAGCCGGGCGAGGTCAGCCCGCCGATCGCCTCCGGCAAGTCGTGGGTCTTGTTCCAGCTGCTCGAGCTGCGCTACCCCGAGAACGCCGGGGCGCGGGCCGAGGCGCGGGAGACCGCGCTGCAGGAGAAGCGCGCGCGGGTGCTGGAGAAGTTCGTCGCCGAGCTCGTGGCGAAGAACGCGACGGTCGACGCGAAAAGGGTCGAAGCGCTCGACTTCGAGGCGCCGGGCGCGTTCGAGAAGCTGGCGCGCGACACGCGCCCCGTGGCGCAGGTCAAGGGCGACAAGCCGGTGACCGTCGCCGACCTCGCCGCGGGGATGCAGCAGCGCTTCTTCCACGGCGTGGACAAGGCGGTCACGGCCAAGCGCATCAACCGCGAGAAGCGCGCCGTGCTCGACGACGTCTTGAACCGCCGCATCGTCGTCGCCGAGGCGCGGCGCCGCGGGATCCAGGACGCGCCGGAGTACGGGCGGGCCCTGGCGTGGAAGAAGGAGGCGTACCTGTTCGGCACGTTCGTCGCCCGCGTGATCCAGCCCGAGGTCCGGGTGCAGGAGCAGGACCTGAAGTCGTACCTCGCGGCGCACAAGGACGAGTACACCGCGCCGGAGATGGTGCGCGTGGACGCGATCGCCTTCGCGGCGCGCCGCGACGCCGAGGCGACGCTGGAGAAGCTGCGCCGGGGCGCGGACTTCAACTGGCTCAAGGGGAACGCCGCCGGGCAGGTCACCGCGGACAAAACAGTCCCGCTGCCCGAGGGGCTGGTGGTGCTGGACTCGCTGCCGGCCGGCATGCGCACGGCGCTGGCCGGCGCGCGGGCCGGCGACACCCGGTTCTACGGCGAGGGGCAGGGCCCGTTCTACGTGCTGCGGGTTTCGGGGCACCAGGACCCGAAGCCGCTGCCGCTCGACGCCGTGCGCGAGGCGGTCGGCCGCCGCGTCATCGACGAGAAGATCGCCCGCGCCGTGGGCGATTGGGGCGCGAAGCTGCGCAAGGCCTCCGAGGTCAAGGTGTACGCCACCGGCGAGCGCCTGACCCGGCTCGTCATGAAGGACCTCGCACCCCCGAAGTGAGCGCCGGTTTCCCCCGGCCGCGAAGCGGTCGGTCGGCGTGTGCCCGGCGGACTAACTTGGAGTTAGGCGAACGGAACCGGATAAACACCGCACCTTCAGCAATTTGTGGCAAACGGGACTAAACGCCGGTGGCCCCGTGATATGCTTCGCGACACTTACAAGCTGTCTATTCGCATCTTTCGACAAGGAGCACCCTGCGCCATGGCCGGCAGAACATCGGGTTCCACGGTCGCGCTCCTCGCGGGTCTCGCCGCGCTCGTGGCGGTCCTCGCCCCGGCTCCCGCCGCGGCGGCCCCGCGCAAGTTCGAGAAGAAATCGTGCCTGGACTGCCACAAGCAGTTCGCGCAGACCTACCTGCCGCTGAAGAGCCTGCACCCGGGCGTCCGCGAGGGCCGCTGCGAGGACTGCCACCTGCGGCACGGGCTGGTTCCCAAGCTGCTGTTGAAAGAGCAGGGGAACAGGCTCTGCGTGTCGTGCCACGCCGCGGGCAAGCTCGGCCTCGACCGCGCGCACGTGCACCAGCCGCTCCAGAACGGCCGCTGCACCTCGTGCCACGACCCGCACGGGTCGAACGGCACGCACCTGATGAAATCCGACGGCGCGGCCAACTGCTACACCTGCCACGACCGCAAGCGCTTCGAGGGTCCGAACGTGCACGCGGTCCTGGCCAAGGACGGTTGCCGGGGCTGCCACGACCCGCACAGCTCGGACCACGCCGACCTGTTGACCAAGGCCCCCGCGGCGCTTTGCGCGGGTTGCCACGACCCGGCGCGGGACGAGTTCCGCCAGGCGCACGAGGGCTACCCGGTGCAGGCCGCCTCCTGCACGCAGTGCCACGACCCGCACGCGGCGGTGCAGAAGGGGCTGCTCAAGACCAGCGTCCACGAGGTCGTCGGCTCGTGCAGCACCTGCCACGCCGATCCCGCTTCGGACAAGCCGTTCGCGCTGACGGCCGACGTCGCGGAACTGTGCGCGAACTGCCACGACCGCGACGAGCTCGCCGCGGGCGGGACGGTCGCCCACGCGCCGTTCGCCGGCGGGATGTGCGTCACGTGCCACGATCCGCACGCCTCGCGTGCGCCGGGGCTCCTGGTCCGCGAGGGCAACGCGCTGTGCGCCGACTGCCACGCGGAGCAGTCGCGGGACTTCGCCGTGCCGCACGCCGCGACCTCCGCCCCGCGCGGCTGTCTGTCGTGCCACGCCCCGCACGCGGCGAAGCATGCGCGGCTCTTGCTCAAGACGGACGCCGCGCTGTGCGCGGACTGCCACGCCGGGGTGACCTCCGCCAAGCCGAAAGTGGCCCACGCGCCGTTCGAAAAGGGCCAGTGCACCGCGTGCCACGAACCGCACGGTTCCGAGGTCGCGGGACTGATGAAGGAGCGCGAGGACCGGGTCTGCTTCGGCTGCCACGGCGACGCCGAGGCGGCCTACGCGAAGAGCAACGTGCACCAGCCGGTGCGGGCCGGACAGTGTTCGGGCTGCCACGGGCCGCACGGCGCCGAGAACAAGAACCTGCTCGCGCGGCAAGGCGCCGAGCTGTGCTCCGCCTGCCACGGCGAGATGATGAAGGTCGCCGGCGGCGCCGTCGTGCACCCGCCGTTCGGCGACGGCGACTGCCTTTTGTGCCACGACGCGCACGCGGCGAACGGGAAGGGCATGTTGACCGCCGGGCAGTCGGACGTCTGCGGGTCGTGCCACTCCGACGTCGGCGACCAGCTCGCGGGTGCGAGGAGCCGCCACGAGCCGGTCGCGGCGGGGGACTGCAGCGGCTGCCACGGCCCGCACCAGGCGCGGCTGCCGAAGCTGATGCTGGCCGCCGGGCCGGACCTGTGCACCGCCTGCCACAAGGACATCGGCGAGTCGATGAAGACGGACACGGTGCACTCGCCGGCGGCGCGCGACTGCCTGCGCTGCCACGTCCCGCACGCGGGCGGGCAGCCGGCGCTGCTGGTCCGGGCGCAGCAGCCGCTGTGCGCCGAGTGCCACGAGGGCGACGACGCGGCGTTCCGCGACGCGCACCTCGCGATCGACCCGCGCGTGATGAACTGCGTGGGCTGCCACGCGCCGCACACGTCGCAGGACCCGCACCTGTTCCAGCCGACGGCCCACGCGCCGTTCGTCGGCGGGGCGTGCGACGAGTGCCACGTCGTCGAGAAGCGGTGAGGGACGGACGATGAAACGGCGATGGGTCGCCTTGCTGCTGCTGATCGTGCCGCTCGCGGCGGCGCTGGCCGCGCCGGACGATGCGGCGAAGTTCAAGCTGAAGCCGGGGGCCAAGGGCCGAGCCTGCCTCGGCTGCCACCCCGATTTCGCGGACACGCTCGGCCTGCCGTTCGTCCACACCCCGGTCAAGAACGGCGACTGCGCCGACTGCCACAACCCGCACGCCTCGCGCCACGGCAAGCTCCTCGCGGCGAGCCCGAACGCGATCTGCGTCACGTGCCACGCCGGGATCGCGCCGCAGGGTGCGCGCAGCGTGCACCACGACGTGGTCGAGGGGAACTGCGTGAAGTGCCACGACCCGCACGCCTCGAAGAACCGCGGCGTGCTGCGCGAGGCCGGCAACACGCTGTGCATCGGTTGCCACAAGGAGCTGGGCGAAAAGCGCGCCTTTGCCCACGCTCCGGTCGCGAAGTCGTGCCTGGGCTGCCACGACCCGCACGCGGGCAAGACCACGCCCAGCCTGCTCGTGCGCGAGGTGCCGGCGCTGTGCACGGGATGCCACAAGCCCGACGTGCCGGCGTTCCGCAAGGCGCACCTGGACTATCCGGTCGGCGGCGCCGACTGCGGCTCGTGCCACGACCCGCACGGCTCGAGCCAGCCCGGCATCCTGTGGGCCAGCGTCCACGGCCCGGTGCGCAACCGGATGTGCGCGCAGTGCCACGCGCCGGCCTCGTCGCCGGAGCCGCTGAAGGTCAAGGCCGGCGGCATCGCGGGCTGCAAGGGGTGTCACGCGCAGATGATCGACGCGGCATTCGCGCTGCCGCGCCTGCACGGCCCGGTGGCCGACCGCACCGCCTGCCTGAACTGCCACCGCCCGCACGCCGCGCGGGCGGCCAAGCTCCTGCGCAACCAGGAGGGGCGCCTGTGCGGGGAGTGCCACGCCGCCGTCGTGCAGCGCGCGGTCTCGGCGCCGGTCAAGCACCCGCCGGTCGCGGAGGGGAACTGCTCGGCCTGCCACGAGCCGCATGCCTCGCAGACGGTGTTCCTGCTGTCGGGAGACAACCCGACCGCGGGCTGCTCGGACTGCCACGACTGGAGCAAGCACCAGATGCACCCGGTCGGCCCGCAGGTGATCGACCCGCGCAACCCCAGCCTGCCGGTCGACTGCCTGTCGTGCCACCGCTCGCACGACGCTTCGTTCAAGTTCCTCGCGCACTGGGACACCAAGCGCGAACTCTGCGTGCAGTGCCACGCGGACATGGGGAGATGACGGTGAGGCGCCTGGCGATCGTCGCGGGCGGAGCGCTGCTCTGGGCGGCGGGCGCGGTCCCCGCCGCGGAGGCGGTCCACTTCCGCACCGTGACCAGCCTGCACGCGGACGCGCAGAAGGCGGCGCTCTCGCGGCCGGAGGGGGTCGCGTTCCTCGGCCGGGAGGTGCTGGTCGTCGCCGACACCGGCAACGGGCGGCTGGTGCGCTACGCCGTCACGCCCGAGGGCATCGTCGCGCGCGGCGAGTCGCGGCTGGCCGAGCTGCCGTACCCGCAGCACCTCGCGCCCGGGCCGCGGGGCGAACTGTGGGTCCTCGACGGCCAGTTGCGGCGGATCGGGCGCGTGGGGCCGGACGGCGCGTTCCTCGGCTACGTCGCGCTGCCCGAGGGCGTCGTGCCGCGCGGGGTGTGCGCGGACCACGACGGGAAGGCGTGGGTGCTCGACCTCGCGGGCGGCCGGGTCGTGGTCGTCGACGGTGCGGGCAAGCTCGCGCGCGAGGTGGCGCTGCCGGCCGCGCGCGGCTCGTTCTACTCCGACATCGCGCTCGACGGGCGGGGCAACCTGTTCGTCCTCGACAGCGTCGGGCAGCGCGTCCTCGTGGCCCGCGGCGGCGCGGCGCGCGCCGAGCCGCTCGGTGGGTCCCTGGAGCAGGAGCTGGAGTTCGCGACCTCGATCGCCGTGGACGAGTCGGGACGGGTGTTCGTCGCCGACGAGGCCGGCGGGGGGATCGTGGTGCTCGGGCCGGACGGCTCGTTCCGCGGCCGGCACGGCACCGAGGGCTGGAAGGAAGGCTCGTTCCGGCAGCCGAGCGCGCTGGCTGTTTCCGGGTCTGCCGTGGCCGTGGCGGAGCGCGGCAACAACCGCGTCCAGCTGTTTGCCGTCGCCGATTAGCCGGTGAGCACGGAACACCACGCGACCGCGGCGCCGCGCCCCGGAACGGTCGCGGCCGCGACGAGCGGACCCCGGCGGCCCGAGGTGGTGCAGCGGCGGGCGGATTCCCTATACGTATGGGGAGAAGACGTTTCGCGGGCGGGCCGACGCGGTCCCGCCAAGGAGGCCCCGTGGTGAGCCGATCGGCGCCGTGGATCGGACTGGTCGCGGTCGTCGCCGCGCTCGGTCCGGTGCAGGCGTTCCACTCCGGCGGGGTCGGCTCGTGCGGCGGCTGCCACGTCACGCACGCGGGGGCCGCGCCGGGCGGCCCGGCGCTGCTCAACGGCAGCAACCCCACCGACGTGTGCCTGCGCTGCCACGCCACGGCCAACGGCAACTCGTGGGGCGCGGACCCGGCGCTCCCCGGGCCGCAGTACGGCGGCGGCGCGTTCGCGTTTCTGCTCGAGGACAACCTCAACGACGGTCCGGGCGGGGCCCAGCCCACGAACTGGATCCCGGGCGCCAAGGCCGGCCACAGCGTGATCTCGATCGAGCGCGGGACGCCGGCCGACATCGAGCACGTGACCGCGCCCGGTGGCACGTACGCCGCCGTGAGCCTGCACTGCACCTCGTGCCACGACCCGCACGGCAAGTCCGGCAACTACCGGCTCCTGCGCGGCGCCGGGCCGGCGAGCGTCGCCGGCTACGCGTTCACGTTCACGCAGGCCGCCCCCGACGCGAGCGGGATCCCGCTCGACGGCGCGCCCGAGTCGGACACGCACCACAACGCCTACCGTTCCGGCGTCAGCACCTGGTGCTCCAACTGCCACGGCGGCTACCACGCGGAGGGCTCGGCGAGCTTCGTGCACCCCGTGGACCGGCCGCTCGGCGCGACCGAGATCGACACGTACAACCGCTACCGCGGGACCGGATACCTCGACGGGACCGGCGCCGACGCCTACGTCGCGCCCGTGCCGCTCGCGTTCCCGGGGAACAGCACCGGGTTCGCCGGCCCGGTGCCGGTGGACGCCCGCATCACCTGCCTGACGTGCCACCGCGCGCACGCCTCCTCGGCGCCGGGGTCCCTGCGCTGGGACAACCGCATCGCGACGTGGGCCGAGGAGGGGCTCGCCTCGGGCTCGTACCGGATCCCGAACCCCTACGAGTCCACGGCCGGCCCGGGCCAGGGGCGGCTGTGCGAGAAGTGCCACGGCGCGCCGTGAGCGCGCGGGTTCAGCGGCGCGCGATCTGCCCGTCGAAGTCGTGGCAGGACGTGCAGAGCTGCTTCTGCGGCGCCGTGGACAGCAGCGCCGCGTGCCGCGAGTAGACGCGGTGGCAGCTCGCGCAGCCGATGCGGCCGTCGAACAGCCGCACCGCCGGGCCGAGCTGGTCCGCCGGGCGGTAGCCGGGGCCGGCGAGTTGCGCGTAGACGGCGAGCGGGTGCGAGACCTCGATGTTGATCGGCGGGGCGGCGGCGGTGCCCGCCTGGCCGTGTCCCGCAGCGTGGCAGACCAGGCAGCGGCGAGAGATCTCCTGCGGGTCGGCCGGCGGGCCGTCGGGGCCGGCGAGCCACACGCCGCCGTGGACCGTGTCGGGGTAGTTGGCGTGCGCGCGGTCCCAGGCCCCGTCGGCGAAGTGGCAGCGGGCGCAAAGCTCCGCGGGCGCGGCGCGCAGGAAGTGGGGCCGCGGCGTGTCGGAGCCGGCGCCGTGGTGCGTGTGGCAGGTCAGGCAGGTGATCCGGCCCCCGTCGAGCGGCAGCCCCGCGGCGTCGCCGGCGATCCGCCCCGCCACCGGCACGTCGAGCGGGTGTGGCGCGAGGCCGGGCGCCGAGGACGGGTGACAGGCGGTGCAGTCGGGTTCCGAAGCGGCAGGGGAGACGGCGGGAATGGCACACCAGCACAGCAAGGCTGCGGCCACGAGGCGGCCGACGCTGCCCATCGATGCCTCGAACTCCGCAACGCGATCCGGCGCCGGGGCCGGCCCCTTCCGGAATCTAGGTCCCGCCGCGCGGGGCCGCCACGCGGCGCCGGTCGCCGGAAACCGGCGGCGGGAGCCCGGACCCGCCGGCCCGCGCCCCCGCGGGGAGACCGGCATTACCGGCCGGGTCAACTGTGGTAGCGTCGCTGCGGCGAGAGCGGGCGACGGGGACGTGTCGCGGAACGGGCATGTGTAGCGCGCGAGGCGCGCGGACGGCGGCCCCGGCGACGGGACCGGCCCTCCTGCTGCTCCTGGTCCTCGCCCTGGCGGCGGTGGCGGGGTGCGGGGGTCCTGTACCCCCGCGGACGCCCCGCACCGGGCAGCCGGAGGTCCTGATCGGCCTCGCCCCCGAGCACAACCTGTTCCGGCAGCTCGAGCGCCACGAGCCGCTCGCGGCCTACCTTGGCCGCAAGGTCGGCGCGCGCATCCGGCTCAAGGTCCTGCCGCAGTACGCCGACATCGTCGACGACTTCGCCGCGCAGAACCTCGACGGCGCGTTCTTCGGCAGCTTCACCTACGTCCTGGCCCACGAGCGCCACGGCGTGGTCGTCGTGGCGCGCCCGGAGTGGCCGGGCAACCGCTCGACCTACCACGGGATGGTCCTCGTCCGGCGCGACAGCGGCATCCGCGGCGCCGCCGACCTGCGCGGCAAGCGCTTCGCCTTCGTCTCCAAGGCCACGACCGCGGGGTACCTCCTGCCGCTGCACTTCTTCGCCAACGCCGGGATCGCGGACCCGGTCGCCTTCCTCGGCGAGGCGTACTTCACCGGCACGCACGAGGACGTGATCCTCGACGTCTTGCGCGGCCGCGCCGACGCCGGCGCGGCCAAGAACACCGTCTACGAGCGGCTGGCGGCCGAGGACGCGCGCCTCGACCGCGAGCTGGTCGTGCTCGAGCGTTCACCGGAGGTGCCGGAAAACGCTCTCGCGCTCCGGCGCGACATCGACCCGCGGCTGCGCTCCGCGCTGCGCGACGCGCTGTTGGCGATGGACGCCGACCCCGCGGGGCGGCAGGTGCTCGCCGACTATGGCGCGGTGCGCTTCCTCGCTACGCGCCACGAGGACTACCGGCCGGTCTACGAGTACGCGCGCGAGGCCGGGCTGGACCTGGCGCACCACGAGCACCACGATCGATGAAACGCACGATCCTCGTCGCGCTGGCGATCTACTCCGCGCTGTTCGCGCTGTGCGGGGCGTACATCATCTTCTCGATCCACGGCGCGACCGCCCGCCTCGACCACCTGATCATGCTGCACCAGGTGGAGATCCTCCGCGAGCACTACATGCTGCAGATCAAGCACGTGCAGACCGACCTGGCGCTGCGCAACACGGCGCACTCGCGCGATTTCGACGAGGTCGTGGCCGACGTCGTCAACATGGGCCGGGTCATCCACACGTGCTACGACTGCCACCACCGGCCGGAGGTCCTGGCCCGCATCGACGGGCTGCGCGACGAGACGGAGGCGTACAAGCAGGCGCTCAGCCGCGTGTTGACGTACCGCGGGAACGCGGCGCGGCTGGCGGCCGAGGAGGAGACGGCGTTCCATCTGGGCGAGGCGCTGACCGGCAACGTGGGCAACATGATCGCGATGACGGCGGCGCGGCTGGAATCGAACACCCAGCGCACGATGGAGCAGGTGCGGCGGATGAGCCGCTTCCTCTACGTTCTGCTGGCCGCCGGCCCGCTGGCGTCGCTGGCGCTGGCGGCCGTCTTCGTCCGCGGGCTGACCAAGCCGATGGGCGTGCTGCTGGAAGGCACGCGGCGCCTGCAGCGCGGCGAGCTGGGGTACCGCGTGCGCGGCCTCAAGCACGAGTTCGGCGAGCTGGGCCAGGCGTTCAACGAGATGGCGGCGTCGATCCAGCGCCAGCTCGAGCGCATGCAGCGCACCGAGCAGATGGTGCTGGTCGGCGAGCTGGCGGCGGGGCTCGCGCACGAGATCAAGAACCCGCTGGCCGGGATGAAGGTGGCGGTGGAGGTGCTGTCGGCCGAGGCCGGCGTCCCCGACGAGGACCGCGACGTGCTGCGCCAGATGAAGGTCGAGGTCGAGCGGCTCGAGAGCCTGATGAAGAGCTTCCTCAGCTTCGCGCGCCCGCCCAAGCCGCACCCGCAGGAGGTGGACGTCAACGGCGTGGTGCGCAACGCGCTCGCGTTCTACGTGCGCACGCCGCGCGTGGGACAGGTCGTGCCGCGGATCGAGGTCGTGCAGGAGCTGCGACCGCTGCCGCCGACGCTCGCCGACCCCTCGCAACTGCAGCAGGTGCTGTTGAACCTCCTGCTGAACGCCGCGGAGGCGATGTCCTCCGGCGGCACGCTGACGGTGCGCACGCTGGTCGATCAGGACGCGATCCGCATCGATGTCGCCGACACCGGGCGCGGCTTCGACCCGCAGCAGGCGGAGAAGATGTTCCAGCCGTTCTTCACCACCAAGCCGCGCGGCACCGGGCTCGGGCTCGCGATCTGCCGCCAACTGATCGAGCAGCAGTCGGGGACGATCGCGGCCGCGCCGAACCCGGGCGGCGGGGCGCTGTTCACGGTGCGGTTGCCGCTGCGGGCGGTGCCGGCGGGGGCGGGAGCATGAGCGTGAGCGCCGGCGCGCACGGCAAGGGCCGCGTGTTCCTCGTCGACGACGACGAGCTGATCGTGAACATGTTGGCCCGTGCGCTGCGCGGCGAGGGTTACGAGGTCGGGAGCACCGGCGACCCGGCCGACGCGCTGGCGCGGATCCGGGCCTTCGCCCCCGCGGCGATCCTGATGGACATCAACCTGCCGGGCAAGACCGGCATCGACCTGTTGCAGGAGATCATCGGCGAGGGCGTGACGTCGCAGGTGATCATGCTGACGGCAGACGACAGCGCGGAGACTGCCGTGCGCGCGATGAAGCTCGGTGCGACGGACTACCTCACCAAGCCGTTCAACCTCGAGGAGGTGAAGCTCGTCGTCGCCGGTGCCGTGGAGAAGGGCGCGCTGCGCAAGGAGGTGGACTACCTCCGGCGCATCAGCTCCGAGATCAACGAGCGGCCGATCTGCGGTGTGTCGGCGGCGATCGTCGCGCTGAAGGAGGACGCGGCCCGGCTGGCCGAGGCCGGCGTGCGGACGGTGCTCTTGACCGGCGAGAGCGGCACGGGCAAGGAGGTCTTCGCCCGCTACATGCACCAGGTGATCTACGGCGCCGGCCCGTCGGGCCAGGCGCCCTTCATCGGGATCAACTGCGCCGCGCTGCCGGAGCAGCTGATCGAGAGCGAGCTGTTCGGCCACGAGAAGGGCGCGTTCACCGACGCCAAGGCGGACAAGAAGGGCGTGTTCGAGCTGGCCTACGGCGGGTCGATCCTGCTCGACGAGATCGGCGAGATGAAGCCGGTCCTGCAGACCAAGCTGCTGCGCGTCCTCGAGGAGCGGCAGGTGCGGCGGATCGGCGGGCGCCAGGACATCCCGTTCGAGGCCGCGGTGTTCGCCACGACCAACCGCAACCTCGAGGAGGCCGTGGCGCAGGGCGAGTTCCGGACCGACCTGTTCTACCGTTTGAACGCCTTCGCCCTGCACATCCCGCCGCTGCGCGAACGTCGCGACGACGTGCCGGAGCTGGCGCGGTTCTTCCTCGCGCGGTTCACGGCGCGCTACCGGCGCTCCGGTCTGCGCTCGTTCTCGCCGGCCGCCGAGCGGCTGATGATGGCCTACGACTGGCCGGGCAACGTCCGCGAGCTGCGCAACGTCGTCGAGCGGATCGTCGTGCTCGGGCGGGGCGAGACCGTCGAGCCCGAGCACCTGCCGAAGGAGATCCTGCAGCAGCAGCCGCCCGCCGCGCCGCCGGCGGCGCGCTCCGCCGACCCGATCGTGCTGCCGGAGGGCGGCCTGTCGCTCGACGAGCTGGAGCGCGAGCTGATCCGCCAAGCGCTCGAGCGCGCGGCGGGCAACAAGGCGCTCGCGGCGCGGCTGTTGAACCTGAGCTACGACTCGCTGCGCTACCAGATCAAGAAGTTCGGGCTGGAGTGAGCCGTCGCTGCCGACCCGGCGCTGCGCCGAGCAGTAGCCTGCGGCCAACCAGGCGTCCAGTCCGCGCGGCGCTCGTCCGCGGCGGCGGCACGAGAGGGGAGGACGCAGGTCGGCGTGTCTGTGGCGCGTCCCCGCGTCGAAGGTGGTCAGGGTCGGGCGGATGGCATTCGTGCAGGACAACGGCGCGCAACGGGTTCTGCTGGTTCGGCGAGCAGGGGGCCGGCGCTCCCCCGAGGTACGGCAAGGCGTTTTCCACGCCGGAAGGCGCGGCCCGCGCCGCTGCCGGCGAACACCTTCGCCGTCTTCTTCTCCTGCACGCCGGAGGCCGGGTTCGTGAAGCTCGGCGAGGGACGGATCGGCTTCGACGCCATGTACGGCGTGATCGAGGACCGGCTCCACGGGCGGATGGGGATGTGACGCGGCAGCGGTTCGGCGCGGGGACTCTCAGTCGGCCGAGAAGCGCAGGCCGGCGGCGAAGCGGCCGTGCTCGGGCCGGACCCACACGACCTCGGCCGGCGTTTCGCGCCGCAGGAACCGCGCGCACGGCTCCTCGCGCGAGGTGGACCAAGCGCGCAACTTCTGCCCGGGCCGGAGCGGGAAGTCGAGGTGCAGGCGCAGCCCGCCCTGGCCGATCTCCGACATCTCGGCCTCGACGTAGCGTAGGTCGGCGTCGCCGTCGCGGTCCGGATCGAGCAGCTCGATCCTGAGCGGCGCGTGGCAGACGTAGCGCTCGTGGCGCCGGCGCTCCGGGAACTGCCCGTAGTGGCTGCGCAACAGGCCGGCGATGGCCGCCATCTCGAACGGCTTGCCGACGAACTGCCACGCCCCGGAGCCGAAGGCGCGGGCCCGGTTCTCGCACGTGTCGTCGCAGCTCAGCATCACCACGCGGGTCTGGGGACACTCGCGCTGGATGCAGTCGAGCAGGTCCAGGCCGTTCGCGTCCGGCAGGTGGATGTCGAGGAACGCGATGTCGTAGCGGGCGCGGCCGAGGCGCGCGAGGGCCTCGCCCCCGGTCTGGGCGACGTCGACGGACAGGCCCTGGCCGGCCAGCGCCCGCTCCAGGGCCCAGCAGACCAGGTTGTCGTCGTCCACGATGAGCGCAGTGAGCACCACCGGCCTTCAAGCAACGGGCGTGCCGCAGCGCCCTCGATCACAAGCTGTTGATCTGTAGTGTCTTACCGGTCCGGCCGCAGTGCGGGTCGCGGGGCGCGGGGCCGGGTTGGTGAAAGCGCGGAGGCCCGGCCCCGCGATTCCACCAACGACGCCGGGCTTTACCCTGTAACCTCCCCGGGACAGCCGGGCGCCTCGGCACCCGGTTTGGCAACGCGGACCGGGTCGTGCACGCGTGCCGTCCGCAGCGGGTCGAGGACCAGAAGCAACCGCCCCTCCAGCTTGAAGGCGCCCCGGATCAGCTCGCGCGCGGGCCCGACCAGCGTCGCCGGCGGGGGCTCGAACGCGGCGGCGTCGGCCTCGACGACCTCGCCGATCTCGTCCACCAGGAGGCTCACGGGGCCGCCCTCGCACTTGAGGACCACGTGCATGGAGGGCGGCGGCGCGCCCGGCTGCGGCGGCAGGCCGAGGCGCCGCGCGAGGTCGATCGCGGTGACGACCTGGCCGCGCAGGTTGGCCAGCCCCGCGACCACCGCCGGCGCGAGCGGCACCGGCGTGATCGGCAACGTGCGGATCACCTCCTGCACCGCCAGCGCCTCCACGCCGAACAGGAGTCCGCCGAGCGAGAACGTCGACAGCCGCCCGCCGCCGTTCACCGCCGCGCCTCCGCCGCGTCCGGCCACGACGACACCGCCAGCGCCAGCGCGGCCGGGACGTCGAGCAACTCGGTCACCTTGCCGCGGATGACCGCCGAGCCCGCGATCCCCGGCGGCCCCCCCGCGAGCGTCGCCGCCAGCGATTCCTCGACCACGTCCACGATCCGGTCCACCACCAGGCCGATCATCGTGCCCGCCGTCTCGTGCACGATGACCTGGACCCGCTCGCGGTCGGCGGGCGCGGGTGGGGAGGAGCCGGGGAGGATCTCCGAGAGCCGGACCAGCGGCAGGATCCCGCCGCGGTAGCGCACCACGCAGCGCCCCGCGCTGCGCTCGAGCACGCCGCGCGGGAACTCCTCGAGCCGCGCGATCGCCGCCAGCGGCACGGCCAGCGGCGCCTCGCGCCCGGCCTCGAACAGCAGCAGCCGCTCCCGCGCCGGGCGGCCGGCGCCGGCCGGCGCGGGGGCGGGCGCCGGGCGCCGTTCCTCGGCCGGGCCGTCCACGCCGGCGAGCCGCGCGAGCGCGCCGACGTCCAGGATCAGCGTCACGCGCCCGTCGCCCATGATCGTGACGCCCGCGTAGACCGCGATCCCCTCGAGCGCCGGCGACAAGGGCTTGACGACGATCTCCTCGGTGTCGGCGATGCGGTCCACGACCAGGCCGAACTGCCCGCCGTCGGACTGCAGCACGACGAGGTCGGCCGCGCCGGCGATGTCGCCCGCCGGCGCGCTGCCGGACAGCACGCGCTCGAGGTGCAGGAGCGGGAGCAGCCGGCCGCGCACCCGGAACACCGGCGCGTCGTGGAACCACTCGACGCCGCGCCGGACCTGCTCGCCCTCGAGCCGGACCAGTTCCACCAGCGAGAGCTGCGGGATCGCGTAGCGCTGCCCGCCGCCGGTGACGATCAGCGCCGGGACGATCGCCAGCGTGAGCGGGATGCGGATCCGCACGGTCGTCCCGAGACCGGGGCGGCTGTCCAGCTCGATCGTCCCGCCGATCTTCTCGATGTTCGTCTTGACGACGTCCATGCCGACGCCGCGGCCCGAGACGTTCGTCACCGCCTCGGCGGTGGACAATCCGGGCAGGAAGATCAGCTGCAGCACCTCGCGGTCGGACAGCGCCGCGGCCTGCTCCTCGTCCACCAGCCCGTTCGCCAGCGCCTTGGCCCGCACCTTGTCCGCGCGGATCCCGGCGCCGTCGTCGGCGATCTCGACGATCACCTGCCCGCCCTCGTGGCAGGCGCGCAGGCGCACCGCGCCCTGCTCCGGCTTGCCGGCCGCCGACCGCGCCGCGGGCGCCTCGATCCCGTGGTCGACGGCGTTGCGCACCAGGTGCGTCAAGGGGTCCTTGATCGCTTCCAGGAGTGTGCGGTCGAGCTCGGTCTGGCTGCCGGCGGTCTCCAGGCGCGCGCTCTTGCCGCAGGCGACGCAGAGGTCGCGCACCAGCCGCGGCAGCCGGGCCCAGGCGTTCGCGATCGGCTGCATGCGCGTTTTCATCACGCCTTCCTGCAGCTCGGAGGTGATCGCGCTGAGCCGCTGGGTCGCGCCGGCCAGCGCGCGGTCGGCGCGGTCCATCGCGCAGCGCCGGACCTGGTTGCGGGCCAGCACCAGTTCGCCGACGAGGTTCATCAGGTGGTCGAGCAGCTCCACGTCGACGCGCACGCTGCTCTCGGCGGCCGGGGTCGTCGCGCGCGTCTCCTTCTGCAGCTGCAGCGCGTCCACGACGTCGTTCGGCTCGATGCGCTTTTTCGCGACGAGGATCTCGCCGACGTGCCGCGGGTCGCCCTCGCGCTGCTGGGACACGGCCTGGGCCACGTCGTCGGCGCTGACCCGGCCCTTCTGGATCAGGATGTCGCCGATGTTGTTGTCGGGCGGGGGATCCTCGACCGGCCGCGCCGGCGCGGGCGGGGCCGGCTGCGCCGCGGGAGCGGCGCGCAGCCGGTCGAGGCGCTGCTCCAGCTCGTCCCAGCGCGCCTCGCCCTCGCTGCCGTCCTTCTCGATTTGCCCGAGGAGCGCGCGCACGCCGTCGACGAGCGCCAACAGCGCCGAGGCGATCTCGCGGTCCAGGCGCAGCGAGCCGTCGCGCAGCCCGTGCAGGAGGTTCTCGCCGTGGTGGCTCAAGGACTGCAGCTTCTCGAAACCGAGGAAGCCGCACGTGCCCTTGATCGTGTGGATCGAGCGGAAGACGCGGTCGAGCAGCTCGCGCGCGCCGGGATCCTGCTCGAGCGCGAGCAGGTCCTGGTCGACGCGCTCGAGGTTCTCGTAGCTCTCGGCCAGGAAGTCCTTGACGATCGAGTCGTCGGTCTCGATCACGCGCGGGGCCTCCGCGAACGCCGCCCGAGGCGCTCCTCGAACGGGTATCGGACCGTGTCGCGCGAACTTGAGGCGCGCGGGCGGGGTATCCTGTCGCGCCCCCGACGTCGCGCACGAGGAGGTGAGGTTTGGGACGGGAGCTGCCGCGCCCACCGCGGGCCGTGCTGTTCGACCTCGACGGGGTCCTCGTCGACTCCTTTGACGCCTGGGTCGCCGTGCTCGACGACTGCCGCCGGCGCCGCGGGATGCCGCCGCTCGGGCCCGAGGCGGTGCGGCGGACGTGGGGGCAGGGGATCGGCGTCGACGTGCGGACGTTCTTCCCGGGCGCCGATCCGGCCGCGCTGGCCCGCGAGTACGACGCGGGGTTCGCGCGCCACCTCGCGCGCGTGAAGGCGCTCCCCGGCGCGGTCGCGGCCGTCCGCGGGCTGCGCGCGGCGCGGATCGACACCGCGCTCGTGACCAACAGCCCCGTCGCGCTCGCCCGGCGCGTCTTGGACGAGATCGGGCTCGCCGCGGAGTTCCCGGTCGTCGCCGGGGGCGACGAGGTCGAGCGCGGCAAGCCGGACCCGGCGCTGGTCGCCCTCGCGCTGGCCCGCCTCGGCCTCGGCGACGCCGGCCGCGCGCGGGCCGTGCTGGTCGGCGACACGGCGCTCGACGTCGAGGCCGGGCAGGCCGCCGGGATCGCGGTGATCGGCTACCGCGTGCCGGCGGACGCCGAGATCGCGGACCTCGCGCAGTTGCTGTCGCTGTTGGGCGTCAGCCCGGGTTGAGGTCGAACGACGCGAGCTCGAACAACCCGTGCAGCGGCAGCGTGGTCGCCGGGCCGCGGTCGGCGCCGCAGCGGCCGCGGATCGCCCGCGCCGCGCGCGCGGCGCCGCGCGCGGCGTCGCGATCGCCGGCCAGCGTCCACAACCGCGCCGCCTCCAGGTGGCAGCGGGCCAACAGGTCGGGGCAACCGAGCCGGCGCGCGGCGGGACGCGCGCGGTTGAGCGCCGCCAGCCCGGCCCGGGCGCGGCGCAGGTCGCCGTGCGCCCGCGCGAGCGCGAGTTGCGCCTCGACGGCGCCCGCCCCGTCGAGCGGCACGGCGGCGGCCTTCTCTGCCGCCTGCAGCGCGGCGCGGGGGCGACAGGCGCGGCGGTGCGCCTCGGCGACGAGCGCGAGGGCCAGCCGGTGCTCGCCGGGCTCGCGCCACTCCCGCTCCGCCGCGACGAGCCCGGCGGCCTCGTCGGCCGGCCCGCCCGCCAACAGCGCGGCGGACTCGACCAACCACCCGCGCGGGCCGTCGAGGTCGGCGGCGCGGGCCAGCCAGCGTGCCAGCCCGGGCCGGCCGGAGCCGATGCTCGCCACCGCCAGCCGCAGGATCGGCCCGGGACGCAGGTCGGCCGCGCCCTGCAGCGTGTCGGCGAGCGCGTGCGCGGCGGCGGACCAGCGGCCGAGCGCGGCCTCGGCCGCGGCCCACAGCTCCACGCCCGCCGCGCCGAGGTCGGCGCCCCCGGCGGCCGCGGCGCGCAGCAGCGCGGCGGCCGCGCCGGGGTCCTGGACGTCGAGGGCCGCGCGCGCCCGGCGCAGCGCGTCCACGGCCGAGGGCGCCGGCGCCTGCATCAGCGCGCCGAGGTCCTCGATCACGCGGGCCGGCGGCTCGCCGAGCGCGCTGACCAGCGCCAGGAAGCGCGGCAGCGACAACTCGGCCTGCCCGGTCTCGACCCGCGACAGGTGCGAGCGCGTGACGCGCACGCCTTGCTCGGTGGTGCCGCGCTGCACATCGTCCAGCGAAAAGCGACCCTGCTCGCGCAGGCGGCGCAGCGCGCCGCCGAGCGCGCGGCGCAGTTCCTCCCGGTCGTGGCCCATCGCGTCCTCCCCGGCCGGGTCGGCGCGCGGCCGCCCGGCCGGCGCAGGTTGCGGCGGGGGACGGCGTCCCGGGGACCCGCGAGGCCGGACGCGTCGCGGCAGCGGGATCGGCGCCGCCGGCGGGCGCGGTCCCGCCGCGGAATCGTCCCGCCCGCGAGTCCCGGGATCGCAACGCGCCCGGTGAGCGGGTCAGAGCGGCTCGAAGCGCGCGGTGAAGTGCCGCAGGAACGGGGCCTGTTCGACGATCCGCATCCCGCGCAGCTGCCCGCTGCGGGCCTGCACCTCCGCGATCGCTTCGACGACGTAGTCCATGTGCGACTGCGTGTACACGCGGCGCGGGATCGCGAGCCGGACCAGCTCCAGCGCGGCCGGCAGCTCGCGGCCGGTGGCCGGGTCGCGGCGGGCGAACATCACCGAGCCGATCTCGCAGGTGCGGATCGCGCCGGCGCGGAAGATCTCGCACGCCAGCGACTGGCCGGGGTACTCCAGCGGCGGGATGTGCGGCAGCATCGCCCGGGCGTCGATGAACACCGCGTGACCGCCGGGCGGCTGCACGATCGGGACCCCGGCATCGGTGAGGTGGTTGGCGACGTAGGCGGTGGAGACGATGCGGTAGCGCAGGTAGTCCTCTTCGAGCGCCTCCTCCAGCCCGACGGCGATCGCCTCCAGGTCGCGCCCGGCCAGACCGCCATAGGTCGGAAACCCCTCGGTCAGGATCAGGATGTCCTTCTGCCGGCGCGCGAGGTCGTCGTCGTTCGTGCACAGGAACCCGCCGATGTTGACGATGCCGTCTTTCTTGGCCGACATCGTGCAGCCGTCGGCGAGCGAGAACATCTCTCTCGCGATGTCCTTCGGCGAGCGGTGCTCCTGTCCCGGCTCGCGGGTCTTGATGAACCAGGCGTTCTCGGCGAAGCGGCAGGCGTCGAGGTACAGCGGGATCCCGGCCCGCCGGCACACCGCCGAGACCTCGCGGATGTTGCCGAGCGAGACCGGCTGGCCGCCGCCCGAGTTGTTGGTCACCGTCAGCATCACGAGCGGGATCCGCTCGCGGCCTTTCTCGGCGATCAGCGCCTCGAGCGCGGCGACGTCCATGTTCCCCTTGAACGGGTGCAGCAGGGCCGGTTGGCGCGCCTCGGGGATCGGGATGTCGGCCGCCTCGGCCGAGGTCGCCTCGACGTTGGCCCGGGTGGTGTCGAAGTGCGTGTTGGACGGCACGAGTTGCCCCGCGCGGCACATCGTCGAGAACAGGATGCGCTCGGCCGCGCGCCCCTGGTGCGTCGGGATCACGTGGCGGAACCCGGTGATGCCGCGCACCGTCGCCTCGAACTTCTCCCACGAGCGGGCGCCGGCGTACGACTCGTCGCCGAGCATCATCGCCGCCCACTGCGTCGTGCTCATCGCGCCGGTGCCGGAGTCGGTCAAAAGGTCGACCGTGATCTCCGCCGCGCGCAGGCGGAACAGGTTGAACGCGGCGCGCGTGAGCGCCTGCTCGCGGTCGGTGGGCGAACTCATCCCGATCGGCTCGACGGACTTGATGCGGAACGGCTCGATGATGGTCTTCACGGCGCGGATCTCCGGCGGGCGGGAGGAAACCGGGAGAGTCTACCCCGTGCGCGGGCGCCGCAGGAGCCGCCGCAGGCGGCCCGGCCCTACGGCCCCCCAGGGAACGCGGTTCGCACGCGCGAGGCGAACGGACATCACCAGCGGTAGCCGAGGGCGAACTCCGCGATCCGCGCGTCGTAGTCGTCGTCGGACGAGCTGACCTTTGCGTCGTACAGCCCTGCCGTGTCCTCGTCGTAGTCCAGCCAGCGGTAACCGACGTGCAGCAGGTAGTTGCGCAGGAAGGCCCACTCGACGAAGGCGCGGTAGTCGGTCTGCTCCTGCTTCCACACGCCGGAGCTGTCGTAGACCCAGGCCTCGCCGCCCAGCGTGAAGGCCGGCGAGATGCGCCAGCGGGCGTCGAGGTTCAGGAAGTCGGAGTCGGTCTCGTACGCCACCGGGAAGGTGAAGTGCGCCGGGGGGTCACCGATCAGGAGCACGCGCTGGTCCACGCGCTGGTCCACGTTCCACGTGCCGTACCCCAGGACCACGTCGAAGGTGCCGGCGCGGTAGCCGAGGTCGATCCGCGACTGGTCGCGGTCCGAGCGCCAGCCGCTCTCGTCGTTCTCCGAGCGGTGCGCGAGGTGCGAGAGGCTGGCGAACAGGCCCTGGTCGCCGCCGTACTGCACGCGCCCGCGCAGGCGCCGGTGGTCGCTGGCCGACGCGTTGGTGAACGCGTCGTCGTACGAGTCGTCCTCGTAGTCGAGGACGAAACGCCAGCGGTCGAGCGGGCGCCAGCTCACGTCGGCGAAGAAGCCGCTGTGGTCGGTGTCGCGACCCGCGACGCTCGCGGGACCCTCGAAGGTGTCGGTCCCGAGGTCGACCTCGCGCGTCTGCCAGCGCAGCCCGGCCGTGGCGACCAGCCGCGCGCTGAACTGGTACTGCAGGCCGAGGTCGAGCCCGGCGACGTCGATGCTCCACTCGCCGCTGTTGGCGAGGTCGAGCGTGCTCAGCGTGCCGTCCTCGTCCAGGTCGCCGATCGCCCGCAGCCGCCCGTCCTGGTCGAGCGCCTGCCGCCGCGCGTTGGCCGTGATCGCCAGCCGGTCGCTGACGAGGTACGTCGCGTCGAGCTCGTACTGCTCGATGTCGCGCGAGATCTTGCCGTCCCCCCCGATCGTGACGCCGAACGGCAGGCCGGCCGGGGTCGTGCCCTGCTGGGTCTCGGAGTAGTCGGTGTCGAGGTCGAGGTCCTGCAGGCTGGCCGAGGCGCCGAGCGTCAGGCGCCCGGTCGGGCGGGCGCGCACGCGGACGATGTGCTGCTGCGCGTCGTACCGGCGCGGCTGGTCGAGGAACAGGAAATCGAGCGTCGAGAGGTTCGCGGTGTTCTCGCCAGGGCTGAAGCCGGGGAGGAACAGCCCGCCCGCGCTGCGGAACTGCTGCACCCGCTCCTCGAGCACGACGGTGACGCGGTCGAACGACCACTCCAGCCCGCCGCGGTACTCGTTGCGGCGCTCGTCGATCGGCGTGTCGAACTCGAACTCGTCGCGCTGGATGTCGAGCGTCGTCGTGCTGTTGCCGCGCCGTTCGTAGCGGTCGAAGCCGAAGAACAGCCGCGCCCTCTCGGCGACCCAGAGCGACAGCTCGGCCGTGTCCTGCGTGCGGTCGAAGTCGAAGGTGTGGAAATCGCCGCCGGCCGACAGGCGTCCCGTCGGGTCGACCGTCGCCGCGTCTTTGGGGGCGAGGATCGTGTCTTCGTAGAAGTACGACGACTTGCGGCGCGAGTAGCTGAAGTCGTAGGCGCCGAACTTGCGCACGCGCAGCCGCAGCGACTCGAACGGGTCGCCGCCGAAGTCGTTCAGCTCGAGTTGCACCGAGTCGGCGAACGAGCGCAGCGATTGGTCGGGGACGAGGTCGAACGAGAGGTCGAACAGGCTCGGCCCGTCGTCGATGCCGATGTGCTGGCGGTACTTCTGCTTCCGCCCGCCGATGTCGGAGAGCCGGAACCCGGCGAGGATCCGGCCGCTGAACTCGCCGCCGCTTGCGGCGGAGCCCTCCTGCGGCGGGGACGGGGCGGCCGCCTGTTCCTGCGCAGCGGCGGGTCCGCCGGCGAGCGCGGCCAGCGCGGCCGCGGCGACGACGCTGAAGCTCTGCCGGATCGTCATCGCGGCCTCCTCACTTCAGGAACCACGGGTCGAGGTTCGAGCCGTGGATCTGCGAGTGGCAGTTGGTGCACATCGTGTTTTCGTTGAACCGCGAGTGGAACGCCGGCACGGCGTCGTGGCAGCTGTAGCACAGGTTCGCGACCTTCTGGAACGTGAGCATGTGCCGGTTGGGCGAGCCGTGCGGGGCGTGGCATGCGGTGCAGCCCTCGACGCGCTGCCCGCCGTGCTCGAAAACCCACGGGCCTTCCTTGTCCGAGTGGCACTGCGCGCACTGCTGCTGCTTGATCCCGCCCAGTTGCAGCCGCAGCGACGGCCCGTGCGGGTCGTGGCACGAGCTGCACTCGAGGATCCCCTCGCGCAGCCGGTGGTGCTCGGGGAAGCGGAACTCGGCGAAGACGTCGGTGTGGCACTGCTGGCAGTTGCGCGAGGCCGCGCCGACCTCGTTGAACTGGCCGACGCCGTCGGGCGGGACGCCCGCGGTGCGAAACTCGCGCTGGCCGTGGACCTGGTGGCACGCGGTGCAGGCGATCCCGTTTTGCGCGTGCGGGCTGGACCGGAAGCGCACGTGGTCGACCTGCGCGTGGCACGCCTCGCAGCGGCGCGTCCGCTCCAGCGGCGGGTCGGCGTCGTGGAAGGCGAAGATGTTCCCGCGCCCGCCGCCGGCCTCGACGTGCGCGGTGGCGTCCCCGTGGCAGGCGGTGCACGACCCCGCCGCGCCGGCCTTGCGCGCCAGCCCGCGCGGGCCGATCGACACGTGGGGATCGTTGGCGAACTCGTTGACGCGGTCTTCGTGGCAGGCCGCGCATTCCGCGTCGACGCCCGGCGCCGGGGACTGCGCGCGGGCAGACACGAGCAAGAACCCCGCCAGCACCACGGCCAGCAGGGGCGGGACGCCCCGAGCGGTCATGCTCCGGTACCTCGCGTCAGGCGCCGCGCTCGGACCCACGCGGAGGGCCGGTCAGGGCACTCTCTCCCGACCTGAACGGATAGAACAATATCAGGCGGCAGAAGTCAAATCCGGGCGGGCGTGGCGGGTCAGGCGGTGATGACGGTCAGTTGGGCCCGCACCCCGCTCAGCTCCTCGAGGAAGGCGAACACCGAGGACGGGCGGCGGTTCGGATCCTTGGCCAGGACGCGCGCGAACAGGTCGTCGATCGACGCTGGCACGCCGTTGCGCCGCGAGGAGAGCGTGGGCGCGGGCTCCTCGATCTGCTGCCGCAGGACCTCGGCCACATTGTCCGAGGCGAACGGTTCGCGGCCGACGACGAGGAAGTAGGCCAGGATTCCCAGCGCGTACAGGTCGGCGCGCTGGTCCGAGGCCTCGCCGCGGATCTGCTCCGGCGCCATGTACGCGGGCGAGCCCATCACCAGCCCCTCGCGCGTGAGGTGCACGTCGCCCTGCCGGGCGATGCCGAAGTCGACGAGGCGCGGCCGGCCGTCGGGGTCGAGCAGCACGTTCTCCGGCTTGACGTCGCGGTGCACGATGCCCAGCCGGTGCGCGGCGGCGAGCCCGGCCGCAACGCCGGCCACGATCTCCAGCGCCCGGCCGAGCGGGATCGGCCGGCGGTTCTCGGCCCAGCGCCGCAGGTCCACGCCGTCGATGTACTCCATCACGATGAAGCGCAGCTCGCGCCAGCGCTCGAACGTGTGCACGCGGACGATGTTGGGGTGGTTGATCTGCCGCGCGAGGCGGATCTCCTGGATGAAGCGCTTCTCGGTGTTCTCGTCCAGCGGGCCGGCCAGGACCTTGAGCGCCACCGGCTCGTCCAGCACGAGATCGCGTGCGGCGAAGACCGTCCCCATGCCGCCGCGGCCGAGCTCGCGCAGGATCTCGTAGCGGTTCGCCAAAAGGGCGCCGGGCAGGAGGTTCGTCCCGTGCAGCTCCTCGAGCAGCTTCTGCGCCGACGGGATGCGCCGCGCGCGGTCCGGCGCGAGGCAGCCCGCCAACACGCGGCGCAGGAGATCGGGGACCGTGCGCTCGCCGCTGTCCGGCACCTCCGGCGCCTCGGTCTGCGACGGCGCCGGGATCGGCGGCGGGCTGCCGAACAGCATCTCCCACGTGAGGACGCCGAGGAGGTAGACGTCGGTCGAGGGGTCCATCCGCTCGCCGCGCCGCACCTCGGGCGGGCGGTAGGCGTTGGCCGGCGCGTTCCCGTCCGAGTGCCGCAGCGCGAGGCCGAAGTCGAGCACGCGGACATCGCCGGCCGGCGTGAGCACGATCGTCTCGGGGCGCAGCGTGCGCGCGAGCAGTCCCAGCCCGTGGGCGTAGTCCAACGCCTCCGCGAGGCGCGTCAGGACGTGGACGGCACGCGGCACGTCGAGCGGGCCGCCGGCCTCGAGCGCTTCGCGGACCGTGTCGCCCGCGACGTAGTCCTCGACGACGAACACGCCGCCCTCGTCCTGGCCGGCGTCGTGGATCGCCGCGATCGCGGGGTGGTGCAGCTGCGCGATGCGGCGCACGTCGCTCAGCAGGCGGTCGGCGGCCGGGCCCGGCGGCACGACCTCCGGGGAGAAGCGCCGCAGCAGGACGTTGCGGTCCATCCCCGAGTCCCAGGCCAGGACCGACTGCCCGGGGCCCGGGCCGGGGAGCGGCCGCTCGATGCGGTAGCGCGACGGCAGCGCGGCCTGCGGCCCGGTCGGCGTCGCCGTCGCGGCGCGCCGTTCGAGCGCGGCGAGGCGCCGCGCCGCGTCGCGGTAGTGGTAGTCGAGCGACAGCACCTTGCGCAGCGCCCCGATCGCCTCGCGCAGCTTGCCCGTGCGCTCGAGCGTCCCGGCGAGCTGGTACCAGGCCTCGATCGTGCGGTCCGGCGAGAGGTCGCCGGAGAGGGCGCGGCGGTACTGCTCGGCCGCGAGCGCGTCGGCGCCCTTGCGCTCGAACAGCCGACCGAGCACGAGCGCGGCCGCGAACACCTGGTCCGAGTCCCGCGGCAACGCCTGCAGCACGTCGACCGCGGCGTCGAGCTGCGCGAGCCGCTCGAAGACCTCGGCCGCGGCGAGCCGGTCGCCGGCCTCGAGGAACGCGCGCGCGGCCTCCTCCAGCCGGCCGCAGGCCTCGAGGCAGCGCGCGGCGTCGTGCAGCGCGCCAGCCTTGAGGTAGAGGTCGGCGGCGGCGCCGTGGTCGGCGGCGCGCTCGCAGCTGACGGCGGCGGCGTGCAGGTCGCCCGCCGCCTCGTGGGCCCAGGCCGCCTCCGCCGGGCAGCCGAGCTGCTCCAGGCAGGCGGCGGCCTCGGCGGGGCGTCCCGACTCGAGGAACAGCGCCGCGGCCTCGGCCCAGCGCCCCGCGGCGCGGAACGCCTCGGCCGCCAGCCCGCTGTCCAGCGCCCCCGGCTCCAGCGCCTCCGCCACGCGCGCGGACTGCTGCGCCTCGCCGGCGGCGAGGAAGGCGCGGATCGCGCGGTCGGGGCGGCCGGCGCGCTCCCACGCCTGCGCCGCCTCGTGCGAGCGCCCCGAGCGTTCGAGCCAGCGCGCTGCCAGCTCCGGCTGGCCGCTCGCCAGGAGCTGCTGCCCGCAGCGCGCGGCCAGTCCCAGCAGTTCGCGCATCTCGGCCGGCGTCGGTCCGGCGCGGAACAGCTCGTCGAGCGTGCGGCTGGCGCGGTCCGGCTGGCGCGCCTCGAGGAACAGCCGCGTGGCCCGCAGCGGATCGCCGGCGTGCTCGAACAGCGCCGCCGCGGCCGCGGGGCGGCCGCCCTGCTCGTGGATCTCGGCGGCGCGGCGGGCCTGCCCGCCCTCGACGAACAGGCGCGCGGCACGCTCGCGGTCCCCGGCCTTGAGCGCGCTCTCCGCCGCCGGCAGGACCAGCCCGCCGCGCTCGTACTCCCGGGAGGCCGACGTGTGGTCGCCCATCTGGTCGGCGATCTCCCCGGCCAGCCGGAAGGCGCGCGCCTTGCGGTACATCCGCAGGGCCCGCCGCGGGTTCCCCGCGAGCCGGTAAAGGTCGCCCGCCGCGAGGTAATCCCCGCAGATCGCGGCCCAGCGGGCCCGGCCTGAAGACACGCGCGCCATATCCCTTCCGTGGGAAGATAGGTTCGGGCTGCAAACCACGGCCAATCCGGGGAGGAGGGCTTGATCGCGCACCCGGTCCTGCGGTTCGTCGGCCAACTCACGCCGGCCATCCTCGAGGAGTCGTTCGGCCCGCACGTCCTGCGGCGCGCGGAGCAGTACGCGGGCGAGGGGCGCATCGACGACATCTGGATCGACGGGGCGGCGCTGCGCGCGCACGTCGCCGGCTCGATGAGCTCGCCCTACCACTGCGTGATCCGGATTCACGAGGGCGCGCTCGAGGCCGAGTGCTCGTGCCCGTACCGCCGCGGGATGTGCTGGCACATCGGCGCGGTGCTCGTGGCGCTGCGCGACGACGCGCCGCGGCTGGCCGAACTCGGGCAGCAGGCGCTACGCGGGACGCGCGCGGAGCCGGCCGACGACGCGGCGCAACCGGTCCCGCCGGGCGCGCCGGCGCCCGCGCCGAGCGAGGACGACATCCTGCGGCTCGCCGACCGCTTGCTGGCCACGCCGAAGTGCGAGCTGTGCGAGATCCTGGCCCGCGCCGCGGCCCACGACCACGACATTCTCGCGCGGCTGCCGGACGCGCGCGGCGCCGCGAACCTCGACATCCGCCTGTTCCGCCAGGCGGCGTGCGCCGCGCTGCGGCCCGGCCACGCGCTCGGCCGCCACGAGCTGCCGCGCGTCGCGGCCGACGTGGCGGACATCACCCGCTCGGTCGCCCGGCTCGCGGGCGGCGCGCAGGCCGAGCCCGCGCTCGACCTCCTGCTCGAGCTGGCGTGGCGGGTCTGGGCCCGGATGGACGAGGTCGACGACCGCGACGGCGCGCTCGGCGCCTGCGTGCGCGAGGTGCTGCTGGGCTGGGTCCGCGGCTGGGCCGAGGTGCCGTCGCGCGACCGGCAGAAGATCGCGCGCGAGATCTTCGGCTGGGTGACCGAGGACGCGGGCGGGCTGACGCGCGGCCTGATCACCGAGGCGCGCGTCGCGCTCGGGCCGATCGGCATGGAGACGCTCGCCGGGCTGCTGCGCCCGGCGATCGAGGCCCGCCGCGGCGGCCGCGGCGCGGCGGCGGGCGACGTCGACGGCGCGGCGCCGCGCGACGCGCTGCTCGAGTCGCTGCGCGGCGCGCTGCGCGAGTTGTCGCAGGTGCGCGGCGACATCGACGAGTTCTTCGCCCAGTGCGATCCCGACGGCGCGCACGGGACGGACGTCGTCGCCGCCGCGCGGCTGTTGTCGCACCAGGGCCGTCTCGACGAGGCGCTTTCGTGGGTCGAGCGCGGGCGGCGGCGCGCCCGCGGGACGGCGCGCGGCGAGCTGGACGAGCTGCGGATCGCGCTGCTCGGGCGCCTCGGCCGGCGGCGCGAGGCGATCGAGGCCGCGTGGGAGTCGTTCCTCGCCGAGCCGGGCGCGGCGTCGTTCCACCGGCTGTGCTCGGCGTCCGGCGACGAGGACCGGCCGGAGTGGCGCCGGCGCGCGCTCGACCACGCCGACGCGGGGTCGGACGCCACGGCCTTCGTCGAGGTGTGCCTTGCCGCCGGTGACGCCGAGCGCCTCGCGCACCGGGTCGAGACCACGCCGGGGTTCGTGCTGTCCGCGGCGCCGGCGATGCTGGAGCGATCGCTCGCGCTCCTGGAGAAGGGCGCGCCGGACGCGGCGTCGGCGGTGCACGTGCAGCTCGCGGCGGCGATCCTCGCGCGCGGCGACTCGCGCGCGTACCCCGAGGCCCGGCAGCACCTCGAGCAGGCGCGCCGCGCGCACCTCGTCGGCGCGTCGGCCGGCGCGTGGGACGAGATCGCCGGCCGGCTGGCGCAGGCGCACGCCATCGTCCGCGAGTGGTTCCCGTGACGCTTCCGGTGCGGACGCCCCGGCTACTCCTGCAGGACCACGCGGATCTCGGTGAGCGCGCCGGAGGTCCGCGCGAGCACGCTGCCGGACAGGCGCGCGCCGCGCAGCTGGGCGACGGCGCTCGACCCGTCGGGCGCCACCGAAACGTCCTGGTCGGGATCGGGGCCGGCGAGGCCGCGCAGCGCGGCGAGCCCGGCGCGCACGGCCGGTTCCGGCGCGGCCGCGCGCGCTTCGAGGCGCGCCCAGTACATCCGCGTGCCGGCGGCGCCGCAGCCGCCCGCGGCGACGACGCGCCAGCCGCTGGGCCACGCGATGTGCGGCAGGGCCGGGGCGCTCGGCGCGGCAGGCTGGTCCGCCGCGGCGGCGGGGACCGGGACGGCCTCGGCGGCGGGCGGCGCGGCGGTCGGTTCCGCCCGCGGCTGCTCCGGCGCGGCGCGGCAGCCGGCGCCGGCCAGCACGAGCGCGGCGAGGGCGAGCGCGGCCGGGCGGGACGCGGGCGCGGGGAACATGCGCCGAGCATGGCACGCGCGCGCCGCCGAATCGAGGGCTGATGCCGAGGCCGGTCGCGCTGGTCGTCAACCTCGGCACGCCCGCCGCGCCCTCCGCGGAGGCCGTGCGCGAGTTCCTCGCCGAGTTTCTCGGCGACCGCAACGTCGTCGATGCGCCGCGCTGGTTCTGGAGGCCGGTGCTGCACGGCATCGTGCTCCGCTCGCGCCCGCGGCGCGTGGCCGAGCAGTACCGCGCGATCTGGTCCGCCGAGGGCTCGCCGCTCGCGGCGGGGACGATGCGCATCGTGCGCGCGCTGGCCGCGCGCTGCCCGGAGTACGACGTGCGGCCGGCCTACCGCTACGGCGCGCCGTCGCTCGCCGGCGAGATCGCGCGCGCGGCGCGCGAGCCGGGGCAGGCGGCGTGGCTCGTCCCGCTGTTCCCGCAGCGCACGTGCTCGACGACCGGCACGATCCGCGAGCTGGCCGCCGCCGCCGCGTGCCGCGGCGGGGCGGCCGAGCGCGTGCGCCTCGCCGAGGTCCGGCCGGACGCGCCGGGCTACGTCGAGGCGCTGGCCGCGCGCTGCCGCGAGACGTTCGCCGCGGGCGGGACGCCGCAGCACCTCGTCCTGTCGTTCCACGGCATCCCGGTCCGCTACGACCGGCGCGAGGGCGGCGTGTACGTCGCCGACTGCCGCGCGACGGCCGACGCGCTCTGCGCGCGGCTCGACTGGGAGCCGGCGCGCGCCACGCTGTCGTTCCAGTCGCGCTTCGGGCCGGAACGCTGGCTCGCACCGCCGACCGCGGACGTGCTCGCCGGGCTGCCGGCCCGCGGCGTGCGCGACGTGGCGGTGGTCGCGCCGGGGTTCGTCACCGACGGCCTGGAGACGATCGAGGAACTCGGCATCCGCGGGCGCGAGCAGTTCCTCGCCGCGGGCGGCGAGCGCTTCGCTCGCGTGCCGGCCGTCGAGGACCACCCGGCGTTCGTCGAGGCGATCGCGGCCGCGCTGCGCGAGGCCGCCGGGTGACGCCGGCGCTCCGCGGCGCGGCGCTCGCCGCGCTGGCGCTCTCGTGGGCGCTGCTCCTGCTCGGCGTGCGACCGCTCGCCGATCCCGACGAAGGGCGCTACGCGGAAGCGGCGCGCGAGATGATCGCGTCGCGCTCGCCGCTGGTTCCGCTCCTCGACGGGCGGCCGCACCTGACCAAGCCGCCGGTCACCTACTGGCTCTCCGCGGCGGGCATGCTCGCGTTCGGCCGCAACGAGTTCGGCGCGCGGATCGGCAGCGGGCTGGCGTTCGCGGCCTCGATCGCCATCGCGGCCGCGCTCGCGCGGCGCTTGGCGCCCGGCGTGGCGTCGGCCGGCGCGTGGGGCGCCCTGGTGCTGGCGACCTCGCCCCTGCCGTACGTCGGCGGCAGCCTGCTCACGACCGACGCGCTGCTCGCGGCTGCGGAAGGCGCGGCGTTGCTCGCCGCCGCGGTCGCGCTGGCGGACGCGTCCCGCCGGCGCTTGGCCGTGCGCTGGATGTGGGCCGCGCTCGGGCTCGCGTTCATGGTCAAGGGTCCGCCGGGGCTGCTGCCGCTGGCCGGGGTCGCGGTCGCGTGGCCGCGGCGCGCCGACAAGCGCCCCGGCGAGCGCTGGGCCGACGGGGCCGCGCTCGCGATCTTCGCCGCGATCGCCGGCAGCTGGTACGTCGTGGTCATGCTGCAGGACCCGGCGCGGCTGTGGCAGTTCCTGTGGGTCGAGGTCTACGAGCGGGTGTTCACGTCCGACCTGCGGCGCGACGCGCCGTTCTGGGTGCCGGCGACCGTGCTCGCGGTCGGCGCGCTGCCGTGGGCGCTCTGGATCCCGCGCGGGCTGCGCGGCGCTGGCGACGGCGCGCTGGCGCGGCTGCTCTTGGCGTGGCTCGGCGCGGGACTCGTCGTCTTCACGCTGAGCAAGAGCCGCATGCCGCTCTACGTGGTGCCGCTGGTGCTGGCGCTGGCGGTGCCCGCCGGAGCCGGGGTCGCGGCGTGGGCCCGCTCGCCCGCGCGCCGCGCCCTGGCGCTGGCGCTGGCCGGCGCGTGCGGCGCGGGGCTCCTCCTCGCGCGCACGCTCGGCGGCGAGCACGGCAGCTACCGCCACTCCGACGCGCTCGCCTCGACCGTTCAGGCGCGGCGCGCGGCCGACGAGCCGATCCTGCTCCTGCAACCGCGCCTGCAGCCCGGGCTCGCGTTCTACCTCGCCGCCGACCTGGTGACCGTGGACCTGCGGCGGCGCGAGGTCGATCCCCGGGCCGACCTGCGGTTCGACGACCTCGCCGGCTGGCTCACGGCGCGTTCCGGCCCGTCCCTCGCCGTTGGACCTGAACCGTCGTTCGCCAAGCTCGAGCGCACCGGTTTCCAGGTCCTCGATCCCGTCCGCGACGAGGACAGCGGGTTCTTCGTGGCCCGCGTCGGTCCACCGGCCCGCGCTCCCGAGAGCTAGCCCCGGCCCGCGGCCCCGACCCATATTTCGAACGAGGGGTCGGAGAGCGACGTGGGAGAGTCGGTGGAGACCGCCGCCCCAGTCCGCCTGGCGATCGGCGAACGCCTGGCCGGCTGCTGGATCGTGTGCCGCGTTTTCGACGCGGACGACGCCTGCCCGGCCGCGCTGGCGCGCGACGAGAGTTCGAGCGGGCGCGCGTTCGTGTTCGTCCTCGACGCCGCGGGCGACCCGCGCCTGGACGACCTCACCGGGTGCTGGGGCACGTCGCGCCGCGTGCTGCGTGACGACCGTTTCGGCCGCGTCGTGATCGACGAGGTGCCCGAGGGGCAACTGCTCTCCGAGATGGTGGCCGAGGAGGGCGCCCCGACCCCGCGCGCGGTCGAGGACGTCGTGCGCAAGGTCCGCGCCGCGCACAAGGCCGGGCAGGCCCACGGCCGGCTCTCGCCGGACCTCGTCGTGCTCGGCGACGACGGCCCCGCGATCGCCGGCTGGGGTATCGCGGTGGGCGACCCGGCCGAGCTGACCGCGCGCGACCAGGCGTTCCTCGCCGGGCTGCCCGCGGCCGGCGACACCGGCGCGACCGGCGAGGCGGGCGCGCCTGCCGCGGCCGGTGCGCCGCCGCAGCTGCGCGCCGCGATCACCTCCGATCACCTGCCGACGCTGCGCCGCGCGCTCGAGCAGTGGGAGGCGCAGGGCAACGCGGCCGACGATCCCGACGTCCTGCGCGCGCGCGACGCGCTGGCCCGGCTGGAGCGGAAGATCGGCGCGCGGCTCGACGAGGCGCGGCGGCTGATCGACGGCGGCGACCCTCTGGGCGCCGTGGCCGCGTGCCGCGAGGCGATCCGCGCCGGGGCGGAGCAGGAGGCCGAGGCGCTGCTGAAGCAGGCCCGCCGGCAGGCGCGGCGCCTGGTCTCGCGGCCGAGCGCGCCGCCGTGGCGGCGGATCGCCGCGCTGGCCGGCGCGGCGGCGGCTTTGGCGCTGCTCGTCGCCGCGCTGTGGATCGCGCTGCGGCCCTCGCGCTCGGCCGGAGTTTTGGCGACGCGCGTCGCCGCGATCGAGCGCGCCGAGGGGCGCCGCGCCGCGGTGCGCTTCCTCGTCGGCCGCGTCGAGCAGGGCGATCGCGGCGCGGAGGCGCTGCAACTGCTCGGGACGAAGCTCGAAACGCTCGCGCGCGCCGAGCGCGACCAGCTGCTCGCGCTGCGCGAGCGCGTCGCGGCGCAGGGCGCGCGGCCGCGCGAGGCGGACGCGCTGGCGGAGCAGGCGCTCGCGACGCTGGACGATCTCGCGCGCCAGTCCGCCGGCGGCCCCGGCGCGGGAACTCGCTTCCAGCGCGCGCTCCTGTCGATCGATCGCGCCGCGTCGGCGTACCAGGCCGCCGCGCGCTTCGAGGTCCCGCAGGCGGCGCGGGCGGTCGAGGCGCTGATCGCGCAGGACCCGGCCTTCGCGCCGCGGCGGGGTGGCCGGTGAACGCCGCGCGCACTGCGCTCCTGGTCGCGGCCTGCGCCGCGCTCGGCGCCGGGCCGGCGCGGGCGGTGAAGCTGCCCGGCCTCGGGCCCGCTGCCGATCGCGAGGCGCTGCGGGCGCTGCGCGGGGCGGAGCTCGAGGACGCGACGCGCGGCGGCTGGCAGCCCACGCCGGAGTTCCGCGAGGCGCTCGGCCGGTTGCCCGAGAAGTGCCGCGGCGAGGTGCCCGGCGCTCCTGACTGCGACGACGAACTGCGCTGCGCCTGGCTCGGCGCGCGCGCCGCGGCGCTCCTCGCCTGGAGCGGCGGCGGCGCGGGCGAGCGCGCGGCGGCGGCCGCGCGGCTGCACCGGCTGGCGAACCGCATCGCCGCCGGGGGCGCCTGCGGCCGAGGCGAGGAGCGCGCGCGCTGGGAGCGCGACCGCGCGGCGGCCGAGGTGGACGACGCCACCGCGCACCTCGCGCTGTTGCGCGAGCTGCCGGACATCGCCGGCGCGCCGCTCGTCGGGGCCGCCGACCAGGCGCCGCTCGCCGCGCTGCGCCGCGCGCGCGGGCCGGCGCCGCCGGAAGCGCTGCGCGCGCTGCGGCGCGCGCTGCACGAGGCCGTGCAGCACGAGACGTGGCTCGCCGCGCAGCCGGTGCTCGCGCGCCTGCGCGCGGGGCTGCAGCAGGCGTGGGCGGAGTACGGCGGTGTGCCGGGCGATTGCGGCGCCGAACTCCTACGCGTGGACCTGCTCGAGGACCAGTGGCGCGGCTACCTCGTGCGCGAGGTCGTGCCGCAGGCTCTGGAGTGCCTCGCGCTGCGCAACACGCGCGAGCGCGCGCGGCGCGGCGCGCCGGCCGACCCGGCGCTCGCGCAGCGGCTCGCGCGCGATCTCGCGGCGAGCGCGCGGGCCGACGAGGGCGGGCGCAGCTTCGGCGCCTCGCGCGCGGCGCTGGCGGGGCTCGACGAACTGCTGGCCGCCGTCAGCTCGGCCCCGGCCGGGACCGCTCTCGCGC
>JAGOJY010000073.1 GCA_017994815.1 Acidobacteriota bacterium
GGGCCCGCGAGAAGCGCGCCGCCGAGATCTTCCGCCGCCTGGACCGGCTGTTTCCCGCGGACCGGCCCTGGACGCTCGTCACCGACGAGGAGCCGGACTACGCCCGCGCGCTGGCCGCACTGCCCCCGGGCCGGGTGGAGCACAAGACCGTCAGCAGCCGTGCCCGGCGCGACGCGCGCAACCCGCTGCGCGCCGTCAACGCCCTGCACGGCTACATGCGCCACGCGATGCGCGACGTCGTCCGCGAGACGGTCGCCTTCGCCAAGACCGCGGTCGGCCTTTTGGACCGCGCCTGGATCTTCCTCGTGATCCGCAACAACACCAAGGGCCTGTCGGAGCGCACCGCGGAACAATCACGCCGCACCCCGGCGATGGTCCTGGGCCTGGCCCGGCGCCCGCTGCACGGCCGGGCGCTGTTCGCCCGGCGACTGTTCCCCAAGCGCGTCGGCCTGCCGCCCGAACTGGAGTCGGCCTACCGCGGCACCTTGCGCGCCCGGCCCAACGAGAACGTCAAGCCCTACATCTACCGCTTCGTCACCTGACGCCCGGCCCGAGCGCCCGCGCAGCGCGGCCCCGCCGACATCGAGCGGACCGAAGCTCACCGGGTGCGTCAGGCCGGTTCGCCGTTAACGCCCCCGGTTTTCATCAATGTGACTTTTCGAGCTCACGTTTCGCGGCGGGAGCTTGGCGTAGGCCCAGGCGAAGAGCATGCCCATCACGAGGTCGATCACGACGAACGGCTTCCACATGGTCGGGATGCCGGTCGCGGCCCAGTGGAACCCGGCGACGCCGCAGTAGGCGAGCTTGAGCAGGATGCCGTAGACGATCAGCGGTCGGCGCCGCGCCGGCTCGAGCGCGATCGCCGCGAACATCAGCGCGAAGATCAGGAGCAGCGCGGCGGGGAACTGCACGTAGCCGACGTGGTTCGGCGGCGTGACGTGCGCGATCGCGAACGGGTAGTTCGGCGCGGCCAGGAACGCTAGCCCGAGGATGCCGTCGTACAGGGCCGCGACCCAGAACAGCAGGGAAATCGACCGGCGTCCGTTCATGGCGCGGTGTCCTCCGCGTGCGGCAAGCCACGCAGGTGCTTGCGGTTGAAGTTCTCGCGCCGCCAGCGCGTCAGGTCGGGCGCGTAGAGTCGCTTGGCCAGCCCGTGGAAGCCGGCGCGCAGCTCGTCCGCCGAGAGCGGGCACGGCGCGTAGCTGACGTCGAACAGCGTGCAGCGCTCCCACTGGCCCGCGTGCGTCAGGCGGCCCTCGCGTTCCAGGCGCCCGTGGAGCGCGGAGCCGGGGAAGGGGGTCTGGTACGTGATCTGCACGTCGAAGATCTCGGTCTCGAGGCAGAAATCGTAGACCGCGTCGAAGATGTCGGGGCCGTGCCCGTCGAGGCCGAGCACGAAGCAGCCGTTGACGCGGATCCCGTGCTCCTGGATGCGGGTGACGGCGGTGCGGTACTCCGGCCAGCGCCGGCGCTTCCAGTCGGCGCGCAGCTCCACGCCGGCCAGCGCGGCCTGCGTCGGGCTCTCGAGCCCGATCAGCACCTCGGCGCAGCCGCCGGCGCGCATCAGGTCCAGAAGCTCGCCGTCCTCGTGGACCGAGATGTCGGTCTCGACGAACCAGCGGACGTGCCGCTCCCGCAGCGCCGACGACAGCCTCTTCCAGTACGCCTTGTTCACGCAGGCGTTGTCGTCCGCGAACTCGATGAACGGGCGCGGCCAGATCTCGCGGATCCGGTCGATCTCGGCCAAGACGCGCTCGACCGGCTTTTGCTTGTAGCGCGGGCTGACGAGGATCGAGCTGCCGCAGAACTCGCAGTGCCACGGGCAGCCGCGGCTGGCCTGCACCGTCAGCCGGTTGTAGCGCGACGGGTCGAGCAGGTGGAACGCCGGCATCGGGCTGCCGGCCATGTCGTAACCACCGCCGTCGCCGTAGCGGGGGCGCAGCCGGTGCGCCTCGGCGTCGTCGAGGAGCGCCGTCCAGGCCGGCTCCCCCTCGCCGAGCACCACCGCGTCCGCGTGCTGGCCGGCCTCGTCCGGCAGGGCGGTCGCGTGCAGCCCGCCCAGCACCACCGGCACACCGGCGGCACGGTAGCGGTCCGCCAGCGCGTACGCCTCGCCGACCTGCGCGCTGAAGCTGGAAATCGCGACCAGGTCGAAGTCCGCGGGCAGGCGCTCGAGCGCGCGCAGGTCCGCGACCTCGAGGTACGCGCACTCGTGGCGCGCCGGGGTCAGGCCGGCCAGCGTCAAAAGGCCGAGGCTCGGGAGCGAGGCGATCGTCCTGCTGCGCTCGACGAAGCCGGGGAGCGTCAGCCCGAGCTGCAGCAACTCCTCGTCCCGGCAGCGGATCCCGCTCATCGCGACCAGGCCAATCCTCATCGCAGGAGCCCCTCCCACAGGAAATCGGCCACGCCGACGATCAGGCTCGCGACCGGGATGAAGAACAGGTGGCGCAGCGCCGGCCGCCACGCCGACAGCGCGCAGACCGCGGGCATCGCGACCGCGCCGAGGACGAGCAGCGCCGAGGCCAGCCGCGGCGGCGCCGCGAGGTCCAGCTGCGCGACCGAGAAGGCGAACGCGAGGTTCAGGAGCCCGGTGCCGACGAGCGAGATGTGGGTCAGCCGCAGGAGCCTGCGCCGCCACGACGGGTACCCGCCGAGCCACGCCTCGCGGTGGAAGCCGAGACCGAGCACGGTTCCCACCACCAGGCCGGCGAGGATCGCCAGCCAGCCCACGGCGATGTGCAAGGCCGGCATCGGGACCCCCGCGGCTCAGCCGCGCGGGGCGTCCTTCCCGTTGCCCGCGGCGCGCGCCCGCCCGATGGCGATCGCCAGCGCGACGCCGATCGCGATCCCGGCCCCGATCCCGGCGCCGATGTTGTCGAGCGCGGCGCCCAGCGCGACGCCGAGCGCGAGCCCGGCCCCGATTGCCGGCACGAACAGCTGTGACTTGCCCATCGTCCCCTCCCTCGGCGCGGCCCCCCGGATCAGCGCCCGTCGCGCCCGCGTCCACGTTCGCCGCGCGCGTGCAGCGCGTTCCATCCGCGCAGGGTTCTCTTCTGCTCGTCCGTCAGCCTGGCCCGCGGGTGGGCCATCCGGTACAGCGGCGGCGGCATGTCTCCCCGCTCGACTTCTTCGGCCATCTCTTCGTGCAGCTTGGCCCGCTCGCGCTCCGGGAGCAGGCCCCAGTCCGAGAAGTTCAGGTGCTCGCGCCCCTCGTTCACGTCGCCGGCCACGAGCCACGACAACGGCGCGACGCGGCTGTACCACGGCCAGCGCGTCTCGTTGGAGTGGCAGTCGAAGCAGCCGGCGCGCAGGGCGGCAAGGACTTCCGCGGGAGCGTCGACAGGAGCGCGCGCCGGCGGGTTGGACCTTTCGACCGGGAAGATCTGCAGCAGGGCCGCCAGCGCCAGCAACGCGGCCAGGGCGAGACCGGCGACCTTCTTCATGCGCCCATCGTACTGCCGTTCGCTCCCGTCGAGCGCGGCCGCAAGCGGTGGTAATGTGGCCCGCAGGACGCGGCACCGCCCAGGGCCGCGCGCACGGCAGGAGGTCGGAATGTCGATCGCCAAGGTCAGCGAAATCAGCGCCACGTCGTCGAAGAGCTTCGAGGACGCCATCCAGCAGGGGCTCGCCCGGGCTGGCAAGACGCTGCGGCACGTCCGCAGCGCGTGGATCAAGGAGCAGCACGTCCGCTGCGACCAGGGGAAGATCGTCGAGTACCAGGTGAACATGATGGTGACGTTCATCCTGGACGACTAGCCTGGCGTTCGCCGGACAGCCTCAGGCGTGGCGCAGCGGCCGGAAGCCTTCGCCGAGCACCTCGTGGGCGTCAGAGACCACGACGAACGCCTGCGGGTCGATCTGCGCGACCAGCCGCGTCACGTGCGTGAGCTGGGCCCGCGAGACCACCGCGTAGAGCACCTCGCGCTCGGCCCCGGTGTAGCCGCCGCGGCCGGGGAAGATCGTCACGCCGCGGCCGACCTCGCGCTGGATGGCGGCGAGGACGTCGCGGGAACGGTCGGAGATGACCAGGACCGCGCGGGCGAGCCCGAGACCCTCGTGGACCGCGTCGATCGTGCGCGCCGAGATGTACGTGACCAGCACCGCGTACAGGACGCGCACGAGGTCGATCACGCCGACCGCGGCGAAGAGGATGATCGCGTTCGACACGAGGAACGTCGTGCCGAACGAGACGCGGCGGAACTGGTTCAGGAGCTGCGCGAGGATGTCGGTGCCGCCGGTCGTGCCGCGCCCGCGCAGGACGAGGCCGACGCCGATGCCGTCGAGCAGGCCGCCGAAGATCGTGGTGATCAGCGGGTCGCCGACGACGGGGGACAGGTACGGCTTGAGGATGTCGATCGCCAGGCTCATGACCGTCGTCGCGTACATCGTGCGCAGGATGAAGCGCAGCCCGCCGGCCCAGCGCCAGCCCGCGACGAACAGCGGCAGGTTCAACAAGAGCGTCACGATCCCGACCGGCCAGCCCCACAGGAAGTTGGCCAGCATCGCGATCCCGGTCACGCCGGCCGAGATCACCTCGTTCGGCGCGAGGAACACGTCCACGCCGACGGCGATCAGGACCGAGCCGACGGTCATCAGGAAGTAGTCGCGGGCGAGGCCCACGAGCATCCGGCGGGTCGGGATCAACGGGAAGTTCATGCGTCACGCTCCGCGCGGGGAAGGCTCGCAGCGCTGTCCCCGTCTTTCTCCGCTCGCGGATCGGGTCACGATCCGCGCCGCATCCGCTCCAGGAGGTCGCGGAATCTGGCGTCCTGCCTGAGACCGGCGAACCACGGGTCGGCCGCCAGGTAGGCGGCGTCGGTGTCGCCCAGCTCCACGTCCCGCGCGAGCGCCCCGAGCGCCTCGTCCGGGCGGCCGGCGAGCGCGTAGGCCCCGGCGAGGTTGTAGAACGCGGTCGCGCTGCCGGGCGCGGCGGCGGCGGCCGCGCGGCAGGACTCGACCGCTTCCCGGGCCCGGCCGAGCTGGATCCGCGCGTCGCACAGGTTGATCAAGGTCGCGACGCGCGCCGCCGGCGCGTCCTCGCCGCTGCGCGCGGCGAGCAGTGCCCGCGCGCGCTCGTACTGCCCGATCGCCTCGTCCGCGACCCGCGCGTCGCCGTCGATGCGGTACAGCTCCATCAGCGCGGCGCCGAGGTTGATCCGGGCCCACGCCGAGTCCGGGTTCTCGCCGATCGCGCGGCGCGCGAAGCGTACCGCGCTCTCGAAACGGGCCCGCGCGGCTGCGGGGTCGGCCGTCGCGCGCCGGCCGAGCGCGATCGCGTTCTCCGCGAGCCGCTCGTCGACCTCGAACGCGCCCGGCTTCAGCTCGGCTGCCCGCGCCAGGAACCGCTCACCCTCCTCCGGCGCGCCCGACGCGGTGAGCAGGCGGCCCAGCTCGGCCTGCGTCGCGAAGTCGTCGGGGTCGAGCGCGACCGCCACGCGGTAGTCCACGATCGCGGATTCGACGTTGCCGAGCTGTTCGAACGCGCGGGCGCGGCGGTACAGCTCGGGCGGCGAGTTCGGCCGCCGGGCCAGGAGCTGGGAGAGCAGCGCGACGGTCTTCCCGTAGTCGCCGGCCTCGAACGCCACGAGGGCGTCGATGTCGAGGTCCTCGTCGGTCGTCGCGCCGCCGGACCGCGCGAGCGCCGAGGCCTCGTCGGCCCGGGCCTGCTCCGCGCGGTCGAACTGGCGCAGCGCCAGCGCCCGCAGGCGGTACGGCCACGCCACGTCCGGGGCGAGCGCGACCAAGCGCCCGAGATCGGCCAGGCTCTCCTCCTGCAGGCGCCGGATCGCGGCGGGGTCGCGCGCCTCGCGGGCCAGCCGCACGCCCGCCAGCGCGCGCACCCGCAGCGCCGGCACGTGGTCCGGGTCTCCCCGCAGCAGCTCGCCCGCCTTCGCGCGCGCGTCCGCCGTGCGCGAGGTCTGCGCGAACAGCCAGCGCACTTCCTTCCACTCCCGCTCGACGCGCTGCTGGACCACGAGCCGGCGGTGCTCGAGCGCGCGCTGCCCGAGGACCGCGATCGTCGGCACGCTCACCAGCGCCAGCCCGAGCAGCGCCGCGTGCACCGGCCGGCGCCGGACCCACTTCTCCGCGCGCCGGGCGATCCCCGGCCGCCGCGCGACGATCGGGCGGAACTGCAGGACGTTCAAGAGGTCGTCGCCGAACGCGGCGCAGCTCGCGTAGCGGTCGCGCGGGTCCTTCTCCAGCGCCTTGCGCAGGACGGTCTCGAGGTCGGCGCCGACGCGCGCGTTGAGCCGGCCGGCCCGGCGGGCCTCGCCGGTCAGGACCGACTGCAGGTACATCTGCTGGGTCTGCCCGGAGAACGGCAGCTCCAGCGTCAGCAGCTCGAACAGCGTCACCGCCAGCGCGTACACGTCGCTGGCGACGCCGATCCGCTCGCGCTCGCCGAGGATCTGCTCCGGCGGCATGTAGGCCGCCGTGCCGAGGACCCCGCCGGCGGTGGTGAGCTGCGTCGCGTCGACCTCGAGCGCGATGCCGAAGTCGGCGACCTTGACCGCGCCGCCCTCGCCCTCCAGCAGCAGGTTGCCCGGCTTGACGTCGCGGTGCACCACGCCGCGGCGGTGGGCGTGGTCCAGCCCGCGCGCCGCCTGCACGACGCGCTCGATCGCCCACACCACGCACTCGCGGGTGCCGGCGACGAGGCCCCAGCGCTCGTCGCGCCCCGAGCGCTTCAGGTTCTGCACGACGTCGGCGAGGGACCCGCCGCCGACGTACTCCATCGCGATCCACTGGCACTCGCCGGTCGTGCCGCGGTCGTAGACCTGCACCACGTTCGGGTGGTCGAGCCGGCCGGCGATCCACGCCTCCTGCTGGAACCGCGCGCCGGCGTGACCGGACGCCGAGAGGTGCGCCGCGAGGACCTTCAGTGCCACCGGCCGGTGCAGCTTCTCGTCGTAGGCTTCGAACACGCACCCCATGCCGCCGGCGCCGAGCTCGCGGACGATGCGGTAGTGCTCGATGCGCTGCAGCCCGCGACTCCCCCCCGGCGCCGGCGCGGGGGCGGCCTGGGTGATGTCGAGCGGCCCGTCGGGGGCCATCGGGCGGATCCTCCGGCGTCAGGGGCAGGGAGCGTCGTTGATTCTCGCCGGAATCGCGCCCGCGGGGGCCAGCGGCGACTCGCCCTGGTCGTTGCGGCCGGTCACCACGTAGGCGTACGCGCAGCCGGGTCCCGGCGTCGCCGGCTCGGAGGCATCGGGCCGGCCGTCGTGATCCGTGTCCTCCGCCGTGTCGCAAACCACGGGCGTTCCCTGGGACGTGGCGAACCCGCCCCGGGCGATCATCACGCCCACGTCGTTGCGGTAGACGTCGTAGGCCAGCGCGCGGTCCGTGGCGCTCCACTCCAGCCGCGTGGCGAGGGCTGCCTTTTCGAGCGTCAGCCCGCCGGCTTCGCCCGGCGCCAGCGGCGAGACGATGTACGTCTCCCCCGCATCCGGCGGCACGCCGGTGGAGTCCGCGTGCGGCGCGCCGACCAGCGCGTCGGCGATGCCGTCGTCGTTGAGATCCTGCGCCCCGCCGACCGAGCTGCCGAGCGCGTCGCCGGGCTCGGCCCCGGCGACCGCGACGCCGGAGACCGAGGTTCCCACCTCCGACAGCAGCACGGGACCGACCGGTGGCGCCGGGCCGCCGAAGACGATCCACGCCATCCCCGCGCCGGGCAGGCTCCCGGGATCCGCCCCCGGGGCGCCGACGATCGCGTCGTCGTAGCCATCGGCGTTGACGTCGCCGGCCCCGCCGACGACCAGCTCCCCGGCCCCGGGCGTTTCCCCCGGCTCGAACCAGTACGCGCCGAACTGCTCGATCGCGCCCGCGGGCTGCGCGGGGCGGCCCTGCGCGACGATCCCGCCGAGGTCTGGCGGCTTCTTGATCGTGGTGGTGCCGGTGACCGTCTTCGGATCGTCGCCGGGGATGACCCACGCCTCGCCGTTGCCCCCGATCAGGATGTCGTTCACGCCGTCGCCGTCGACGTCCACCCCGCCCGTCGTCGAGCGACCGATCCCGGCCCCCGCGCTCGTGCCGATGAACACGACGCCGGCGATTTCGTCGACCTGGCCGTTCGCGACCCGCGCCAACTCGTTCACGCCGCCGGCCGTGGCGAGGAGGTTCGTCCCGCCGTGGATCGCGTAGACGTACCCGGCGGCGGTGATCGGGTGGCCGAACCCGTCGTCCGGGCTCGCCCCCGGCGCGCCGATGATCAGGTCGTCGTGCGCGGCAGAGCCGGGCCAGCCGGCCACCGACTCGCCGGCGCGGTCCCCGGCGGCCTCGCCGTGGAAGATCACGCCCGCGACCGCTCCGCCGACCAGGCCCAGCGGCACGGTCCCGGCCTCGCGCGGGCCGAAGACCGCGAAGACGATCCCGGCCCCGGTGCGCCCGTCGGGCGACGCGCCCGGCGCGCCGATCAGGAGGTCGTCCGTGCCGTCGCCGTTCAGGTCGCCGCCGGAGTCGATCGATGTCCCGGCCTTGTCGCCGGCGATTTCTCCGGTGAAGGCGATCCCGCACAGCGTCGGCGCGGCGCAGGCCGCGACGTCCGCCAGGTCGAGCGAGGATCCCGCCAGGTTGCGCAGGCCGGGGTTCCCGAAGATGACCCAGACCTTCCCCGCCTGGCCATCGGCCACGCGCCGACCGCGAAGTCGGCCAGCCCGTCGGCGTTGAGATCGCCGGCCGCGGCGACCCAGGCACCGGCCTGCTGGCCTGCCGCTTCGCCGAAGTAATCCACCTGGAGCACCGCACCCGAGTTCGACTGCAACCCGGGGCTGCCGAACACCAGCGTGGCTTTGCCGGTGTCGGCGGTGCCGCCGTCGTCGGCCGTGGGCGAACCGACCACGAGGTCGGCGATGCCGTCGCCGTCCACGTCGCCGACGGCCACGTTCGAGCTGCCGAAGGCGATGCCGGCCTCGTTGCCGCTCAGGCGGCGCCCGGCGACGCGCAGGCCGATCCGCGACGAACTGAAGCGCGTCGAGTCGCCGGAGCTGACCGTCCGGAACGAGGAGAGGAACGGTGCGCAGCCGTTGCCGGCGACGTCGGTCAGCCCCGGCGTGACGTGAACGACATACACCGTGCCGGTGACCAGGGCCCCGAGCGGGTCGATCGTGACCTGCGTGCCGCCCGCGCCGACCTTGATCGCCGCGGCGATCTTCACGCCGCCCCGCTCGAGGTAGACGCTGGCCGATGTGGCGGTGGCGGTGTCGACGGGCTCGCTCATGCTCAGCACGACGTTGCTGGCGGGGGAAACGTTCGCCTCGCCGTCGGCGGGGTAGACCTGCGTGACGGACGGCACCGTCGATTCCGCCGGCACGGCCGTGGTGAAGGCGCTCGCCACGTCCGGCGCGTACTCGCCGAGCAGCGGCAGGGCGGAGGCCACGTCGCGGCCGAGGTCCTGCGCGGGCAGGTGCACGGCGCGGAACGTCTTCGTCGTTTGCCGCGAGGCGTCGGCGGTCGCGCGGAGGACGACCCAGAACAGCCGCGCGGCGCCGGGCGCGATCCGCACCTCGGGCAGCGCGATCGGCAGCTCGAACTCCTGCGCCCCGGGGCCGAGCTGCGCCGTCGCCGCCAGCAACGGGTCCTGCCCCGGCTCGTAGAACTCCGAGCCGTCGTCGAGGTGGACCTCGACGGTGTCGATCAGCGCGTTCGCCTCGTCGGCGGCGAGCGGATCGGACCAGTTCCGCTCGAACCGCAGCGCCAGGCGCGAGAGCGCGGCCAGGCGCTCGCCGCTGCGCCCGCGGTGGAACGCACGGACGGCCAACAGCGGCACGGCGCTATCGTCGACGATCGTCCCCGGGCTCATGTCGTACGTCTCGAAGCCGAACTGGCCGCCGAGGTTCCCGTACCAACCGAGCATGTTTTCGAGCTGGCAGGCGGCGGCCAGGTCGGGGCGGCCGTCGCCGTCGAGGTCGGCCACCACGACGTCGCGGCCGCCGTCGGCGAGCGCGTTCAGCACGTGCAGCGGGCCGAACGAGGCGTTGCCGTCGAGGTTCTCGAACCAACCGACCGTGTCGTCGAGGTAGGACGCGACCGCCACGTCGAGATCGCCGTCGGCGTCGAGGTCCGCCGGGACCGCCGCGTGCCCGCGCGCCGCCGTGCCGATCGCAAGCTGGCTGCCGAAGCTGCCCTGCCCGTTGGTGTTGGCGTACCAGCAGTAGCCGCCGTTGTGCGCGGCGACGACGTCGAGGTCGCCGTCGCCGTCGAGGTCGGCGGCCTCGACCGAGCGCGGGTCGATCGCGCCCGTGTCGATCAGGCGCTGCGTGCCCCACGTTCCCGACGTCTCCTGCGCGTACCAGGCGATCTTGTCGTCGCGGACCGAGCCGGACAGCACGTCGAGGTCGCCGTCCCGGTCGAGGTCGGCGGCGAAGACCGCGTCGGCCATCTCCACCGCGCTCGTGACCACGGCCGGCGGCTGGAAGTAGCCGTCGTCGATGTTGCGGTACCACGCGACGCTGGTGGCGTGGGCCACCAGGAGGTCCGGCGCGCCGTCGCGGTCGATGTCCGCGACGTGCAGCGCGCGGGGCTGGGTCAGCGTCGTTTCGATGTGCCGCTCGCCGCCGAACGTCCCCTGGCCGTCGAGGTTCGCGAACCAGGCCAGCTTGCCGTCGCTGGTGGACGCGGCCGCGAGGTCGAGGTCGCCGTCGTTGTCGAAATCGCCGCAGGCGACGTCGGCGAGGCCGTTGAAGCCGGACGAGACCAGGTTTGGCGTCCCGAACCCGCCGGCCCCGTCGAGGTTGCGGTACCAGTTCAGCTCGTTGTCGGTCGTCGAGGCCTCGACCAGGTCGGCGTCGCCGTCGCGGTCGAGGTCGCAGGCCGCCACGGCCACCGGCCCGTCGCCCGCCGTGCCGACCAGCGCCTCGGCGCCGAACAGCGCGCTCCTGTGAAGCGACGCGTTCTCGAGCTGCACGAGGTCGCCGTCGGTCGCGGCGACGAGGTCCGGGTCGCCGTCGCCGTCCAGGTCGGCGGGACGAACGTCGGTCGCCACCCCGGCGCCGGGCAGCGGCCCCGGGCCGCTGAACGCGCCGGTGCCGGCGTTCTTGTACCACGCGGGTGCGTGGTCGCCGAACGCCGCGAGGATGTCGGCATCGCCGTCGAGGTCGAGATCGCCGCTGCGCACCGCGGTCGGGCAACTGGTCCACGTCACGACGTTGCCGGGCCACGTGCCGCCCGTGCCGTCGTTCGCGAACCAGGCCACGAGCGACGAGTTGCAGATCGCCACGAGCACGTCGGGCGCACCGTCGCCGTTGACGTCCGCGACCCAGGCCGAGCGCGCGCCGTCGAGGGACACGATCCACTGCGCGGGTCCGAACGTGCCGTGGCCGTAGTTCGGGAACCAGGCCACGCCGCCGGTGTTCCCCGGCGTGCCGCTCGCGGCCGCCACGACGTCCGGCGACCCATTGCGGTCGAGGTCGGCGACGACCACGGCTTGGGGCGCCGGGAGCGACGCGATCTCGGTCCGCGCCCAGTCGCCGAGCCCGCCCGGCGTGCCGTCGTTGCGGAACCACGCGACGCTGTCCGAGCTTTCGGCCGCGGCGACCACGTCGGGCCAACCGTCGCGGTCGATGTCCGCGACGGCGATCGAGAGGGCGCAGGATTCAGTGTTGGAAATCACCTGCTGTGCGCCGAAGGTCCCGTGCCCGTCGAGGTTGGCGTACCAGGCGACCTTCGCGTCGCCGCACGACGCCGAGATCGCGTCGAGGTCGCCGTCGCGGTCGATGTCGGCCAGCGCGACTTCCCGCGGGGCGTTCACCGCGGTGCTGACCGTGACGGGTGACCCGAACCCGCCGTCGCCGGTGACGTTCGCGTACCAGGCCAGGGAGTCCGCTCCCGCCACGTCGCGCGCGGCGAGAAGGTCCAGGTCGCCGTCGCGGTCGATGTCGCCGGCGGCCGCGGCCACGACACCGCTGCGGGTTTCCACCGGGCTCGCCGCGTCGAAGAAGCCCGGCCCCTCCAGGGCAGCACACGGGTCCGTCCCGGCGTAGACCTCGGTGCCGTCGTCCACGCCGTCGCCGTCGCTGTCGGGGTCCAGCGGGTCGGTGCCGGTGTGCAGGGGATCGACGTAGACCCCGCTGCCGGTTTCGCAGACGTCGGGCAGCCCGTCGCCGTCGTCGTCGGCGTCGCAGTCGTTCCCGGTCCCGTCGCCATCGGCATCTTCCTGGAACGGGTTCCACGTCGTCGGACAGTTGTCGTACCCGTCGGCGATCCCGTCCCCGTCGGGGTCGGCATCGCTGGTGACACGAATCCAGTACGGTCCCGCGCTGCCGCCGCCGGCGCCCGTGAAGTAGGTATCGGGGTAGGCGGCCACCACGATCGTGGCCGCGCCGCTGAACCGCGGCGTGAACTCCAGCACCGGGTCGCGGGAGAAGGCGCCGCTGTCGGGGTCCACGCCGTCGTCGGCGGTGGCGACGAGCACGCCGTCGTCGTCGTAAAGGCCGACGATCGCGTCGAGCGCGGAGCCGAACTCCGCGGCATCGACGTCGATCCGGACCGGCCGCCCCGCGCTGGCCGTGAACGTGTAGAAATCGAGGTCGCCGACGCCCAGCACGGCGGGCTCGGTGTCGCTGCCCGTGTCGATGTCGGCCAGCGGCGTCGCCGCGGCGAGCGTGTCGTTCGGCTCGTGGCCGTCCACGGCCGGGAGCGCGTTCAGCCGGATGTCGATGCCGGAGACAACGCCGGCCGCCAGCGGCGTGACGCTGTCGGGGTCGTCGTCGGCGTACGGCGACTCCAGCGTGTCGTAGCACTCCTCGGGCCCGGCCAGCACCGGGGGCGTCGCCAGCGGCCCGACCGGGCTGCCGCCCGCGACCGAGAAGCCGGTGTCGATCTGCTCGACGCAGACCTTGTACGTCCCCGCGGCGATGTAGCGCGCGGACCAGGCGCCCTGCGCCGGCGGGTCCGGTGGGCAGGTCGTGACGCACGGGTCGCACGGCGACCCGGGATTGCACGGGAAGTGCAGGCCGCCCGAGATCGCCGCGTACGCCAAGCCGAGCGGGTGGTCGACGTGGCGCAGGACGACCTGCGCGCCCTGCAGCGGGACGCCGTCGCGGTCGCTGACCGAGCCGCCGATCTCGGCCGTGGACGGCAGCGCCGCGTACAGGCCGAGCAGGGCGGCCTCGTCGTCCGGCTTCAGCGAGGCCGCCGCGGCGTCGTTCGCCAGCGCGAGGGGGAACATCGTCGGGACGTAGACGTCGTTCGCCGGGTCGCCGTCGAGCGCCGCGTCGAGGTTGAGCACGCTGTGGTCGAGGTTGAGGAAGTGGCCGCCCTCGTGGGTCACGAGCCCGGTCAGCCCGAGCGGGAGCGACAGGTCCTCCGGCGACATGGGCAGGCCCAGGCCGTCCACGATCGTGCCGTTGAGGATGATGCTGGCCTCGCCGATCGTCGCCGAGACCGAGATCGGCGTGTCGAGCGCCGCGACGCCGAGCACGTCGAAGTGCGCGCCGGCGCCGAAGATCTGGTCGATGATCGAGCCGTCGCTGTCGAAGATGACCGGCGACAGGCCGTCGCCGTCCACGCGCCAGAAATTCCGCCAGTGCGCCGGGTTCGTCGCCGGCGTGCCCACCGCGTTCACGTCGTACGGCAGGAGCGGGCCCTCGCCGAACGTCACGACGGGAATCGGGGCGAGCAGGCGCACGTCGTCGAGGTACCACCCGTCCGCGCCGGCGGACCAGTCGGTCGCGGCGCGCCAGCGGAAGATCACGCTGGAGCCCGCGAGCGGCGCGAGGCTGACCCAGACCTCGTTCCACCCGCCGAGATTGCCGGTCCACGCGGCACGGCCGCCGAGCGGCGATCCGCAGCAGGTCGAGACGGTGCCGTTGTACGCGCCCTGCGCGACCAGCGTCCCCGCGTCGTTCCACGACGCGCCGCCGTCCGTGCTGTACTCCAGGACCGCGCCGTCGTAGCCGGTCTCCAGGTTCACCGAGTGCCAGAACAGCAGCCAGGCTCCCGGCGGGACCGCGAGCTGTTGCATCCAGAGCGCCGAATCGCTCACCGAGCCGATGTCCTGGACGTACCAGCTCGTCCACGGGCTGTGGGAAGTCGTGCCGACCTGGAGCCACGGGTTCCACCCCGAGAGCTGCTGCGTCGTCCACGAGCCGGGCCCGGACTCCATGTCGTCGAAGAACAGGTCGCGCACCTCCTCGACACCGCTCCAGGCGGCGAGCCCCGCGACGAGGAGTTCGCGGGCCTGCGGGTTCGCCAGCTGCCCCAGCATTCCGGGGTCCGGGTTGTAGACGATCGGCGTCCCGGCCGGCCAGCGCAGCGGCTGCCCGGCGCCGTTGACGTACCGCGGGCCGCCGGCGACGGCCAGCGACGCCGCCGCCAGCGCGGTCGTGATCACGAGGGCGCGCGCCCCGCCGCGCGGCGTCACGGGCGTGGTCCTTCATCCGACAGGCGCCGGACCATTTGGAGTAGATCTTCGAGCGGCAGCGCACCCCGGCCCGGTTCCCGCGCGAGCGCCCCCAGCCGTTCCCGGGCCGCGGGCGAGAGCCCGCGGAACAGGTGGGCGTTGCCGAACTCGTTCGCCGCGAGGGTCGGGCCGTTCCCGGCGGCCCCGATCGTGAACTTCCCCTGGCCGAACCCGACCGGCGACGAAAGCCCGGCCGAGCCCGGGCCGTACAGGAACAGCAGCACGCGCTCGCCGGGCGTGAAGCGCGGGGGGCCCCCGTGCGCCGTCGTTTCGCCCGCGACCTGCGTAACCTCGACGCGCGTGCCGGGCGCCCCCTTCAGGATGATCTCGGCCTCGAACGTGTAGCGCGTGACCGACATGCCGAGGACCCCGTCCTTCCCGGGCTCGGCGGCCACGCAGCGGCCGACCAGGATCCGCCCGGCGCGCGCGACCAGTTGCTCGATGTTGAGCGGGCGCACGGTCGATCCGAGCGCTGGTCGCATGGTGAGGACGAGGAGAAGGGCGCACGAGAAACGAATGGCGCGCGACGCTTGGATCATGGCACCTCCCCCGGCCAGCCGACGCCGGCCGCGGCCCCGCGAGGACACCTCGATCACAATACAGGTACGACCGGAAGAAGTTGGTCGCCGAAAGATATTTACTTCCGACAAACCGGGGCCAAATCCGTGTTATCCCGCGAGCGCGTGCTCCACGATCGCCGCGCAGTGGATCCGCAGCGTGTCGAACAGCGGCATGTCGGTGTCGTCCGGCCCGACGAGCAGGGGGATCTCGGTGCAGCCGAGGACGATCCCCTCCGCGCCGCGCCGGCCGAGGTCGTCCATGATGCCGACGAACCGCGCGCGCGTTTCCGGGCGGAAGACCGCGCGCACGAGTTCGTTGCCGATGGCGTCGTCGACGAAGCCCCGGTCTGCGGGGGCGGGGACCAACGCCTCGACGCCGCGCGCGGCGAGGCGCTCGCGGTAGAACGGCTGCTCCATCGTCGGGCGCGTCCCGAGCAGGCCGACCCGCGCCATACCACGTTCGCGGATCGCCCCCGCCGTGCTGTCCGCGATGTGCACGAGCGGGATCGCCGTCGCCGCCTCGACGTCGTCCGCGAACCAGTGCAGCGTGTTCGCGCACAGCGCGAGGCAGCCGGCGCCCGCGCGCTCGAGCAGGCGCGCCGCGTCCACCACGAGCACCCGGACCTCGGCCTGCCCCTCGTCGCGCTCTTTGCTCCGCACGATGTCGCCGTAGTTGAGCGAGTAGAGCAGGCAACGCGCGGCCTCGTGCCCGCCGAGCCTCTCGTTGACGCCCTGGTTGAGGAGCCGGTAGTACTCCAGCGTCGAGACCCAACCCGTCCCGCCCACGAGCCCGATCGTCTTCACGCCGTCGATCCTATCCCAGTTGACACCCGTCGGCGGGTCGTCGCGCGCCATGGACGGTTAAGTGAGCCTGAAAGACCACACGCCGGCGCGAAACGGCGGCTGAAACGCGGGCTTCGAGCGCGATTCCCGGGAGCGGGACACCTCCGGTAGTCGCGCGCCCCCACGAGGCTCGCGGTGTGGTCCGATAGGGCCATGGCCGCGCGCTACCACGAGCCGGGGACGGTCCCCGCCAATGTGCTGCACTTCGTGCCGCCGCATTGCCCGAACCCGGAATGCGAGCACCACCTGGACCTGCCGGCTCCGGGCTGGTACTACAGCCGCGGGCTGCGCCGGGTCCGGCGCAAGCCGGGGGTGGTGGCGCAGTTCAGCTGCCGCAGCTGCGGGCGCTGGTTCCGGTCTTCGGCCTTCGGCCCGGACTACTGGAAGAAGCTGC
>JAGOJY010000147.1 GCA_017994815.1 Acidobacteriota bacterium
GGCCGGACCAGCCGCACCACCAGCATCTCGTTCGCGCGGAACAGCCAGGCCGGGAACAGCGTGCGCGCGAGCCGCGCGTCCCGCAATCGCGTCAGCAGTGTGCCCAACTCGACTTCCTCCGGGTACGTAGCCTATGAGGCGCGACCGCTCCTCGTCCACCCGCCCCAGCGTGGTCTACCCGGCGCCCCCGCTGACGGAGGAGCTGGAGATCGACCTGCCGCCGGGCGCGAACTGGGGCCTGTGCCTGAGCCACGACATCGACCACCTCGGGCTGCGCGAGCACCTCGTGGACGGCTTCCTGCCGCGCTACGTCTTCGGCGTGCTGCGGCAGAACCTCGCCCACCGCTTCCGGCCGCTGGCGGCGCTCGACGCCTTGGGCGGTATCGCGCTCGCGGCCGCCGGCAACGACCGCTGGGACTCGCTCGGCGCGCTGCTGGAGGCCGAGCGCCGGGCCGGTGTGCGCAGCACTTGGTTCATCGCGGTGAGGAACGGGCTCGGCATCTCGTACTGCCCCGACGGCGCGCGGCGGGCGGTCGGCATGCTGCGCGAGGCCGGGATGCAGGTCGGCCTGCACGGGCAGGCGCACGAATCGGCGGAGAAACTGGCCGGCGAGGTGCAGGAGCTGTCGGCCTGGTGCGGGGCGAAGATCGAGGGGCTGCGGATGCACTACCTGCGGCTGACCGCGCCGGTCCTGGAGGGTGCCGACCGGGCGCGCCTGCAGTTCGACTCGACCGTGATGGAGCGCGGGCGCATGGGACCCGACGAGCTGCCGCTGTCCGGCCCGCGGCTCGTCCGGCCCAAGCTGTTCGAGATCCCGCTGCACGTGATGGACTCGACGCTGTTCTCGGCCACCGGCCTCGGGCTGGACCGGGACGGCGGGCTGGATTACGTTCGCCGCCTGGCGCGCCGCGCCGCTGAGAGGCACAAGGTGCTCGTGGTGAACCTCCACTCGAACTGCTACTCGCGGCAGAGCCCGCAGATCCGCGACTGGTACGACGGCCTGCTCGCGGAGGCGACGTCCCGCTCGGACGTGTTCCTGACCGACTTCGCGGGCCTGCTGCCGCGGATCCGCCGCCCGTGACCGGGGTGCGCGAGGCCGACCCGGAGACGCTCGCCGGGCGCAAGGCGCGGTTCTGGGAGCAGACCGACTACGACCGCGCGTTCCGCGGCACCTTCGGCGCGTACATGACCGCGGTCGAGGCCGCGGCGCTGGAACGTGCCCTCGGGGATCTCCGCTTCGCGGCCCTGCTCGACCTCGGCTGCGGGCACGGGCGCTTCCTGCGCTGGCTCGCGCCGCGCGCCGAGCGGCTGGCCGGCCTCGACCGGAGCTGGCGTCTTCTGGGCATCGCCATCGAGTTGCTGAAGGACGACCCGCTTGCGGTCCCCACGGCGCTGATCTGGGGCTCGGCGACGGAACTGCCGTTCGCGACCGGCTCCCTGGACGGCGTGACCTGCGTGCGCGTGATCCAGCACGTCCCGGACCAGCGCAAGGCGCTCGAGGAGAGCGCGCGCGTCCTGCGCGCGGGCGGCTCCTTGGTGCTGGTGCAGTACAACTGGCTCTCGCCGCACGGCCTCGTCCGCGCGCTGAAGCTCCCGGTGAAGGCGCTGCTGCGGCGCGCGATGCGCGCCGCGGGCCGCGAGCCCGCGTTCGACGAGCCGACCGGCTGGACGTGGTGGCCGGCGTTGCGCCGCGAGCTGGAGTCGGCCGGTTTCGCGATCGAGCACGGCACGGGGGCGTGGCTGTTCCCGCTGCAGTATTTCCGCTCGCGCAGATCTAACGACGCGTGGCCCTGGGCGCTGGCGCTGGCGAACGCGCTGGAGCGGCTCGCCGACACCGCGCCGTTCAAGTTCCTCGGCGGTTACCTGGTCGTCCGCGCCATCCGCAATTCGTAGGGGCCGCCGCAGGCGGCCCGGCCGTGACGGCGAGGCAAGGGCCGCGCTTGGTTGTTCGCGGTTTCCCGATTGCGTCGCGTTCCGTCGCTGCGCCGGCTTCTACGAGTTGTCGAGGTTCACGACGGAGAGGTCGCTGCGGCGCGGCTTGTCCCGAACGAGCAGCGCCTCGCGCTCCGCGATCGCGATCATGATCCAGAACCAGGCGAAGACCTTCTGCGGTTCGAACCGCGCGCCCGTGATCATCGACACGGCCATGGCGATGGTCCCGCCGACGATACCCACGCCCAGCCAGCGGTAGAACGGGTCCTCGCAGCGCAGCGCCGCACGCAGCCCGGCCCAGAGCATCCCCACGAGGACGAGACCCAGCGCGGCCAGTCCCACGACCCCCGCTTCGGTGCCGACCTGCACGTAGCTCGTGTGGGCGCCCTTGCTGCGCCGGAGCGTGCCGTAGCGCTCGAAGACCACCGGGAACGACTTGTAGCCCCAGCCGAGGATCGGGTGGTGCTGCATCATCGGCCACATCGACTTGTACTGCTCGACCCGCATCTGGGCCGAGCCTTCCAGCGCCGCGTCGGCGACCTCGGCGTCCTCGTCGACGTCGTCCGTGACCGCCACCCGGTCCGCGACCTGCTGCGGGACCCAGAACTGCGAGGTCGCGGCCATCACCAGGACCAGAATCAGGAGCACGCGCGCGCGGAGCAGCGCGATGACGAGCACTCCGGCAGCAATGCCGAGCCACGCCCCGCGCGAGAGCGTCAGCAGCATCGCGAAGGCCGCGCAGGGCAGGGTGACCAGCATCAGCGCCCGCATGGCGCGGGGCCCGGTGTTATACCAGCCGAGCACGAACAAGACCGGCATGTACATCGCCAGCGTCGCGCCCAAGAGGTTCGGCTGCAGCGCGATCAGTGCCTGCGCCCGGTGCCGTTCGAGCGCGCCGCTGAAGAACGCCAGCCACGAGTAGTTGATCGCCTGGAAACAGTTCAGCAGCAACGACAGCATACACGCGCTGACGAGCAGGTACTGGTCGCGCTTCTCGCGCAGCGTGTGGAACGCGACCGGCAGCAGGAGCATGAAGATCAAGTGGTTCTTCGCCGCGGCCACGATGTCGAACAACGAGACCTTCCACAGCATCCAGGACCGAACGCTCGCGACAAGAATGACGATCGCGTACAGGAACAGGATCTTCGCCAAAGGTGACGAGACCCGGTCCGGGCCGTAGACCTGGCGTGCGCGGACCCAGATCACGAGCGCGAACACCAAGAGGATCGTCTCGGCGTTCAGCCCGCGCACCACGAACAGCGAGGGCGGGACGAGGTCGATCGCCGGCAGGGCGAATGCGACCAGCGCCAGCGCCAGCGCGGGCCGCTTCGCGGTTTGCGCCAGCACCGCGGCGGCGAAGAAAGCGATCAGCCCGTACTTGACCGGCCGGAACGGGAATGCTTGCGCGATCGCGACGCCGATCAGGATCGTCAGCACGAGCGAGATCTCGCCCGCGGCGAGCATCCGCGAGCGCTGTTCGC
>JAGOJY010000074.1 GCA_017994815.1 Acidobacteriota bacterium
CGCTGCCGGCGAACAGGTTCCCGCAGATCCAGCCGTCGATCCCGGCCGGCTCGCCGTCGACGCGCAGCATCGGCGGACCCTGCCGCCAGCCCGCGTCGCCGGTCGCGCGGTACCAGACCTCGGCCACGGCGTCGCGGTCGTCGTCGCCATCCACGAGCAGGCGGAAGCCGAGGGAGTGCAGCGTCGAGTCGTCCACGCGCAGGTCGCCCGGCACGAGGGCGTTGCCGGCCAGGGCCGGGACGACGATGGACGAGGCGAGGGCGAGGGCGAGCAGGCGTCGGGCGGGCATCGCGGGGCTTCCCCTTGGGCGAGGATCGTTGCCCCCGTCGATGCAAGGACCACGCCGGCCCAGATCTCCCGCGGTGGCAGGCAGATGGCCCGAAACCCGCGTCCGGCGCGGATTTCGAAGGTGTCAGGCCGGCGTCAACGCGCCGTCGGTGTCCCGCGCGCGAGCCGTCAGCGGTAGCCGAACAGCATCGTGTAGAGGATCAGGGCGATCAGCGTCAGGCCGATCGCCAGGGCGGCGAAGCCGAACACGCGCGCCGCCGTTTCGAAGCGGCGCGGGGCCGGCGCGACCAGCCGCTGCTCCAGCTTGCCGGACGCGACGAGCGCCTCGTACTCGGCCGGCTTGTCGTACTTCAGCTCTTCCAGCGGCACGCGGCCGGTGAAGATCACCGGGTCCATCGGGAACTTGTCCGGGCGGAAGTGCGTGTTGAAGAAGTGCACGGTGAAGATGAAGGCGACCGCGAGCAGCGCCTCGTCGCTGTGGATGATCGTGGCGACGTTGATCGACCAACCCGGCAGAAGGCGCGTGAACAGCTCGGGGAACCACAGCACCAGCCCGGTCGAGCCGATCACGAGGACGCCCCAGAACACGGCGAAGTAGTCGAACTTCTCCCAGTAGGTGTAGCGGCCGTACTTCGGCCGCTCGCCGCGGCCGAAGAACCAGCGCACGGACTGCCAGACCTGGCGGGCGTCCTGCCAGCCGAACATCAGCGAGTCGGGGTGGAAGATGAACTTCGGCCAGCTCAGCCCGGCCGCGCGCTTCTGCCGTCGCACGTCCCACAGGTGTGTCGCGAACAGCGCGATCAGCGCCACGGCGGCGAAGCGGTGCAGGAGTCCCATCGACTCGCTGCCGCCGAGGATCGACGAGACGATCGCGGCCCACGCGGTGTACGAGAACTTCAGCGCCATGCCGGTCAGCGCCAGCGTGAAGAAGCTGAGCAGCATCACCAGGTGCATCGCGCGCTGCTTGGCGGTGAAGCGCTCGTACAGCCGCGCCGCGGCGGCGGCCTCGGCCTTGTGCTCGCGCCAGTGTTCGCGCGTGCGCCACAGCCGCCAGAGCCAGGCGCCGGTGTGCACCGAGGCGAAGCTGAGCGTCCCGGCCAACAGCGCGGTCATGCCCCAGAAGGCGAAGAACAGGTACGGGTACTTCTTGCGGTCGTGGTGCGTGGCGTGCGTCAGGTAGCCGGCGAAGCGCCGGTTCGAGCCGGGGTGGCACTTGCCGCAGGTGGCGACCACGTTGTCGCGGCTGAGGCGCGAGTGCTGGTCCACCGTCGGCAGGATGTCGTGCGTGCCGTGGCAGTCGTAGCACTTCGCGGCGCCGGCCCGGCCGAGCTTCGAGGACTTGCCGTGGTAGGTCTCGAAGAACGTCTCGGCCTCGACCTCGTGGCAGCGGCCGCACTGGCCCATCATCTGGAAGCGGAAGTCGCCGGTGTCGGTGCGGCTGATCGAGTGCGAGGTGTGGCAGTCCTCGCACGTCGGCAGCTTGTCCTTGTCGCGCCGCGCCACGTCCGGCGAGTGGATGCTGGCCTTGAACACGACCCCGATGCCCTGGTGGCAGCGGCTGCAGGTGTCGACGATCCGCGAGCGGTGGACCGTCGAACGCGGGTCCGAGGCCGGCAGTTCGCCGTGCGCGGTGTGGCAGTCGGCGCAGTTGGCGGTCACGACCAGCCCGCTTTCGAGCAGGCCCACGCCGTGGATGCTGCTCTGGTAGCTCTTGACGCTGGTCCGGCCGGGCCCCTCGATCCGCCGCGCGGCCTTCTCGCCCTCGCGGTGGCAGCGCGCGCACAGCTCGGGGACGTTGCGCGAGAAGGTCGGCGAGGCCGGCGAGCGCTTGCTCTTCGTGCCGTGGTGGGCGTGGCAATCCAGGCAGCGCGGCGCGTCGGGATCGTCCTTCGCCGCGAGCTGGCCGTGGATGCTGGCGTCGTAGGTCTGCACGACCTCGGCGTGGCAGACGCTGCAGTCGACGCGGCCGGTGATCGTCTCGCACGGGCGCACCCGCGAAGTCTGCACGCCGGTGTGGCACTGGGCGCAGGCGACGCGGCCGTGCGCCGACGACGCGTGCTCCTGCTCGTCCACGTACAAAGACACGCTACGACCCGCGCGGAGCACGTGCAGGTCCGGCTTGCCGTGGCAGAGCAGGCAGTCCTTGTTGGCCATCCCCTGCGGGTAGGCCGCGACGCGGATCTTGTGCGGCGAGTGGCACTCCGAGCAGGACGGGATCTTGTGCGGCTCGGTCTCCCACAGCCGCCCCTCGATCACCTTGCGGTGCACCTGCTCGATCCGCGAGTGGCAGCGCGTGCAGGTGGCGGCGATGTTCTGCCGGTTGACGCTGGAGTTGGTGTCGGTGTGGGGCAGCACGCGGTGCGCCGTGTGGCACGAAGTGCAGACCGCCGTGACGGTCAGCCCCTTCTTGTACAGCCCCTCGCCGTGGATGCTCTCGGAGTAGTTTTCGAGGATCCGGTCCTGCGGGATGTCGTGGGTCAGCGAGACCGGCGAGCCCTCGTGGTGGCACTTGCCGCACAGCAGTGGCACGTTGATGTTCGCGGTGCGCGCCTTCGGATCGGCGGCGTGCTCGATGTCGTGGCGGCCGTGGCAGTCGGTGCAGCGGGGCGCGAGGCGGTCGCCGCGTGCGGCGGCGTGGCCGTGGATGCTGGCCTCGAACTGCTTCTGCTCGTCGTCGTGACAGCTCGCGCACGCGACCGGCGCGACCTTGACCTCGTCGTGGCCGGTCTCGCTGCCGGCGAGGTCCTGGTGACAGCCGGTGCAGTCGAGGTCCTTGTGGACCGACCGGTCGAGCACGCCGGTGCTGACCACGCGCCTGCCGACAACGTCCGGCTCGGCGTGGCACATCATGCAGGCCTCGCGCTCCTGCGCGCGCGCCGGGAGGGCCAGCGCGACGGCGGCGATCGCGCACGCCACGGCACACCACGACCGTCGGGCGGAACTCATCGGCAACTCGGCCTCTCGCGGAAGTTGTTCGGGAATCTAAGCCGGCTGGCAAAACTTGTCAACGCGTAAGTCAGTCGGCTCAAGTCTTTCTTATACAGGCACTTCTGGGCGCCGGGGGCGGGTCAGGGCAGGCGCGCGAAGCGCTCCGCGGCGGCCGCCGCGACGACCTCGCCGAGGAAGACCCGGTGGTAGTCGCGGGCCGGGTACTGCTCGTGCAGCGCGGGGTCGAGGAAGCGCTCGGGGTCGATGTCCAGCGTCGCGAGGACGCGGCACTCGAGCACCAGCTCCGCCTGGGCCACGCGCGGCACGCGGACCCGCGACGGGGCGGCGGGCCACAGCCCGGTGGCAGCCCACTTGTCGGCGTCGCGGCCGGTGTGCTCGCCGCAGTACGCCAGGGCGTCGCGGTGCCGCGCGGGGAGGACGTTCAGCGTGAACTCGGGGAGCGCCGCGAGCAGCTCGAAGGTGTAGCGCACGGGGCGCACGTAGACCGTCGCCACGGGGCGGTTCCACAGCGTGCCGAGCCCGCCCCACGAGACGGTCATCAGGTTCGGGCGCTCGGCGCCGGACGCGAGCAGCGCCCACTCCTCGTCCAGCACGTGGAACGGACGCACGAGCAGGTCCTCGGGACGCACCTCGATCATCGTCCTGTCCTCCGGGGCCGGATTATCGCGGGTGCGGGGGCGCGGGCGCAGCCGGCTCAGTTCGCCTTGCGGGCCACCGCCGGCAGGCGGATCAGGCCGCGCCGGACCAGCCGCCGCAGCACGCGGATCGTCTCCACCTCGCGCATCGGCGCGATCTCGACGACGTCGCGCAGGCTCCAGTGCCCGTCGAGCCGCGACATCAGGAAGAACTCCTCCGGCCGCAGCGCCTCGCCCGTCAGCTCGACCAGGGGGCGCGACAGCTCGGGGACGACGTCGGGCGCGAACTCCTCGCCGTAGACCTTGTCCAGGAACGCCTTCTCCGCCTCGCGCAGCAAGGGCTCGGCGTCGGCGCGCCCGCTGAGGCTGGCGTCGTCCAGGAGCGCGATCGCGGCCTCGGGGTCGGACTTGCCGAGCCGCTCGCGCGCCGCGGCGAGCCGCGCCGGCCCGGTCAGGCCCATCAGCTCGGCATCCGGGGCGTCGCCGGTGACCAAAGGCAGCGGCGGCCCCTCGAGCGCGACGATCTGCACCAGGCCCAGCCGGTGCCCCTCGTAGAGGAACTTCTGCACGGCGAACGGGCTGGCGTGCAGACCGAACGCGATCTCGTCGATCGTGCGCCGCCCGTCGAGGCTCTCGAGGATCCGGCGAGCCAGCGGGTGCTCGAGGATCTCGCGCGGCGCGGCGGCCGCGCCACGGCCGAGCACCACGCGCCCGTCGGGGAAGACGCTGCGGATGCGCCGGACCTCGTCGTGGCGGTGCACGCCGCGCAGCAGCACGTGGTCCACCTGCAGCGAGATCAGCACGACCTTCGGGCCGGGGCGCGCGCCGGGCTCGAAGTTGAAGTCGGCGTCGTCCCACTCGAACAGCGAGTAGACGATCTCCTCGGTGCGCTCGGCCAAGGCGCGCAGCAGGTCGTCGCGGTTGACGAACCCGAGCCGCACGAGCACCTGCCCGATGAACTCCTCCGGGTCGCGCCGCGCGAGCAGCGCCGCGCGGAGCTGCTCCTCGTTGAGCTTGCCGCGGGCCACCAGCACGTGGCCGAGCATCTCGGTCGGTTCGTTCGACGCCGCGCCGACGATCAACCCGTCCTGGATGTAGACCTCTTTCACGACGTTCCGCTGCCGGAAGTCCAGTCGTCCCGTCTTCTGGGCCGCGGCGGCCCACTGCAGCAGGTCCGCCAGGTTCATCGTGCCCAGGCTGCCGGACAGGGTCATCGCGCCGCCCCGGGGGAGAGGGCCCCCACGGCACGATAGTTTCGGGTGCGGCGGATCGGCAAGCCGCGGCCTATGTTTGGCCGGGGGCCGGACATGACCGGCCGGGGCCGGGAGGGACCACGATGCCCGACAAACTCAGCCCGTCGATGGTGTTTCAGACCGGGGAGGTCCAGTACCGGGTGCCGAAGGTGCCGGTGGCCGTCGAGCTGGTCCTGACCGGCGGGGCGCGGGTCCTCGGCAACCTGCACGTGCTGCCGCAGGCCGGGCTGCACGAGGGCCGCGAGCGGGTGATCGAGATCCTCAACGCCCCGGACCCGTTCGTCCCGATCACCAGCGGCCCCGAGGGGAGCCTGGTCCACAAGCGGCACATCGTGCTGGCGCGCGTCGGCAGCCCGGAGGACGCTGGGCTGACCGAGGTCGACCTGGCCTGCAACCCCTCGATCGATGTCGACGTCCGCCTCGCGGGGCTGCCGCCGGTCCGCGGCAGCCTGCGGATCGACCAGCCGCCGGGACACGTCCGGCTGCTCGACCACGTCAACGCCGCCGAGGAGTTCTTCCCGGTCGTGACCGCGGACGGGGCCGCTATCGTGGCCCGCCGTCACGTCGTCGAGATCCGCCAGATCACCTGAGCGTCACACCAGCACCAGCCCGACGCGGTCGCCGCGCACGACGCCGAGCGCCGCGTCCGCGCGCGCGCGGTTGATCGCGATCTCCAGGTAACCCGACGACCCCCAGTAGAAGAAGGGTGTCGCGTCCGGCACCTCGCTGTACGTCTCGGCGAACGGCGCGTGCCCGGCGGCGCCGGGCAGCGCAAGGTGCGGGCGCTCGCTGCCGGCAAGGCGTTCCAGCGCCGGTCGCGTGATGTTGGTGACGAGGTTGCCGAAGCGGTCCACGTGCAGCACGCAGGCGTCGATGCGATCCGCGGCCGTGCGGTGCGGCGCCTCGATCGCGAGCCGCACCGGGTCGGCGATGATCGGGCCGACGTCGGCCGGGTGCAGGCCGGCGGCGAGGCGCGCCGCGACGGGGGCGAACAGGTCGCGGCCGTGGAACGTCGGGTGCACGTCGGCGGCGAGCAGCGCGCGGTTCTCGATCGCGCGCACCACGGCCGCCTCGCGGTCGTAGATCGCGGTGAACAGGCCGTTGTCGGGGCCGACGAACGTGTGGCGCTGCGTGCTGACGACGATCTCGCGGCGCGCGCTGCCGACGCCGGGGTCGACGACCGCCAGGTGCACGGTCCCCGCCGGGAAGTACGAGTACGCCGCCGCCAGCACGAACGCGGCGTGCAGGATGTCGTGCGGCTCGATCTCGTGCGAGATGTCGACCAGCTGGGCCCCGGGGCAGGTCTGGATCAGGACGCCCCGCACGGCGCCGACGTAGGCGTCGAACTGGCCGAAGTCGGTCGTCAGGGTGATCACCGGACCGGTGGTCATTCCGTCCTCCGGGGGCGCGGCGGCCCCGCGGGCCGGGGCGTTTGACCGGGCACCGAGCCCCGCTCATGATCCCAGATTCGCGCACATGAGGTTGCCCGCGCTGCATCGGATCGTGCTCGTCCTCCTGGCGCTCGCGCCGGGCGGCTCCCTGTTCGCGGCGGAGCCGATCCCGGGCCTGCCGGAGCCGGTCCGCCCGGTTCACGAGGTCGGCCAGGCGCTCGAGGCCGACGGCGCCGGGCTGCTCCCGGCCGACGCGGTGCGCCAGCCCTCGCAGCTCGGCGAGAAAGCCGCCCCCGGCCGGATCTGGGCGGTCGTCCACGTGCGCTGGGAGCAGGTCCCAACCGTCCCCGCGGGCTACGACCTGGCGCCGCTGCGGTCGCTCCTCGACGAGCTGAAGCGGCGCGGCCAGCCGGTCGCGCTCGCGATCCACGGCGGCCACCCGGCGCACGGCCGCTGGGGCGCGGGCGGGCCGGAGCTGCCCCCGGGCGCGGACCTCGGCTCGTACCGCCGGGCGTGGCTCGGCTTCCTGCGCCAGGTCGCGCGCGCCAGCCAGTCCCGCGCGGCGTGGTACGTGCTGCACGACTTCCTGCCGCTGCCCGGCTCGCCCGACGACCTGCGCGCGGCGCAGTACGAGATCAAGTCGGCCTCGATCGCGCTGCGGGCCGAGGACCTGTCGGCCGGCGTGGCCGTCGCCGGCGGCGACCCGCTGCTGGCGCTGCTCGAGCGCGCCTACCGCGAGACCGGCGACCTGGCGCCGTACCTCGACGGGATCTCCGTGGCGGGGATGCCGCACGCCGAGACCGTCGCCGCGGTGGGCCGGCTGCGCACCGCGCTGTTCGAGCTCGACCCCGCCGCGACGATCGTCGCCGAACCGGCGCCCGGCGCCGACGCGGTCGCCGACCCCGGCGCGGAGCTGGCGGCCCGCACGCTGGAGCTGCTCGACGCCGGCGCCGACCTCGTCGCGCAGCGGTTTCCCGACGCGGCCGCGGCCCCGACCGTCGTCCGGCTCGGGCGCGCGCTCGGCCCCACGCTGGGAATCGTGCCGCGCTCGACCGCCGGCGTGGAGGTCGAGAGCTCGGCCGTCCCGGTCCGCTGGTCGTACCTGTTCGACGACGAACAGTTCCGCGAAGTGATCGCGTTCTGGGCCGCGCAGGAGCCGCCGCCCGGCGCCGACGTGTCGCTGCTGTTGGACTCCAACCTGCGCCGCGACTTCCTGCTGGTCGACCCGGCCGGCCTGAACCTCGTGCCGCCGGTGACCGAGCCGGCCGGCGAACGGCGCGTACGCTTCACGGCGCCGCTGTTCCGGCGGCCGCTGCTCCTGATGATCCAGCGCGAGAAGACCTCGCCGCGGGTCGGGATCGAGACCGAGACCGCCGAGGCGCGCGGCAAGCAGCAGGTCAGCGCCGAGGAGATCATCGCGGCGCACCAGCGCTGGCGCGCGTTCCAGGACGAGCGCCTGGCGACCGTGCGCCGCGACGGCGAGATCGGCATCCGGGTCCGCGTGGCGCAGGTCACCGGGACGTTCGAGCTGACGATCCGCGCCGGGTACTTCTGGGAACGTGGGCTCGGCGCGGAGTGGGTGATCCGCGAGAACCTGTTCAACGGCGTGCGCCTGAACTGGGACAAGATCCCCGAGCTGCCGTTCCTGAGCCAGGAGCGCGTGGTCCAGCCGCCGCTGGAGCTGAACCTCGACAAGCGCTACCGCTACGAGCTGGAGGACGTCGAGGAGGTCGAGGGGCACAGCTGCTGGCGGCTCGCGTTCGAGCCTCTGGACGAGAACGTGTCGCTGCACCGCGGTCGGGCCTGGATCGACCGGCGCACGGCGGCTTTGGTGCGCGTGCGCACGACGCAGACGCGGCTCTCGCCGCCGCTGATCAGCGACGAGGAGACGCAGACCTTCCGCCCGCACGAAGGCCCGGACGGGACGACGTACTGGCTGCTCGACGACATCGACGGCCAGCAGATCTACACCGTCGGCGGCTCGAACCTGGTCGTGCTGCGGCGCACCACCTTCGGCGCGCCGCTGATCAACGACGCCGGGTTCGAGCCGGCGCGCGCGGAGGTCCGCGCCTCCGACCGCCAGATGCTGCGCGACACCGAGGACGGGCTGAAGTGGTACTCCAAGACCGACGGCGGCGAGCGGCGGGTCCTGGAGAAGGGCGACCCGCGGCAGCTGTTCGCGGTCGGTGGCGTGCTCAAGAACCCCGACCGCGGCGCGCTGCCGCTGGCCGGCATCAACTACACCGACATCGACCTGTTCGGCCGCGACATCCTGTTCAACGTCTTCTTCGCGGGGGTCCTGGCCAACGTCGGCATCTCGGACCCGACGTTCCTCGGCACGCGGCTCGACGTCGGCGCCAACGTGAACCTGATCGGCGTGTCGAGCACGGACCGGCAGTACGAGCAGGGCGAGGAGATCGAGTCGCAGAACGTCGACCGGCTGACGCAGTCGCTGCGGGTCAGCGCGGGGTACCCCTTGGGGAACTTCGTCAAGCTGCGCGGCGTTTTCGAGGCTTCGTACAACAACTACATGCGCGCCGACGACACCGAGAACTTCCGCGTGCCGTCGGGCCACGTGCTGACCGAGGGCACGCTGCAGCTGGCGTTCGACCGGCGCGGGTGGGGGTTGATGCTGCAGGGCGCGCAGGCGTCGCGCTCGAAGTGGGAGGCGTGGGGGCCCGAGGCGGCGGGCAGCGGCGGCAAGACCGTCCTCGCCGACGTCGACCCGGAACGGGCCAAGACGTACTCGTGGTGGTCGGCCGGGCTGCAGAAGGCGTTCTTCCTGCCGTTGTTCCAGAAGATCGAGATCGGCGCGCGCTACCAGGCCGGCCGCGACCTCGACCGCTTCTCGGCGTTCACGTTCGGCTTCCCGGGCGGGAGCCGCCTGCGCGGGTTCGGCGGCGCCGGCATCCGCTTCGACCGCGGCGCGATCGGCGAGCTGTCGTACTCGTTCAACCTGCGCGAGGCGATCCGCTTCGACGCCACGCTCGAGCACGCGAACGTCCACGACCCGCGGTTGGCGGAGGGCAACACCAACCACACCGGCGTCGGCATCGCCGCCAACTTCCTCGGGCCGTGGCGCACGATCATCCGGCTCGACGTCGGCCGCGCGCTCAAGAGCGACCTCGAGGCGGTCGAGGGCGACACCGAGGTCTACCTCGTCTTCCTGCGCCTGTTCTAAGGAGATGGCGGGCGCGGCTGTCCCCGCGCTTCGTCCAGGAGGGCGGCGAACTCGGCGGCCATGCGGTCGTGCGAGTACCGCGCGACGAAGTCCGCGCGGCCGGTGTACGGCACTTCGCCGGAGCGGGCGTAGGCGTCCCAGAAGCCGCGCAGCGCGGCCTTGATCTCCGCCACGCCGCGCGCGTGGACGCCGGCGCCGGTCTTGCGGACGAGTTCGCCGAGGACGCCCGGCTCGCCGCCGGCGACGAGGATCGGCCGCCGCGCCGCGAGGTACTCGAAGATCTTGCCGGTGTAGTCGCCGGCGGCGTCCGGCCCCGCGAGGTGGAACAGGAGCAGCACCTGCGACTCGCGCTGCGCGGCGATCGCCTCGGCGCGGGGCGCCCAGTCGCGGACCTCGACGACGTCCTGCAGGCCCTGCGCCGCGACCACGGGCCGGAGCCAGTCCTCGTTCCGCGAGAACAACCGGACGCGCACCCGGCCGCGATCCACGGCGCGCTCGCCCACGAGTTCGGCGAGCGCCGCGAACACGGGCGTGGGATCGCGCCGGCCCTGGTACAGCGTGCCGGTGTGCGTCAGCGTGAACTCCGGCGTCAGCGCGACCTGCCCTTGCCATTCCGCGGGATCGAAGCCGTTGAGAATCGTGCGCACCGGGACGCCGGGATAGTGCGCGGCGAGGGTGGCGGCCAGCGGTGCCGAGACCGTGACCAGCGCGCGCGCCCCGCGCAGCGTGCGGCGTTCCAGCCGCCGGTCGACCGCGCGGCGCCAGGCGGGCGTGTCGGCGTTGTGGTAGTCGGCCCACAGGTCGCGGAAATCGGCGACCCACGGCAGGCCGAACTCGCGCGCCAGCCGGCTGGCGATGACGTGCGCGGTCGGCGGCGGCGAGGTGCTGACGATGGCGTCCACGTGCTCGTGCGCGAGCCAGGCGCGCGCCGACGCGAGGGCCGGGGCGATCCAGCCGCGGCGGGGGTCGGGAAAGGCGGTCGCGGCCTTGGCCTGCGCGATGCTCCACGCCGCGAGCCGCCGCGCGGGCGCGCCGCTCGACCGCGTGACGCCGAGCAGGTCGCGCAGCGCGGCCTGTTCGCCGCCGAGCCGGCGCTTCAGCCCGGCCAGCGCCGGCCGGTCGCCGGTTTCGATGATCGCGAGCGGCCCGGCGTCGCGCCCTTCCGCGCTCGGCGTCAGCACGGCGACGTCCCAGCCGTGCCGCGGCAGGTAGCGCGCCAGCCCGTGCGCGCGCACGCCGCCGACCGACGCGGCGGGGGGGAAGAAGTACGAGACGAGCAGGGCGCGCGGCATCGGCCGATCAGTAGGTCACGCCGAACCGCTCGGTCCAGCGGACGATGTTGATCCAGCGCCAGACGCGCCAGTCGAACGGGCGGCGCCCGTCGAGGATCTCCTCGAACTCCCGCGCGGCGGCATCGATCCGCAGCACCGGGATCGAACGTGCGGCGGGGCAGGAGATCGTCTCGCGGACCCACGGCGCGATCTGCCGCAGCCACTGCAACTCGGGTGTCGCGAAACCGATCTTGTCGCGGCGGTCGAGGATCGGGTCGGGCACCAGCCCGCGCAGCGCCGCCCGCAGCACGGCCTTGGTCGTCGCGTCGTTGGCGACGAGGTGCTCCTCCGGCAGCGAGAGCACGAACCCGACGAGTTGCGGGGTGAGGAACGGCACGCGGCTCTCGATCGAGAACGCCATCGAGTTGCGGTCCTCGAAGCGCAGCAGCATCGGCAGCGAGCTTTCCTCGATCGTGAACGCGAGAAGCGAGCGCAGCGCGTCGCTGCTCGGGGTCGGGCGGGGGAAGTCGGGCATCGGCCCGCGTTCGTCGAGCCACGCCTCGTCGACCCAGCGCGGGAACAGCGGCCGGCCGGCGAGCCGCCGCGCGGCCGGCACGAGCCCCGGCGGCAGGACGCGCCCGGCCATCGAGGACAGGACCTGCCGCGCCGAGGCGCCGGGCAGCCGCGCGCCGGCGCGGAACAGCGCGACCGCGCCGGGCAGGTCGCCCGCGCGGGCCAGCGAGACGATCCGCGCGCCGACGTACGAGCGGTAGCCGGCGAACGTCTCGTCCGCGCCCTGCCCGTCGAGCATGACCTTGATCCCGGCTTCCTTCGCCGCGCGGAAGACGCGGTACTGGGCGTAGATGCTCGTGCTGCCGAACGGTTCGTCCTGGACCTCGATGATGCGCTCGATGTCGCGCACCAGTTCCGCCGCCCCGGGACGGGCGTGGTGCACCCGCGCGCACGCGGCGCCCGCCGCGAGCGCGGCCCAACGCTCCTCGTCGATCGCCGGATCGCCGGCGAGGTAGCTCACGGCGTGCAGGTCGAGATCCGGTCCGAGCGCCGCGCGCATCGCGGCCACGATCGCCGAGGAGTCGACGCCGCCCGACAGCGCGGCCCCGACCGGGACGTCGCTGCGCAGGTGCAGGCTCACGCTGTCGAGGAACAGCTCGCGCAGGCGCCGCGCCGCTTCCTCGAACGAGATGTCGCGGCCGCGGACCGCCGAGAGCTTCCAGTAGCGGCGCGGCTCGACCGGCGCGGACTCGTCGAGCGGCAGCTCCAAAAGGTGCGCCGGCGGCAGCCGGCGGATCCCGGAGAACAGCGTGTCCTCGCCGTGATCGGTGATGCCGAACCGCAGGTACTGGAACAGCGGCCGCGGGTCGGCGCGGCGCGCGAAGCCGTCGATCGCGAGCAGCGCCTTGATCTCGGACGCGAAGGCGAAGCCCCACGGCCCGCGCGCGTAGTACAGCGGCTTGATCCCGAAGAAATCGCGCGCGAGGAGCAACGTCCGGCGGCGGGTGTCGAGCAGCGCGAAGGCGAACATGCCGACCAGCCGCGCCAGCGCGCCGGTGCCCCAGCGCGCGAGCGCCGCGAGCAGGACCTCGGTGTCGCAGCGCGAGGCGAAGCGCTCGCCGTCTTGCTCCAGCTCCTGCCGCAGCTCGCGGAAGTTGTAGATCTCGCCGTTGAACAACAGCGCGAAGCGCCCGTCGGCGGTGATCATCGGCTGGTGGCCGGCGTCGCTCAGGTCGAGGATCGCCAGCCGGCGGTGCGCGAGGCCGACGCGCGAGCCGCGTGCGACGTCGGCCGTGCCGCCGGGCCGGGCCGTCGGACCTTGCCCGTCCCACCCGGCGTACCCCTCGTCGTCCGGCCCGCGGTGGGCCAGCGCCGCGGCCATCGCCGCGAGCGCGCGCGGCGCGACGGCGCCTCCCGGCGGGGCGATGAGCCCGGCGATCCCGCACACGTCAGGCGTCCTCGCCGAAAAGGCGCGCGGCGATGCCGACGAGGCGCGCGCGCGAGCTCTCGGCCGACAGCTCGCGCGCGGCGCGGTGGGCCGCCTCGCGGCAGCGCGCCACGCCGTCCGGCGTGAGCCGCGCGAGCGCCTCGGCCAGCGCCTCGACGCTGAAGTCGCGCGCGAGGTAGCCCAGCCCGTGGCGCTCGACCAGCGGGACCATTTCCGGCGACGGGCCGAGCACCAGCGCGAGCCGGGCCTGGACGAACTCGAAGAACTTGTTGGGCAAGGAGTGCAGGTTGTTGAAGTTCGTCGGCGGGAGCAGGTGCAGCCCGGCGTCGTAGCCGTTGAGGAACCGCGGCAGCTCGCGCATCGGCACCGGCGGCACGAAGCGCACCCGCGGATCGCCGCCGGCTTCGCGCCGGAGGCGCTCGAGGTACGACGGGTCGCCCGCGACGAGCACGAGGTCGAGCGTCACGCCCGGCCCGGCGCGCCGCACCGCGCGGATCATCAGCTCCGTGTGGCGCGCGGGCATCGCCCCGCCGTGGTGCACGAGCCGCAGCGGCTGCCCGGGCGCGGGGGCCCGCGGCCGCAGGTCCGGCTCGTAGTCCGGCGCGTTCCAGACGACCTCCGGCCGCACGCCGGTGTCGGCGGCGTAGCGCGCGGCGATGCCGTCGCAGACGGTCGTCATCGCCGCCACGCGCGGGATGTAGGCCCGGCACAGGTGCGTGCTGTAGGGCTGTTGCAGCAGGCGGAAGGAGAGCTGCTCCTCGAATTCCAGCGGCGCGTACTCGTGGGCGTCGAACAGCACGGGGGCGCCGTCCGCGAGGCGCAGCGCGAGCGGGAGCGTTTCGAGGTCGTTGGCCACGACGAGTTCGTGGCGCCGGCCGGCCAGGCGTGCCGCCGCCGCCACGACGTCGGCGCGCGCCCAGTAGTAGCGTTCATGGCGCCGGGCCAGGAGCCGGGCCGCGCCGCGGGCGCGGCCGGCCAGCCCCTTGCGCCGCGCCGCGATGCCCGTGTACTCGACGCCGGGCAGGCGCGGGTCGCCCTTCCCGCAGGCGTGCACGCTCCAGCGCGCGGCGAGGAAGCGCAACTGGCGGTTGACGCGCGGGTCCCGCGCCTGGTCGGTGAACGAGAGCACGAGGACCCGCGACTCCGGCATGCCGACAACTTAAGCCATCTGCCGCCCGGCGATCCACCGCGCCGTGGTGGCGAGGCTGCCCTTTGTCGCGGCGGCGGCAAACGAAAGGGGCCGCGCTCGCGCGCGGCCCCCGGGGTTCTCGACCGGCGGAACGTCAGGCCTTGACGTGGCAGACCTTGCAGTCCTTCTTCACGGGGCCCGCCTTCTTGCCGGCAGCCGCGGTCTTCTCGTGGCAGCCATAGCACGACGTGTGCATCGCGTCCTGCAGCTTCGGCGCCTTGTCCTTGGCGACCTTCGCGTCGTGGCAGCTCGAGCACGCCTGCGGCGTCTCGCCTTCCTTGCTGGTGTGGTGACAGGTGGTGCAGGAGACACCCTTGTCGACGTGCATCTTGTGCCCGAACGTCACGGCGCCCATCTTCGCGTCGAAGGTGAGAGTCTCCTTCCCGCTCGGGATGTTCGCCGCCACGGCGAGAGCGATCGCGAACGCCGCGCAAGCTACCAGGATCAACGTCTTCTTCACTGAGCCCTCCTTGTACGATGGCGGGGCCCGCCCGCCGTCATCGGCCCATGTTCGGGTGGCGCTGTTGGTGCCTCGCGCGGCGCGTCACCACCCGCTGCGCCGCGAGGGCGAGAGCGAGGCCGAGAACCGAGAAGGCCGCGATCCCACCGCCCCAAAGATACCAGACGTCGAAATAATTCCTGAATAACCCGCGGCCGGTGCCCCGGTCATAGCAGATTCGGCCGGCCACCTGCGCGGGCGTAACTCCTTCATGGCACTGGGAACAGGTCGCGACGATGCTGGCCGGGGCGACCCGCGAGCGCGCGTCGCCGGGAGGGTAGATCCCGTGCGCGCCGTGGCACGACTGGCAGGCGGTCACGAACCGGTTGTCGCCGACCGCCATGAAGCCGTGCTGGCTGGCCGGCCACGGCTGGCCCTCCGGCGCGGGCTTCAGCGGCAGCTTCAAGAGCGGCGAGACGATCCGCGGCTGGTGGCAGGCCGCGCACGAAAGGCGCAGCCCCGAGCCGAGGTAGCGGCCGTGGAAGTCCTCGTAGCGGAAGAAGTCGTGCTCCATGTGGCAGGTCTGGCAGCCGCGCACCTGGTCGTTGTCGCGCACGCGGCCGTGGACGGTCTCGTCCCAGCCCGCCGCCTGCTCGGCGTGGCACGCCGCGCAGTCGACCCGCTTCATCCCGGCCGGGTGCGGCTGTCGCTCGCTGCCGGGATGGCACGCCGCGCAGCCCTGATCGCGGTGGACGCCCGAGGCGATCCAGCCTTGCAGGTCCACGACCGGGGCCTTGTTCCGCGGCCCGAGCGCGTCGTGGCAGGCGCAGCCCCGGGCCGGCCCGGGCTGGACCGCGGTGGCGTCGACCGTCGCGTCGGCGGACGGTTCGACCGGTTGCTGCGCCGGGGCCGCGACGAAGCCGAGCGCGGCGACGAGCGGCGCGAGTAGCGGCAGCGCGCGCTTCATGCCCGGCGCTCCCCCTCGCCGCCGCCGGCCGGCCCGTTCTCCTTCTCCGGGTCGAAGCCGTGCCACGCGACCAGTTGCTCGTACTCGGCGCGGTGCTCTTCCTTCATCGCGTGCAGGCCGAGCGAGCCGCGCAGCCAGGTCGGGTTCATCGGGAAGATCCCCGGCTTGAAGTGCACGCCCAGCATGTGCCACACGAGGATCGCCAAGAGCGCCAGGAGCGCCTCGTAGCCGTGGACGACGCTGGAGAGCCGGACCGCGAGCGACGGCCAGTGCGGTGCGGTCCAGAGGATCACGCCGGAGACGACCATCACCAGCGTGCCCCAGACCAGCGCCCAGTACTCCATTTTCTCGCGGTAGGTGTAGCGGCGCGCCGGCGGCATGGCGGGGCGTGCGCCGACGAACCAGGCGAAGCTCCCCTTGAGGTCCTTCAGGTCGTGCAGCGGATCGGGGAGCATCTCGATCAGTTCGCGGCGGCCGCGCGCGGTCCAGATCAGCCACGCCGCGTGGTAGATCGACAGCCCGATCATGATCAGCGCGG
>JAGOJY010000002.1:0-130000 GCA_017994815.1 Acidobacteriota bacterium
CCGCGGTTCGGCCCGGATGTTACCACCCGGCGACGTTTCTCACCGTCCGGTAAACTGGCCTCGCCCCCGCTTTTGCGTTCCCCCGCCCCGCCCCCCCTAATAGGTCCCATGCAGACGGCCGCGCCGATCGTCGAGGGTCTCCCCTCCGATCCCGCCGTCTGCGCCCGCGCGGCGGGCCTGCGCTACGTCACCGACGCCCGCCCCGGCATCCGGCGCCTGCGCGCCGGGCGCGGCTTCCGCTACGTCGCGCCCGACCGGCGCACGGTACGCGACGCGGCCGACCTCGCGCGGATCCGCGCGCTGGCGATCCCGCCGGCCTGGACCGGGGTCTGGATCTGCCCCGACCCGAACGGGCACCTGCAGGCCACCGGGCGCGACGCGCGCGGTCGCAAGCAGTACCGCTACCACCCGCGGTGGCGCGAGGTCCGCGACGAGACGAAGTACGGCCGCCTGCTCGACTTCGGCCAGGCGCTGCCCGCGATCCGCGCGCGGGTCGAGGCCGACCTCGCGCGGCCGGGCCTGCCGCGCGAGAAGGTGCTGGCGGCGGTCATCCACCTGCTGCAGACGACGCTGATCCGCGTCGGCAACGACGAGTACGCGCGCGCCAACCGCTCGTTCGGGCTGACGACGCTGACCAACGACCACGCCGACGTCCGCGGCTCCAACTTGCGCTTCCAGTTCCGCGGCAAGTCGGGCAAGGAGGTCTCCCTCGACGTGCAGGACCGGCGCATCGCGCGCATCGTCCAGCGCTGCCAGGAACTTCCCGGCCACGAACTGTTCTGCTACGTCGACGGCGAGGGCGCCGTGCGCGACATCGGCTCGGGCGACGTCAACGACTACCTGCGCGAGGTTTCCGGGCAGGAGTTCACCGCCAAGGACTTCCGCACGTGGGCCGGGAGCGTGATGGCCGGCGCGGCGCTCGTCGCGCTCGGCCCGGCCGGCACGCGGGCCGCGCGCAACAAGCGCGTGGCGCAGGCGATCCGCGCCGTCTCCGAGCGGCTGATCAACACGCCCGCCGTCTGCCGCAAGCACTACGTCCACCCGGCGGTGATCGAGGCCTACCTCGACGGATCGCTCGCCGAGCGCTTCCGGCCGCAGCGCCGCGACGCGCCGCTGCGGCGCCTTGCCCGCGCGGAAAAATCTCTGCTCGGCCTGCTGCGGCGGGACACTGCGCGGCGGGTCGCGGCTTCGCGCTAAAATCCATTCCGCCTCCACGCCGCGGCGGTTCGACCGGCCGCGGACGGCCCGACCGCGGGGGCGTGGTGCCGGTTCCGGGCGCCGCATTCCACGACAGCACGAGGACACCATGGCCTCTCTGCGCTCCTTCATCCGCGGCGCCGCGCTCGGCGTGACCGCGATGTACCTCATGGATCCCGACCGCGGGCGCCGCCGCCGGGCCCTGATCCGGGACCAGTTCGTCGCCGGCTGGCACGACCTGAACAACGGGATCGCCAGGTCCGCCCGCGACCTCGGCAACCGCGGGCGCGGTCTCGTCGCCGAGGCGCTCGGGCGCGTCCGCGGCGGCGCCGCTCCCGACTGGGTGATCGAGGAACGCGTGCGCTCGCGCCTCGGGCGCGCCTGTTCGCACCCGCGGGCGCTGCAGGTCAGTGTCGAGGACGGCGTGGTCACGCTGGCCGGACCGGTCCTGGCCCACGAGCTCGAGCGGGTGCTGTGGGAGACCGGCAGCGTGCGCGGCGTCGCCGGCGTCGAGAACCAGCTCGAGCTGCACGAGCACGCGGCGGGCATCCCGGCGTTGCAGGGCGAGTTCGCGCCGCCGCGCGCCCGCGAGGGCGAGTGGCCGCCGGCGCTGCGTGCCGCGGCGGTCGCCGGCGGCGCGCTGCTGGTCCTGAAGGGGCTGCGCCGCCGCGGCGCGCTCGGCGCCGTGATCGGGCTCGGCGGCGCGGCACTCGCGGTGCGCGGCCTGACCAACCTCGACTCGCGCCGCATGCTCGGCGCCCGCCGCCCCGCGCGCGGGCCGAGCGTGCAGAAGACGATCCACATCGACGCGCCACCCGACGTGGTCTACCAGTTCTGGTCGCGCTTCGAGAACTTCCCGCGCTTCATGCCGCACGTGCGGGCCGTGCAGGATCTCGGCAACGGCCGCTCGCGCTGGGAGGTCGTCGGCCCGGCCGGCGCGCCGCTGGAGTGGGAGGCCGAGGTCACGCGGCAGGAGCCGAACCGGCGGATCTCGTGGCGCACGCTCGGCGACCCGTCGGTCGGGCACGAGGGGACGGTCCGCTTCGACGCCGATCGCCGCGGCGGCACGCGGGTTCACGTGCGGATGACGTACGCTCCGCCGGCCGGGGCGGTCGGCGCCGCCGTGGCGCGCGCGGTCGGCCCGGACCCGCGCCAGGCGCTGGACGAGGGACTCCTGCGGCTCAAGTCGCTCTTGGAGATCGGCAAGACCACGACCGAGGGCCAGGAAGTGCGCCGCGACGAGCTGCGCCGCAACGCGGAGTGGCACTGAACCCGGGGGGCGGGGCGCCGTCCCCGCCCCGCGCCGCGCGCTAGCGCGTGACGGCCAGGCCGAACTTGCGGATCTTCGAGTACAGCGTGGCGCGCGTGATGCCGAGGATTTCGGCCGAGCGCTTGATGTTCCAGCCGGTCCGCGACAACACGCGGCGGATCACGATCTCCTCGACCTCGGACAGCCGCACGGTGTTGACCTGGAACGCCCCCTCGACCGCGCCGCTCACGCCGCGCAGCTCGGGGGGCAGGTCCTGCACGTCGATCACGTCGTCGCAGGCCAAAACCACCGCGCGCTCGACGGCGTTCTCGAGCTCGCGCACGTTCCCCGGCCAGGGGTAGCGCTCCATCAGGGACAGCGCGCGGTCGGTGAAGCCGCGCACGCTCTTGCCGCAGCTCTCGGCGAAGCGGTGCAGGAAGTGGTCGGCGAGGTGCGGGATGTCGTCTGGCCGCTCGCGCAGCGCCGGCAGGTGGATCGGGATCACGTTCAGCCGGAAGTACAGGTCCTCGCGGAAGTGGCCGTTGCGCGCCTCGGCCGCGAGGTCGTGGTTCGTCGCGGCGATCAGCCGCACGTCGACGGGCAGCGCCGCGTCGCCGCCGACCGGCTGCACCTCGCGCTCCTGGATCACGCGCAGGAGCTTGACCTGCGTGGACAGCGGCAGGTCGCCGACCTCGTCGAGGAACAGCGTGCCGCCGTCGGCCTTGCGGAAGACCCCGGCGCGCGAGCGCACGGCGCCGGTGAACGCCCCCTGCTCGTGGCCGAACAGCTCGCTCTCGAGGACGCCCTCGGCGAACGCCGAGCAGTTGACGCGAATGAACGCCTTGGCGCGGCGCGGGCTGCGGCGGTGGATCGCCGCGGCGACGCGCTCCTTGCCGGTGCCCGATTCGCCGCTGATCAGGACCGTGCTGTTGGCCGGCGCGACGGTGCGGATCAGCGAATACACGCGCTGCATGCGCGGGTTGCGCCCGATCAGGTCTTCGAACTCGCCCGCCGCGTCCTCGTGCGCCCGCGGCGCGCCGTCCTCGCCGTGTGCCGCGCGCGCGCGGGCCCGCTGCAGTGCGCGCCGGATCGCGGCCGCGAGGTCGGCCTCCGGCATCGGCAGGGTCAGGTAGTCCAGCGCGCCGGCGCGCAGCGCCCGCACCGCCGCGTCGAGCGCGGCGCACGAACTGAGCGCGAGCGCCGGCAGCGCCGGCGCCGCGGAACGGGCGCGCTCGAGGAACGCCAGGCCGTCCTCGGTGTCGCTGGCGCGGTCGGCGACGACGAGCAGGTCGTAGTCGGCGCACTCGGCGCGCCGCAGCGCGATCGAACCGTCGTCGGCGGCGTCGACGTCGAAGCCGGACTGCGTCAGCGTCTGCTGGAGCGAGTCCAGGGACACCGGGTCGCTGTCGACGAGCAGCAGGCGCACGACCGAAGCCATTCCGTCTCCGTCCGGTTGTCCCCGCGAACCTTCCGACCAGCTTTATCGGCCCGGGGGCGCGGCAAATGAAGGGCCGGGGCGAAAGGAAGCGGCGGGCGGCCGGCGCGGCGGAACGCCGCGGGTCAATCCCGGGACGGCGCGGTGGGCGCGGGTTGCGGCCGGACGCGCACCAGGACGTCGGCCCGGCCGCCCGGGCCGACCTCCAGCCGCTCCGCGGCCACCGAACCGAAGAGGACAGCACCGGACGAGACCACGACGCTGCCCGCGATTTCGAACGACCCTTCGGCGGCGCCCTCGACGCGCAGGCTGCGCGCGACCGCCCGCCGCGCGCGGACCTCCCCGCCGGGCGCGACGATCAGTTCGCCGCGCAGCTGGAGTTCGCCCGCGAGCTCCCCCGACACGAGCAGGACGCCTTCGCCGGCCAGCCGGCCCGACAGGAGCGTGGACCGGCCGACCTGGCTGAACCCGGCCTCCTCCGGTTCCCCGCGCTGCCGCCGCGCCACGGCTTCAGGACCCGGCGCGGCGCAGGCCGAGACGCACGACGCGACCCTCGACGTCGCACTCCTTGGCCGCCGCGCCCGGCGCCGGCGGGCCGGGCGCGAGCCGCGCGGCCAGCGTCTCCGCCGCGATCAGCGCGCCGTGGCGGGCGAGGACCTGCGCCAGCTCCGCATCGGCCTCGACCGTGACCTCGATCCGGTCGGTGTAGTCGAGGTCGAGCTCCTTGCGCTGGGTCTGGATGCGGTTGATCAGCTCGCGGGCCAGCCCCTCGGCCACGAGGTCCGCGTCGAGGTCGGTGTCGAGCACCACCACCGCCCGCGGCGACGACGAGGCCGCGTAGTGCTCCCGCGCGGCGAGCGAGATCGCGACCTCGTCCGGGCCCAGCCCGACGCTCGCGCCGGCCAGGCGCAGCTCGATCCGGCCGCGCTCGTCCAGCTCGCGGCGCAGCGCCGCCGCGTCCGCGGCGGCCAGCGCCTTCTTGATCGCCGGGACCAACGCGCCGTGGCGCGGGCCGATCAGGCGGAAGTTCGGCTGCATGCGCCACGTGACGTACTCGTCGGCCACGCCGCCGAACACGACCTCCTTCACGTTCAGCTCGTCGGCGATGACCGGCGCCAGCGCGGCGAGCCGCTCGCCGGCCGCGGCGTCGGCGAGGAACACCCGCGCCGCGCGCAGCGGCTGGCGCACGCGCACGCGCTGCGAGGCGCGCGCGGCGAGGCCCAGCGAGACGACCTCGCGGGCGAGCGCCATCGAGCGCGACAGCTCCTCGTCCACCCACTCGGCGGGCAGCTGCGGCCAGTCCGCGTGGTGCACGCTCTCCGGCGCGGCGTCCGGCCAGGCGCCCGCGACCAGCGTGCGCCAAACGTGCTCGGCCATGAACGGCACGAACGGCGCCGAGACCAGCGCCAGGTTGACCAGCGTCTCCCACAAGGTCCAGAAGGCGTCGGTCTTGTCCTGGTCCGCGCCGCCGGCCCAGAACCGGTCGCGGCTGCGCCGCACGTACCAGTTGGAGAGCGCGTCGGTCAGGTCGCGCAGCGCGGTCGCGGCCTCGTAGATCCGGTAGCCGTCGAGCGCCTCGGTCACCCGGCGCGCGGCCAGCGCGGTCTCGGAGAGGATCCAGCGGTCGAGCAGCGGGCGCGCGGACACCGGGCGGTACCCGCGCCCGCCGGCGAACGGCGGGACCCGCCCGTCGCGCGCCGGGTTGTCCCGCGCCGGGTCGAAGCGATCGATCGCGGCGTAGATCAGGAAGAACGACAGGACGTTCGACCAGCGGACGAGGAACTCGTTCTGCTGCTCGCGCACGGCGCGCAACGAGTTGCGGACGTTGTTCCAGACCGGGCTCGACGAGAAGAAGAACCAGCGGAAGGCGTCGGCGCCCGGCGGGTCGTCGAGCACATCCACCACGACCGGCTGGCCGGGGGCGAGCCCCAGCCGCTCCAGCGCCTCGCGGCCGAGCACGATCGACTCGCGCCCGACCGGCCCGGCCTCGATCCGCGCCGCGAACGCCTCGCCCGCACCGTCAGCCCGCCGCAGGCGCAGCCGCGCCCCGTCGGGCAGGCCGAGGCTCTTGACCTGCGCCGGGAGCAGCACGGCGGCGTCGGGCGCCGGCGGCGCGCCGAGCCGCGAGTCGGGCGCGACCGTCAGCCGGAACCGTCCCTCCAGCACCAGGTCCGGCGGCGTGTAGTTGCCGGCGCTCTTCGACTCCTTCTTCCCCTCGGCGTCGCCGACGTGGCCGAGCACCATGCACGTGCGGTACGGGTGCGGGTAGCCGCGCGGCGGCTCGATCCCGTACCGGCGCTGCGTTTCCTCGTCGAAGACCAGCGTCGAGATCATCAAGAGCGAGTAGAACCAGCCGCGCGTCTGGTCGATCGCCTCCGAGATGAAGTCGGCGGGGAACGCCCCGCGGAAGCGCTCGACGCCCGCCGGGTCGTGCGGGAAGCCGAACTGCGCGAACGGCATGCACCCCGAGTCGAACCAGCAGTCGATCACCTCGGGCACGCGGCGCATCGTCCCGCCGCAGCGCGTGCAGGGCAGCGTGACCTTGTCGACCCACGGCTTGTGCACCGCGAGGTGCCGCGACAGCCCGGGATCGCGCCGGCACGCCGCCTTCCAGTCGTCCAGCGCGCAGGGGTTCAGCTCCTCCGCCGTCGCGAGCCGGTCCAGCGCGCGCAGCTCGCCGCAGCTCTCGCAGGACCAGATCGGCAGCGGCGTGCCCCAGTAGCGCTCGCGCGACAGCGCCCAGTCGACGTTGTTCTGCAAGAAATCGCCGAAGCGCCCTTCCTTGATGTGCTCGGGGAGCCAGAACACCTGCCGGTTGTTGGCGATCGCCTCCTGGATCTTGTCCGTGGTGCGGATGAACCACGCCGGCCGCGCGTACTGGATCAGAGGCTCGCCCATCTGCCGCCAGCAGAACGGGTACTCGTGCCGCACCGTACCGTCGCGGAACACCAGCCCCCGTGCGCGCAGGAGGCGGATGATGTCGCGATCGGCCTCCTTGCAGAACCGGCCGGCAAAATCGGTCACCTCGGGCGGGAAGGTGCCGTCGTCGCGCAGGAGCTGCAGGAAACCCATCCCGCGCTCGCGGCAGACGCGGAAGTCGTCCTCGCCGAAGGCGGGGGCGACGTGGACCACCCCCGTCCCCTGGTCCGCGCCGACGAAGTCCGCCGCGAGCAGCTCGTGGGCCCGGCCGCCCTCGGGGGACGCGTACGTGAACAGCGGCTCATAACGCTCGCCGACGAGCGCCGCACCCGCGAGGCGCTCGACGACCTGGACCGGCGCGTCGCGCGCAACCTGCGCCAGGAGCGACTCGGCGACGACCAGCCGCTCCGGGCCGTCCGGCCCCGCGAACTCGGCCACGACGTAGGACATGTCCGGGCGCACCGCCAGCGCGACGTTGCTCGGCAGCGTCCACGGCGTGGTGGTCCAGGCCAGGTACGAGACGCCGGGCCGGCTGAGGCTCTTGAAGCGGACGTAGATCTCCGGGTCGTCGATCGTCTTGTAGCCGAGCCCGACCTCGGCCGACGAGAGCGCGGTGCCGCCCTGCGGCCACCACCACACGACCTTGTGCCCGCGGTACAAAAGGCCCTTGCGGAACAGCTCCGACAGCGCCCACCAGACCGACTCGACGTAGGAACGGTGGAATGTCACGTAGGCGTCGGGCAAATCGATCCAGAAGCCGATCCGCTCCGTGAGCCGTTCCCACTCCTCCGTGTAGCGGAAGACCGACTCGATGCAGCGCGTGGTGAACGGTTCGACGCCGTAGCGCTCGATCCCCTCCTTGCCGTGGATCCCGAGCTCCTTCTCGACCTCGACCTCGACCGGCAGGCCGTGCGTGTCCCAGCCCGCCTTGCGCGGGACGTCGAAGCCGCGCATCGCCTTGTAGCGCGGGAACAGGTCCTTGACCACGCGGGTCAGGACGTGCCCGTTGTGCGGCAGCCCGTTCGCGGTCGGCGGCCCCTCGTAGAACACGAACGGCGGCCCGCCGGCCCGCTGGGCCAGGGACCTGTGGAAGATGTCCCGCTCCTTCCAGAAGCGGAGCACCTCGCGCTCGACCGTCGCGAACCGGTGCTCGCCCCGGGGGCGCTCGTACGGCATCCTTCGTCTCCGTCCCGCGAACGGCCGGTCGCCCCGGCAGGACGCAAAGAGCGTCATTCTGCCACGGGCGGGGCATAATCGTTCCGGCGGCCCGCTGCCGCGGGCGGCCGGGGCGGGACGCCGGCGAGAGGGGTTCTTGGCCAGACACCAGGTTTTCGACCTGTCCCTGGCGGCAGGTTGGCTCGTGCTCGACCAGGTGACGAAGCGCTGGGCCGCGGCGGGGCTCGACAGCCCGCTGGTCCTCGTGCCGGGGATGTTGCGCTTCGAATTGAGCCACAACACCGGCGCGATGTTCAGCATGTTCGCGCGCTGGCCCGACCCGTGGCGCTGGCTGCTGTTGACCGCGTTCCCGCTGCTCGCGATCGTCGCGATCGTCTACCTGCTGTGGAAGACCGAGCGCCGCGAGGTGTTCGCGCGCCTCGGCCTGGCGCTGATCCTCGGCGGCGCGCTCGGCAACGTCGTCGACCGCCTGCTGCACGGGCACGTGATCGACTTCATCGACGTCTACGCCAGCTGGGAGCCGCTCTCGAGCCAGCTGATCTCGTGGTTCGGCACGAACCGCTGGCCGACGTTCAACGTGGCCGACATGGGCCTGACCGTCGGGGCAGCGCTCCTGATCTGGGAACTCGTCTTCCGGCGCCGCGCGCGGCAGGAGTCCAAGGTTGTACCCGTATCTCGTTGACCTCGGGTTTCACCGGCTGCCGCTTTTGGGCAACGTCCACGTGGCGCTGCCGAGCTACGGGTTCATGGTCGCGCTGGCGCTGGTCGTCGGCTGGTTCTGGTACCAGCGCGAGGCCCGCCGGGCCGGGATCCCGGGCGACCAGGCGACGTCGGTCCTGTTCTGGGTCGTGCTGATCGGGCTGATCGGCGCGAAGGCGGCTTTGGTCGTGATCGAGGCCGACTGGTACCTCGCCGACCCGTGGCGCGTGCTGTCGGCCGACTTCTTCCAGGCCGCCGGTGTGGTCTGGGCCGCCGTGCTCGCCGGCGCGGGGACCCTGCTCTTCCTCGCCTGGCGCCGCGCCCTGCCGCTCGGGCAGCTCGCGGACGCGATGGCGCTGCCGCTGCCGCTCGCGCAGGCGCTCGGCCGGGCCGGCTGCCTTCTGGCCGGCTGCTGCTTCGGCTCGGAGTGCGCGCTGCCGTGGGCCGTCACGTACCACTCGTCGTTGGCCCACGAGCGCACGGGCGTCCCGCTCGGCGTGCCGCTGCACCCCGCGCCGGTGTACGAGATGCTGTGGTGCCTGGCGATCGTGCTGCCCGCCCTCGTGCTGCTGCGGCGCCACCGCCGGTTCCCGGGCGAGGTCACGCTGGCCTACTTCGCGCTGTACGGGACCGGCCGCTTCCTCGTCGAGTTCGCGCGCGGGGACGACGTGCGCGGCCTGTGGTTCGGCGGCACGCTCTCCACGAGCCAGGTCATCTCCCTCGCGGCGGTCCCGCTCGCGCTCGCGACGTGGGGCGTGCTGCGCCGCCGGGTGACGGTCCGCCCGGCGCCGTGAGCGGGGCCGGCGTGGACACCGCGCAGCGCGGGGCGCGCCACCGCCACACCGTCGGCACGGCCGAGGACGGGCTGCGGCTGGACCGCTTCTGCGCCGCCCGGCACCCGGAGGAGTCGCGCTCGCGGCTCGCCGCGCTGATCCGCGACGGCGGCGTGAGCCGCAACGGCGAGCGCACCCGCCCGTCCGAGACGGTCCGCGCGGGTGACGTCGTCGAGATCGCCATCCCGCCGCGCGCGGACGCGCGCCTGCGACCGGAGGCGCTGCCGCTGGAAATCCTCTACGAGGACGACCAGCTCCTCGTCCTGGACAAGGCCGCGGGGATGGTCGTGCACCCCGGCGCCGGCGCGCGCGAGGGGACGCTGGCGGCGGCCCTGCTGCACCGCGACCCGGCGCTGGCGGGCGTCGGCGGCGAGGGGCGCGCCGGGCTGGTCCACCGCCTCGACCGCGGCACGACCGGCCTGATGGTCGTGGCGCGCACGCCCGAGGCGCACCGCGTCCTGTCGGCGCAGTTCCGCGAGCGTGGCGTGGAGAAGGTCTACAACGCCGTCGTCTGGGGCCGCCCGCGCGAGCCGGCCGGCGAGATCGACCGGCCGGTCGGGCGCGACCCCGCGGCGCGGGTCCGCATGTCGACGCGCGCCCCGCGCGGGCGCGCCGCGCTCAGTCGCTACGCGGTCGTGGAAGAAGTCCCCGGGTTCGCGCTGCTCGACGTGCGGATCCTGACGGGGCGCACGCACCAGGTCCGCGTGCACATGGCCGCGCTCGGCCACGCGCTGGTCGGCGACACGCTGTACGGCGGCGAGCGCTGGCGCGGCGTGCTCGAACCGGCACGGCGCCGCGCGGTGCGCGAGTTCGGCCGCCCCGCGCTGCACGCCGCGCGGCTCGCGTTCGACCACCCGCGGACGGGCGCGCGGATGACGTTCACCGCCCCGTGGCCGCAAGACCTGCGCGCCCTGTGGTCCGCGCTCGGCGGGACGCGGAGCGGCCCGTGACGCCGCGCGGCCCGCGCTACGCCATCGCCGGCGCCGGGCGCGCCGGCGGCGCGCTGGCCGCGGCGCTCGCCGCCGCCGGCGTCGGCGTGACGGTCTGGGACCGCGATCCGCGCCGGGCACGGCGTCTCGCCCGCGCCGCCGGCGCGCGCGCCGCGCCCTCGCTCGCGGCGGCGCTCGCCGGGGCGGACGTGCTCGTGATCGCCGCGAGCGACGCAGCCGTGCGCGGCGTGGCCGCGGCCGCCGCGCGGCGCTGGCCCGAGCCGGGGCCGCGCGCCGCGCTGCACATCGCGGGCGCATACGGCACGGAACTGCTCGACCCGCTCGCCCGGCGCGGCGCGGCGGCCGGCGTCTGCCACCCGCTGGTCCCGCTGAACGGGCCGGGGTCGGCGGACGCGCTCGCGGGCTGCTCCGCCGCGGTCTCCGGCGACGGCGCGGCCGGGCTGCGCGCGGCGCGGGCGCTGGCCCGGCTCGTCGGCGCGCGCCCGGTCGCGGTGCGCGACGCGTCGCGGCCTTTGGTCCACCTCGCCGCGGTGCTCGCGGCGGGCGACCTGCACGCGCTGCTCACGCTGTCCGAGGAACTCCTCGTGCTCGCGGGTGTCGGCCGCGCCCGGGCGCGCCGGATCGCGGCCGACCTCGCGTCCCGGGCGCTCGCGAACTTCGCCGGACCGGGCGGGACCGCGCGCCTGACCGGGCCCGCGGCGCGCGGCGACGACGCGACGCTGCGCCGGCACTTCGCCGCCCTTGCCGCGCGCAAGCTGTCCGCCTCGCCGGTCGCGGCGGCGCACCGCGCCCTGGCGCTGGCCGCGGCGGAGACGGCCTGCGCCGCCGGGGCGCTCCCGCCCGCGGCGCTGCGCCGCGTGCGGCGCGCGCTTTCGAGCTTGCCCCGGCCGGCAACGGTCCGTACCCTCGCCCCCTAGATCCGACAAGAGGAGCCGTGTCGATGGCCCGCCGTGCCTGCCTCCCCCTGCTCGTCGCCGTCGTCCTCGCGCTGGCCGGCGCCGCCGCGCTCGCCGCCAAGGGCACCATCGAGGTGCCGCCGAGGAGCAGCGACGGGACGTTCGAAGGCACCTGGTACCGCGTCGAGCCGGGCTGGAAGCAGGTGCTGCAGTTCCGCCGCGCCGGCGGGCAGGCCGACGGCCCGTGGGAGGTGCGCTTCCGCTGGCAGACCGGCGCCGGCTTCGACATCGACACCGGCTGGCAGTCCCGGACCGAGTTCACCTTCAACGGCTTCCCCGGCCTGCTGCTGCTGCAGCCGGATCCCGCGCGATCGGGCGACGACGAAGTGGTCCTCGGCTACCACCGCGAGCAGGACGGCGCGCGCAAGATGCACCTGGTCGAGGAGGGCGAGGCCCGCGTGTTCCGCGCGCACGAGGGGCGGGGATTGGTCTGGCTGCAGGATCCGCTGACGACGAGCGTGGTGCTCGGCGAGCCGATGTACCCCGACGAGGTCCAGGACAAGCCGCGCCGCGAGCAGCGGGTGTGGATCTTCATGAAGGCCAGCAACCGCATCATCGAGTGGGACGAGGTTCCCTGGTAAGACCGCGCTTCCCGCCCCGGCAATGGGCCCGGGCCCCGTTTCGGGCGCCCCGCGCGGGCAGGTGGTAACCTCCGGCTCGCCCCCGGTTTGGGGGGTCCTGCACCATCGTCCCAGGGACGAGCCGAGGCAAAAATCCAGTGAATGTCGCCGAAATGCCCCCGCGCAACGAACAGGAGCGGCTCCTCGAGCGCCTCCGGGGCCACGCCCGGGAGGTCGGCGCTTCGTTCGGACTCGTCCCGCGCTCGGTCCGCTGGACGCGCCGCGACGCGAAGGTCTACGGAGTCTGCGACATAGATGGGAACATCAGGATCCGCCTGCGGTCATTGGTCACCGGCAAGCCGCTCAAGTACTCGTCGCTCGTCTCGACGCTGTGCCACGAAATGGCGCACCTGCGCCACTTCCACCACGGCCGGGATTTCTCCCGCCTGTACCGCGCCCTCCTGGGGCGGGCGCGCGCCCTGGGGATCTACCAGCCCGCCCGGACCGGCCGGCCGGCCCCGCGGCTCGGCTCGGGGCGGGTCCGCGTCGACGTCGCCGCGTCGGTCCGCCCGCGGACGCCCCGCGGGGCCGCGCGGCAGCAGCGGGTCAGGTCGGCCGCGACTCCAGCGCCGGGGCGTCGAGCAGCTCGCCCTTCGGGATCAGCACCAGCCCCTCGGGCGTGACGGTGAAGCGCGCGCTGTCGGCCTCGTGGTCGACCCCGATGCGCGCGCCGGCCGGGATGACGACCCTCTTGTCGACGATCGCGCGGCGCACGATCGCGTGCCGGCCGACGACGACGCCGTCCATCAGGATGCTGTCGGAAACCTGCGACCAGGAGTTGATCCGGCAGTAGGGGCCGAGGATCGAGCGCTCGACGTGCCCGCCGCTGATGATCACGCCGGTCGAGACCAGCGAGTCGAGCGCGGTGCCGATGCGGCCCGCCTCGCCCCCGGCGAAAACGAACTTCGCCGGCGCGGCCTGGATCGGCGCCGAGCGAATCGGCCACGCCGGGTCGTAAAGGTTGAACTGCGGGGTGACCGAGATCAGGTCCATGTTGGCGTCGAAGTAGGCGTCCACGGTCCCGATGTCGCGCCAGTACGGGCGCGGGTCGCTGCCGGCCCCGCGGTAGCGGTGCGCGAACACGCGCGCCCCCCCGCGGACCATCGACGGCAGGACGTCGTGGCCGAAATCGTGGCTCGAATCGCCGCGCCGCGCGTCGCGGCACACCGCCTGGACCAGGCTCTCGGTGCGGAACAGGTACACGCCCATGTTGGCCACGACGTCGGGGCCGGACGGATCGATGTCCTTCGGCTTCTCGCGGAAGCCGACGACCACGCCGGCGGGGTCCACCTCGACCACGCCGAAGCGGTTGGCCTCCCGCGCCGGGACGCTGAGCACCGCCAGGGTCGCGTCGGCCTGCTGCTCGAGGTGCTCGGCCAGCATCTCGCGGTAGTCCATGCGGTAGATGTGGTCGCCCGAGAGGATCATCACGTGCTCGGGCCGCTCTTCTTCGAGCGTGTAGATGTTCTGGTAGATCGCGTCCGCCGTGCCGAGGTACCACGTCGTGCCGATCCGGAGCTGCGGCGGGACCGTGTAGATGTACTCGCCGAGCTCGGCGGAGTAGATGCTCCAGCCCTGCGTGACGTGCCGCATCAGGGAGGCCGACTTGTACTGGATCAGCAGGTAGATCCGCCGCAGGCCCGAGTTCATGCAGTTGGACAGCGTGAAGTCGATGATCCGGTACGTGCCGCCGAACGGCACGGCCGGCTTGGACCGGTCGCGCGTCAACGGGTACAGGCGCTCGCCCTTGCCGCCGGCGAGGACGAACGTCAGGACGCGCTTGAGCGACTCGGGGTGCAGAGACCGGCGGTCCGGCCCCGTGCTGGCCATCGATTTCCTCCGGCGGCGCGGCGGCCGCGCGTTGGATCGCGGTTCAGTCGTGGAAGCCGAGGTGCTCGCGCTCCTCGAGCAGCTTCTTGATCGTCCGTTTCAGCTCGTCGGTGTCGGGGCCCTTGGTCACGTAGGCGTCGGCGGCCCACGACGTGAAGTCGTCGCGGTACGAATCGTACGCCGTGTTGAGCACGATCGGGATCCGCCGGTCGCGGTCGAGGATGCGCGCCATCGCCTCGAGCCCGTTCATGCCCGGCATGCGGATGTCGAGCACGACGAGATCGGGCCGGCTGCTCTCGAAGGCGCGGATCCCCTCCTCCGCGGTCGCCGCCTCGAGCACGGTGTACCCCTCGTCCTCGAGGTCCTTGCGGTACAGGAGCCTCAGGTGCGGCTCATCGTCCACGATCAGGATGCTCGGCATGTCATGCCTCGTCGTCGCGCGGGCTGCCCGGCTGGAGTGGGCGGAGCACGATGCGGAAGCGCGCTCCTTCGCCCGGCCGGCTGTCCGCCGTCAGTGACCCGCCGCACTGCGCCACCAGGCGCTTGGAGAGCGGCAGGCCGAGCCCCGTGCCCCCCACCTTCGTGGTGAAGAACGGTTCGAAGATCTTGTCCAGCCGGTCGGGGCTGATCCCCGGGCCGTTGTCCTCGACCACCAGGTGGACCGCTTCCTTGAGCCGCTGCGCGCGCACCGTCACCTTGCCGCGGTAGCCCACCGCCTCGATCGCGTTGCGCAGCAGGTTGTCGAGCACTTCCAGGAGGATGTCGCGGTTGCCGACGACGTTCGGCAGCCCGGGTTCGACCCGCGCCGCGAGCCGCACGCGGTGCTCGAGCGCCTGGTCGCGATAGCGCGCGACCGCCGCGTCGACGATCTCCCCCGGGTCGACCGCTTCCTGCGCGGGCGCGCGCGCGAGGCGGACCTCCTGGCGGATCCGGGCCAGGATCGCCTCCATGCGCGTGGCCTCCTCCATCAGGATCCGCACGTCGTCCGCCCGCGGGTCCTCGGGGCCGAGCGCGCGCGACAGGCGCCGCGAGAAGCCGCCGATGACCGACAGCGGGTTGCGGATCTGGTGCACGATCTCGGCCGCCAGCTCGCCGATCGCCGACATGCGCTCGGCCTTGAGCACCTGCACCTGCAGGTTGCGCAACCGCGAGTTGGCCTCGCGCAGGTCCTCCAGCCGCTGCGCCAGCTCGTCGTGCAGCCGCGAGCGCTCGATCGCCCCGGCGGCGGTCGCCGCCACCATCGCCGCCAGGCCGAGGAGATCCTCGTCCAGCGCGCTCGAGCCCGGCACCGCCGAGCCGACCAGCACGCCGAGCCTCTTGCCCTGGTTGAACAGCGGCGCGAGCAACAGCGGCGCGCCCTCGGCGAGGGTGGCGATGCGCGGCTCGATCAGGAGTTCCGGCGCGCCCGGCTTGAGCTGCAGCGGGCGCGACATGCCGAGCGCGGCGACGAGCGGGTGCTGCAGCCGCTCCAGCGGCACGACGTAGCGCCGGACGAGGCTCTCGATCGCGCGGTCGCCCGGACTGGGCAGGCCGAAGGCGAGCGCCTCGAGATCCTGCCCCTGGACCTCACGCGCCAGCGGCCCTTCGACCGCCGGCCGGCGGCGGGCCAGCCGGCCGCGGACCATCGCCTTGTCCTCGTCGACGAGGAACAGCGCGGCCATGTCGAGGCCGATGCCGCCCGGGTGCACGACCGCCGAGAGGATCACCCGCAGCACCTGGTCCAGGCGCACGGTGCGCGCGAGGACGAGCCCCGTCTCGCGCAGGAGGCTCAGCTCGGCGACCTTGCGCGACAGCGCCTCGTTCAGGACGCGCTGGCGCGTCATGTCGGTGAGCACCGCCACCGCGCCGGCGACGCGGCCGGCCGGGCCCGGGACGGCGGCCACGCACAGCCGGACCACGCGGCGTTCGCCGCTCACGCCGATCGTCAGCTCGCGCTCGTCGAGGGCGACCTCGCCCGACGCGAGATCCGCCAGTTGCGCCGGGACCCCCGCCCCGTCCGGGAACAGCTCGGCGATGCCGCGCCCGCGCAGCTCCCGGTCGGCGATCCCGAGCAGCGCGCAGGCCGCCGGGTTGCCGCCGATCACGCGCAGGTCGGCGTCGAGCAGCAGCACGCCCGTGGGGACGTGGCGCAACCCCTCGGACAGGACGCGCTCGCGGAACAGGCCGTACCCATCGTCCGCGGCGGCGCCGGCGTCGATCACGACCTCGAGGATTTCGGATTCCGAGACCTTGAGCTGCAACAGCAGCCGGCGCTGGCCGCCCGAGCCGGGGCGCGCGTCCGGGATCCAGGCCCGGTGCGGCTGGCCCGTCGCCAGCACGTCCGCGAGGCCGCAGGCGATGCAGTCGGCCTCGCGCCGCCACAGCCGGCCGTGGCAGTCCCCGCCGATCACCTCCGCGCCGCGGTTCTCGACGAGCGAGCGGCTGGCCCAGAGCACGGTCCCCTCGCCCGAGACGAGCGCGCACTGGACGCCGTGCCGATCGAGCAGGTCCAGCACGTCGCTTGACCCGATCCGAACGCCCGGGATGGCCTGGCGGTCAGCGGACATCCGCTCCTCGGGAAAGCTGCGGGGCGGCGCCAGTATAGCCGCCCCGAACCGCGCGGCGGCCGGCCGCGCCGCGCCCCGGCTGCGCGCGGCGACCGGCGTCGCTATCCTGTTGCCCCTCCCACCCGCGGGAACAACCGCCGTTCCGCGCACCCGAGAGGTCTGTCCATGGCCAACGCCGTGTTCCGCGTCCCGTCCCCGTTCAACGAACCCGTGAAGAGCTACGCCCCCGGCACCCCCGAGCGCGCCGAGATCCGGCGGCGGCTGGAGGAGATGGCCGGCGAGACGATGGAGATTCCGTGCGTCATCGGCGGCCGCGCGGTGCGCACCGGCCGGACGCTCGAGCAGCGGATCCCGCACGACCACCGACGCGTGCTCGCTCGCGTGCACCAGGCCGGCCCGCGCGAGGTCCAGGCCGCGATCCGGGCCGCCGGCGAAGCCTGGCAGAGCTGGTCGCGGATGCCGTTCGAGGCCCGCGCGGCGGTGTTCCTCAAGGCCGCGGAGATCCTCGCCGGCCCGCTGCGCGCCGAGGCCAACGCCGCGACGATGCTCGGCCAGAGCAAGACCGTGCACCAGGCCGAGATCGACGCCGCCTGCGAGCTGATCGACTTCTGGCGCTTCAACGTCCAGTACGCGCAGCAGATCTACGCCGACCAGCCGTCGTCGGCGCCCGGCACGTGGAACTACATGGACTACCGGGCGCTCGAGGGGTTCGTGCTGGCGATCACGCCGTTCAACTTCACCTCGATCGGCGGCAACCTGCCGACCGCGCCGGCGATCATGGGCAACACGGTGCTGTGGAAACCGGCCTCGACCGCGGTCGCGTCCTCGTACGTGATCTTCCGCGTGCTCGAGGCGGCCGGCCTGCCGCCGGGGGTGGTCAACTTCGTCCCCGGGCCGGGGTCGGTCGTCGGGCCGCTGGTCCTCGAACGGCGCGAGCTGGCCGGCCTGCACTTCACCGGTTCGACCGACACGTTCAACGCGATCTGGCAGAAGGTCGGCACCAACATCGGCAACTACCGCACCTACCCGCGGCTGGTCGGCGAAACCGGCGGCAAGGACTTCGTCTTCGTCCACGCCTCGGCCGACCCGGACGAGGTCGCGACCGCGCTGGTACGCGGCGCCTTCGAGTACCAGGGCCAGAAGTGCTCGGCCGCGTCCCGCGCCTACATCCCGCAGTCGCTGTGGGCGCGGATCCGCCGCCGCATGCGCGAGCAGCTGGCCGAGATCAAGGTCGGCGACGTGCGCGAGTTCTCGAACTTCATGGGCGCGGTGATCGACGCCGCCTCGTTCCGCAAGCTGACCGGCGCCATCGCGCAGGCGAAGCGCTCGAGCACCGCGACGATCGTCGCCGGCGGCGAGTCGAACGGCAAGATCGGCTACTTCATCGAGCCGACGGTGATCCAGTTCGAGGATCCGAAGCACCGCATCATGCGCGAGGAGCTGTTCGGCCCGGTGCTCGCGGTCCACGTCTACCCCGACCGCGAGCTGGACGAGGCCCTGCACCTGTGCGACACCGGCAGCCCGTACGGGCTCACCGGCGCGGTGTTCGCCCGCGACCGGCTCGTGATCCAGGCGATCTCGGCCGCGCTGCGCCACGCCGCGGGCAATTTCTACATCAACGACAAGCCGACCGGCGCGGTCGTCGGGCAGCAGCCGTTCGGCGGCGGCCGGGCCTCGGGCACCAACGACAAGGCGGGATCGCCGCTGAACCTGATCCGCTGGACCTCGCCGCGCGCGATCAAGGAACTGTTCGTGCCGCCGAAGGACTTCCGCTACCCGTTCCTGCTGCCGGACGCCGGGGAGGACCGGCCGTGAAACCGACGATCACGCCCGTCCGCACCGCGCGGCGCATCGACAACGTCACCTACGCCGTGCGCGACGTCGTGCTGTGGGCGCGCGAGGCGCAGGCGGCGGGCCGCGACCTGATCTACCTGAACATCGGCGATCCGTGCCAGTTCGACTTCAAGACTCCGCCCCACGTCGTCGAGGCGATCGTGCGCGGGCTGCGCGAGAACCGCACCAGCTACACGCCCTCGGAGGGCATCCCGGAAGCAGTCGAGGCGATCCGGCGCGACGCCGAGGAGCGCAAGGGCATCCGCGCGATCCGCTACATCCTGATCGGGCACGGCGCCTCGGAGCCGATCGAAACGCTCCTGACCACGTTGCTCGAGCCGGGCGAGGGCGTGCTCGTGCCGAGTCCCGGCTACCCGCTGTACACCGCCGTGCTGTCCAAGCTCGAGGCGCGCGCGATTCCCTACCACCTTGACGAGTCGCGCGGCTGGCAGCCCGACCCGGACGAGATCGAGGCCCGCGTGGACGAGGGCTGCCGCGCGATCGTCCTGATCAACCCCAACAACCCCACCGGGTCCGTCGCCGGGCCGGAGACGATCGGGCGCATCCTCGACATCGCCGCCGCCAACGGGCTGGTCGTCCTGTGCGACGAGATCTACGACCAGATGCTGCTCGACCCGGGCACGCGGCTGACGAGCGGGGCCGCGCTGCGCGACGACGTGCCGATCGCGACGTTCTACGGCCTGTCGAAAGTCTGGCTCGGCCCGGGGCTGCGCGTCGGCTGGTGCGTCCTGAGCGGCCCGGAGCGCGCGGTCGCGCCCCTGGTCGACGCGATGGGCCGGCTGGCGCGGGCGCGGCTGTGCGCGAGCCACCCGGTGCAGTGCGCGATCCCGGCCGCGCTCACCGGGCCGCAGGAGCACATCCGCGAGGCCAACGCGCGGCTCGCCCGGCGCCGCGACATCACGGTCCGCCACATCAACGCCATCCCCGGCTGGAGCATCGTCCGGCCGGAGGGCGCGTTCTACGCCTTCCCGCGCGTGGACCTCGGCGTGGACGACGTCGAGCTGGTGCGGCGGCTGGTTCTCGAGGAGGGGGTGGTGCTCGTGCACGGGACGGGGTTCGGCCAGCGCGAGGGCACGCAACACGTGCGCATCGTGTTCCTGCCACCGGAAAACCTGCTCGAGGAAGCGTACCGGCGGATCGAGCGCTTCTCGCGCTCGCTGGGCTGACGTCAGGGAGTGACGCCGAGCCGGGCGTAGATCTCGACGATGTCGCCGGCGCGCGCGTCCGCGTCGAACACCTCGCGGACGAAGCGCCGGCGCTCGTCCGGGTCGCCGGGAAGGCGCCCCGGCCGCTCGACGAACTCGCCGAGCGCCGCGGCCCACGCGTCGGCGTCGGCCGCGGGCAGGAGCAGGCCGCGCGGCGCGCGCGCGCGCAGCGTCCACTCCCCCGCGCCGTGCCGCGACCAGTCCGCGCGCAACAGGTCGGGAACGCCGCCGACGGCCGAGGCGATCACCGGCACGCCGAGCCAGAGCGCCTCGAGGACGCTGAGCGGCGTCCCCTCGCTCAGCGACGGCAGGACCAGCGCGTCGGCGGCCTCGATCGCCGCCAGTGGCCGCGCCACCGGTCCCCAGAACGACCAGCGCTCGCCCAGCCCCGCGCCCGCCAGCACCGCGCGGACGTCCCGGGCCACGCGCGGCTCGAGCGGCCCGACCAGCGCCACGCGCAGGCGCTCCGCCGTCGCGCGCGAACGCGCGGCGAGCCGCGCGTGGGCCCGCGCGAGGTGCGCGAGACCCTTGACCGGCACGCCGCGGCCGACGAACACCAGCACGCGATCGCCGCCGGCGCGCAGCCGCTCGCCGAACTCCCGCCGCAGTTGCTCGTCGAACGGCGCCGGGCCGGCATCGAACGGCAGCGGCGCGACCGCCAGCAGCGCCGGCGCGCACCCGAGCCGCAGCGCGATGTCGTCGCGCTGCGACGGGGAGACGGCGACGATCGCGTCGCTCGACCAGCGGGCGAGGCCGCGCTCGAGCGCGCGCCAGGCCGGCGCGGCGCGCCCCGCGGCGGCGCGGTCCATCGAGTGCCCGTGGAACGTGTGGACCGCCCGGGCCCCGATCCAGCGCGCCGCGATCCGGCCGAGGGCCCCGGCCTTGGCCGTGTGGGTGTGGACCAGCGCCGGCCGCCGGGCCCGCAGCAGTCGGCGTAGCGCCAGCGTGGCCGCCAGGTCGCGCCGCGGCGCCGGCTCGCGCACCAGGTCGGGCACCTCGACCAGTTCCAGCCCCGGGTAGTCCCCGAGCAGGGCCCGCGCCTCGGCCTCGTGCGGACCGGGCGAGCCCAGGGCGAGCACGGGCCGGAACCCGTGGCGGCCGAGCCGGTCGAGGAGCGCGAGCACCGGGCGGCTCGGGCCGCCGAGGATCAACCGCGTCAGGACGTGCACGAGCACGCGCGCGGAAGCCCCGGGCGGCGGCCCGGAACCGCCGTCGCGCGGGGCAAAACAAGCGCGCACACCCGTGGACACCATTGACCAGCTTGTTATAGCGTTGACCCGCCCTCCCGGGCTAGCCCCCGCCGAGCACGGGCGGCGGTTGCCCCGGGGGGGCCGGGGATTAGATTCAGCGCAAGGAGGAGGTTTTCGCCGGCGCGTCGAAAACCGGTGTGCCGGTCCGCCGGGGAACGAGGGGAGAGTCCGGGTGCCATCCGAGCACAGGGTCGAGCCTGCCGCCCGCTACGCGCGGAACCCGCGCGTGGCCGAGCAGGTCCTCGGCGGGAAGGCCGTCGTCCTCCACTACGAGAAGAACCGCGTGCTGGCCCTCAACTCCACGGGAACGCGCGTCTGGGAATGCCTGGACGGCACGCGGACGGTTGCGGAGATCACCGGCGAACTCGCGCGCGAGTCGGGCGTCCCGGTCGAGCAGGTGGCCGCGGACGTCCGCGAGTTCCTCGCGGAACTCGCCGAGCGCGACCTCGTCGTCATCTGCACCAATGGAACGCCAGCCGCGGGAGGGCCGCGGGAATCCGGGCGCGCGGAGCGTCCCGGGATTTCGGAGGAGGATCGATGATGTTCAGCGCGGCAACGCGGGGCATGAGAGTGCCTGCCCGGTGTGCCGGCGCCGTCCTGGGGGCGGCCCTGGCACTGCTCCTCGCGCCACCTGCGTGGGCGACTGACACGATCTGCGACGGCACCACGCGCGATGCGGGGGGGTACACCTGCACGCTCGATGCCACGGACCGCGACTGGATCCCGGATGTCTCCGGCGACGGCACCGAGGTCACGTCGTGGAAGCCGAACGACGGCGGAGACGACAGCTATCGCTCCGTCACGCTGCCGTCCGCCTTCCGCTGGTACGGCAACACGTACTCGACGGCCTTCATCGGCAGCAACGGGTACGTCGCGTTCGGCAGCGGGCAGAGCGCCGAGGTCAGCGGCGCGCTGATCCCGGACGCGAGTTCGCCGAACAACGCCGTGTACGGGTACGGCGACGACCTGGACGTCTCGGCCGGCGGCACGGTTTACCACATGCCGACGACCTGCCTGGTCGACCGTGACGCGGACGGCGAGGACGACCTCTGCTACGTCATCCAGTGGGACAGCGTCCCCGACTTCAACGGGACCGGGGAAGTCAGCCTGCAGATCGCGCTCGACCTCGACACGCACGAGGCGATCGTCGAGATCGAGGACGAGTCCACCACCGACCTGCCGAACCTGGTCGGGACCGAGAACAGCGCCGGCACGATCGGCCTGTGGTACAAGGCCGCCGGGGACGGGAACTCCCGCGGCGTCACGGCCGGCGACCAGTTCATCTTCGGGCCGGACCTCGAGCGGCCGTCCGTGACAACGACGTCGCCCGGCAACGAGGACGAGGACGTCGCGCTGTCCGAGAACGTCGTCATCGACTTCGACGAGCCGATGGCCACGGCCTCGGTCGCGCTGGCGGTGCTCGGCGGGACGAACCCCGGCGGGTGGACGCCGGCCTGGAGCAACGGCAACCAGCGCGTCACGTACAGCCACAACCCGTTCGGCGACGACGAGCAGGTTTCGCTGCAGGTCACCGGCACGGACGTGAGCGGCAACGCGCTCAACGCCGCGGACAACGGTGTCCCGGGCTGCGGCGCCAACGCGTACTGCTGGAGCTTCTCGACGCTCGACATGACCGGACCCGCCGCGGTGACCAAGCTCACGGCCGCCTCCGGCGATCTCTCGGTGACCCCGGAGTGGCTCAACCCGCCGGACGGCGATTTCGCCGGCGTGCTCGTCCTGCAGCAGGCCGGGTCGGTCGTGACGGACGCCCCGGTCAACGGCGACACCTACACCGTCGGCCAGGCGCTCGGCACCTCGACGGTCGTCTGCGTCACGGACGACGTGGACGCCACGAGCTGCACCGACGTCACGGTGACCAACGGGATCGTCTACCACTACAAGGCGTTCCCCTACGACACCAACCAGAACTACGGCGCCGGCGCCGCGACCACCGGCTACCCGCGGGCCTCGGCGACCTTCAAGTGGGCCTACACGTCGAGCGCGACGTCGCTGGCCCCGGTCGGCGCGGTGGCCGCCGAGTGGCTGGTCGCGATCGGCAACGACCGGCTGCTGCACCGGATGAGCGAGGTCGACGGGACGCGCGACGGCTGGGAGCCGCCCGCCGTGGGCGGCGCGGTCCAGGCCCGGCCGATGGTCGGCGAGCTGATCACCGACGGCGTGAACCAGGGCAACACCGGCTTCGTCGCCTCGCAGAACGGATACCTGTACCGCTTCGATCTCGACAACGACATCCCGGCCGAGGCCAGCCGCAACGTCGCGGGAACCGGCGGCGACGCCGGCTGCACCGCCGGCCTTTTGCAGGCCGCCCCGGTCGTCGTCGTCGACGAGTACGACACGAATCCCAACGACAACGACGACGTCGTCATCGTGGCCACGCGCTGCGGCGCGGCCGACAACAAGATCGTGATGTACGACCACGCGCTGACGACCAAGCTGTCGGAGTACGCCGGCACCGACGGCACGCTCGGGATCAGCAACGGCCAGCCGCTGATCATCTACCGCCCGGACGCGAACAACATCGTCGTCTTCCCGGTGCGCGACGAGGGCGGCGAGTCGGTGGTGCTGCTCGAGGTGAACTCGACCCCGGCGTTCGCCACGCCGCCGTGGGGCACGATCACCGGGATCGGCGACATCGACGCCGCCCCGACGCTCGTCGAGCGCGGCACGATGTTCCTCGCGCTGGGCAACACCGCCGGGACCGTCTACCTCTACGACCCGCTGACGGTCGCGCAGATCGACACGATCTCGGCCGCGATCCCCGACGGGCCAGTCAAGGGCGTGGACGCCAGCACCCGGATCAGCGCCGGGCCGAACCTGTGGGAGAACTGGTTCGTGTGGTCGACCGACTCGCGCGTGCACTGCGTGAAGATCGGCGCCGACGGCCGGTTCACCGACGCCACGTACTCGTCGATCCAGATCAACGGCCCGTCCGTGCCGCTGGTGCTGCGCTACGTCGGCGGCGCCTTCAACACGCGGGCCTACGTCGGCTCGGCCGACGGCCGGCTCTACGAGCTGGACGCCACGACCTGCAACACGATCAGCAGCCCCTTGATCGAGGGCGGCAAGACCGTGGGCGACCCGACGTTCGACTACAACGACGGCACCACGCAGGGGATCGTCGTCGGGACCACCAACGGGACGATCCACTGGGTTAAGATCGACTGACGGACTGGGGGCTCGGACCCCGAGAGAGGATGGCGATCATGAGCAGGAGCTTTTCCCGATCCCGCCTGGCAGCCGTCGTGGCCGTCGCGCTGGCGCTCGGCCTCGCGCTGACCCCGGCCCTGGCCAAGAAGAAGGCGCCGCAGACGTCGCCGAAGATCCACGCCGTCGTCGTCACGTCGGTCGACCCGGACGAGGTGCTGCAGGCGAGCGCGAAGCAGTACAAGAAGGGCCCGTTCCCGCTGGGCCCGTTCCGCGCCCACGACACGGTCAACCTGTACGTCGTGTCGGTCTACGACCGCCGCGGCGTCAGCGGGCCGTTCGACCAGGTGACCAAGTTCGTGCTCCCCGACGGCAGCAACTACGAGACACGGACGATGCCGGTCGACCCCGCGGGGCTGCCGAATGCCACGGTCCGGCGCGCCGAACTGGCGCCGCACCCCGTGCCGGTCGAGAAGACCCCGCGCATGAAGCGCCTGGCGCGCTCGCTGCCCCCGGGAACGCTCACCGGCAAAGAGGCCCGCGACGCGACGTACACCCGCGTGGTGCTCCCGGTCAGCGGCACTTGGATCACCCAGCACAACCTTTACGGGAAGTGGACTGTCGAGGTCTCGATGGTCCAGAATGGCGACACCGTAGCGACGGCGAATACCACGTTCACCATCGGCCTCGGCCGTTGAGCTTCGAGGGGGTCAGCATGAAGACGGACAACCCGCAGCCCGCCAAGACCTGGGAAAAACCGGCCATCGAGTGGGAAGAGCGCTACGAGCCGGTTGTCTTCGCGGCGTCCTGCACCAGCCAGCCGTTCAACTGCGGCGCGGGCGCCCGGGGCTGACGTTCGGAGAAAGGGCGCCCGCGGGCGCCCTTTCTCGCGCCCTTGCGAATAACACAAATGGTACTTGATTTAGCCGGCTACCCGATCGCGGTCGAGTTGCCCGAGGGCGACATGGCCGCCCGCGCCGCCGAGCGTTACCGCGGGTTCATCGCCCCCCCCGGAGCGCCCGCGGCGTTCCGGCTCGCGATCCGGATCGACCGCGCGGCGCGACCGGCGAACTTCCACCCCGTCCACGTGGACAACCCGCCGGTCCGGTCGGCCGGGGACCTCGACTCGGCGCGCGTGGGGGGCGACGGGTTCGACGGCGAGCTGGACTGGACCGCCGGCGCGGGCCGCGCGGTGATCCCGGATTCGCTCGCGCACCTCGACCTGTTCGTGCGCATCGCGCTCGGCGTCGCGTTGCTGCGGGCCGGCGACACGCTGCTCCACGCCTCGGCGGTCGTGCGCGACCACTTCGCGATCGCCTTCGCCGGGCCCTCGGGCGCCGGGAAGAGCACGATCGCCGCGATCTGCGCCGCCGGGGGGCTGCCGGTCCTCGCGGACGAGATGATCGCCGTGCACCACGCGGGGCTCGGCACGCGCGTCGCGGGGACACCGTTCTGGAACGGCGCGCCGCGCTCCGCCCCGGCGGGGGCGCTGATGTTCCTCGCGCACGCCCCCGCGCCGACGCTCACGCGGATCACCGCGGACCGCGCCCTGCCGCGCCTGCTCGCGGCCGGCGGCGCGCCGCTCGGCCTGCCCGCCGTGCAGCAGGCGTTTTTCGCCGCGTGTGCCGCGCTCCTGCGCCGCGTGCCGGCGTACGTCCTCGAGTTCGCGCCCGACCCTGGATTCTGGGCCGCCGTCGACCGGTTGCCGGAGTTCGGCTACTTCCGGCCGCGCGGCGCGGCCCTGCCGGCGCGCCTGCCCGCCCTGGCCGCGCGCAAGGAGCAGCACCGATGACCGGGATGACGCGCCTTCTCGCCGCGGCCACGCGCCAGCTCGTGCCGATCACGGTGCTGTGGGAACTGACGAACCGCTGCAACGAGGACTGCCGCCACTGCTACGCGAACCTCACCGACACCGAGGGCGAGCTGGACACCGCCGAGGTGCTGCGGGTCCTCGAGCAGCTCAAGGAGTGCGGCACGCTGTTCCTCACCCTCACGGGGGGCGAGGTCTTCGTCCGCCGCGACCTCCTGGAGATCGTGCGCCACGCGCGCGAGCTCGGCTTCGCGCTGCGGCTGTTCACCAACGGCACGCTGGTCCGCGAGCGCCACGCCCGCGCGCTGGCCGAGGCCGGCGTGGTCGCCATCGAGCTGTCGCTGTACGCGATGGACCCCGAGGTGCACGACGAGGTGACGCGCCGTCCCGGCTCGCTGGCGCGCACGCTGCGCGGGGCGCGGTTGCTGCGCGAGCATGGGATCCACGTGGTGGTCAAGGCACCGATCATGTCCGAGACCGTGGACGAGTACCGCCGCGTGATCGACTTCGCGCGCGAGATCGGCGCCGACTACCGCTTCGACCCGACGTTGACGGTCCGTTACGACCTCGACGACACGCCGCTCGGACTGCGCATGCGGCGCGCCGACCTGCTGCGCGTGTGCGTCGATCCCGACATGGGGCTCGCCGTCGAACCCGGCTCCGGCAGCGCGCCCGAACCGGACCAGGCGATCTGCGCCACCGCGCGCCGCGTGGCGCTGATCTCGGCGCGCGGGCTGGTCTACCCCTGCTCGCAGCGCTTCCCCGCCGCCGGCGACCTGCGCCGGCAGAGCTTCCGCGAGATCTGGGAGACCGCGCCGCTGTTGATGCGGCTGCGCAACATCACGGCCCGGGACCTCGACGGCTGCTCGTCGTGCGGGAACTTCTCGTTCTGCGGGCGTTGCTCGCTCGACGCGCTCGCCGAGAACGGCGATTTCTGGGGCCCGAACGGCTGGGCCTGCACGCAGGCCGAGGTGCGCCAGGAGGCGTTCGCGGCCGGCGGCCGCACCGCCGAGGACCTCGCGCGGGAGAAGTTCGGGGGTCAGCGCACGTCCTGCGATCTCTGACGCCCGGCCCGGGACGCGCCGCGGCGCACCACGCCGGCGCCGATCGCGACGAGGTCCCGCGGCCGGTCCACGGCCAGCGCGGCCACGGCCCAGCGCCCGGGCGTGGCGTTTCCCCGCCCCTCGAACGCGCGCCCGAGCGCGGCGATCGCGCGCGCCCGCGCCCGCGCACTGCCCGGCACCCCGCCGAACAGCCGCGCGGCGCGCAGCCGCGCCGCCTCCAGCGCGACCTCCGCGCCGACCTCGCGCGCCCGCGACGCGATCGCGCCGGCGTCCGCGCCGCGCAGCACCAGGTGCAGGTCGAGCCACCAGAGCCAGCGCCCCGCCGCACCGTGGAACGCCACCGCGTGCTGCGCGAGGTGCGCCGCGAGGTCGGCGGCGTCGAGCCGCGAGGCGCCGGCGACTCCCGGCAGCGGCTCGGCGCGCCGGAACACGCCGGCCATGTCCCACCGCGTCCGGCGCGGCGGCCCGAGCGCCCAGTGCAGGTCGACGAGCAGGCGCGGGCGAGCCGCGCAACGGTAGGTCGCGGCGAACCAGAATCGGCGTGCGAGTTCCGGCGCCGGGTGGGCGCCCTGGTACCCCGCGGCGCGCAGCCAGGCGTCGGCCTCGTCGAGGCGCTCGGCCGGGACCAGGAGGTCGAGGTCGTTGCGCGGCCGCTCGCCCGGCGCGTACACCCGGCGGCACAGGTCGCTGCCCTTCAGCGCGATCACGGGGAGCCCGCGGCGGCGCGCGGTTTCGGCCAGTCCGCCGAGCGCCTGCTCGAACAGCGCCTCGTCGCCGAGCGCGGCGCGCCAGTCGCGGACCAGCTCGCCGATCCAGGCCGGCCCCGCGGTTCCCGCGGCGTGCGCGCGCGCGCCGGCGCGCGCGGACAGGCGGTGCCCGCGCGCCGCCGCGACGACGAGCGCGCCGTCGAGGCCGTCCGCGGGCGGCCAGGCACCACCCTCGTCGGCGGCGCTGGCGGCGCGCAGCCAGCGCAACTCCGGCCGCTCGCGGGTTACGCCGGGTCCCCGGCGAACCCGGCGACGGCGGCCCACGTCTCGGCATCGGCCATCGTCAGGGTCCGCAGGTACAGCTCGACGTCGTCGGCCGCGTACTCGGCCCGGATCTTCTCCAGCGCCTGCCCGACCGCCTGCTCGCCCGGCGGCTTGATGTCCGCACCCTCGGCGATGACGCCGTCCTCGTGCCCGATCCCGAGCGCCTCGAGGAAGGCCCCGAGCAGCGGGCGCTGGTGCACGAGGTGGTACGACATCAGCAACTGCTGCGCGGTGTCCTCGGGGAGTCCCGCGTCGGCGATCAGCTCCGCGCGGCGCGGACGCGGGAGCTGCTCGAGAAACGACGCGCGGATGCCCCGCGCGGTGAGCCACGGTCCGAGCGCGGCCAGCCGGTCGGCGCGCGACAGGCGTTCGTCGTCCCACAGCGCGAGCGCCGAGCGCACGCGCCGCTCGCGGTCGAGAGATTTCCAGATCTGCCTCGCGGTCCACAGGCCCATCGATCACCTCCACCGCGGCGGCCCGCGCCGGGACGCCGGGGAGCGGCAATTATGAGCGATCCGCGAGCGCGCGGGCGGCGGCCAGCTCCTCGTAGAGCCGCGCGTAGCACGCGGCGGTCGCGCGGATGTCGTAGGCCAGGACGCGGCGGTGGGCCTCGGCGACCCGCGCGCGCGCGCCCGGCGCGTCGCGGGCCACCTCGGCGAGGCACGCGGCGAGCCCGGCCGCGTCGCCCGGCGCGAACAGCAGCGCCGTCACCTCGTGCTCGACCAGCTCGCCGGAGCCGGGGATCGAGCTCGCGACCACCGGCACGCCGAAGTGGAACGCGTCCAGGAGCACCGTCCCGAGCCCCTCGTGCACGCTCGGCAGCACGAACACGTCGGCGGCGGCGAACCACTTGTCGGGATCGGCGTCGAACCCGGGCAAGTGCAGTCGCCCGGCCACGCCGCGCTCGCGCGCCAGTTCTCGGGCCCGGGCCAGGAGCGAGCCGGCGCCGACCCACGCGTGGTGGTGGCGCGGATCGGCCAGCGCGAGCGCGCGGCAGAGCGTCAGCGGGTCCTTCTGCGGTTCCAGCGCCCCGATCGTCAGCCCGAGCCGCTCCCCCTCGCCGAGGCCGAGCCGGCCCCTGAGCGCGGCGCGCAGCGCGGGGTCGAGCGCACGGCGCCCGTCGATCGCGGACGGGATGCGCTCCACGCGGCCCGGGTCGAGCCCGATCGACAGGAGCGAGCGCTCGACCGAGCGCGAGATCGCGACGACGCGGTCGAGGCGCGCGAGCCAGAAGCGCGAGGCCGGCCGGTCGAGCCGCCGCGTGGCGAGCGCGACGTCGCCGCGGCCGCGCCCGAGCACCGCCAGCGGCACGGTGTTGCCGGTGTGCGCGTGGACGATCTTGGGACCGGCGAGGCCGCGCAGGCGGCGCAACGCCTCGAGCCGGCCCGCGGCGGCGAGGATCTCGGCGCGCCCCCGCAGGCGCTCGAGCAGCGGCCCGCCGCGGCGGCCGACGACGACCTGTTCCCAGCCGAGCGCCGACAGCTCGCGCACCAGGAGTTCGACCTGTCGCTCGCCCCCGCGCCAGCCCCGCTCGAGATCGAGGTGGACCGTCCGGGGGCGTCTCGGCGGCCCGGGCATCGCGCCGGAGAATAGCGGCAAACACCGCGGCCGGGGGCGAGGGCGGCGACACGGGGGCGCCGCATCGGGTAAAAGGGAGCGTCGCCGGAGGTAGGCCATGGGATCTTCGCGGGCAGGATGCCGTTCGCTGGGCCTGGCGCTGGTGCTGCTCGCCACGGTGGCGGGGGCTGCCGCGACCGAGTGGACCGAGCCGTCCACCGGCGAACGGTTCCCGCTGGTCCGGGCCGGCTCGCAGGGCGCGCTCGAGCTGACCGGCGGCGGCGTGCGCAAGAAGCTCGTGTTCAAGGTCTACGCGTTCGCCCTGTACGCCGACCCCGCGGCGCTGCGCGACGGGCTGGCGGCGTGGCGCGGCCGGCCGGCCAAGGCGCTGCGCGCCGATCCCGCGGTCTACGACGCCCTCGCGGGACTGCCCGCCGAGCGCCTGGCCGTCCTGGCGTTCGTGCGCGAGGTCGACTCGCGGAGCATGCGCGAGGCGCTCGACGAGGCGATCGCCCGCGCAGTCCCGGCCGGCGACGCGGCCCGGGAGCGTTTCCTGGGCTTCTGGACCGGGACGATCGCCGCCGGCGAGAAGATCGAACTGTCGTTTTCCCGATCCGGCGAGGTCACGCTGGCGCGCGGCGGGCGCGAGGTCGGGCGGGTCGCCTCGCCGGCCCTCGCCCGCGCGCTGCTCGCCTGCTGGCTCGGCCAACAAACCGTCTCGCAGGACATCCGCGACGGCGTCGTCGAGCGCCTGCCCGCGATCCTCGGGGCGCCGAAATGACGAAGCGCGCGGGCCGGGACCATCCCCGGCCGTTCCCGGTGGTTGCCCCCCGTCCGCGCTCCCTCCTATATTTGGCCCAAACGTGGACAATGGAGGTCGTTTCCGCCCGCTCGGCGCGCGGGACGGCTGCGTCCCGCCTGCGGACGGAGGCGAGCGGATGGCGATCCAGGCGAGCGCGGAACGCACGGCGAGGCACGATCCGCGCCGCGCCCGGCCCGACGCACCTGCGGACGCGGGCCCCGCGGGAGACGTGAGGAAGATGCCCACGTTCGGCGAGACGTTGCGCCGCGAGCGCGAACTTCGGCGCATCGCCCTGCGCGAGGTCGCGGAAGCGACCAAGATCAACCTCCGCTACCTCGAGGCGCTCGAGCGGGACGACTTCAAGTACCTGCCGGGCGGGGTGCACGCGCGGAACTTCGTCCGCGCGTACGCGCGGTACGTGGGCGTGGACGAGACGGAGATGGTCAACGCCTACCTGTACGAGGTCGCGCAGAGGGGCGAGGCCGCCGACGCCGGGCCGGCGCCGTCCACGTCCGAGAGCACCGTGGCCTCGCTGCGCGAGCACTTCCAGGTCGATGCCGGGACGGACGAGCGGCGCCGGCGGCTCGCGCGGCGCTCCCTGATCGCCATCGCGGCGCTCCTCGTCGCGCTGGCGCTGGGCGCGCTGGGATTCTGGGTGCTGTCGGAGCGCCCGCCGGCGGCGCCCGATCCCACCCCGCGTTCCTGGCCCGCCCCGTGAGCACGGCCGATCCGCTCGCCGACCGCCTGCTGGAGGCGGTGCGCAGCGGCGCGGCCGCGCGGCCCGTGCGGCTCGCCGGCGCGCGCGGCGCGCTGCCGCTGCCCCCGGCGGTGCTCGCCGCGCTGCAGGTGCTGCTGCTCGACGACGGCGAGGACGAGGTCCGCGCCGCGGCGGCCGAATCGCTCGCCGCGCTCGACGCGGGTTCGGCGCTGGCGCTGGCCGCCGACGCCGACGCGCCGGCGGAGATCCTCGCCTGGCTCGCTGCCGGCGCGGACGGCTGGCCCGAGGCCGCCGCGACCCTGGCCGGGCGGCGCACGCTGCCGCGCGAGGCCGGCCACGCCCTGGCGCGCTGCACGGCGCCGGCCGCGCTCGACGCGCTCGCGCTGAACCACGAGCTCCTGTTCGCCGATCCGCTGCTCGCCCGCGCGCTGGCGCTGAACCCCAACCTCGGGGCGGCGGCACGCTCGCGCCTGCTCGACACGATCGACGAGCTGGCCAAGGAGCGCCCGCAGGGCGCGGCCCCGACCCCGCCGCCGGCGCAAGACCCGCGGCTGGCCGCGTTCGGGATCGACGCCGAGATCGAGGCGCTGTTGCCCGCACTCGACCTCGACCTCGGCCAACTCGCCGACATGAGCGAGCTGCTCGGCTCGCCGGAGGACGGCGACGAGGCCTCGCTCTACGCGCGCCTGTCGCGGATGAACATCGGCCAGAAGCTGCGCGTGGCGCTGCTCGGCACGCGCGAGGAACGGCGAATCCTCGTGCGCGACACCAACCGCATCGTCGCCGCGGCGGTGATCAAGAACCCGAAGTTCTCGCAACCCGAGGCCGAGGCGGTCTCGACCAGCCGCAACGTCGGCAGCGACACGCTGCGCCTGCTCGCGCGGCACCGCGAGTACTCCAAGCTCTACTCGCTCCAGCACAACCTCGTTCGCAACCCGCGCTGCCCGATCGACCTCGCGCTCAACATGGTCGCGCACCTGAACGACCACGACCTGAAGCTGCTGATGAAGAACCGCAACGTGGCCGATGCCGTGCGGCGCCACGGGCGCAAGATCCTCGAGGCCCGCGAGGCGCGCCGGCGCGTGCGAGTCGGCAAGTGACCTCGGCCCCCGCCCGCGGATTTCGGCCGACCCCTGGGCCCGGAGTTGCGCTAGATTACGCTGTCGCGGAACGCCGCGGGCGCGGCGCCGGCGACCACCCGGAGGCGACGACGGACTCCCCATGCGCGTCTTGAAAGAAGTCCGCCAACACCTCAAGAACTACCACCTGAAATCCGCGGTGTTCCACTTCCACCGCGGCGAGCACGGCCCCGCCGCCGAGTACCTGACCCGGCTGCTCGCCGAGGAGGAGTTGTCCAGCTTCGACCGGCGCACGGCCATCTACTACCTGGTCCAGACCCGGATCGGCGCCGCCAGCGAGCACGAGGCGCGCGAGGAGCTCGACCGGGCGATGGAGCAGTACGAACTCGCGCTGCAGGTGATCCCCGATTATCCCGACGTTCACTTCCGCCTCGGGCAGGTCCTGACCCGCCTCGGCCGACACGAGGACGCGGTCGAGCAGTTCCGCCGGGCGATCGCGACGAACCCCGGGTACCTCGACGCGCAGCTGCGGCTGGGCTACGCGCTGCTCACGCTCGGCCGCGACGCCGAGGCCCAGGCGGCGTTTCGCGCCGCCCTGGCCTCGATCGAGACCGGCGCGCGCGAGCGGATCGCGGGGGCCGAGCGCGCGCTGCGCGAGGGGAGCGGCGAGGCCCGGGAGATGTACCTCGACACCATCCGCGAGGAGATGGACCGTTTCCGCGCGCACATGGGCGCCGGGCTGGAGTTCCTGCGCGACGAGAAGTGGGAGGAGGCGTCCCGGGAGTTGGAGGCCGCGGCGACGCTGTGCCCGCGGTTCGCCGACGTGCACAACTACCTCGGCATCGCGCTGGCCGAGGCGGGCGAGCTCGAGCGCGCCTGCGAGGCATTCCGGCGCTCGGTGCGGCTCAACCCGGACTACCTCGTCGCCGCGTTGAACCTCGCGTTCACGGCCCACGCCCACGGCGAAGTCGAGGAAGCCAAGGCCGCGGTCCAGAAAATCCTCGAGCGCGAGCCGGACAACACGCCGGCGCTGCACCTGGCGGAAGTCCTCTCGCGGAAGAAGACCCGGCGCGCGCCCGCGCAGGGCGCGGCAGGCTAGCCGAATGGAACTGACCGGCGCCGGAAGGACCGACCGCGGCCGCGTGCGTCCGCACAACGAGGACGCGCTGTTGATCGATGTGTCGCGCGGCCTGTTCGCGGTCGCCGACGGCATGGGCGGGCACGCCGCGGGCGAGGTCGCCTCGCGGCTCGCGATCGAGACCATCGACTCGCTGCTGCAGCAACCGGCGGGCGGCGAGACGGACCCCACCGCGCGCCTGCGCGAGGCGATCGACGAGGCGAACCGTCGCATCGCCTCGCAGATCGAGCAGCAGCCCGAGTACCAGGGGATGGGCACCACGCTCGTGGTCGCGGTCGCGAACCGCGACCGGTTCTGGATCGCGCACGTCGGCGACTCGCGCGCGTACCTCGTCCGCGGGGAGGAGATCCGCCAGCTCACGGCGGACCACTCGTTCGTGAACGAACTCGTGCGGCTCGGGATGCTCTCGCGCGAGCAGGCGGCGCGCGACCCGCGGCGCAACGTCGTCACGCGCGCCCTCGGCAGCGGCGCCGTGGTCGTCCCCGAGATCCAGGAGCAGCGGGTGCAGGCGGGCGACCTGCTCCTGCTGTGCTCGGACGGCCTGACCACGATGCTGGGCGACGAGCGGATCCTGTCGATCGTCCGCGCGGCCCCGGACCTCGAAACCGGGTGCGAACAGCTCGTCGCCGCGGCCAACGACGCCGGGGGCGAGGACAACGTCACGATCATCCTCGCGCGCCTGACGCCGGAGTGACACGCGGGGCGTCCGGGGCCTTCCGATCTTTCTTGACCGGGTTTGTCCCGTTCCTTATATTCCCCCGTATCCCTATGGTCGCCCTGCGCTTGCTGCGGGCCACGCCGGCCCTCGTCGCTGCCATCGCCGTCGCCGCAGCGGCCGGGCCGCCGGCCGCGCCGGCGGCCGCCCCGTTCGCGGCGCTGGTGCGCGAAAGCGCGGCCGCCGCCGGCCTGAGCGGCGACGATCTCTCCCCCGCCCTCGCCACCGGCGGACCCTTGGCCGAGGCGCTGCGCGTGCGGCCGCCCCTCGCCGCCAGCGTGAGCAACCACGAGCCCGCGGTGCGCGTGCACTACGCGCTCGGGCCGGCCGTCCGCGACGCCGACGCCGACGGCGTGCCGGACCGCGCGGCAGTCGCCATCCGCGAGGCGGTGCGCGCGCTCGAGTTCTGCCGCGCGGCGGGGCTCGGCGCACCGGCGGACGACGGCGACGGCGAGCTCGACATCTACCTCGTCCCGCTCGCGGGCGCGGTGCGCGGCTACGCCGCCGTCGAGCGCGCCAGCCCGCCGGGCCGGGGCGGCGCCGGGTTCGCGGTCGTCGACGTCTCGGCCCAGCAGGACGAGCTGCAGTTCCGCGGCGCGGTCAGCCGCTCGGTGGCGCGGTTGGTCCTCGCCGCGCGCGACGCCGGCGCGCCGACGTGGTGGACCGAGCCGAGCGCCGCGTGGATCCAGTCGCGGGTCTCGGGAACCGAGCCGGAGCTGGACGGCGACGCGCAGGCGCGCTGGAACCAGGCCGAGCGCGGGATCGAGACCGACGATCCCCTGCTCGCGCGCGGCAACGTCGTGCTGCTCTGGTCGATCGGCCGCCCGGCGCAGGAGTCGCGCGCCGTCGCGGCGACGTGGCGCGCGCTCGCCGCGCGCGGCGAGTCCGAGAGCGCCCTCGGCGCCATCGAGAAGGGCTTGCGCCAGTCGCTCGGCGGCGGGCTGGCGGACCTGCTGCTGCGCGCCGCGGTGGTCCACGTCACCGACGAGGCGCCGGATGTGCGCTGGGCGCTGGAGATCGCGGAGTTGCCGCTGCTCGACGTCCCGGCGGCGCTGCCGGTCGCGCCGCTGGGCGCGGCGCTGCTGCGCCTCGCCCCCGATCCGGGCTCGCCCGAGGGGACCGAGTTGAACCTGCGCGTGGCCGAGGAGGGCTGGACGGCCGTGCTCGTCGCCCGGCGCCGCGACGGCGGGTGGGACCGCACGACGCTCGACTTCGACCGGCAGGGCGCCGCGCAGGCGATCGTTCCGTGGACCGACTACGGCGCCGCCGTGGTCGTGCTCGCGCGCGGGGCCGCGACGAGCGCCGCGGCCCGCGGCGCCGCCCCGTGGCGCCTGTCGGCCGAGAGCGCCGGGCGCGGGGACCTGTTCGGCCTCTCGGCGTTCGGCGTCCGCGCGGTCGTGGGCCGGCTGGTCGAGATCTCGTGGTCCAGCGCCTGGGAGGAGAACCTCTTCGGCTGGGTCGTCGAGCGGGCGGCCGGCAAGGACGGGCCGTGGACCGCGGTCAACGCGCTCCCGGTCCCGGCTGTCGGTCTGCCGAGCGAGGGCACGGGCTACCTGTTGCAGGACGAGCCGCCGGCGGGACTCCCGCGCGTGTTGTACCGCCTCGTCGCCGTGACCCGCACCGGGCTGCGCGTGACCGGTCCCGCCGTCACCCTGCGCTGACCGGCACCGTGAAGGGCGCCGGCGGATCCGGTCCCCGACCGTAACGTAGAATCCGCGGCATGCTGGATCTCTTTGCCAACCTGCGCGAGTCGATCGAGGGCGCGGTGCGCGAGCTTGCCGGCGATGGCGCGCGCACGCCCCCGGTGCAGTTCCCCCCCGATCCCGAGCTGGGCGACCTGGCCAGCCCCGCCGCCCTGTCCCTGGCCAAGGCGTTGCGGCGCAGGCCGCAGGACATCGCCGCCGAACTCGCCCAACGGGTGCGCGCGCTCCCCGGGGTGGCCGCGGTCGAGATCGCCGGCCCCGGGTACGTCAACGTGCGCGTCGACCGCACGGCCGCCGTCCGCACGCTGCTCGGACCCGAGCCGGCGGCCGCCCCGTCCGGCGACAAGGTGATCGTCGAGCACACCAACATCAATCCGAACAAGGCGGCCCACATCGGCCACCTGCGCAACGCGGTCCTCGGCGACACGCTGGTGCGGGCCCTGCGGGCGCTCGGCCGCGACGTCGAGGTGCAGAACTACATCGACGACACCGGCGTGCAGGTCGCCGACGCGGTCGTTGCGCTGACCGAACTGGCCGGTCTGGACGAGGCCGGGGTGCGCGGGATGGTCGCGGCCGCGGAGCGGCGCGTCGCCGCGGGCGGGCCGGGCATCGACCACGACCTGTGGGACCTCTACGCCCGCGTCACCGCGTGGTACGAGGAGGACGCCGCGCGGCTCGCGCTGCGCGCCGCGGTCCTGCACGAGCTGGAGGGCGGCGAGGGTCCGCGGGCGCGCATCGGCGCGACGGTCGCCTCCGAGGTCGTGCGCTGCCACCTGCGCACGATGGCGCGGCTCGGCATCCGCTACGAGCTGCTCCCGCGCGAGAGCGACATCCTGCGCCACCGCTTCTGGGAGACGGCGTTCGCGCGGCTGCGCGAGAGCGGCGCGATCGCGCTGGCGGCCGAGGGCAAGGCCGCCGGGTGCTGGATCATGAACCTCCCGCACGCCGACGAGTCCGCGGGCGGCGAGGAGTACGAGAAGGTCATCGTCCGCTCGGACGGGACGGTGACGTACGTTGGGAAGGACATCGCGTACCAGCTCTGGAAGTTCGGCCTGCTCGGCGCCGACTTCGAGTACCGGCCGCTCGACGGCTTCGCCTACGACGACGGGACGCGGCCGTGGGTCACGGCCCACCCCGGGGACGGCGCCGCCGGCGCGCCGCGCTTCGGCCGCGGCGCGGCGGTCTACAACGTGATCGACGTGCGGCAGTCGTACCTGCAGCGCGTGGTGCGCCAGGCACTCGAGCGGCTCGGCCACGAGCGCGAGGCGGGGCGCTCGATCCACTTCTCGTACGAGATGGTGGCCCTCTCGCCGGACACCGCGCTGCAGCTGCAGCCCGGGCTGCAGCTCTCGGAGGACGACCGGCGGCGCCCGTGGCTCGACATGAGCGGCCGGCGCGGGCTCGGCGTGAAGGCCGACCACCTGCTGGAACTGCTCGAGCGCCGCGCGCTGGACGAGGTCCGCGCGCGGAACGCCGACCTGCCGGCGGCGGAGCAGGAGACGATCGCGCGCCAGGTGGCGATCGGCGCACTGCGTTACTACATGCTCCGCTTCACCCGCAACAAGGTGGTCGCGTTCGACATCGACGAGGCGCTCGCGTTCGAGGGCGAGACCGGCCCGTACTGCCAGTACGCGGCGGTGCGCGTGGCGCGGATCGTGGACAAGCTCGCCGAGAGGCTCGCGACCGGCGCGGACGAAGTGCGGCGCCGCGCCGCGCAGGCCCGGTTCGCCGACCTCCCGGCCGACACCGCCGCCGAGCACTGGAAGTTGGTCCACCAGGCGGCGCGGCTGCCCGAGGCGGTCCGCCTGGCCGTCGAGAACCTGGAGTTCGCCACGCTCGCCAAGTACGCCTTCGAGCTGGCCCAGTCGATCAGCGGCTTCTACCACCGGCACCAGGTCATCGCCGAGCCGCGGGAGGAAGTGCGCGTGGCCCGGCTCGCCGTGCTGCTCGTCGCCGGGCGCTCGCTGCACCGCGCGCTCGGCCTGATGGGGGTACCGGTCCCGTCCCGGATGTGAGGCGCGGGGAGGGCGCAGCACGCAGCGCGACCGCGAGGTCCCCGCGGTGGCCGGCACCGCTAGAATTTCCGGCGACGAGAGGGTCCGACATGCGCCGCCCCTTGGTACCCCGTTGCGCCACCCTGCTGCCGCTCCTGCTGCTGCCGCTGCTGCTGCCGCTCGCCGCGGCGGCCGAGGAACTGCCGGCCGCACCGCCTGTCGCCGGCGCGCCGGCGACGCGCGAGTCCACGGTCGAGCTGACGGCGGCGGACGGCGTGCTGCTGAAAGGCGTGCTGGCCGTCCCGGACGTGCCGGGGACCGAGGGCCGGCGCTGGCCGGTGGCGATCCTGATCCACGACCACAAGCGCAGCCGCGATTCGCTGTTGGACCTGTGCGACGCGCTCGCCGCCGCCGGGGTGGCCTCGGTGCGCATGGACCAGCGCGGCTTCGGCCAGTCGACGGCGACCGCGGACAAGAGCTTCTACGTCTTCCCGATCGTCCCCGAGGCCCACCTCCGGCGGGCCGTGGGCGACCAGAAGCTGCTCCTGGAGTGGCTCCGGCAGGACCCGGCGATCGACGCCACGCGGCTCGCCGTCGTCGGTGTCGGGCACGGCGCGCTCACCGCGGCCGAGTTCGCGGGGCGCGGCTCCGCGGTCAAGGCGCTCGTCGCGGTCGACCCGGTCGAGGCCGTCGCCGGCTTCCGCCCGGAGCAGGACCTCGCGACGTACGACCGCCGGCCGGCGCTGATCGTCTGCTCGGCGTTTCCGCAGTCGCGCGCGCGTGCGGCGCGCTGGGCCGAGTACGGCCTCGGCCCGCGCGTGGTGCACTGCGACGAGTCGTTCGACAGCCGCGACCGGCTGCTGCGCGCCGGCGCGGACGTGACGAACGAGATCGCGACGTGGGTCGCCCGCGAACTGGCGCCCCCGGCGAGCGCCCCTTGACGCGCGGCGCGCCGCGCCCGCCCGCCGTCGCGGCGCTCGTCGCCGCCCTCGTGCTCGCGGCCGCCTGCGGCGGCCCGGCGCCGGCCCCCGCGGGTCCGCCGGTGCGCTGGTACCTGCCGACCGACCCGCGGACCCTCGACTCGGCGCGCGCGACCGAGACCTCGTCGTTCGTGATCGCCGGCATGCTCGGCGATCCGCTCCTGGACGTCGACGCCCGGCTGGAGTTCGTGCCGCGCGTCGCCGAGAGCTGGGACTGGTCGGACGACCACCGGGTGCTGACGTTCCACCTGCGCGACGGCGTGCGCTGGCACGACGGCCGGCCGGTCACCGCGGCCGACGTGGTCCACACCTGGAAGGTGCTGTCCGACCCCGCCCGGTCCTCGCCGGACCGCAGCGCGGCGTTCAACCTCGTCGAGTCGGTCGAGGCTCCCGACCCGCGCACCGCGCGCGTGGTCTACAGCCGGCCGTTCGCCCCCGCGCTCGTCGCCTGGGCGCAGCCCCTCCTGCCCGCCCACGTCGCCGACCGCGCCGCGCACCCGGTCGGCTGCGGCCCGTGGACATTCGAGCGCTGGGACCGCGGCGAGCGGGTCCTCTTGCGCGCCAACGCGGACTACTGGGACGGGCCGCCGGCCGCGCCGGCGTTCGACTTCGAGATCCTCGGCGACTACGCCACGCGCCTGGCCGCGCTCGAGTCCGGCAGCCTCGACGGGGCGCCGCTGATGCCGGACCAGTGGGAGCGGGTCCGCGACGACGCGGCGTTCGCCGGGCGGTTCACGACGCTCGAGTACGAGATGCTGTTCTTCTGGTACATCGCCTGGAACGGCGACGGGAGCAACGCGTTCTTCGCCGACCCGCGCGTGCGCCGCGCGATGACGCTGGCGATCGACCGCCAGGCGTACGTCGAGCGGGTGACGCGCGGCGCGGCGCGGGTGGCGGTGACGTCGTTCCACCCCGGCCACTGGTGCTACGACCCGGATCTCGCGCCGTGGCCGTACGACCCGGCGCGGGCGCGCGAGCTGCTGGCCCAAGCGGGGTGGTCCGACCGCGACGGGGACGGGGTCGTCGAACGGGACGGCCGGCCGTTCCGCTTCGAGCTGCTGTTCTCGCAGCCGCCGGCGGACAACGCCCGGGCCGCGGCGTTCGTCCAGGACAGCCTCGGGCGCGTCGGCATCGCGGTCGTCCTGCGGGCGGCGGAATGGGCGGTGTTCCAGGACCGCGCGCGGGACCGCGACTTCCAGGCGCTGATGAGTGGCCGCTACCTGGGCGTGGACCCGGACCCCTACGAGCTGTGGCACTCCTCGCAGGCCGCGCCGGGCGGCGCGAACTACGCAGGGCTGCGCGACCCGGAACTGGACGGGTGGATCGAGCGCGCGCGGGAGACCTTCGACCGCGGCGAACGCCTGCGGCTGTACCGCCTCGTCCAGGCGCGGCTGCACGAACTCCAGCCCGACACCTTCTTCTTTTACCCGGTGTCGCGGCTGGCGGTTTCGCGCCAGCTGACCGGCGTCCGCCCGAGCCCGCTGGGGGCAATCCTCTTCTGGCCCGGGACCCGCACCTGGCGGCGCGAGCCGTGACGCCGTGAGACTCGTGCCCCGGCTGGTCGCGGCGGCGGTGACGGTCGCCGGCGTGGTCGCGGCCAGCTTCTTCGCGCTGGTCGCGCTGCCCGGGGACCCGCTGACCGCCTTCGCCCCGGCGGACCAGCTGACGGGGCTCGGGCCGGAGCGGATCGCGGAGCTGCGGGCCGAGCTGGGCCTGGACCGGCCGCTGCCGGCGCGGTTCGCGTCGTGGGCCGCGCGCGTCGCGGTGGGCGATCTCGGCACCTCGTTCCGCACCCGGCGGCCGGTCGCCCGCGAGATCCTCGAGCGCCTCGGCCCCACCCTCCAGCTCAACCTCGCGGCGCTGGCGCTGGTCGCGCTGGTCGGGGTGCCGCTGGGCTGGGCCGCGGCGCGGCGCCCGGGCTCGGGGGTGGACCGCTGGGGCGCCGTCGGCCTGCTCGCGCTCTACGCCGTGCCGACCGTGTGGCTCGCGCTGCTGCTGCAGGACCTTTTCGCCGTCCACTGGGGGCTGCTCCCGCTCTACGGCCGCGTGCCGGCGGACGGTTCGTCCGGGCTTCTCGTGCGCCTGCGCCATCTCGCGATGCCGGCGGCCTGCCTCGCCGCGCACCAACTCGCGTTCTTCGCGCTGTTCGCCCGCGACTCGGCCCGCCAGGCCTACCTTTCGCGGCACGCCGCCGTCGCGCGGGCCGCCGGGGTCGGCGAGCCGCGCCTGTTCGCCGGGCACGCGATCCGCCCCTCGCTGCCCGCGCTGGCGGCCCTCCTCGGCCTCCTGGTCCCGGCGCAGGCGTCCGGCTCGGTGCTCGTCGAGACCGTGTTCGCCTGGCACGGGCTGGGCCAGTACTTCCTCGACGGCGTCCTCTCGCGCGACGTCCCGGTCGTGCTCGGGATGACCCTGGTCTCCGGGCTCCTGACCGTGGCCGGCAGCCTCGCGGCCGACCTCCTCGGCCGGTTCGCCGACCCTCGCTCGCGCGCGGGGGCCCCCGCGTGATGCGCCGGCGCCAGACGCGCGCCGGCGCCGCGCTCCTCCTGGCGCTGGTCGCGGCCTGCCTCGCCGCGGCGCTGGCCGGGCTCGACCCGCGGGCGCTGGACCTGGAGCGGGTGCTCGAGCCGCCCACCCTGGGCCACCCGATGGGCACCGATGCCCTCGGCCGGGACCTCACGGCGCGGGTCTTGCACGGCGGGCGGGCCAGCCTCGCGACCGGCGCGACCGCCACGGCCCTGGCCCTCGTCGCGGGCTCGCTCCTCGGCGCGCTCGCCGGCGCCTCGCGCGGCTGGGCCGACGTCGCCCTGGCCCGCGCCGCGGACGTCGTAAACGCGTTCCCGGCGCTGATCGGCGCCCTCGCCATCCTCGGGCTCGCCGCGGGACCGCTGGCGCTCCTGCCGGCGCCGGCGCGCGTGGGCCTGGTGGTCGGCGCGTTCTCCTGGCCGGGGTTGTTCCGCTACCTGCGCGCCGAGACCCGCGCGTGGGCTGCGAGCGACGTCCGCGCCAGCGCGCGGGCCGCAGGCGCCTCGACCCTGCGGACGGTGGTGCGCCACCTCCTGCCGCTGTCGCTCGCGCCCGCGCTGACCGTCGCGCCGTTCCTCGCGGCCGGCGCGATCCTGGCCGAGGCCGGCCTCGGCTTCCTCGGCCTCGGAATCTCGCCCCCCGATCCGTCGTGGGGCAACCTGCTGGCGGATGCCCGCGCGGCGGACCGCTCGGCCTGGTGGCTGCCGGTATTCCCGGGCACGTTCCTGTTCGCGGCCGTCCTCGGGTGCTACCTGCTCGGTGAAGGCCTGCGCTCGGCGGTCGAGCGCTCCTGAATCACCGGGCGGACGGCAGGCGCGACGGCCCCGCCGCGCGGTACCCCTCGAGGTCGAGGCAGACCCGCGCGAACCCCGCGGCGCGCACCGCCTCGACCGCGCGGGTCCTGACCGCCGGGTCGAGCATCCGCTCGATCTCCCCCGGGCCGAGTTCGATCCGTGCCATCTCGCCGTGCGCACGGACGCGGACGACGGCGAACCCGAGTTGCGCGAGCCCGCGCTCGGCGTCGTCGATCCGGCGCAGCAGCGCCGGTTCGACCGGCGTTCCCGCGGGGATGCGCGAGCTGAGGCAGGCCGAGGCCGGCTTGTCCCACGCCGAGAGCCCGAGCCGGCGTGCGAGCGCCCGGACGTCGGCCTTGGCAAAGCCGCACTCGATGAGCGGCGCGGTCACGCCGCCCTCGGCCGCGGCCCTCATTCCCGGCCGGTCGTCCGCGAGATCGTCGGTCACGGCGCCGTAGGCCAACACCGCGTCCCTGCGGCGCGCGAGCGGGACGAGCGCCCGGACGAGCGCTTTGCGACACCAGTAACAACGGTCGCCGCGGTTCTCGAGATACCGCGGATCTTCGAACTCGTCCGTCTCGACGAACACCAGTTCGGTGCCGATCTCGCGCGCGAGTCGCTCCGCGTCCTCGCGGTCGCGCCGTGGCAGGGACGGGCTGACCGCGAGCGCGGCGCAGGCCGACCCGCCGAGTTCCTGCGCCGCGACCTGGACCAAGAGCGCGCTGTCGATCCCGCCGGAGAACGCGACGACGACGCGGCCGCGTGCGCGCAACCAGGCGCGCAGCGCGCGCTCCTTCTCGGGAAGCCCGATCGGGTCGGCGAACATGCGCGCGATTCTAAGTACCCCGTTTCGGAAATCCAGTCGCAGCCGGTCGCCGCTGCAGCCGGCCGTGTTTCCCGAACCGGCTACCGAAGCTGTCCGGGTTTTCATGCCGCGGTGAACGACCCCGCGGCCCGCGGCGGCGATTCGCCGGTCGGCGCGGGGATCTCACCGCGGGATCGAAAGACACGCGGCGCGGCGGACGGTTGCCCGGTCCCCGCGGCGGAAACCCCAGAGATTACGCCACTTTCCCGCCACTGTGCGCGAGAGATCGACCTTGACTGCAAGGTGCGATCGCCGTAGCTTCTCGGCGCCTTGCCGTCCGCGCGCTCTCCGTTTGCCTCGATCGGAAGGCCGCGGGCGCTCCAGCTACGCGTGCGGGTCGATCGGACCGGGGAGGTCTACCCGAGGGTCGGTCACACGAATCGGTCACCAGCAGTTCTCCTGGAGGAGGAGGTCCATGCACGATCGGTTGTCAGCCCCGCGGTGGGTCATCGCGATCCTCTGCGCAGCGGTCGTCTCGGTCTCCCTTCTGCCTGCCGCAGAAACGCCGCCGAGTGTCAGCACGCGACCGGGCACCAACCTGGTTGCGGCGACGCCGAGCGACGGAGCCGGCGCAGTGGGGACGCCCATCCAGCACGTCACGTACAAGCGGAACGTGGCGTGGTGGCCTTTCACCACCGGGCCACACTACGGCGACATCCCGCGTGACTACGGCCTGCAGGACGATGTGATCGTCACGCCGGTCGGGAGCTTCCGCACGGGTGAAGCGCTCGCGATCCCGCAGGAACTGACCGGCACGCTGGCCGGCCTGGCCGAGGGACGCAAGCAGTACTTCCTCGTGCAGTTGCGCGAGTCGGACCTGAATTCGCCGGATTGGCCGCAGGTGCTCGCGTCGTACGGCGCCGAGGTGATGGAGCAGAACCCCGTGAACTCGCTGGTTCTGCGCCTCGACCAGGCGGCGTACTCCGCGCTGTCCGCGTCGCCCATGGTGCGGTTCATCGAGCCGTACCACCCGGCGTACCGCATCATGCCCAGCATCGGGCGCATGCCGCAGGCGACGCCCGAGCAGGCGGTTTCGCCGATCTTCAACCTCCGCGTCACGCTGTTCCCCGGCGAGCCGCTGGAGCCGGTCGTCGAAGCGCTGGCGAAGATGGGCGCGTCCGTGACGCGCACCATGCCCGCGGCGGTCGACGGCGCCCGCGCGAAGATCGAGCTGACCGCCGCCGCGCCGCTGATCCCGATGATCGCGCACCTCGAACCGGTGGTCGCGATCAACGAGACCAGCGTCACCAACCTCTACGTGTACGGCAGCATCTACTTCCAGAGCGAGACCGGCAGCCCGGACTTCGTCTACTGGAAGGCACAGCTCGACGGTGACGGCCAGATCATCAGCGTCACCGACACCGGCCTGTCGGTGAACTCCTCCGACCACGCCGACACCGCCGCGAACTCCGGCTGGACCAGCGCGGGGAACGGCACCACGTGCGCGACGACGGTCGCCAACCACCGCAAGCTCGTCTGCTACACGACGGGCCAGCGCTACGGCAGCACCGGCGACTACAACGCGTGCGACTCGATCACCGAGGGTCGCTTCGCCCACGGCCAGGTCGTCACCTCCGCCGCTTTGGGCAACGCCACCCGCGGCCGGATCCCGGCCCCGCTGCAGCCGAGCCCGACCGACTGCGTCGCGCCCGGCTGCGAGGACCCGAACAAGACGTGGGTCCGCGACTTCGGGCCGGGCAAGTACATCGACACCGACAAGAACAACGTGTTCAGCGAGTTCCGCGACGAGGCGGTCGACGGGATCGCCAAGGGCGCGCGCGTCGTCTTCGTCGACATCGACTCCTCGTGCCCGGACGGCCAGGGGTTCAACGTCCCGGCGCTGACCGGCCTGATCAACGGGCTGTGGGCCGACTTCAAGGCCAACATCCACAACTTCTCGTTCGGATCCGACGCGGGCGCGGGCGGTCCGAGCTACACCCTCGGCGGCGACGACATCGACACCGCGATCAACGCCAACCCGATCAACGTCGTGGCGATCGCGGCCGGCAACGCCGGCCCCGCGATGGATTCGAACAACAACCCGTACTACGGCTCGACCCTCGGCTTCGGCAACATCGGCAACGAGGCGTCGTGCAAGAACTGCATCGCCGTCGGCGCCTCGGACGGCACGGGCGGCACGGTCCTCGACTTCACGTCCGAGGGGCCGGCCTTCCGCAACGCGACGACGCCGGCGCTCGCGCGCATCTCGCCGGTGATCTTCGCCCAAGGGTACGAGCGGGCCTGCTTCCAGGTCGGCACGGCCAACCAGACCGGCGCCGCCGACTGCCTGCTGTCGGAGCTGTACCAGGGCACGTCGTTCGCGTCGCCGAACATCGCCGGCGCGGCGGCGGTCATCCGCGAGTACCTCGCCGAGGGGTTCTACCCCGACGGCACCCGCACCAACCCGAACAACAACAGCGACAAGGTGCCGACCATCTCGGCGCGCGCGGTGAAGGCGATCATGATCGCCGGCACCAAGCCGATGGTGGGCGGCAAGGTCGGCCTCCCCGAGGACCGCTTCAACAACGTCTGGGGCTACGGCCAGCTGTTCCTCACCCGCGCCCTCCCGCTGGCCGACGCGCCGACGACGGTGCCGGGCCTGATCATCCACGACCTGCCGGGCAACATCGACGGCGTGGCCGGTGATGACGGCGTCAGCGACCTGTCGATGAACGGCACGATTTCCAGCGGCGTCGACCAGGTTTCCGACTTCCAGGTTCTCGACTGGAAGGACGATCTGGCCGTCGCGCTGGCCTGGAGCGACAACGTCAACGCGACCGGCGTGCTGGCCTGGGACCTCGACCTCGAGGTGCGCTACTGCGGGGCCGACGGCACCTGCGGCAACGCCGACGACGAGGTTTACCAGGGCAACGCGTTCAGCGAGGATCCCGACCGCGACGCCACCGGCAGCTTCGACCTCGACGCCGACGGCACGAGGGACGGCTACTTCTACAACATCCCGAACAGCAAGATCACGGCCGGCGGCGGCGCGATCGCCAACTGGCGCGACCGCGGCAACAACACCGAGGCCGTGTTCGTGCCGACGTTCGCCAACGCCCCGGACCTCGCGGCGGACGGGACCAAGGACCTCCCGGCCCTCAGCTCCAACGCCGCCGGCGCGAACCCGCGCACGGGCCTGTGGCGCGTGACCGTGCACGCCCAGGCGGGCGTGAGCGCGCTGCCGTTCGCCGTGGCGATCGCGGGTCCGGTCGCGGCCGGCTCCTCGGTCCGCTTCGACACCAACCCCGTGACGTGCAACGGCGACGTCGGCGTGATCGTCAGCGAAAAGGACGACGAGGCCGACACGAGCTGCCGGAACACGTCCAACTGCCCGACGTCGGTGATCTCCGGCCGGACCACGATCCAGGTCGTCAACGCGGCCGGGACGGTGGTCGATACCGAAAGCGGCCTCGCCTTCACCAAGCTGCCCAACACCCTGAACTTCGAGACGACCGGCCGTCTGCCGCTGACGACGGAGATGCCCTCCCCGGTCAACAGCGACGGCATCCTGTCGGTCGAGCACGGGCACAAGCTGCGCGTGACCTACGCCGACACCGAGGCCCGGCAGGCCAACGCCGAGGTCGACTGCCGCCCGGCGCTGGACGTCTGGCAGCTGACGCAGGTCGGCCGCGACACGTTCTTCTCGCTGGTCGGCGGCTGCGACGACGACCGCTACCTGGACGTCGGCGAGAGCTTCTCGATCACGTTCCAGTACTTCAATACCGACCCGGTGGTGCTGAAGGACACCGAGGTCTCGCTCAAGATCGTCCAACCGGACGGTGACAACGACACCGACCCCTGCCGGACGAACAACACCCCGTACCCGTACATCACGCTCGAGAACCCGACCAAGAGCATCGGCGATCTCGACTCGGTGACCCTGCAGCAGACGACGTTCGTGTTCAAGGTCAACGCCGAGCCGCCGACCAAGCGCGACCGCATCGAGTTCGTGCTCGGCATCAAGTCGCGCAAGGCGGGCCAGGGGATCGAAGACTGCTTCGCGGCCAACTCGACCAGCGCTGGGGCGGCGGGTTACGTCGACGCCTTCCAGCTGCTCGCGCAGGCCGACGACCAGATCAACTACTTCATCACCGACTGCCCGACCGGCTGCACCCTGAACTTCGACCGCAACGCGAACGAGAAGTTCGAAGACCGCATCCCGGACGACCCGGAAGCCGATTTCAACGTCTACCTCCGCGGCAAGGACGAGACGCTCGTCAACTACGGCGACATGACGTCGATCGTCGGCCGGACCGAGACGCCGGGCTGCACCGATTGCGGCAACCCGGGCTTCAACGGCCCGTGGAACTTCGACGCCGACAACGAGGGCTTCCGCAGCGGTCGCTACTCCGGCTCCGAGACCGCCCCCGGCAAGCCGATCCCGACCAACTGGGGCGAGGACTCGAACTGGGACGGCGTGCTGCAGAGCCACGAAGACCAGAACATCAACAGCACGCTGGACCAGAACTGGAACACCAAGGGCGGGTGCGGGTTCATGACCGGCACCTCGGCCACGGTCGGCGGCATCTGGCACACCGGCACGATCGGCACCTACAACGACAACAACGGCGCCAACTGCCGCGCTACCGAGACCAACTGCCAGCCGTACGACATCTCCGACGGCACGACCGGCACCTACTACTGGATCGAGCTGCTGCGCACGCCGGTGATCCACCCGGTGCGCTCCGGCACCGCGTCGGACGGTTACGACTGGAAGACGCAGGTGCTCGACTGGTCGTGGAACATGCAGTTCGACGGCGCGGACTCCAACTATTCCTGGTACTGGGAGTTCGACCTCGACACCGCCCAGGCCTACCCCAGCGAGCTCGGTGACGGCTGGATCCAGTGGCGGTGGGACAACAACTTCGGGCTGATCAGCGGCGGCCAGCTGAACATCCTCGGCGGTGGCCACGCCTTCGCCCCGACCAACACCGACAACGAGGCGACCGGCACCGGCTCCGGCAAGTTCGGCGACGGCAAGAACGGCACCTTGGGCGGCAACCGCAGCGGCGTGCGCGGCTGCTTCTTCAACGACCTGAACCTGATCGGCGACCCGCCGACCAACGCGTGGTTCACGGTGAAGAACCCGTCCGGGCCGGACGACGACTGCGACAACGAGTGGACGCTCGGCGCCGACGGCTGCCCCGGCACCTGCTGGGTCGACGACGACGCCAACGGCGTGGTGGACGATCGCAAGGAGATCTGCCCGTGCAAGAAGTGCGAGGCGGGCAGCCCGCGCGCGAACCAGGTCTGCTACGACGACGAGTTCTGCAACACCACGACGACAACCACGTGGGAGTGCGTGTCGGCGACCAACGCCAGCGGGAGACCGACGGCGTTCGGCGACGACTCGTGCGGTGACGGCACGGTGGACGAGAACGTCGCGGCCACCTTCGGCACCAACACCTCGCTGCGCCAGATCCGCAACTTCGAACTGATCCGCATCGGCAACAGCTCGCAGGTCGGCCTCGGCGGCAACACGCTGGAGGACCTGTGGGGTCCCACGGGCACGGCCTGGGCCGGGGAGATCGGCTGGGGCGTGTTCGAAGGGCTGTCCGACCCGGCGATCCGGGGCTACGGCATGGGCATCGACGACATGGTCGTCGAGTGGCAGGAGAGCCACCCGGTCGCCCAGGTCGGCAACAAGTGCAACGTCTCGAACCCGGCCTTCAACGGCCAGTGCGCTTCGATCAACCTCGGCAGCCAGTACACCACGAACGGCGACGGCGAGATCCCGGTGACGGTGCTCGACCCGTACATCGGCGCCGGCGACAACCTCGTGGACTGCGACGGCGACGGCCAGCTCGACAACATCCTCGTCGAGGCCTACGCCACCTCGGAGCGCGTCCCGGAGACCTTCTGCCTCGAGCGGACCAGCGCCGGCGGCTCGGAGTTCACCGGGATCGTCCGGACCACCACCCGCATCAACCGCGCGGGTGACCACATGGTGTTCGTCTCGCAGATCTCCGCGGCCGAGACCCCGGCCGTCGTCGTGCGCTACTTCGACAAGTACGACGGCGTGCACAACACCAGCGTCGGCCCCGACGGCCAGCCCGGCGACGCGGGCTTCGACGACGACGGCGACGGCACCGTGGACAACGCGAGCGAACTGTGCTCGTCGAGCACCAACGGCGCCGCCGGCCGCACCCCGCACCCGCCGTACCAGAAGGCCCGTTGGTCCGACGACAGCTGCGGGTGCATCAACAACCCCGTGGCCGCGCAGGCCGCGATCGTCTTCGACCTCGCCGACGTGGTGATCACGAAGGTCACGGTCTGGGACGGCAACACCGGCAACTGCGCCGGCAAGGGCGGCAACGGCGACTGCGACGGCTTCGCCGATCCCAACGAAACCGTCGTCGTCGACGTCATCGTCCGCAACTTCGCCAACTTCCCGCTCGACAACGTCGTCCTGACCCTGGCCTCCAGCGACCCGAAGGTGGAGTGCATGGTGGACGACGAGATCCGCATCCCGGTCCGGCTCGCCGAGCACAACCCGGCGACCGGCTCGGACCAGTACGACACCTCGACCGGCGCCGACCACTTCAAGTTCAAGGCCGGGCCGATGCCGGCGAGCGGTCCCGACCACCGCAACACCACCACGGACGACATCGCCAGCAAGTTCAACGTCTCGCTGCAGGGGCTGGCGAAGGCGCTGGCGGGCGCGACGGACGCCAACGGCAACCTCCTCGTGCAGGACGTACCGATCTTCGGCACCGCCGTCCCGCAGAGCTTCGAAATCGTCCACTACCTGAACAGCGGCCTCACCGGGTCCACCAGCTTCACGGAGGACTTCGAGAGCTACCGCTACGACAGGGACTACGACGGAACCGGCACGAAGTTCGTCTGCAACGTGAACACCAAGTGCGTGCTCGACTTCTACAAGCCGTTCACCACCGGCAGCGACGCCGAGGAACTGCTCGGCACGCACTGCCAGACCAACAACCCGAACAACCCCTACGGCAACAACACCGCGCCCGAGGACTACTGCGAAATCGGCGAGGGGTACGACAACAACGAGCAGCACTGGCACCTGCACGCGAACGTCACGACCCAGAACCAGGGTGTCTGCGAGAACAAGGCCTGCCCGGGCGGGGCGCGCTCGGCGACGGTGGCGGGACAGAAATCGCTGTCCAACGCCAACATCGTCCAGTCCGGCTCCTCGCTCGTGCAGGACGGCCTGACCCTCGACATGAACCGCATGAACTGGGTCGAGATGCACCGCGACCTCGACAACGACCGCGTGTTCTACGAGGCCAACGAGAACTTCCAGCTCGGCGACGCCCCGGAGTTCACCTACTGGACGCAGTTGTCGATCACCGACTGGCGGCTGTTCGGCGAGGCGCCGGAGTCGCGCATGGCGTGGGACGCCGCGCAGGTGGCGATCTGCGTCGATGCCAACAACGACGGCCGGTGCAACACGACCGACTACATGTGCAACCGGACCATGGATGCCAACTGCACGAACACCAGCAGCGGCCCGAACTTCTACCCCCGCGGCAACGAGAAGTGGGAACCGCTGCACGCGTACTTCAGCCCGGAGCAGTCGTTCCGGCTGAACAACTGGATCAACTGCATGTACGACCCGAGCGACGACGGAAACAACGAGAACATGTTCTTCGAGAACTCCGTCCGCACCGGGCCGTCGAGCACCTGCGCCCCGGAACCGGTCGACACGTGCGTCGGCCGCACCAAGGAAGAGTTCACGGCGGACCTGCCGAACATCCTCGGCTTCCCCTGCTGGCCGGAGACCGGCGAGGAAGGCAAGGAAGGCAAGACAGGCAACGGGCCGGGCAAGTGGATCCAGAAGAAGTTCGACCTCCGGCCGTGGCGCGGGCAGCGCGTGCTGTTCCGCTTCCACCACTCGCCGGGCGGCATCCCGGGTTACGAGTACGCCGAAGCCCTGAGCACGATCGGCGTGATCAACCGGGACGACGGCTGGTTCATCGATGACATCAACATCACCGGCCTGGCGACCGGCGGCAGCCTCGCGATCGACAGCACCGGCGCCGGCTCGCCGCAGCTCTGCCCGACCAGCAACTGCACGACCATGGATCCTTCGGCCGCGGCCATTCCGTACCCGCGAAACGACAGGAACCTGCAGCCGAAACCGGCCGTGGCGTGCACCGACGTCAACACCACCGAGTGCGACTTCGACAAGGACGGCACGGTCGACACCGGCACGAATACCGGTGACAGCGACGCGGCGGGGCGGCCGTTCATCCTCGACGCGCAGTACACCAGCGCCGACCAGTGCCTGGAAGGCGCGATCGAGTACCGCTTCCGCGACGGGGCGACGGTCCTGCAGGACTGGTCGACGAACCGCGAGCACCTGGTCGACCCGGCCGTGACCACGACGTACACGGTCGACGCGCGCTGCTCGTCGGCACCGGCCTGCGCCGGTTCCGTGACGCTGACGATCAACGTCCCGGGCGGCATCCCGCAGTGCCAGATCGTCGTCGACTCGGTCCGCCTCGCCAGCAACAAGTCGACCATCAGCTGGCAGGGCAGCGCCGGGAGCAACGGCTTCGACACGGCGAAGGGCACGCTCAGCCTGATGCTCGCGGCCCACAACTACAACGACGCGGCCTGCCTGCCCGGCGAGAACAACAGCATGGACTCGCAGGCCACCGACGCGGCCACCCCCGCGACCGGCAACGGCTTCTACTACCTGAGCCGCTGCGACGGCGGGACGTGGGGCGATCCGCAGGTGCCCTCGCGCAGCCTGCCGAACGCCTGCCCGTGATCGGTTGACGTGACGGATCCGGACTGATCCGGAGAAGGGCCGGCCCTCGGGCCGGCCCTTTTTTTCACCCCCGTGCGGGCGCGCCGCGCCGCGACTAACATCCTCCTCCGCCCGCACCCACGACCGGAGGACCGGCATGAAACCCCGCGCGTTCGCGTTCGCCGTCCTGCTCCTGGGCCTGTTGCTCGCCTGCGCCACCAACCCGGCGACCGGGCGCCGGCAGTTGATGCTCGTCGGCCAGGCCGACGAGGTCCGGATGGGCCGCGAGGCCGACCCGGAGGTCCGCGCCGAGTTCGGCGTGTTCGAGGACCCCCAGCTCGCGGGACTCGTCTCGCGCGTGGGCAAGGACATCGCCTCGCGGACCGAGCAGCCGGACCTTCCCTACTCGTTCACGGTGCTGGACTCGCCGATCGTGAACGCCTTCGCGCTCCCCGGCGGGCCGGTGTACATCACGCGCGGCCTGCTCGCGCACGCGGACGACGAGTCGGAGATGGCCGGTGTCCTCGGGCACGAGGTCGGCCACGTCGTGGCGCGGCACGGGGCGGAGCAGATGAGCCGGCAGCAGCTGTTCGGCGCCGGGCTCGGCCTGGTCAGCATCCTGCGCCCGGACGTGGGCCACTACACCGACCTGCTCGGCGCCGGTGCGCAGCTCCTGCTGCTGAAATACTCGCGCTCGGCCGAGTCGGAGGCGGACCGGCTCGGCGTGCGCTACCTCGGCCGGACCGGCTACGACCCCCTCGGGATGCCGCGCTTCCTCGCCGTCCTCGACCGGATCAGCGAGCGCAGCGGGCAGGCGCTGCCGAACTGGATGTCGACCCACCCCGACCCGGGCGGCCGCGTGGAGGCCACGCGCGCGCTGGCCGCCCCGCTGGCCAAGCGCCGCGCCAAGCAGGGCAAGCCGCTGCGCGTGGCGCGCGACGAGTACCTGGCGGCCGTGGACGGGCTGGTCTTCGGCGACGACCCGCGGCAGGGCTTCCAGCGCGGAAACACGTTCCACCACCCCGACATGCGATTCCGCTTCGACGTGCCCGAGGGCTGGAAGATCATCAACACGCGCCAGATGGTCGCCGCCGTGGACAACGCCGAGCAGCCGTCCGCGCAGCTGGTGCTGCAAGTCGTGCCGCCCAAGGAGGCCCAGGGACTCGGACCGGAGGAGTTCGCGCGCCGCATCGCGCGCGAGCAGCCGAAGCTCTCGTTCCAGGGCGAGGCGACGACCCTGGGCGGCATCCCGGCCTGGGTCGGGCTGGTCCGCGTCCCGGACCAAAAGGGCGGCGCGAGCACGATGCTCGCCGGCTGGATCAGCCACCGCGACCAGCTGTTCCAGATGCTCGGCGCGTGGGCCTCGTCCGCCGACCGCGCACCGGCGCAGCTCGAGCGCTCCATCCGCTCGTTCCGCAAGGAAGACAACGCCGAGATCCTGGCGGTCAAGCCGGTGGTGCTCGACCTGGCCCAACTCCCGGCCGGCACCTCGCTGCAGCAGTTCTGCGCCGGCCGGCGCGACCTGGGCGCGAAGTGCGAGGACGTGGCGCTGATCAACTCGCTCCCGCTGAACAAGCCGGCGGAGAGCGCGGTCAAGATCAAGGTCCCGGTGCGCCAGTCGCCGGTCTACCCGTAGAGACGGATCGGGGACTGCCACCGCCGACGCTACCTCCGGTCAGCGGTCGCAGTCCCCACGAAGGGCCCGCGCCGGGCGGCGACGGCCGGCCCGCCGTCAGGTCAGTTCCAGCCCGCTGAACATGTGGGCGATCTCGAACGCCGCCGTCTCCGGCGCGTCCGAGCCGTGGAACCCGTTGCTCTGGATGTTCGTGCCGAAGCGGCGGCGCAGCGTCCCCTGCTCCGCCTTGGCCGGGTCGGTCGCGCCGAGCGTGCGGCGCCAGGCCGCGATCGCGTCCTCGCCCTCGAGCACGAGCACCACGACCGGCCCCTCGCACATGAAGGCGACGAGGTCGGGGAAGAACGCCCGGTGGCGGTGCACGGCGTAGAACGCCTCGGCCTGCTCGCGCGTGAGCCGGACCCTCTTCAACGCGACCGGGCGCAACCCGGCTTCCTCGGCGGCGCGGATCGCCTCGCCGATCACGCCCTTGCGCACGGCGTCCGGCTTGACGATGGCGAGCGTTCGTTCGACGGCCATCACGGCTCCTCAGGCGCGGCCGACGAGCCGCGCGACGGTCGTGCCGATCTCCGCCGGCGAGTCGACGACCGTGATCCCCGCCTCGCGCAGCGCGGCCTTCTTCTCGGCCGCCGTGCCCTTGCCCCCGCTGATGATCGCGCCGGCGTGCCCCATCCGCCGTCCCGGGGGCGCGGTGGCCCCGGCGATGAACGCCACGACCGGCTTGGTCATGTGCGCCCGGATCCACGCCGCGGCTTCCTCCTCCGCCGTGCCGCCGATCTCGCCGATCATCACCAGCGCCTCGGTCTGGACGTCGGCCTCGAACAGCGGCAGGAGCGAGGTGAACGGCGAGCCGATGATCGGGTCGCCGCCGATGCCGATCGAGGTGCTCTGGCCCAGCCCGGCCCGGGTCAGCTGGTCCACCGCCTCGTAGGTCAGCGTGCCCGAGCGCGACAGGACGCCAACGGTGCCGGGGCGGAAGATCTGCGCCGGCATGATGCCGATCTTGCAGCGGCCGGGCGTGATGATGCCCGGGCTGTTCGGCCCGATCAGCCGCGTGCGTCCGCTCGCGTCGAGGGCGTTCTTGACCTTGAGCATGTCGAGGACCGGGATGCCCTCGGTGATCGTGACGACCAGCGGCACGCCGGCGTCGATCGACTCCAGCACCGCGTCGGCGGCGAACGACGACGGCACGAAGATCGCCGCGGCGTTCGCGCCGGTCGCGCGCACGGCCTCGGCGACCGTGTCGAACACCGGGATCCCTTCGTGCACGGCGCCGCCCTTGCCCGGCGTCACGCCGGCGACGACCCGCGTGCCGGCCTCGATCATCTGGCGCGTGTGGAACGAGCCCTCGCCGCCGGTCATGCCCTGCACGAGCACTTTCGTTCCCGCGTCGACCAAGACGCTCATCGCGCACCTCCCCGCACGCCGGCCACGACCTTCTGCGCCGCCTCGTCGAACTTCTCCGCCGTCTGGATCTTCAGCCCCGAGGCGTCGAGGAGCTGCCGCGCCTTCTCGGCGTTCGTGCCCTGCAGCCGGACCACCATCGGCACGTTGATCGAGACCTCGCGCGCCGCGGCGATGATCCCCTCCGCCACGCGGTCGCAGCGCACGATCCCGCCGAAGATGTTGACCAGGACTCCCTTGACGTCCGGGTCGCGCATCAGGATCCGGAACGCGTTGGTCACCGACTCCTTCGACGCCCCGCCGCCGACGTCGAGGAAGTTCGCCGGGCGCGCGCCCGCGAGGTCGATGATGTCCATCGTCGCCATCGCCAGACCGGCCCCGTTGACCATGCAGCCGACCGTGCCGTCGAGCTTGATGTAGTTCAGGTCGCTGCGCGAAGCCTCGACCTCGAGCGGGTCCTCCTCGTCGAGATCGCGCATGGCGCGGATGTCCTCGTGCCGGTAGAGCGCGTTGTCGTCGAACGTCAGCTTGGCGTCCAGCGCCAGCATCTTCCCGGCCCCGGTCAGGACCAGGGGGTTGATCTCGACCAGCGTCGCGTCGGTCTCGAGAAAGCAGCGCACGCAGCCGCGCAGGAGCGTGGCGAATTCCTTGACCTGCGGCGCGGTGAGACCGATGCCGCGGCCGATGCGGCGCGCGAGGTACGGCTGGTAGCCGGCGACCGGCGAGACGTCGGCGCGGATGATCTTCTCCGGGGTCTCGCGCGCGACCTTCTCGATTTCGACGCCGCCCTCGGCCGAGGCCATGACCGTCACGCGCGCCTTGGCCCGGTCGACGAGGACGCCGAGGTAGTACTCGTGCGCGATGTCGACCGCCGAGGTGACGTAGACCTTGCGCACCAGGCGCCCCTTGGCCCCGGTCTGCGGGGTGATCAGCGTCATCCCGAGGATCGCGCGCGCGTGGCGTTCCGCTTCCGCGGCGTCGGCCGCGAGCTTGATCCCGCCGCCCTTGCCGCGCCCGCCCGCGTGCACCTGGGCCTTGACGACGACCTTCCCGCCGAGCCGGTCCGCGATCTCGCGCGCCCTTTCCGGCGTTTCGGCCACGTCACCACCGGCGACCGGGACGCCGTAGCGCGCGAGGATCTCCTTGGCCTGGTACTCGTGAACGTTCAACGGGCGTCCTCCGTGCCGCGCCCGGGGTGGGCCGGGCGTCGTGCGGGGTGGGGCGTGGTGCGGGTGACGGACGCGCGGGCCGCGCCGCGCAGGCCGGATGCTAGCCCGAAACGCCCCCCCGCGCAGCCGCCTCGCCGCCGGCCGGCGTGTGTAACATGCCGCGATGCGCAGCCTGGCCTGGCTCTCCGTCATCGGCGCCCTCTCGCTCGCGGCGGCCGCCGCCCCGCCGGCCGCCCGGCCCGAGCCGCTCCCGACCCCGCTGCGGCGCCTGCTCGCCGCGCCCGGGCTCGCGCGGCAGGACGTCGGGGTGCACGCGGTCTACCTCGACACCGGCGAGACGTACGCCGCCGCGAACCCCGACCGGCCGCTCGTGCTCGCGTCGACGGTCAAGCTGTTCACGACGGCCTGTGCGCTCGAGCGCCTCGGCCCCGCGCTCCGCCTCGGCACGCTGTTCCTCGCCGACGCGGCGCCGGACGCGGCGGGCGTGCTGCACGGTTCCTTGTACGTGCGCGGGTCGGGCAACCCGCTCCTGAAGGGCGAGGACCTGTGGGCGGCGCTGCGCGAGCTGGCCGCGCTCGGCGTGCGGCGCATCCAGGGCGACCTCGTCGTCGACGACGGGCTGTTCGAGCCGCCGGGCCGGCCGGCGAGCTGGCCCGAGCGCGCCGTGTCCCACCCGTACAACGCGCCGCAGGGCGCGCTCGCGATCGCCTGGGACAGCGTCGAGGTGGTCGTGCTCCCCGGGGCGCGGCCCGGCGCGCCGGCCCGCGTGACGACCTCCCCGCTGCGCGAGGTCGCGCCGGTGGTGAACCGCGCGACGACGGGCGGCAAGACCGCCGTCTCCGTCTCGCTGGCCGATGCCGCGGCCGGGCGCGGCACGATCGTCGTCTCGGGGACGATCGCGCCGGGCGATCCGCCGTTCACGACGTGGATCCACCTCGGCCAGCCGACCGAGGTCGCGCTCGGCGCCCTGGCCGAGCTGCTGCCGCAGGCCGGCATCGCACTCGGGGGCCGCGCCCGCGCCGGGCGCGCGCCGCAGGGCGCGCGCGTGCTGCTCGAGCACGAGAGCCCGCCGCTCGACCGGCTGGTCTACGAGATCAACAAGAACTCGTCGAACTTCGGCGCCGAGATGCTGCTGCGCGGGCTGGCGGCGCAGGACGGCGAGGTGCCGGCGACGACCGCGGCCGGCCTGCGGCGCGTCGCGGCCTGCCTCGCCGGCTGGAAGATCGCACCGTCGGCGGTCGCGCTCGTCGATGGGTCGGGCTTCGGACGGCAGAACCGCGCCACGCCGCGGGCGCTCGTGCAGCTCCTCGCCGAGGCGGCGCGGCGGCCGGAGTGGGGACCCGAGCTGATGGTCTCGCTGCCGCGGGCCGGCGAGGACGGGTCGTTGCGCCGCCGCCTGCGGGAACTCCGCGGCCGCCTGCGGGCCAAGACCGGGACGCTGAACGGCGTGGCCGCGCTCGCCGGCTACGGCACGACGCCGTCGGGGCGGACGCTGGCGTTCGCGATCGTGGTCAACCAGGCGCGGGGCGGCGGCGTCAGCTACCACGCCGTGGACCGGATCGCGCGCGCGATCCTGGTCGGGGCCCCCTGACGGACGTCAGAACGGCAGGCCGATCGAGAACTGGAAGCGCGTGGTCCGGTCCGGGGCGCACGCGCGGCCCGCGGCCCGCTCCTTGCCGCAGTCGATCTCCTTCACCGGCCAGCCGTAGATCAGGCGGATCGGCGCCTGGAACACCGGCAGGAAGACGCGGAACTCCAGCCCCGACGAAGCCCGCGCCTGCTCCCAGCTGAAGTCCTGCCCGTCGTCGTACACCCCGCCGGCGTCGAAGAAAGCGGCCATCGTCGCCGTCCGGCCGATCGGCACCCCCAGCTCGAACTGCACGAGCCCCATCTTGCTGCCGCCGACGTACGCCGCGAACGGGCTGCTGACCAGCTCGCCGTTGTCGGTCTGCACGAGGTAGCGGAACGGCGAGATCGAGCGGGTCTCGAACGCGCGCGGGCCGATCGTGTCGCCGCCGAGGAAGAAGCGCTGGAAGCGCGGCACGCCCTGGATGTAGCCCGGGTCGCGCACCATGTTGCCGAACTGCTGGATCCAGCCGACCTCGCCGTGCAGCGCGACGAACAGCCGCGGCGACAGCGGCCGGTAGATGCTGGCCTCGACCCGCGGCCGGAAGAAGTTGCTGTCCCCGCCGAAGAACTCGCCGGCGACCTGCGGCGTGAAGGTGAAGGTGAGCCCGCGGGTCGGCCGCAGGTAGTTGTTGACCTGGTTGTAGGAGAAGACGGGGGTCAGCGTGGCGATCCGCGTGGACACGGCGTCGAACTGCTGCGAGAGGTCGAAGGTGTCGGACTCGACGCTCTCGTAGCCGTAGGTGAGCTGGATCTGCGAGAAGTTCCGGATCCTTTTGCCGAGCGTGATCGAGCCGCCGGTGCTGGTCTGGTTCAGGTCCTGCCGCGCACCGGTGATGTCGGTGCCGGCGCCGAAATCCAGGCTGCGGCGGTAGAGCGAGATCCCGAAGGTGTAGGGGCGGCCGAGGAACCAGCGCTCGACGAACGACAGCGAGGCCTGGTTGGAGCGACCGCCGAACGCGAGGTAGGCGCTGAGCGACTCGCCGCGCCCGAGGAAGTTGCGGGTCTGGTAGCTGGCGAGGAAGAAGCCGCCCTCCAGCTCGCTGTAGCCGCCGCCGACCTGGACCTCGTTGCGTGACTGCTCCTCACCGGCGACCTTGACGTCGACCTGCTCGCGCTCGGGGACCGGCTCGAGCGCCGGCTCGCCGGTCGGCACCCAGAACCCGAGCTGCTGCAGCTTCGACATCGACACGTCGAGCTGCGTGCGGTCGAGGAGCTTGCCCTCGAACACGTTGAGTTCCCGGCGCAGGACCTCGTCGTTGGTCGAGGTGTTGCCCGAGAACTCGATCCGCCGGACGCTGTAGGCCTGGTCCTCGTCGATCTCGAACACCACGTCGGTCACCGGCTCGCCCTCGTGGCGCTCGAAGCGCCGCGTGACGGCGGCGTAGACGTACCCCTTCTGGCCGTACAGCGCCGTGATGCGCGACACGCCCGCCTCGAGCGCGCCGTCGGAGACGACGTCGCCCTTGGCCAACGGGATCCAGACCCGCAGGTGCTCGGAGTCGAACACGGTGTTCCCGCTGAACGTCACCTCGCCGAGCTTGTAGACCGGGCCCTCCTCGAGCGGGATCGTGATGTAGACCCACTTGCGCTCGTGCAGCGGCGGCTCCGCGTTCGCCGGCTCGGCCTCGGCGGCCTTGCCGAGCAGCGCGTTCGGGTCCTCCCCCGCCCGCTCGCGCTCCTTCGCCGCCTTGCGCTCCGCGCGCGCGGCGCGCTTCTGCGCCTTGCGCGCCTCGCGCTGTTCGGCCTTCTCGTCGCGGATCGCCTTGACCTCGACCACCGGCGGGCGCGCGTCGACGTCGAGGTAGCCGCGGTCGCGGTAGAACTGCAGGACGTTGTTGATGTCCTGCTGGTACTTGAGCGGGTGGTACAGCGTCTTGCGTCCCCACGGCATGTAGAACCGCCACGGGCGCATCAGCTTGAGCTGGCGGCGCAGGGTGGAATCGCGGAACGCGTGGTTGCCGGTGAACTCCAGGTCGCGGATCCTGGTCTTGCCGCCGGGCTGGATCCGGAAGTAGACGCTGCGCGAGCCGGGCGAGACCTCCTTGACGTCGGCGTGGACCCGCGCGTCGAGGTACCCCTTCGTCCCGAGCAGCTCCTTGATGTGCGACTCGGCGCGCCAGATCCGCTTGCGGTCGAGCGGCGAGCCGATGGCGAGGGTGAAGTTGCGCTCCTTGAAGAAGTCCTCGATCTGCTGCTGGTTGGCGATCTTCGACTTCTCGTACGAGACGCTGAGGATCGTCGGCCGCTCTTCCAACTCGACCACCAGCACCGCCCCCTGCTCGGTGCAGCGCCGCGAGAAGCGCAGGTCGGAGAAGTAGCCGCGGTTCCAGAAGCGGCGGAACTCGCGCGCGACGGCCCGCTCGTCCCAGCGGTCGCCGGGCTTGATCGCCAGATCGAAGCGCACGGCGTCGGCGCTCATGCGCTGGTTGCCGCGGACCTCGATCTCGCGGATCACCGCGCACGGATCGTCCGCCGGCACGGCGAGCTGCGCCAGCGCCGGAGCGCACGCGACGGCGAGCAGGACGAGGATCGCCCGGCCTGCCAGGACCCGGGGCCTGAACATGCCGCGGATTATGCCGAAGACGGTGCTCACAGGCCGTGCGCCTCCTGGGTCAACCGGCGCGTGAGGATATCCGAGAGTTCCTGCCGCAGGCGGCCGGGGTGGCCGCGGGGGGAAGCCACCTCCTGCTCCCCGCCCTCGCCCTCGCGCAGGAGTTGCTCGCTCCCGCCCGGGTAGCGCACCAGCTTCCAGCTGCCGAGCCAGACGGCGTGGATGCGCCCCCCCTCGCGGGCGCCCGTCGCGGATTCCGAGAACACCGGCCCCGAGCGGGTGTCGCGCTCGGCGGCCGCGGACGACGCGATGTAGCGGCTCAGGTCCTCGCCCTCGAGCGTCAGCGACCGGCGCGGCCCGGCGAGCCCGAGCAGGCCGAGCACGGTCGGGCAGACGTCCACCAAGGAGCACGGTCCGGCGACCACACCGCCGCGCGCGATGCCCGGGCCGGCGACGATCCACGGCACGCGGACCACGGGCTGCGACAGGGCCGGCCCGGTCTCGAACCACAGCCCCTGCTCGCCGACGGCGGTGCCGTGCCCGGCGGTGACGAGGACGATCGTCCGCAGCGGCTCGCCCCGCGCGACCAGCATGTCCTGGAACGCGCCGACCGCGTCGTCGGCGTTCCGGATCTCGACCTCGTAGCCGAAGAGCCAGTCGCGCAGCGGCCGGCGCCGGTCGGCGGCCGCGGACCACGCCGGCGGCAGCGGCAGCAGCGCGTCCGGGTCCGCCAGCGCGGGGCGCAGGACGGCGCGCCCGCTCCACGGCTGCGGGCGCGGGTAGCCCGGCGCGCCCAGCTCGACCCAGGCGAACCACGGCGTGGTCGGGGCGCGCCCCAGCCAGCGCCGGAAGCCGGCCAGCGTCGACCCGGTGGAGCGGACCGGCTCGTCCCCCTTGCCCGTGAACGCGAGGAGCGGCCGGCCGGTCGCGAACCGCTCCAGCCAGTCGCGCACGGCCGTCACGTCGCGGTACTCGTGGAACAGCCCGCCGAGCCCCGTGCGCCGGCCGTCGAGCGCGCGCGACGAGACGAACGCCGCGGTGCGGTAGCCGTGGGCCGCGAGCAACGAGGGCAGCGCCTGGATCCCCTGGCGCAGCTCGCCGCTGTTGTTGCGCAGGCCGTGCGAGGCCGGGTAGAGGCCGGTCAGCAGCGACGCCGCCGCGGCAGCCGACGACGTCGACGGCGTCGTCGCATCGCGGAACAGCGCGCCGCGCTGCGCGAGGTTGTCGATGTGCTGCGTCAGCGAGGCCGGCGCGCCGTAGCTGGCCACGGTGTCGGTGCGCAACCCCGTGATCGACACGATCAGCACGTTCGGCCGCAGCCCGACCGACCCGCTCTCGGTCGGCACCGCGGGACCCGCGCTGGCGGCCGCGACCACCCCCAACGCGACCAGCGCGCCGAGCGCGGTCAGCGCCAGGCCCCAGCGCCCGCGCCGCGCGCGCAGGACCGCCACCGGCAGCAGGAGGAAGATCCCGAGCGCCGCGAGCACCACGGCCGCGGCGACGCCGAGCAGCACCCCGGGCGCGTGCTGGCCGGGGCCGGCCGGCGGAGCGAGGTCGACGACGAACGGGGCGAAGAGCAGCAGGGCCGCCGTGGTCCAGCGGCCGGCCTCGTAACGCCCCGGCGTGCCGAGCCCCGCGCGGCGGGGCAGCATCGCGGCGAGCGCACCGAACCCCGCTCCCGCGAGGACGCCGGTCACCAGCGCGAGCGTCCCGGCGAGCGCGAACGCGGCCAGCGGTTCGAAGCCGAGGAGCGACGCGCCCGGATCGGCGAGCAGCAGGTGCACGAGGTCCGCGACCAGCGCGACGAGCGCGAAGCCGGCCCCGATCCACGCGCCGGTGCGCGCCGCCGAGCCGGGCGTCGCCGGGAGGTCGCGCGGCGAAAGCCCCTGGCGGGCGAAGAACGCGACCAGCCGCCCTTCGAGCCCCGACCCGCGCGAGGCGACCAACAGGCGCAGCGCCGCGAACAAGCCGAAGAACTGCAGCGGCCCGGCGATGCTGCGCATGCTGAGCTGCAGCCCGCCGAGGTCGATCCGTGTGCCGCCGGTCCCGAGCACCACGACCAGCGCCAGGCCCGAGACGATCAAGCCGGAGTTGGCCACGCGTGCGATCACGCGCCGGGTCGACACCATGCGGAGTCCGTCCGGCCGGGAAGACGGGACGCGGGCCGTTGCAGCCGAACGGACAGGGGCGTTTCCCGCGCGGCTGCCTGTCGAACGGGGACGCCTCGGGCTGCGGGCCGGGTCGCGCTACCGGCTGCGCCAGGCAGCGAGCCGATATTCTATGCGGCACCGCGGGCGCCGCCACGCGGGGAGGAGCCGCACGTGGGCGCGAGGCAAGGCATCGCGGAACTCCTGGACCAGATGGTCGGCGGGCAGAAAGCGCGGCTCGCCGCGCTCGGCCGCCGCATCCGGCCCGGGCTGGCCGAGGAGGACCTCGTCAGCCCGGACGACGTTCCGCAACTGCGCGACGACCCGCACTTCATGTACGAGGCGGGCGTGCTGGCGGGGCTCTTGGCGGCGCAGGCCGCGCTGCGGGCGTGGGAGCGGGAGGATTGAGCGGGAGCCCAGGGCCCATCGCAACGGGTGATGCTTACAGGGGGGAGGTCATGCCTTTGTCGACCCGTCGACCCGGGCTCCCAACGGCGAATCTAGGTGGCGGCGGGTGGGGCGTCCAGCTTGCCGGGCCGCGCCGGCCGGCCGCGGACCAGGATGCTATGATCCTGCGCTCCAGGAGCCTGCGGACCCGATGATCGTCACCGTCCGGCGCGGGGCCGACCCCGACACCGTCCAGAAGAGCCTGCTCGAGCGCGGGCTTTGGGTCTGCCGCCACGACGACCCGCTGGGGCGGGTGCAGTTCGTCAGCCAGCCCTGGTCCGGGCACGTCGACGCCGAGGCCATCCGCGCGCTGGACGGCGTCGAGGCGGTCGCCGAGCCGCCCTCCCCCCACCCGCTGGTGGACGCCCTCGGCCCGCGCGCCGTCGTCGCCGGCGTGCCGTTCGGCGCGGGCGCGGAGCCGGTGCTGGTCGCCGGGCCGTGCAGCGTCGAGTCCCCGGCGCAGATCGAGGCGCTCGCGGCGCGGCTCGCGCCCCTGGGCGTGCGCTTCCTGCGCGGCGGCGCGTTCAAGCCGCGCACGTCGCCCTACTCGTTCCAGGGCCACGGCGAGGCGGCGCTGGACTGGCTGCGCCGCGCGGCCACCGCCCACGGCCTGGGCGTCGTCACCGAGGCGACCTCCGAGGCCGCGGTCCCGGCGGTCGCCGAGCGCGCCGACATCGTCCAGGTCGGCTCGCGCAACATGCACACCGCCCCGCTGCTGCAGGCGGTCGGGCGCGCCGGCAAGCCGGTGTTGCTCAAGCGCGGCATGGCGGCGACGGTCGAGGAGTGGCTGCTCGCGGCCGAGTACCTGCTCGTCGCCGGCGCGCCGGCCGTGATCTTCTGCGAGCGCGGGGTGCGCGGCTTCGACGCCTCGACGCGCAACCTGCTCGACCTCGGCGCGGTCGCGCTGCTCGCGCACGTGCACCGCGTGCCGGTGCTCGTCGACCCGTCGCACGCGGTCGGCCGGCGCGACCTCGTCATCCCGCTCAGCCTCGCCGCGGTCGCGGCGGGCGCCGCGGGTGTGGTCGTGGAAACGCACGACGATCCCGGTGCGGCGCTCAGCGACGGGCCGCAGGCGCTCACCGCGGCCCAGCTCGCGGACCTCGCGTTGGGACTCGCGCGCGGGACGCGGGCCGGGGACCCCCGGCGGTGAGCCTGGCGGCGCCGCGCGATCCCCACGCCAGCACCGAACCGCGGCCCGGGAGCGGCGCCATGTTCGACCGCATCGCGCCGCGCTACGACCTGCTCAACCGCCTGCTGTCGCTCGGCCTCGACCGCGCCTGGCGCCGGCGCGCGGTCGCCGCGCTGCAGCTGCGCGACGGCGCGCGCGTCCTCGACGTGGCGAGCGGGACGGGCGACGTGGCGCTGGAGGTCCTGCGCCAGGTCCCCGGCGCGCGGGTGGACGCGATCGACCCCGCCCCGCGCATGCTCGAGCGGGCGCGGCGCAAGCTCGACCGCGCCGGTGCCGGAGCGCGCGTGGCGCTCGCGCTCGGCGACGCCGGGGCGCTGCCGTACGCCGACGAGAGCTTCGACGGCGCGATCGTCGCGTTCGGCGTGCGCAATTTCCCCGACCGCGAGCGCGCGCTGCGCGAGATGGCGCGCGTCACGCGCCCGGGCGGTCGCGTGGTCGTGCTGGAGCTGATGGAGCCGCGGCACGGCCTGCTCGGCGCCCTGGCCCGCTTCTACTGCCGGCGCTTCGTGCCCGCGGCCGGGGCACTCCTGTCCGGCGAACGCGAGTACCGCTACCTGCAGCAGTCGATGGCGGCGTTCCCGCCGCCGGCGGAGTTCGCGCAGCTCCTCGGCCGGGCCGGCCTGTCCGCGCCGAGCGTCGAGCCGCTGACGTTCGGCGTGAGCTGCCTGTTCGTGGCGCGGCGGCCGGGCGCCTGAAATGTCCGCGACCGAGGCGGCCCGGGGTTCGGCGACGTTGCTCGCGCTGCTGCGCGAGGCCGCGCGCGCGCGCCCGGACGCCATCGCCGTCGCCAGCGTCCCGGCCCCGCCCGCGCCGCTGGAGTCGCTGCTCAGGGCCGCGCCGCGCGAGACCGCCGTGCTGTGGCACCCGCCCGCGGGCGACGCGCTCTCCGGCATCGGCGAGACCGCGCGCGTGGCGCTCTCCGGGGCCGCCCGTTTCGAGGACTTGCACGAGGCCGGCGCCCGCCTCGCGGGGCGGCTGCACGCCCGCGGCGGCGGCGCCGCGGGGGCGCTCCCGGCGCTCGTCGGCGGGCTGGCCTTCGCGCCCGGCACCGCCGCGGCCACGCCCTGGGCCGGGTTCGGCGACGGGCTGTTCGTGCTGCCGCGCTGGACCTACCGGCGCCGCGGCGACGCCGGGCTGCTCACGCTCGCCGTCGAGGCCTCGCAGGTCGAGGCGCTCGCCGCGGCGATCGCGCGCGAGCACCGCGCCATCGCCGGCGTCCTCGCCGCCCCCCCGCCGGCGGCGCGCGCGCCGCGCGCGCCGGCGGCGCTGCGCTCGACGGCGGAAGACGACTGGCGCCGGCTGGTCGAGGACGCCCGGTCCGCGATCGCGCGCGGGGCGATGGAGAAAGTCGTTCTCGCGCGGCGCACGATCGTCGAGATGCCGGCGCCGATCGACGCCGCCGACCTGCTGTCGCGGCTGGAAGAGCAGCACGGCGAGCAGTTCCGCTTCGCCGTGCGCGCCGGCGGGCGGACGTTCCTCGGCGCGAGCCCGGAGCTGCTCGTGGCGCTGCGCGGGAACGACGTGAGCTGCGACGCGCTGGCCGGGTCGGCGGTGCGCGCGCCGGACGGCGCGACCGACGCCGAGCTGGGCCGGCAGCTGCTGGCCAACCCGAAGGAGCGGCTCGAGCACGACCTCGTCGTGCGCGCGATCCGCGAGCGCCTCGCGCCGTGGTGCGCGCGGCTGGAGATCCCACCCGCGCCGTCCGTGCGCGTCCTGCGCCGGCTGCTGCACCTGTCCACGCCGGTGCGCGGCGAGCTGCGCGCCCCGCGCGCGCTGCCGGCGCTCGCGCGGTTGCTGCACCCCACGCCGGCGGTCGGCGGCCACCCGACCGCGCCCGCCGTGGCCTGGATCCAGGAGCACGAGCCCGACCCGCGCGGCTGGTACGCGGGACCGGTCGGCCGCATCGGCGCGGACGGCGACGGCGAGTTCGCGGTCGCGATCCGCTCGGCGCTGGTCGACGGGGCGACGGCCCACGTGTACGCGGGCGCCGGCATCCTGCCCGGGTCGGAGCCGCACGCCGAGTTCGAGGAGACCCGCGTCAAGGGGCTGGGCGTGTTGACGGCGCTCGGGCTGTACGGCGGCGAGGCCGGCCGGAGGTAGCCGCGCGATGGACGGTCCGCAAAACCTGGCGTCGACGTGGTCGGGGCTCCTGCTCGACGGTCTCGCGGGCGCCGGCGTCACCGACGTGGTCATCAGCCCCGGGTCGCGCTCGACGCCGCTCGTGCTCGCCGCGGCGGCCGACGGACGGCTGGCCTGCCGCAACATCGTGGACGAGCGCTCGGCCGCGTTCTTCGCGCTCGGCCAGGCGCGCGTGACCGGGCGCCCGTCGCTCCTGGTCTGCACGTCCGGAACCGCGGGCGCGCACTACCTGCCGGCGGTGATCGAGGCCAGCCTCTCCGAGGTGCCGCTGGTCGTGCTGACCGCCGACCGCCCGCCCGAGATGCAGCACCGCTTCGCGCCGCAGACGATCGACCAGTCAAAGCTGTTCGGCGGCTTCGTCCGCGGCTTCTTCGAACTCGGGGCGCCGGACGCAACGCCGGCGGCGCTGCGCGGCGTGCGCGCCGCGGGCACGCTCGCGGTGCACCGCGCCTTGGACCCGCGCCCCGGCCCCGTGCACCTCAACGCCTGCTTCCGCAAGCCGCTCGAGCCGCGGCCGGACGGACCGGCCGACGGCGAGCTGCGCGAGTTCGTGCGCGGCCTCCCGCCGCCGGTGCTCGCGCGCGCGGCGCGCCGCGACCCGGACCCCAAGGCGATCGAGGACCTCGCGGAGCGCTGCCGCGCGGTCGAGCGCGGGCTGATCGTCTGCGGCCCGGCGCCGCTGGCGCAGGCGCGCGACCTCGCCGCGCTGCACGACGTGGCGCGCGCCAGCGGGTTCCCGGTCTACGCCGAGGCCACGAGCCAGTTCCGCTTCGCGCCGTGGCCCGAGGACGTGGTGCGCGTCGACCTGTTCGACGTGCTCGCGCGCTCGCCGGAGTTCGGCCGCTCGTTCCGCCCGGAACTGATCCTGCAGTTCGGCGGCACGCCGTCGGCGCGCTCGTGGGAGCGTCTCGTCGCGGAGCTGGCCGACGTGCCGCGGCTGGTGGTCTCGCCGCGCGGCTGGGACGACCCGTTCAACCAGGCGGCGTGGATCGTCAGCGGCGAGCCCGGCCCGGCCCTGCGCGGGCTCGCGGCCCGGCTCGGCGGCGCGCCGCGCCCGCCGGGCGCGTGGGCGCGCTCGTACGCGCGCGCCGAAGCGCAGGCGCGCACGGCGCTGCGCCGGCTGATCGACGAGGCCGGCGACGAGCTGACCGAGGCGGCCGTGGTCCGGGCGGCCGTGGTCGCGGCGCCGGACGACTCGCTGCTGGCCTTGGGCAACAGCCTGCCGGTGCGCGAGGTCGACATGTACGCGACCGGCGACCTGGCGCGCGCCGGGGTGTTGTGCCAGCGCGGCGCGAACGGCATCGACGGCCTGCTCTCGGGGGCCGCGGGCTCCGCCGTCTCCGCCGGGCGCGCGGTCACGCTGCTCGTCGGCGACGTCAGCCTGCTGCACGACCTGCACGGCCTGCTCGCGGCGCGGCACGTGACCGCGGCACCCTTGGTCGCGGTCGTGATCCACAACGACGGCGGGCACATGTTCGACCTGCTGCCGCTGGCGGCCGTCCCCGGGGTGCGCGACGCGTACGTCGAGCACTTCGTGACCCCGCACGGCCTCGCGCTGGACGCGATCGTGCAGGGCCTCGGCCGCCGCCACGCCGCCGCGTCCACCGCCGGCGAGCTGCGGCAGGCGCTCGCGCGCGCCCACGCCGGGCCGGGCTGCACCGTCGTCGAGGCCCGCGTGACCGGCGTGGACGCGGCCGAGCAGGCGCGGCGCTTCGACGAGCTGTTCGCCGAGGCCCTGGCCGGGGCCTGAGCGTGCGCGAGCTCGTCAGCCTCGGCTTCCGCATCGTCGAGCTGGCCGGCGCGCGCCGCGCGGACGCCGTGCCGGTGCTGCTGCTGCACGGCTTCGCCGGGCGCGCGGAGTCGTGGCGCGCCGTTGCCGCCGCGACGTCCGCGGCGGGCGCGCTCTTCGCCGTGGACCTGCCCGGCCACGGTCCCGTGTCTCCCGTCGATCCGCGCGGCGGTTTCGCCGGCGCGCTCGACGCGCTCGCGCGCGCGCTGCTCGCGCTGCACCGCGGCCCGTGGCACCTCGCCGGCTACTCGATGGGCGCGCGTGTCGCGCTGGCGCTCGCCGCGCGCGCGTTCCCCGCGGCGACGTTGACGCTGGTCGGCGCGCACCCGGGCCTCGCCACGACCGGCGAGCGCGACGAGCGGTGCCGCGAGGACGGGCGGTGGATCCGGCTGTTGCGCGAGCAGGGGATCGCCGCGTTCGTCGCGGCGTGGGAGGCGCGCCCGCTGTTCGCGAGCCAGTCCGCCCTGCCCGCCGAAGCGCTCGACGAGCAGCGGCGGCTGCGGTCGTCGCACGATCCCGACCGGCTGGCCGGCGCGCTGGAGACGCTCGGCCTCGGCGCGATGCCGGACTGCCGGCCCGCCCTGCCCCGGATCGCGGTGCCGGTCGCGCTCGTGGCCGGCGAGCGCGACGCCAAGTTCCTCGGGATCGCGCGATCGATGCTGCCGCAGCTCGCACGCGGGCAGCTCTTCGTCGCGCCCGGCGCGGGGCACAACGTGCCGCTCGAACGCCCGAGCGCCGTCGCGGCGCTGGTGAACGCCGCCGCGGGAAACGGGGTACGATGAACGCCATGACGACCTGGACCAGCGCCGGCGAGTTCCGCGACATCCGCTACGAGAAGAACCCCGAGGGGATCGCGCGGGTGACGATCAACCGCCCGGAGCGCCGCAACGCGTTCCGCCCCGAGACCGTCGCCGAGATGCTCGACGCGTTCGCCGACGCGCGCGACGATGCGCAGGTCGGGGTGGTGATCCTGACCGGCGAGGGACGCGAGGCGTTCTGCTCCGGCGGGGACCAGAAGGTCCGCGGCGAGGGCGGCTACGTCGGCGACGACGGCGTGCCGCGGCTCAACGTCCTCGACCTGCAGCGCGCGATCCGCACGCTGCCCAAGCCGGTGATCGCGGCCGTCGCCGGCTACGCCATCGGCGGCGGCCACGTGCTGCACCTCGTGTGCGACCTGACGATCGCGGCCGAGAACGCCCGCTTCGGCCAGACCGGGCCGAAGGTCGGCAGCTTCGACGGCGGCTACGGCGCCTCGTACATGGCGCGCGTGATCGGCCAGAAGCGGGCCCGCGAGGTGTGGTTCCTCTGCCGCCAGTACGACGCGCGCACGGCGCTGGCGTGGGGGCTGGTCAACGCGGTGGTCCCCGTGGAACAGCTCGAGGCAGAAACGCTGCGCTGGTGCCGCGAGATCCTTGCCAACAGCCCGACGGCGATCCGCCTGCTCAAGGCGGCGCTCAACGCCGACTGCGACGGGCAGGCCGGGCTGCAGCAGCTGGCCGGCGACGCGACGCTGCTGTTCTACCTGACCGAGGAAGCCAAGGAAGGCAAGCGCGCCTTCCTCGAGAAGAGAAAGCCCGACTTCCGCAAGTACCCGCGTTTCCCGTGACCGAGCCGTGAGCCTCTCCGTGCAGGACGCGGCGCGCGAGGCGCCGCGGCGGCCCGCGCTCGTCGCGCCGCCGCTGCGCTGGACGTACGCGGAGCTGGCGGCGGAAGTCGCAGCCGAGACCGCGCGGCTCGAGGCGCTCGGCGCGCGCGGCGCCGCGCGCGTCGCGTTCGCGCCGCAGGCGCGGCCGGCCTCGCTCGTCCGGCTGCTCGCGCTGATCGAGCTCGGCGTGCCAGCGGTGCTGCTGCCGCGGGGGGCGCGGCCGGCGGAGCGCGCGGCGATGCTGGCCGCCGCCGCGCCGGCGCTCGACCTCGACGCGCCACCCGCCGGCGTGCCGGCCCCGCGCACCGCGCCGGCGACGACACACGCCCCGCCCGACGACGGGCGGCCGCTCGCGGTCGTCTTCACCTCCGGGACCTCGGCCGCGCCCAAGGGAGTCGTGCTGTCGCGGTCGGCGTTCGTCGCCTCGGCGGCGGCGCACGCGGCGCACCTGGGCTGGCGGCCCGACGACCGCTGGCTGCTGTGCCTCCCACCGGCGCGGGTCGGCGGCCTGTCGGTGCTGACGCGGTGCCTCCTGGCCCGCGCGCCGGTCGTGCTGTCGGCCGGCACGTCGGGGGCCGAGATCGCGGACGCACTCGACACCGGGCAGGCCACGATCGTCTCGCTCGTCCCGGAGCTGCTCGAGCGCCTGCTCGCGCTCGACCCGCCGTGGCGCCCGCACGTGCGCCTGCGGGCGATCCTCCTCGGCGGCGCGCCGGCCTCCGCGGCGCTGCTCGAGCGCGCGGCGCAGAGGCGGCTTCCGGTGCTCGCGACCTACGGGCTGACCGAGACCTGCTCGCAGGTCGCCACGCAGGAGCCCGGCACGCCGCCCTCGCCGGAACAGGGTTGCGGCCGGCCGCTGCCCGGGATTTCGGTGCGCATCGTGGACGGCGCGATCCAGGTGCGCGGTCCGGTGCTGCTGTCGGGCTACCTGCCCGCCGGCGCGCACCCGCACCCGGTCACGCCCGATGGCTGGCTCCTGACGCAGGATCTCGGCGCGCTCGACGCGGAGGGGCGGCTGCACGTGCACGGGCGGGCCGACGAGATGATCGTCACGGCCGGCGAGAAGGTGGCCCCGGGCGAGGTCGAGCGTGCGCTCGAGCAGTGCCCCGGGATCGCGCGGGCGCTCGTCTTCGGCGTCGCCGGCGCGGCGGGCTCCGAGCTCGTCGCGGCGCTGCTCGTGCCCGGCCCCGACCTTCCCCCTTCCGACGCCGAGTTGTTGGCCGCGCTCGGGCGACTGCTGCCGCGGTCCCGCATCCCGCGCCTGGTCGCGTACGTGGCCGAGCTTCCGGCAGGTCCGGCGGGCAAGCCGCGGCGCGGCGATTTGGCCGCGCGGTACGGCCACCGCCTGCGCGCGCTCGGCCCCCCGCGCTGAGTCAGATGCGCGAGAGCGCCTCGCGGTCATCGGGGTAGAAGCTGGCAGGTCATTTCGATGGCTGTCGTTGGCGAAGCTCAGCGCGCACGACCGCCTGCACTCGTCGCCTCCTCCAGGACGGACAGCAAGCCGCGGTCGTACGAGGTGACGACCGGCGTCAGCAGGTAAGTGGCACCGGTGAGCGGACGGCGGAAGTCCAGCCGGAACTTCTTGGCGTGATCGCCGTCGAGGCGAAATCCGCCGCGACCGTCCCCGCGGGCGCCACGACGAACCTGAACTCCGCGGCGGGGATCCTGAACGAGTCGGAGACTTGGCGAGCGGTCAGCAGCCGGCTCGTTTGCGGCGGGGCGTCGTCGCACCGGGTCACCCGATGTCGACGTGATCGCCTGGGACGCGACCGGAGACGTGACGTGGACCCCCCGCGCGTGGAACTTCACGATCCTGATCGCACCCTCGCCGAGCGTGATCCACAGCTGCCGGCACAGTTCCGGCCCATTGTCGGTCCGCGCGCCATCGAGAGACGTACTGGTTCTCTACCGGGTCGTACTCCAGGGTCGCCGCGGTGCCGCGGTCCTCGGCCGGTGCGGCCCGGTCGGTGCGTCGCGCGATGCGGCACGCTGGAGCACAAGGGGCCCGCGAAAGCTCCGGCAGGGCCTTACCCTAAGTTATAGAAGCGTAATAACAGGCGGCGACCGCACCGTCGCGAACCGCCGTATTCTTGGGTCGTGGCGACGCTCTCTTCCGACACCAGCCCCGACGCCGAGCGCGTGCTGATCGACACTCTCCGACGCATGGCGCCGTGGCGCAAGCTGGAGTTGCTGGACGACGCGGTCCGGACGACGCGTGAACTCGTGCTCTGCGGACTGCGCTCCCGGTACCCGCAGGCCACGGCCGACGAACTGCGACTGCGCTGGCTGCACCTGCTGCTCGGCGCGGAACTGGCAACGCGAGCGTACGGCCCGCTCCCCGGGCCGTGACCGAGCTCCCGCAGACCGTCGCGCTCGCGTTGCGCGTCGTCGGCGTGCTGGAGCGGCTCGGAATCCCGTACCACGTCGGCGGTTCGTTCGCGAGCGCGATCCACGGTGTGCCGCGCCAGACCCGCGACCTCGACGTTGTCGTCGATTTGCACCAGCAACAGGTCGACGCTCTCGTCGGCGCCCTCGGGAGCGAGTTCTTCGCCGACCCCGACTCGATCCGCGCCGCGCTCGCCCGGGGACGCAGCGCGAACGTTATTCACCTCGACTCCGGGCTGAAAGTAGATCTGTTCCCCAAGGGCGGCAGCGAGTACGACGGAGTGGAGTTCGCACGAGCGCAGTCGGTGCCCGTTGCGGCCGGCGGGAGCCCCAGCATCCGGGTCAAGTCGCCGGAGGACACGGTCCTTCGGAAGCTGGAGTGGTTCCGCGCCGGCGGCGATGTTTCGGATCGACAGTGGCACGACGTGCTGGGCGTGCTCAAGACGCAGTCGGGCCGGCTCGACGTGGCCTACCTCCGGCGCTGGGCACGGAACCTGGGCGTTTCCGACCTGCTCGAGCGAGCGCTGGCCCTGGCCTGACACGCCCGGGGCCGAGCCTGAGCTGTACTCCGAGCTGGGCGGCGCCAGTTCCACAACCTTTTGATGGCTGTTGTTCGTGACTCAGCGCGCACGAGGCCTGCGGCCCTTGAGTTTCCGGCCACACGCACAGTCCAAATCTGAGGTAATCGTGGAGCGCGTCTTTCGCTCGTGCATGTTCAGCGCAAAGGGCGCCATGGCGCTCCGCCGCTCCGCCTGCTCGGCGGAGAAGACGTCAATGTGCGCTACCAGGGACGCTCGCCACCACCTTGAGCGAGGCCTTCTCCACCGTTGCGTCGCAACCGGCCCCGATGATCATGATCCGATGGTCCGACCCATCACCAGCCGGCAGCGACAGCAAACCCTTCGGCGTCATGTTGACGTACACGTGATACGCATCACCCATCGTTTCAGTGACGAACACCGAAAGGCGTTCCAAGTCGAAAGTGCTAGCGGCATCCTCCAAGGCCGCGACAGCGGCTGCCCGCGTCACCTCAGGGCGATTGGTCGACAGCCTTGTTATTTGCTCCCGGAACACAGCCCTGCACCGCGCATGAACTTGGCGCAGCATCTCACGTTGCCAATCTGCGATGGCGGCTGTGGTGTCGATAGACCAGATAGCCCCCCTTCGCAGGCCGACGCGACAAGGACGACTGGTCGAACGATCACCCGAGAACTCGAGCACCGGCAACTGGGAGTTAGCATCCTTCGGTTCACACCTGATGCCCACTAGGCTCTCGGGCGCCCCTTCGTGCTTCGAGGGCAGCACCACAAAGTCATATTGCGCCGGATCCCGCTGCATGGCCGAGAGCATCGCCCGCAGTTCGTCGAGAAGCTCGGCCTCGCACTCGGCAGCAGCGGCGCCATTCCCGGCACCCGCGGGTTCAACCGTAGTGAGGAGTCCGTAGCACAAAAGTAGCAAGAAGCGAGCCTTCATCGCCATCGCATGCCCTCCACTCGCCACGCCTCCGCTGAGCCATCGTAGCGGACCACTCCCTGTTCATATACCACGAGGGACAACACCGGCGCGGGGGCTACAAAACGTTCGAAACTCTTTGCAGTATCCACATCTTTCTGGGACGTGGGGCATCCGTTTCCCAGGTGATTGTGGATCACGGCGTACGCGCTGTACTCTGGGCCGGTCACAAGGTCGATGTTCCCGCCCGTCGGCGTCAAGGTTCCCGACGACAGGGGTTGCCACGTGCCTTGCGCGTCTTTGCCCAGCTCAACGAACACCTCTGTTGTCTGTGCAGCCGGGTCGCTCATGAGGTTGAACACGGCATTCTGCAATGACGCCAGGTCGGGGGTCAGCGGGCCGACAGAAAGATCAGCCGGAGTGGCGCAGATGGGCTCGACTGCACCTTGTCGGGCAGCCGCTTGCGCGATTTCGCCACGCAGCTCCGAGCTGGGGCTGTTGACGTCAACCTGCGGCTCGGCTGCAGTTGCCGGCTTTTCATGCGGATCCTGGACGTCCTGCGGCAGGCCGAAGCCTTCCATCATGCTGCCCACGGCCCCTGTTCCGTCGGCGCGATAGCCGGGCACTCTCACATACGAACTCCGCGCGCCGCCGCTCCCCGCCGCGCGCGGCACCATCCCGCTCGGATCGACCAGCGTCAGCGGGTTGTTGAGCACGTACGCGTAGCGGTTCCAGCTCTGGGGGCTCGCGGGGCGCGCCGGACCGGGATCGACCGACAGGAACGACGCCAGCGTGCTGTCGTGGAAGCGGGCCTGCATGGAGTCCAGCCCGGTCGCCTCGTCGCGCTCGTGCCCGGTGAACTGGTGCCGCGGTTCGCCCGCCGTCCCCGCTCCCGACGCGCCGAGCAGCGTCCCGAACGGGTAGAAGTCGAGCGCCCGCTCGACGGCGCCGGTGGCCCGGGTCACGACCCGGATCGTCCCGAGGTGGTCGCGGTGCTGGTACAGGCTGGTGAACTGCCGCGCCGCCGGGTCGGGCGGCCCCGGTCCCCCCGGGTCCGGACCGGGATCGCCGCCGCCGGGCGCACCGAGCTCGACGTCGATGCTCTCGCCCGTCTCCGGCCCGCCGTCCGCGGACTGCGTCAGGAAGAACACCCCCGCCATCCCGGCCAGCGACTGGTCCGGCACCGAGTGCGAGCGGCTCGCCGCCGACAGCGGCACCGGCGTCAGAAGGTACGTGGCTCCGGTCTGCGACCGGCGGAAGTACAACCGGAACTTCTTGCCGTTCGCCTGCAGCAGGCCCCAGCGGACCACGATCGACGTCCCGCTGCGGTGCGCCGCGACCTGCCGCACCTGGTTCGGCGACGAGGGCGTGACGCCGGGGTCATAGGCCAGCGTCAGCGGCGCCGAGTAGGCCGTCAGCGTCGGGCCCGTGGCCCGCAGCCGCAGGGAGTTGGTCACCCCGGGCTGCAGCTCGTCCTCCGCCACCCCGAACGTCCCGTCGCTGCCCAACACGATCCCGGCGACCTCGTTCCAGAACCCGCCTTCCGTGCGCACGTCCAGCTCGTAGCTCTCCTGGTCCGCCCCGCCCGTGACCTGCAGGGTGTAGCTCGAGCCCGACTTCAGCGGCGACGTGCTGCCCAGTTCCGGAGGCGCCGCGACCACCTTGCGCTCCACCAGCACCTGCCCCAGGCCGCGGACGAAGTCGCGGTCGAGGTCCAGCACCGGCCCGGGCCGGACCACGAACTCCGACAGCACCGCGCCGCCGGCGTCGCGGATCGACAGGCGCGGCTGCCCGTCGCGGCCGAGCGCCACGAGCCGCTCGCCGTGCGGTAGTGTTTTCCACCCAGCAGCGGGCTGCGCACGCACGCCATCGCCGAGTTCAGACCATGAGGTCGACGCCCTCTCCGCAAGGTCCACGGGTATCAGTTGTCGGGCGTAGGTTCGCTGCGTGGTTCGGGAAACACGACATCTCCCGGCGGCTCCTCTGCTGGCTTGATCGCGGGTGGCATCGTTGGGTTGCCGGGGTATTTCTTTCCATCGAACGTCAGTACGGCCTCGTAGCCGATGTGGACCCCGCCCCCGGCCACCCGAACTGCGATGTCGTGATAGCCATTGGTCATGTGAGAAAGAACCCGAACCGGTGGCCGTGTGTTCGTGATTCGCCCAAGCACCGTATACGACTGATCGACCCCCGCCAAGACGAGCAGCAGACATCCACCCGTTCCGCACCATTGACGTCCCGATACGTACACAAGGAAGTGTTCGCCGCACTTGTCGGTGAGTTGCACGCGTGCGGCGGAAATCTGGGTCGAGCGTTCCGTCGCCAAGTATCGGTCCAGGAATGCCGTCAACGATGCCGGAGTTGCCTGCAGGTCCTGTGCAACGCAGGAATTAGGAAGAAGCAGCGCGAGCGCGGTGGACAATGCGGAGAAAACGTGACGTACAAACATGGCCCGACCTCCAGCTCGTCGGATCAGAAACAACTCATGGGCGCGACGACGTTACTCCCGTAATTACCATGCGTTGTGCCGACGTCGATCGTGTCAGGGTTACCACTAATATTCCCTGTGCCGAAATTGTACGAAGCAGCCGTGGCCTGCAACAGCTGATCCTGCGTGAACGCTGGGAACCTCGATGAGAGGGCTTCGCGGTTATTCTCCAGCATACTCGCAGCGAGGCTTGCCGAGGTATCGAGGTCTTGAGCCTGAGCCGCCGTCACGCCCGATGTTTCGGTCACCGTCAATTGGAACACCCCGACACCCGGACCGCCTCCTAACTCGATGACGTTCTGGAATCCTGTCTCGCGAATGCCCACAGCGGCTAGCAGGCTGGTTGGAACATTGTGGGTCGTTGCCGCACGTTCCAAGGTATCCCAGGCGGCAGTCGCTCTATGGACTGCTTCTTCGTTTTGTCCAGCATCTACCAACGCGTCGCGGCACTCCCGACTCAATGGCAGGTCTGAAACCGACACGTCGGCTGTAGGTGGTGGCGGCGGAGGCGGCGGTGTCGGCTTGTCGTGCGGATCCTCGACGTTCTGCGGCAGGCCTCCGGTACCGTCGACTTGATAAACGGGCACTGCCACACTCGAACTCCGCGCGCCGCCGCTCCCCGCCGCGCGCGGCACCATCCCGCTCGGATCGACCAGCGTCAGCGGGTTGTTGAGCACGTACGCGTAGCGGTTCCAGCTCTGGGGGCTCGCGGGGCGCGCCGGACCGGGATCGACCGACAGGAACGACGCCAGCGTGCTGTCGTGGAAGCGGGCCTGCATGGAGTCCAGCCCGGTCGCCTCGTCGCGCTCGTGCCCGGTGAACTGGTGCCGCGGTTCGCCCGCCGTCCCCGCTCCCGACGCGCCGAGCAGCGTCCCGAACGGGTAGAAGTCGAGCGCCCGCTCGACGGCGCCGGTGGCCCGGGTCACGACCCGGATCGTCCCGAGGTGGTCGCGGTGCTGGTACAGGCTGGTGAACTGCCGCGCCGCCGGGTCGGGCGGCCCCGGTCCCCCCGGGTCCGGACCGGGATCGCCGCCGCCCGGCGCACCGAGCTCGACGTCGATGCTCTCGCCCGTCTCCGGCCCGCCGTCCGCGGACTGCGTCAGGAAGAACACCCCCTCCATCCCGGCCAGCGACTGGTCCGGCACCGAGTGCGAGCGGCTCGCCGACGACAGCGGCACCGGCGTCAGAAGGTACGTGGCTCCGGTCTGCGGGCGGCGGAAGTACAACCGGAACTTCTTGCCGTTCGCCTGCAGCAGGCCCCAGCGGACCACGATCGACGTCCCGCTGCGGTGCGCCGCGACCTGCCGCACTTGGTTCGGCGACGAGGGCGTGACGCCGGGGTCATAGGCCAGCGTCAGCGGCGCCGAGTAGGCCGTCAGCGTCGGGCTCGTGGCCCGCAGCCGCAGGCAGTTGGTCACCCCGGGCTGCAGCTCGTCCTCCGCCACCCCGAACGTCCCGTCGCTGCCCAACACGATCCCGGCGACCTCGTTCCAGAACCCGCCCTCCGTGCGCACGGTCCCCGGCCCAGGCGTCGCCCTCGACGTAGCCCCGCATGCGGCCTCGCTCGTCCCACACGGCACCCGCGGTCTGCCCCAGCTGACCCCGAAACCGGCGCAGGTTGCCGTTCTCATCGTAGTCGAACTCGCGCGTCCCGTCGGTCCCGACCTGGTTACCGCCGCCGGGAAACGTGTGGGTGAACTCGAAGCCCAAGGGCACCTGCGCCCCCGTGCTCTCGTCGAACTGGCGCGAGGTCATGTTGCCGAAGATGTCGTACTGGAACGTGACCCGGCGCTCCAAAAGGTCGATCTGGCTGGCCTGCGCCCGCAGGCGGGCGCTCTCCAGCCGGCCCGTGCGGTCGTAGACGAAGCTCTGCTGGCCGATGGCCACGATCTGGCCCCGGCCGTCGTAGGCGTACGCGCCGCTGGCCCACAGCGAGTCCTGTTGTGCCGGCGCACCCTCGCGAGGTCCGGTCACGCCGATGCCCGCCACGCGGTGCATCTCGTCCCGCGCGATCGCCTGGTGCGTGTCGTTGGCGAAGCTCAGTGAACTCAAAGACGGCGCCTTCTAGGATGGCGGATCTCTACGGGTACGGGTGACTACAATCGTGTCCAAGTCGATTGTCCGTTCGGCCCGGTAAGGCCCCAGACGTGCCCTCGCATAGCCAGGGCCACAGTCGATAAGGAACACCAGATTCTCGCCGGGTTTCGCATGCATCGTTTCCGAGAAATCGGATCCAATGCACCGCTTCTCGATCGGTGAATCCCGAACCGGGTCTAGGACCGTCAATTGGCACAAAGTCGGTAGTGGTTGTGCCAGGTCGTCCCGGATCCGACCGTGCACGTGATAGAACCAGTCGCTTGGGCATCCAGTAGCGCAAATCACCACAAAGACACACAAGTACCGCAATCTCATTTGTCCTCCAGACGGGCACAGAGATCGGCCTCTTTGGCAAACGCGAATGCCTGCGCGGCTGATCGCGATGCGGTTGATCTTGGCCTCCTCGTGCGCGGACAGGGGCGTGCCGGGGAGCTCCCCAAGTGGCTCGCGTTCCTGCTCACGATAGCTCAGCTAGGTGCTGCCGAGGTCCCAGCGGGGGGCGGAATCGAGCGGGGCTCGCCACGTTCCACAGCTGTTCGGGCGCGGATGCGAGGGACCCCACCGTGGGTCTCGTTGGCCTTGCGTCGCGCGGCTTCCAAGTTGTCCGGGGTCCAGTAGCCGGGGTGTCCTGGCGCGCGGCTTCGTAGTGGGTCTCGGTGCTGGCAGCACCGATGCCGGCCTCGATCGCGCCTGGCCGCGCGGTACCGGGCCCGCGTGCGCGCGATCGGCGCCCGCGCTGAATCAGATGCGCGAGAGCGCCTCGCGGAAGCCGGCCGGCAGCTCGGTGCGGGCGAAGGTCTTCGCGTCCACGCACGCGTGCACGGTCTGGCCGACCGCGACCGGCACGCCGGAATCGGCCCGCACCAGCCGGTAGCCGATCGTGACGCGCGAGCCCTCCACGTGCGCTTTGACGACCTCGGCCTGCAACCGGTCGCCGAAGCGCACCGGCTGGAAGTAGTCGGCCTCGGCGTGTGCGATCGGCGAGAGCACCCGCCCTTCGTGCAACAGGCGCGGGATCGGGAACCCGGCGCTTTCGAGGAACGCCATCAGCGCGTCGTGGAAGTACTCGAACACGCGCGCGAAGAACACGACGCCCGCGGCGTCCACGTCCTGCAGGCGCGCCTGCAGCGCGAGGCCGAAGGCGGCGCGCTCCGCCCCGGCCAGCTCCTCGCGCGTGTAGCGGTGCGCCGGCATCAGTCGACCGTCAACGTCTTGCTCAGGTTGCGCGGGAAGTCGGGGTTGAACCCCCGCGCGATGCTGAGCCGGTAGGCCAAGAGCTGGAGCGGGATGACCGCGAGGATCGGCGCGAGCACCGGCCCGGCCTTGGGCAGCACGATCATCTCGTGCGCGTTGGCCAGAAGGCGCGGGTCCTCCTCGCCGACGACGATCGCGTGCGCCTCGCGGCAGGTGCTCTCGTTGATGCCGCTGACGAGCAGCGGGACGTCGTCCGGCCCGGCGACGAAGATCACCGGGAACCCCTCGTCCACCGCCGAGAGCGGCCCGTGCTTGAACTCCGTCGAGAGCATCCCCTCGCAGTGGGCGTAGGTGATCTCCTTCAGCTTCAGCGCGCCCTCCAGCGCGATCGGGTAGGTCGCGCCGTAGCCCAGGGCGTACATGTCGTCGCGCGTTTCGAGACCGGGCTGCAGGCCGGCGACGGCGGACTCGCCCGCGGCGATCGCCTGCTCCAGAAGGCCGGGCAGCGGCGCCAGCTCCCCGGGCGACCGACCGGCCATGCGCAGCGCGAGGTACAGGAACGCCAGGCACTGGTTGGTGAAGGTCTTCGTCGCGGGAACGCTGATCTCGTAGCCGCAGGCCAGCGGCAGGTAGTGCTCGCTCTCGTGCATCAGCGTGGAGCCGAGCACGTTGACCAGCCCGAGGATCCCCGCCCCCCGCGCGCGGGCCGCCGCGAGCGCGTTGAGCACGTCCTTCGTCTCGCCGCTCTGGCTGACGAACAGCGCGACGTCCTCGGCCGCCAGCGCCGGCGCGTACTGCGCGATGAACTGCGGGGCCGGCACCGGCACCGCCGCCCGCCCGGCGAGCTGGGCGAAGTAGACCGCGCCGAGCCCGCAGGCGTGGTAGCTGGTGCCGCAGCCGACGAGGTACAGGTGCCGGCAGGCGCGCATCCTCTCGACCATCGGGCCGACGTGGTGCGAGGCGTCGAGCAGGTGCAGGAGCTCGCGCGCAACCTGCGGCTGCTCGTGGATCTCCTTGAGCATGAAGTGCGGGTAGCCGCCCTTGCGCGCCGCGTCCATGTTCTCGGAAACCAACTCCGGCTCGCGCGCGACCGGCTGGCCGTCCGCCACGCGGTACAGCTCGATCCCTCCCGCGCGCAGCACGACGATCTCGCCGTCCCGCACGCGGAGGATCCGGCGCGTCAGCGGCAGGATCGACGGCAGGTCGGACGAGATGCACGCGGCGCCCTCGGCGAGCCCGGCCACGAGCCCCGACCCCTTCTTGATCGCGTACAGAGCGTCGTCGCCGGCGCGGCCGACGACGAACGAGTAGTCCCCCTCGAGTTCCGCGTACGCTTGCCGGATCGCGTCGATCATGCCCGCGCCGCGGTCGAGGTGACGCTCCACGGCGTGCACGCACGACTCGCCGTCGTTCGTCGAGCGCACCGTCAGGCCCGCGGCGATGAACGCCTCCCGCAGCTCGACGTTGTTGACGACGTTGCCGTTGTGCGCGCCGACGAGGTCGCCGTCGGAATCGAGGTGCGGCTGCGCGTTGGCCTGGGAGGGCGAGCCGAACGTGGCCCAGCGCAGCTGCACGATCCCGCGCCGGCCGGTCATCGCGGCGAAGTCGAGGCGCGAGGCGACCTCGTCCACCTTGCCGACGTCCTTGCGCAGGTCGATCGCCCCGTCCTCGGAAATGGTGGCACAGCCGACCGAGTCGTAACCGCGGTACGAGAGCCGCCGGCCGGCGTCGGCGAGGATTCCCCCGAGCGGACGCGTCCGGTCGACGACGATGCCGAAGATCCCGCACATGGCGCGATTCTACCGGACATCGGTTCCCGCGGGCGGGACGCTTCGGCGCGGGCGGGCGGTCCGCGGCGCGCGTTTCGCGCGATGCTGCGTGCGGCAGCGGACAAGCGCGCGACGCGCGAGCTGCCGAGGAGGATCGATGACCCCGAAACTCGCAGTCCCCGCCGTTCTCCTGCTCGCGGCGCTCGCCGCCGCGGCGACGCTCGCCGGCGAGCGCGCCCCGGCCGCTCCCGCCGCCGAGTCCCGCGTCGAGGCCGCCGGCCCGGCCCCGGCGCCGCTCGCCGACTCGCGCAAGTGTCCGGACAACTACAACCACTGCAAGACCGACAGCTGCGAAGCCTGCTGCGCGCCGGAGAAGTCGGCCAACTGCAACGGCAAGTGCGGCTGCTCCGATTCGGGGGGCAGCCTGCTCGGCCTGCTCGGGCAGATCCTGAAGGGGATTCTCGGCTCGTGATCCGCGTGCGCTCGGGGATCCCGCTGCTCGTCGCGGCGCTGTGCGTTCCGCCCGCGGGGGCGGGCGCGGGCCGCGAGTGGACGCTCCTTGTGGTCCGCGAGCAGCGCGACACCCTCACGCAGGGGGCCGAGGACCGCGCGCGGCTGGAGCTGCTGCTGCGCCTCGCGACGCCGGACCCGCTCGGCCCGCGCTGGTCGGTGGAGGTCACGCTGTTGTCGGCGACGCTCGAAACCGCCGGACCGTCCGGCTGGTCCACGCTGCACGCCGCGGAGCGCGACCGGGGCGCCGCGCTGGCCGCCGCCACGTGGCGCCCCGCGGCGGGCGCGTGGGCCGACGTCCTGGACCGCACGCCCGCCGCGCTGCGCGAGCTGGTCCCGCACGAGGTCGTCGCCCGCGCCCTCGAGGCGCTGGCGGTCCGCTCCGGCCCGGCGCTCGACACCCGGCGCGCGCCGACGCCGGCCGGGACGCTCTCGACCGTCTGCCGCAAGAGGATCGAGCCGCGGGACGGCGGCGCGCGCTGGTCCGGCACGGGTGAGCTGGCGGTGCTCCTCGGCGACGGGACGGAACAGCGCGAGATCGGCTCCGGCTCGTGGACGATGGAGGCCCGGCGCGGGGACGCGCCACCCGGCTGGGTCTCCTCGTCGCGCAGCTCGACCCGGGCCGAGATCGCGCTCGGCGGGCGCTCCGGCACGCTCGTCACCGACTTCACGATCGAGCTACGGGGACCGGTGGAACACCTGTCCCCGTAGTTCGCTTCTCGAGCCGCTCGGCGACCCCCGGCCGCGTGGCTGCCCGCGTCAGTACTGGATCAGCGAGCCTTCTTTCTTCGCGCGGCGCACGGCGATGCGCGCGCCGAAAAGACCGAAGGGCACCAGCACCGCCGCGAACGCGGCGAGCGCGAGCAGGTGCGGCCCGAGGTCGCCCAGCCCCTCGCCCCGCACCATCGCGCCGCGCACCGCCTCGTTGGCGTGGTACATCGGCACGAAGGAGGAGATCCAGGCGATGTTCGCCGGCAGGGCCGCGGGCGGAATGATCACGCCGCCGAACAGGAGGTTCAAGGAGCTGATGACGAAGTCGAGCGGGTTGCCGCGCTTGAAGTACAGCACGAAGCCGGCGGAGATGATGCCCAGCCCGGACAGCGCGACGACCGAGAACGCGACCGCGCACAGCGCGCCGACGACGCTGCCGAGGTTGAGTTCCAGGCCGAACAGGAGCGTGCCGTAGGCCAGGTACACCGCGGCCTGGATCGCGGCGAACAGGAAGCTGTAGGCCGACGAGGCGAGCACGATGTGGCCGAGCCGGGTCGGCGTGATCAGCATCGCCTCCAGCGTCCCGGTCGTCTGCTCCTGGCGGATCTGCGAGCCGTACGAGCCGAGCGCTACGTCCATGAAGCGGTTGACCATCAGGCCGGGGAGGACCCAGGCGAAGTACGGCAAGCCGCCGGTCTGGGCCCGCAGCCGGGCCGGGTCGCCACCCTCGATGAACCCCGCCATGAAGTACCAGAGCGTCGTGCTGACGAACAGCCCGAACAAGGACAGCACGAACGCCAGCCGATACGAGACTTCGGTCTGGAAGTCGCGGATCAGGAACGCCCACGCGGCGCGCAGGAGCCTCACGGGCGCTCCCGCGGCTCGACCAGCCGGTGGAACACGCTCTCCAGGTCCTGTTCCTCGGGCGCGCAGTGCGCGATCCGCGCCCCGCGCGAGCGCAGTTCGGCCAGCGCGTCGTCCAGCAACTCCTCGCTGGCGAGGCGCAGGACCAGCTCGATGCCGCCTTCGGGCAGGTCCGTCCGGGCGAGCACCTCGGCCGACGTGAGCGCCGCGGGCGGTTCCCCGCGCAGCCGCACGCGGTACGCGGCGCCGGAGAGCCCGCGCCGCCGCAGCTCCGCGGGCGTGCCGTCGGCCTGCACCAGCCCGCCGGCGATGACGACCACGCGGTCGCACATCGTCTCGGCCTCGCGCAGGTTGTGCGTGGCGAGGAGGATCGACTTGCGCCCGTTGGCGTGCAGCTCGCCCTTGATCCACTCCCGGAGGTGCGCCGCGCTCACCGGATCCAGGCTGCGCGTCGGTTCGTCCATCAGCAGCACGGGCGGATCGGCCAGCAGGGCGCGCGCGATCGCCAGCCGCTGCTTCATGCCGGAGGAGAAGTCGGCGAAGCGGCGCTCGGCGTCGCGCGCGAGGTCGACGCGCTCGAGCAGCTCGTCCACGCGGCGGCGCCGCTCGGAGCGCGGCAGGTGGTGCAACCGCGCGAAGAACGACAGGTTCTCGCGGGCGGTCAGGCGCCAGTAGAACGAGCGCTCGTCGCCGTGCACGAGCCCGACGACCCGGCACAGCGCGGCCGAGCCGACCGGGACGTCGAGGATCTCCGCGCGGCCGGTCTCGGGGAGCACGAGCCCGCAGAGGATCTTGATCAGCGTCGTCTTGCCGGCGCCGTTCGGCCCGAGCAGCCCGACCAGCTCGCCGCGCGCGAGCTCCAGCGTGACACCGCGCAGCGCGGGCACGCGCTCCGGGCGGCGAAACGGATGGCGCGCCAGCTCCTGCACGGGCCGGCGGCGCGGGAACGACTTGGCGACGTTCTCGACCCGGACGGCGAGAGCGCGCGCTTGGGCGGTCGACGCGTTCACGTCGCGACAGAGGATACCGCCGTATTGACCGTGATTGTCACCTCGACTACGATCCGCGGCGGGCTTCGGACCGGAACGACACGGACCCGCCCCGCGGGAGGGCCTCCTTGCCGGACGCGGTCGTCGTCATCCCGGCCCGTTGGGCCTCGTCGCGGTTCCCCGGCAAGGTGTTGGCCCCGCTCGACGGACGTGCCCTCGTCCTGCGCGCGTGCGATCTCGCGGCGCGCGCGCGGCGGCCGGCCGCGGTGATCGTCGCCACCGACGACGAGCGCGTGGCCGCGGCGGTCGGCGGCGCCGGGTACCGCTGCGAGCCGACCCGCGCGGATCACCCGAGCGGCACCGACCGGATCGCGGAGGTCGCGGCCCGGCTCGCGGCGGAGGTCGTCGTCGGGCTGCAGGCCGACGAGCCGTTCCTCGCGCCGGAAGACCTCGACGCCATGATCGCCGCGCTCGACGACCCCGGGACGCGGCTGGCCACGCTGGCGGCGCCGCTCGCCGACGCGGCGTCGTTCCGCGACCCGAACGTGGTGAAGGTCGTCCTCGACGGCGCCGGCCGCGCGCTGTACTTCTCGCGCTCGCCGATCCCGTACCCACGCCCGCCGGGGGGGGCGCTCCCCTTCCCGCCCGGCGCCCCGCACCCGGCCACCGCCCTGCGGCACGTCGGCGTGTATGCCTGGCAGCGCGAGAGCCTGCTGGCCTTCGCCGGCCTCTCGCCCTCGCCGCTCGAGCGCGCCGAGGGGCTGGAGCAGTTGCGCGCGCTCGAGGCCGGTTGGACCATCCGCGTGCTGCCGGCGCACGGGGACCCGGCCGGGATCGACACCCCCGAGGACCTGCGGCGCGCCGAGCTGCGGCTGGCGCGGGAGAGAACCCGATGACGCGACACGAGGACACGCGCTACATCTTCGTCACCGGCGGCGTCGCGTCGTCGCTCGGCAAGGGGCTCGCGGCGGCCTCGATCGGCAACCTGCTCGAGTCGCGCGGCTTCAAGGTCACGCTGCAGAAGCTCGACCCCTACATCAACGTCGACCCGGGGACGATGAACCCGTTCCAGCACGGCGAGGTCTACGTCACCGACGACGGCGCCGAGACCGACCTCGACCTCGGCCACTACGAGCGCTTCACCTCGATCACGACCAGCAAGCAGAACAACTACACCACCGGGCGGATCTACAACCAGGTCATCGAGCGCGAGCGGCGCGGGGACTACCTCGGGGCGACGGTGCAGGTCATCCCGCACATCACCGACGAGATCAAGCAGGCGATCCGCTCGGCGGCCGACAGCCACGACATCGTGATCGTCGAGATCGGCGGAACCGTGGGCGACATCGAGTCGCTGCCGTTCCTCGAGGCGATCCGGCAGTTCCGGCTGGAGGTCGGCCCGCACCGCGCGATCTTCGTCCACCTGACGCTGGTGCCGTGGATCAAGGGCTCGGGCGAGCTGAAAACGAAGCCGACGCAGCACTCGGTGCGCGAGCTGCGCGCGATCGGGATCCAGCCCGACATCCTGCTCTGCCGCTGTGATCGCCCCCTGCCCCACGACATCAAGCAGAAGATCGCCCTGTTCTGCAACGTCAACGACGACCAGGTGATCGCGGCCCAGGACGTGGACAACATCTACGAAGTCCCGCTGTCGTTCTCGGCCGAGGGGATCGACGAGATCACCTGCAAGCTGCTCGACCTGCCGTTCCGCAAGCGCAACATGGCGGCCTGGGAGCAGTTGATCGAGCGCTGCCGGCGCCCGCAGGGCGAGGTCGTGATCGGCATGGTCGGCAAGTACGTGACGTACCACGACTCGTACAAGTCGCTGAACGAGGCGCTGCGGCACGGCGGCTTCGCGCACCAGCTGCGCGTGCACCTGGAGTTCGTCGAGGCCGAGAAGCTCGAGCAGGGGAACGTCGACGGCGTGCTGGACAAGGTCGACGGGGTCCTGGTCCCCGGGGGGTTCGGCACGCGCGGCGTCGAGGGCATGGTGCGGGCGATCACCCGCACGCGCGAGCGCAAGATCCCGTTCCTCGGCATCTGCCTCGGCCTGCAGTGCGCGGTGATCGAGGCGGCGCGCAGCCTGGCCGGGCTCGACAAGGCCAACTCGACCGAGTTCGACCCCGACACGCCGCACCCCGTGATCGACTTCATCCCCGAGCAGCGGGCGATCGAGTCCAAGGGGGGCACGATGCGGCTCGGGGCCTACCCCTGCCGCATCACCCCGGGCACGCTCGCGCAGTCGGTCTACGGCCGGACCGAGATCTCCGAGCGCCACCGCCACCGCTACGAGGTCAACAACAAGTACCTCGAGCAGCTGCGCGCGGCCGGCCTCGTGACCTCGGGCATCTACCCCAAGGCCGAGCTGGTCGAGATCATCGAGCGCGGCGACCACCCGTGGTTCATGGCCTGCCAGTTCCACCCCGAGTTCAAGAGCCGGCCCCTTTCGCCGCACCCGCTGTTCGCCGGCTTCATCGGCGCGGCGTTCCGCCAGCGCCGCGAGGTGCGCGGCTGATGGCGGTCCCGCGCGTGCCGGAAGTTTCGATCGCACCCGGCGTTGGCTGCGGGGGCGGCGGGCCGCTGCTCGTCATCGCCGGCACCTGCGTCATCGAGGGGCGCGACAGCGCGCTCGACCACGCGCGGGCGCTGGCCGGCATGGCCCGCGCGGCCGGGCTGCCGCTGGTGTTCAAGGCGTCCTACGACAAGGCCAACCGCACGTCGGTCGACTCGTTCCGCGGCCCCGGGCTCGAGCGCGGGCTGGAAATCCTGGCCGAGGTGCGCGCGGCGACCGGCCTGCCGCTGCTCTCGGACGTGCACGACGCCGCACAGTGCGCGGCCGCCGGACGGGTCCTGGACGTGCTGCAGGTCCCGGCGTTCCTCTGCCGCCAGACCGACCTGTTGCTGGCCGCCGCCGCCACCGGCAAGCCGGTCAACGTGAAGAAGGGCCAGTTCATCGCGCCGCACGACGCCGGGCCGATCGTGGACAAGCTGCGCGCGGGCGGCGCGCGCGGGATCCTCCTGACCGAGCGCGGCGCCTCGTTCGGCTACAACAACCTGGTGGTGGACATGCGCGCGATCCCGCAGATGCGGGCGCTCGGCGTGCCGGTCGTGTTCGACGCGACGCACTCCGTCCAGCGCCCCGCGGGGCTGGGCCGCGTCTCGGGCGGCGACCCGGAGTTCATCCCGGTCCTGGCGCGGGCCGCGGTCGCCGCCGGCGCCGACGGCCTGTTCGTCGAGGTGCACCGCGATCCGTCGCGCGCGCTGTCGGACGGGGCCAACGCGCTGCGGCTCGACCTGTTGCCGGCGCTGTTGGCCGAACTGGACGCCCTGCACCGCCTCGTGCGCGGCGCCGTCTCGGAGGTGCCGTGAGCCTCGACGCTGCACGTCGCGTGCTCGACGCCGAGGCCCGCGCGCTCGGCGCGCTCGCAGGGCGACTCGGCGGCGAGTTCGAGCGCGCCGTGCAGCTCGTGGTGGAGTGCCGCGGGCGCGTCGTGCTGACCGGGATGGGCAAGAGCGGGCTCGTGGCGCGCAAGATCGCCGCGACGCTGGCCTCCACCGGCACGCCCTCGCTGTACCTGCACCCGGCGGAGGCGGTCCACGGCGACCTCGGGATGGTCGTCGCCGGCGACGTGTTCATCGCGCTCTCGCAGAGCGGCGAGACGACCGAGCTGCTCACGCTGCTGGAGACGATCCGGCGGATGGGCGCGCGGCTGATCGTCCTCACCGGCCAGCGCGACTCGACGCTGGCGCGCGAGGCGGACCTCCTGCTCGACACCTCGGTCGAGGAGGAAGGCTGCCCGCTCGGGCTCGCGCCGATGGCCAGCACCACCACGATGCTGGCGGTCGGCGACGCGCTCGCCGCCGCGCTGATGATCGAAAAGGGCTTCTGCGAGGAGGACTTCGCCCGCCTGCACCCCGGCGGCCGTCTCGGCAAGAAGCTCGCGCGCGTGGAGCAGGTGATGCACTCGGGATCGGCCCTGCCGCGGGTCCCGGCCGGCATGCCGATGCGGCAGGCGATCCTCGAGATGAGCCACAAGCGGCTCGGCTGCACGACCGTCGTCGACGAGAGCGGCCGGTTGATCGGCATCATCACCGACGGCGACCTGCGGCGCCTCTTGCAGCGCGAGGGGCAGCCGCTGGAGAAGACCGCGGGCGAGGTGATGACGCCGCACCCGACCACGATCGCGCCGTCGGCGCTGGCCTCCGCGGCGCTGAAGATCATGGAAGACCGCAAGATCACCATGCTCCCGGTGGTCGACGGGTCTGGATCGCTGCTCGGGCTGGTCCAGGTCCACGACCTCTGGGGCACGCAGATGTTCTGATGCCCGGGGACCTGCCGGGCGGGATCGTCGAGCGCGCCGCGCGCGTGAAGCTGGTGCTGTACGACGTGGACGGCGTGCTCACCGACGGCGGGCTGTACTTCCTCGGCGAGGCCGGCGTGGCGGTCCGCTTCAGCGCGCGCGACGGGCTCGGCATGACGATCGCCCGCGAGGCGGGGCTCCTGCAGGGCATCGTCACGCGCCGCGCCATGCCCGCCGTGCGCCGCCGGGCCGAGGAATTGCGGCTGGACGAGATCCACCTCGGCGCGCTCGAAAAGGCCGACACCGTGCGCGAGATCCTGGCGCGGCGCGGCCTGGTGGGCGAGCAGTGCTGCTTCGTCGGCGACGACATCGTCGACCTGCCGGCGCTGGCGCTGGTCGGTCTGCCGGTCGCCGTGGCCGACGCCGCCGAGCCGGTGCGCCGCGCCGCGGCGTACGTCACGCGGGCCGTGGGCGGGCACGGGGCCGTGCGCGAGGTGATCGAGCTGATCCTCGGGGCCTGGGGACAGCCGTTCGCGCTGCCGCAGAGCGGAGGGCCGCCATGAGAGTCGCGATCGCCGTCCTCCTGGTCGTCTTCGTCCTGCTCGTGCTGTGGGTCGCGCTGGCCAACGCGAGCGCGCCGGTGGTGGACCTCAGCCTCGGCTTCGGCAAGTCGCGCGAGGCCTCGCTGCCGCAGGTGATCCTCGGCGGCGTCTTGGCCGGGGCGCTGTTCGTCGGGCTGCTCGCGGTGGTCGAGGGGCTGACCTTGCGCGTGGAGAACCTGCAGCTGCGAAAGCGCGTGCGGCGGCTCGAGGAAGAGGTCTACGACCTGCGCAACCTGGCGTTGACCGGCAAGCCGCCCGAGCGGGCGCCGGCCCCGCCCGCCGAGGACGAACCCTCGGGCCCCGTCCCGCTGTCCGACGAAACATGAACAGCGCCATCCTCCTGCTGGTGTTCACGGCAGGCGTTCTGGTCACGGCGATCGTCGCCTCCGTCGCCCACCGCGTGCGGCCGCGCGCGCGCCCGCACGGCCCGTACCGCACGCTGGTCACCTCGGCGCTGGCGAGCATGGCCGGCGACGATCACCGCTCCGCGGCCGCGGCGCTGCGCGAGGCGATCGAGTTGCGGGGCGACGACGAGGTGCTGTACCTCCTGTTGGCCGAGGAGTTGCTGCGCTCCGCCGACCCGGCGCGAGCCGAGCGCGCGGCCGACGTCCTTCTGACGCTGAGCAGCCTCAACGCGAACCTGCACGCGGCGGCGCTGCTGCTGAAGGGTCGCGCCTGCGAGCAGACCGGGCGCCCCGAGGAGGCGGAGGCGCTCTACGAAAAAGCCGCGGCGGCGCAGCCGCGATCGGGCGCGCCGCTGGTGGCGCTGGAGCGGCTGTTGAGCCGCCGCGGCCGCTGGCGCGAGGCGATCGCGATCTCCGAGCGCATGGCGCGCGTCGCGCCCGAGCGGGCCCGCGTCGTGACGGCCCGCCGGCGCGTGCTGCTGGCGCGCGAACAACTGGCCGAGGGGAACACGGCCGGGGCGCTCGCGCAGGCCGACGCGGCGCTCGCGGCGCTGCCGGAGATGGGGGCGGCGCACCTGACGCGCGGGGACGCGCTGTTCCAGGAGGGCCGCCCGCGCGAGGCCCGGGCGAGCTGGCACGAGGCCGCGCGCCGCGCGCCGCAGCTCGCGCCGCTGGTCCTGGAGCGGCTGGAGGCGCTCGCGGCGGGCACGCACGAGCTCGACGGCGCGCGCGCGTTCGCGGCGGAAGCGGTCGAGCGCGAGGGCTCGCCACAGGCGACCGCGCGGCTCGCGGCCTGGCTCGCGGCCGACGCGCTGCGGCGCGGCGCGACCGGCGAGGCCCGCGCGTGGTCCGAACGGGTCGAGCGCGCCGCGCCGCGCAGCGCGACCGCGGCGCGGGCCGAGGCGCGACTCGCCGCGTCCGAGGACGGCCGCGCGGCGGGAGCGCGGTTGTCGGCGGTCTTGTCGCGGTGGGAACGCGAGCGCCCGTGGTGGGACGTCTGGCGCTGCCAGCGCTGCGGGAAGGAGTCCGACGAATTCGAGTGGCGCTGTCCGGCGTGCCAGGGCTGGGAAACCCTGGCCTGATCAGCGGTCGAGGGCGACCAGCCCGCGCGCGATCGCCTCGAGCCGGTGCGCGGGGAGCAGTTCGCGAACCGTCGCCAGCTCGCACTGGATCAACGATTCGAGGACCCGCTGCGCCGCGCCCGCGTCGAACCCGGCCAGCGCGCGCGCGAGGATCTCGCGGTCCAGCGTGCCGCTGCGCTCGGGGAGCACGTCCTGGAACGGTGCCTCGACGCGGCGCTGGCACGCGACGACGAGGTTCCTGACGCCCGAGCCGATCTCGAGCCGCAACTGCTGGAACACGACCTCGTGGCGGCGGTTGAAACGGTCCACCTGCTCGTAGATCTCGGGCGGAACGGGGGGCAGCTCGGGCTCGGGTTCCGGCTCGGGCGCGGGCTGCGGCCTTTCGGCCTCGGCCAGCTCGTGCACGACCTGGAACTCCGCCGTCACCACGTCGGGGCGCGGCAGTTCCTCGAGCGCGAGATCCACGTCGCCGCGCGCGATCTCCAGCGTGGGGACTTCCTCGGGCTCGGGCTCGGGTTCGGGCTCGGGTTCGGGCTCGAGCGAAGATCCGGGCGCGGGCGCGGGGCTGGAGTCGGGAGCGTGGGACTCCGGCGCGGCGAGCGGCTCGGGCTCCGGAACGGGCTCCGGCTCCGGACCCGGTTCCGGCGCGGAGAGCGCGGGTTCCGCGGGCAACTCCGGCGCGGGCTCCAGAAGCGGCTCCGGCTCCGGAAGCGGCTCGGGCTCGGGCTCCGGCTCCGGCCCCGGCGCGGGCACGGACAGCTCCGGCTCCCGGACAGGCTCGGCGTCGGGTTCCCGAAGCAGCGGCCCCGTGGGCTCCGCCCCGGGCGCGAACCAGGTTTCGAACCCGGCCGGCCCGGGTTCGGGCCCCGGTCCGGGCTCGTGCGAACCGCGCCGAGCATCGGGATCGGTCAGCCAAGCGGGGGTTTCGCGCGCTTGTGGGGGAAAAAGCTCCGGGGCCAGCTCGGCGGCCGACGCGGCGTCGGTCAGCTCGGGATCGGGTTCTTCGGGCAGGTCGATCGCGGTCGGCTCGGGGCCGGCGAGCGTCCAGAGCGGCTCGTCGTCCGCCGCGGGGATCTTCTCGATCACGCGGGCGCGCGTGAGCCCGCACAACAGGCGGCAGACTTCGAGGTCCGGCGCGACGTTCGCCGCGAGCGTCTCGGCCAGCGTGCGCGGTTCGCGCAGGAGCGTGACCACGTCCCAGATCGCGGGCCTCAGCGTGACGCGGTCGAGCCGCTCGAGGAAGCTCGGCAGCAGCTGGTAGACGGCGCGCAGCCCGCCGACCTGCGACCAGATGGCCGGCCAGCCCGCCGACTGGTCCCACGCCGACACGAGCAGGTCCTCGGCGCCGAGGCCCAGCGCGGGCGTCCCGACCGGCACGACATCCTGTTCCAGCCGGTACTCGCCGGCTTCCCAGAGCACGAGCGATCGCGCCGCGGAGAGCGCCTGCGAGGAGACGAACCACGCCGCGTCGGCGGGACCGAGTTCCGGCAGCGCCTCGCGCGCGCCGAGCCAGGCGAAATCGATGCGCCCGCTGCCCAGCACCAGCGCGCCGTCGGCGTGACCGCGCGCGAGCCGCAGCGTCCCCGTGAAACCGCGATCCGCCAGATCCAGCAGCAACCGCGCCACGCCGCCCGGCTCGATCGCGCGCTCGCCGGGCTCCAGCGGCAGCTCCGACATCTCCGCCGCCGCGACGCGCGCGGCGCGGCCCGACACGGCCAGCGACCACAGCGCCGCGCAGATTTCCGGCGGGTCGGCGCGGACCATGCGCCACAGCCCGGCGACGCGCTGCGGGCGGCCGAGCTGCATCAGCACCAGACGTTCCAGCTCGTCGGCGGTCGCTTCCACCGGGGCCGTCGCGCGATAGGCAGCACGCGGCCCGCCGAGCAGCTCGAGCAGCCACGCGCTGTCCGGGATCCGGCGCACGCCGGTGGTGATCACGTCCTCGACCGGCAGGTCGAGCGCGATGATTTCCTCCGGGCAGGCGAGCCGTCCGGCGCGCCAGCTTCCCTCGCGCCACGAGAACGTCGAGACCGCGACTTCGAGCAGCTGGTCGCGCACCGCCCGCGGGAGGACGCGCGCGTCGAGCGCGCCGCCGGCGACCAGCACCTGCCCGAGCCGCCGGCCCGGCAAGACACCGCGCTCGGCGGCGAGCACCGCCGGCAAGCGCACGTACCCGCGGCGCAGGAGCAGCGCGTCCAGCCGGTCGTCCGGATCGGTCGAGACCGCGAACACCAGCCGGCCCTCGCGCAGGTACAGGACCTTGCGGATCCCGCGCCGCTCGAGGACCAGGGCGCCGGTGTGGCGCGCCGCGCCGAGCGCCGCGAGGAGTTCCGGGACGGTGGTCCCCTCCAGGCGGCCCTCCCGCGGCAACGCCTCCAGGCCCACGGGGCTGGATCCGGTCATCGGCACCTCATTGCAGGCCGCGCGGTCCACGCTGGGGAATATAGGCCCCGCTCAGGCCGGGCGCGCCAACTCCTCGATCGATACGGCCGCGGTCCCGATCCGCCCGACAGCGATCCCGGCGGCGGCGTTGGCCCACAGCGCGGCCTCGCCCAGCGGGAAGCCCGCGGCCAGCGCCACCCCCAGCGTCGCCGCGACCGTGTCGCCCGCGCCGGTCACGTCGAACACCTCGCGGGCCGTGGCGCGGATCCAGCGCGGCGCGCCGCCCCGCGCGAGGAGCATCATCCCCTCCTCGCCCCGCGTCACGAGCACCGCGTCCAGCTCCAGCCGCTCGAGGATCTCGCCGGCCGCCGCCACCACGTCGCGCTCGGTCCGGATCTCGCGGCCCGTGGCTCGCGCGGCCTCCGCCTCGTTCGGCGTCATCACGGTCGCGGGGGCAAACAGGTCGAAATGACGGATCTTCGGGTCGATGACGACCGGCAGCCGTCGCTGCCGCGCCTCGCGCAGGAGTTCCGGAACCACGCGCGCATCGAGCAGTCCCTTGGCGTAATCCGAGACGATGACGGCCTCGACGTTGGGCAGCGCGGCGACCGCGCGCCGCAGCACCTCGGCGGCGACCGCGGCCGGCACCTCGTCGTCGGTTTCCTCGTCCACGCGCACGACCTGCTGGTGGCGCGCGATCACGCGCGTCTTGACGGTGGTTCTCCGCCCGCGGACCTCGACCAGCCCCGCCTCCGAGCCGCCGCGCTCGCGCACGACGCGCGCGAGCGCCGCGCCCCCCGCGTCGTCGCCGACGATCGAGACGAGCAGCGGCACGGCGCCGAGCGACAGCACGTTGGCCGCGACGTTCGCGGCGCCGCCCGGTCGGACCTCCTCGCTGTGCAGGCGCACGACCGGGACCGGGGCCTCGGGGCTGATCCGGTCGACGTGTCCCCACACGTAGCGATCGAGGATCGCGTCGCCGATCACGAGCACGGGACGTCCGCGCAAGCGCTCGAGGGCCGCGGGATCGCCGGGCCCCGGGGGGGCGCTCACGAGTTCCCCTGCTCCCCTTCCGGGCGCCCCGACTCGGGGAGCATCTGGGGAATGCCGTCCACGACGGGGTAGACCAGGCGGCAACCGGCGCAGCGCAGCCCGGAGCCGTCCGCCACCGGCTCGACCTTCTGGTGACAGCGCGGGCAGGCCAGGATTTCCAGGAGCCACGGCTCGATCGGGGACATCGCACCTCCGGCGTCGGCGCGATCCTGCCAAACCCGTGGCCGGGGGGTCAACCTCGCCCGCCGGCCCGGGCCGGCGGGCCCGGGGCCCGTTTCCCGTGCATGCCCCGCGCCCCAGCGGGTACCATCGACGCCCCGTGCGAGCCCGACCGTGACCGCCGCCGATCCCGACCGCGTCCTGCTCGTCCGCCTCGGCGCGGTCGGGGACGTGGTGCGCACGCTGCCGGCCCTGCGCTGGATCCGCCGGACGTGGCCCGCCGCCCGCATCGGCTGGGCCGTCGAGCGCGGCCCGGCGCCGCTCCTGCGCGGGCACCCCGATCTCGACGAACTGCTGGTCTTCGATCGCCCGCGCCCGGCGTGGCGCGCCGCCGGCCCGGCGCGCGCGTTCCTGCGGCAGGTCGCCGGCTTCGCGCCCGCGCTGAGCCTCGATTTCCAGGCCTCGTTCAAGAGCGGGCTCGTCGCGTGGTGGTCCGGGGCGGCCACCCGCGCCGGGTTCGACCGCGCCGCGGGCCGCGAGGCCAGCCACCTGTTCGCGAACCTGCGCGTGCCGCTGCCCGACCCGCGCGTACACCGGGTCGAGCGCGCCCTCGCGCTCGCCCGCGCCGCCGGCGCGCGCCCCGGCCCGGTCGAAGCCGACCTCGCGCTGCTCCCGGCCGAGGTGGAGTCCGGCCGGGCGCTGGTCGCGGCGCACGCGGGGGGCCGGACCGCGGTCGCCCTCTCGCCGTTCAGCAGCCGCCGCCAGGCGTGGAAACGCTATCCGCTCGAGCGCTGGGCCGAGGTCGCCCGGGGACTGGCCGGTTCCGGGTGCCACGTGCTGGTGCTCGGCGGGCCCGGCGAGGAGGTCGACGCGCGCGAGCTGTGCGCACGCGCCGGGGCGGGCGCCTGCGCGGCCACCGACCTCGGACTGCGCGAGCTGGCCGCGGTCCTCGGCGCCGTCGACCTCGCGGTGTCCGGCGACACGGGCCCGATGCACCTGGCGTCGGCGGCGGGAACTCCCGTCGTCGCGATCTACGGTCCGACCGACCCGGTCCTGAACGCGCCCTACGGCGCGGGGCACGTGGTCCTCGCGCCGGCGCGCCCGACCGGTCGCGGCGACGCCGACCGTTTCCCGGGGATCACTCCCGAACTGATCGTGCGCCGCGCGCTCGAACGCTTGTCGGGCGCGACGGCGCCGCGGCACGTTGGCCGACCGACGTAACGATGCAACACCGTTCCTGCGGAGGCGTGATGGACAGATCGTGGTGGGCGTTGTCGTGCACGACCGGCTCGCTTTTCGCGCTGGCCGCGGGGGCCGCGCTCGCGGCCGCCGCGCCGGTTGCGCCCCAGACCGTGGCCGAGCTGCAGGAGATGATGCGCGGCGGGCGTTGCCCGGAGGTACTCCAGCGCGTGGCGGACCTGCGGCGCGGCGCGCCGCAGGACGTCGAGCTGATGGTGCTCGAGGCCAACTGCCGGCTGAACGCGTCGCGCAAGATCGAGCGGGTGTTCCAGGCCGACGACTACGAGCGCGCGCGCATCGCGCGCGGCGGCGGGATGATGCCGCCGGAAGCGGCCGAGTCGTTCTACCGCGTCGAGACGCGCTTCGACCCGGCCGAGCAGGAACGCGCGCTCGGCCTTTTGGCCGAGGCGCTGCGCCGCGCGCCGGGCCGCGCCGACCTGCTCGTGGGCAACGTCGCCGCGCTGGCCTACGCCGGGCGGGCGCAGGACGCCGCGGCGCTCCTGCGCAAGGACGGCGCGCGGCTCGCCCCGGGCGCGCTGGCCGACGCCGCCGCCACCGTGCAGGACCTCCTGACGATGCGCCGCACCGAAGACGCGGCGCTGCTCGCGAACGCGCTGCGCGAGGTCGCGCCCTCCGAGGCGTTCTCGCAGCGCGCGGTCGCCGCGGTGGCGCTGGCGCGGCAGGACGTCCGCGCCGCGCTGGAAGCGCTGCAGCCGCTGATCGGCGACACCACGGACGAGGTCGCCACCCGGCAGCTCGCGCAACTGCTGATGCTCGGCCGCCGCTGGAACGAGGCCCAGGCGCTGCTCGCGGCGGTGGCCGGGCGCGACCTGCAGATGACCGCGTGGCTGGCGCTGGTGCGCGGCCGGTTGGTCCCGCGCTCCGCCGTCCCGCTGTGGAAGGACATCCAGGAGCTGATGAAGGTCAAGAAGCTGCAGGACCCGACGGTGGAGCGGTTGATCGCGCACTACCTGCGCGCCTTCTCCGGCGAGAAGCTCCCCACGCCGATGATGCGGGTCCGCGCGTCGCGGATGTTCCAGGACGCCGGGATGACGCTGCCCGCGATCGTCGAGGCCGACGCCGCGGCGGCGGAAGACCCGGCGCTGGCCGAGGCGCACGCGATGTTGGCCGAGATCTACCGCACGACGGGGCGCTTCGACCTCGCGCTGGAGGTGCTCGACCAGCAGCGGCAAGTCGCGGCGGGCGCGGCGGAGGGCGAGGCGGCGCGCCGGCTGGCCGAGATCGACCTCGAGCGCGCGCGGATGCTGCTCGCGCTGCACCGCGAGGCCGAGGCCTACGACGCGTACGAGTCGGCGGCACAGGCCGGGCTGCGCCGGCCTTACGAGCAGGCCCTGGCCGCGCTGGCGCTGGACCGCACGGAACGCGCCGTGGAGTTGCTCGGCGCGGCGGTCAGCACCGGTGGCGAGGACGCCGCCGCGGCGCAGGCCAGGCTGGCCGCGCTCGCGCCGGCAAAACCCTGACGCGGCGGGCTACGCGATCTCGCGCAGCAGGCCCTCGAGGTGCGGGCGTTCCAGCTGGTAGGTCTTGCGGCAGAACCCGCAAGCGACCTCGACCGGCTGCTCGCGCGCGTCCTGGACCAGCTCCCGCAGTTCGGCCGGGCCGAGCAGCTTCAGCGCGGTGTCGACGCGTTCGGGCGAGCAGCTGCAGCGGAACTCGACCGGGTAGCGCTCGACCAGCTCGAACCCGGCGGGAAACATCTGCGCCAGCCAGTCGCCGGGCCCGCGGCCGTCGCGCAGCTGGCGCGTCACTTCGCCCAGCTCGCGCGCGCGTCGCTCCAGCTCGACGGCGTCGGCGTCGCTCGTCTCGGGCAACAGCTGGACCAGGTAGCCGCCGGCGTGCGTCACGGCACCGGTGGACGAGACGAACACGCCGAGCGCGACCGCGCACGCCGTCTGCTCCGACTCGCGCAGGTAGTGCGCGAGGTCCTGCGCGATCTCGCCGGACACGAGCGGCACGACACCGCGGTACGGTTCGCCGGAGCCGATGTCGCGCACGACCGACAGGCTCCCCGCGGTCCCGACCACCCCCGCGACGCCGAGCTTGCCGTTCACCGGCGGCGCGTCGGCGGCAGGGTGTCGGGCGAAGCCGCGAACCCAGCCCGCCGGCGAGGCGGTGGCGACGATCCGCCCCGCCGGGCCGTCGCCGTCGATCTCGAGCGTCAGCACCGGCTCGCGCCGCGTGACCTTTTCCAGGAGCGACGCGAGCAAGAGCGCGCCGGTGGCGGCGCGGCCGAGCGCGGCGGTCACCGGCGGCGAAGCGCCGTGCACGGCGCGCAGCTCCTCGACGAGGTGCGTCGTGCGCGCGGCGACGATGCGCGCGCGCCCGTCGAGCGCCAGCGCGCGGATCAGCTCGTCCTTGCCCGGGTGTTCGGCCATGCCCGAGCTTGCCGCGAATCGCGCCGGACGACAAACGCGGCGCGCGCCGCGCGGGGACTCAGCCCAGCCGGGCCAGGACCGCCGGGAACAGCACGTTGTTCTCCTCGTGCACGTGCTGGTGGATGTCGCGCTCGAGCTCCGCGAGGCCGGACAGCAGCGCGCGCAGGGTGTTGCAGGCGTCGGGCGGCGCGGCATAGCCGCCGGTCAAAGACCGCATCCGCACCAGCGCGGCGCCCGCCGCATCGTGCTCGCGCTCGAGGACGTCGATCGCGCCCCGCACCTCGGCCACCTCGCTCCCCTCGCGCTTGACCGCCGGGAACAGGCCCATCTCTTCCTTGACCAGGTGCGCGTACATCTCGTCGACGAACCCCTTCCAGACCTCGGCCAGCGCGAAGTACTCGGGGTGGTTCTCGCCGTGCGCGGCCAGCACGCGCTCGAGCAGCGCGGAGAGCCGCGGCATCTCGGTGCGCAGGACCACGTGGTGCGTGCCGACGAGGTGGTCGGCCAGAAGCGACGGCGGCAGCGACCCGACATCGTGCGGGTCGGGCGCCCCCGCCGCGCGCGCGTCGATCGCGGCGAGGGCGTCGGCCAGCTCGCCGACGGCGATCCCCTTCTCGCGCGCGGCCTCGGCCAGCGTCCGCTTGCCGCCGCAGCAGTAGTCGATGCCGAAGCGCTCGAAGACGCGGGCGCGGGACGGGCTGGCGGCGACGATCGAACCGACGGAGTCCTGGGAATCGAAGGTGGAACGGGTCACGGTCGACACGGGCGGAACCTCCTTGGGGGCCGCGACGGCGAGCGCGGCGGGGAGCCAGAACAGGACGGCGGCGATCGGGGTGGCGCGCATGTTCATCTCCCGGCCAGGATCTTGGGCGGCCGAGACCATTGTGCGATGCCAATTGTGGATGTCAAGGTATTTTTATCCACGACGGGCCGCGGGCCCCCGGGCTGCCTCAGCGCGGGACCGTGCCCAGCGCCACCCCGGCCAACAGGTACAACAGCTTGGCGGCAACGAACCCGTCCCACCAGCCCGCGCCGACCTCGACCAGGTCGGCGCCGACGACGGTCCGGCCCGACCGGGCGAGCGCCGCCAAGAGGAGCGTCGCCTCGCGCCAGCCCAGCCCCCCGGGCACCGGGGTGCCGGTGCCGGGGCAGAGCGATGGGTCGAGCCCGTCCACGTCGAACGAGATCCACACCGTCGCGGGCAGCCGTGCGACCACCTCGCGCGCTATCGACAGCCAGCTCTCGCCGCCCAGGACGCGCTCGGCGATGGTGGCGTCCGGATACCAGGCGCAGCGCGGACCCGCCGCCTGTGCCGCTTCGTGCTCCTCGCGGCCGAGGTCGCGCAGGCCCACCTGGACCAGCACCGCCAGCCCGTCCAGCTCCAGCGCCCGGCGCATGACCGAGGCGTGCGAGGTGGCCCACCCCTCGTACCCGCCGCGCAGGTCCGCGTGCGCGTCGACGTGCAGGACCCCGAGACCGGGGTGCCGCCGCGCCGCGGCGCGCAGCGCGCCGAGGCTGATCGCGTGCTCCCCGCCCAGCACGATCGGCACGCGGCCCGACGCGAAAAGGCGCGTCACCGCGTCGTCGAGCCAGTCCCAGATTTCGCGCCCCGCGTCGTCCACGCGCGCCGCCGCCGCGGTGTCGCCGCGGCGCGCCGCGTCCGCGTCGGCCCGCGCGCGGCCCGCCAGCTCGCGGATCGCGGCGCTCTCGGCCAGCGACGACAGCCCGTGGCGCCACGGCTCGCCGGCCAAGGGATCGAAGAAGTCGACCTGCCCGGAGGCGGCGATCACCGCGCGCGGGCCGTCCAGCGTCCCCCCGCGCGAGGACACCGTCGCCTCGTACGGCACGGGCACCGCGACGCAGCGCGCCTCGGCCGGCGGGATCGGGAAGCCGAACAGGGCGTCGTCCGATTCGGCCGGAGCCCCGGGGTCGATCGCGCGCGGCGGTCGCGGCGGCGCAGCGGGGATGTCGGCGCGCGGGATCTTCAATGGTCCTCCTCGGTGACGACGCGGTCGCCGACCTGCACCGGCGGCCCGGCGGCGAGATCGAGCACCACGCGCCGCCCCGCGGCGCTCACGACGCGCCCGCCGCGGCGCTGCGGGCCGTGCCCCGAGTGCAGTTCGACGCGGTCGCCCGGCGCCAGGCCGGCGGCGCGATCGAGCGTCAGCTCGACGCGCGCCCCGCGGCCCGCGACGCCGATCACCGCGGCGCGGGGGGCCGCGGGCGGGCCGAAGCTCTCGAAGCGCGGCGGCCCCTCGCGCGGGATCCTGAGGTGCCGGCGTGTCGAGCGCCAGTCCGGCAGCACGTACAGCGAACGCTCGCGGCCGTCGGGCCCCGCGAGCCGCAGGTCCATCTCGACGTGGACGTGCCCGATCACGCCGCCGTCGAAGCCGCGGCGCGCGAGCCACGCCGCGTAGCGCTCGAAGTGGCCGGCCGGGATCGCGGTCTTGTGCGCGAGGTTCCTGTGGCGCAGCGCGCGCTCGATCGAGTCGCCGACCCGCAGCCCGGTGCGTGCCGGCAACCGGCGAAAGGCGCCGAGGAACGGCCGCGAGCGCACCACGGAGCGGAACAGGCGCCCGCGGCGGTCGCCGCGGTCCAGGAGGTCGCCGTGCGCGAGGCACCAGCGCCGGCCGGCCCAGGACTCGACCGCGATCCCCTCCGCCACGTCGTCGAACGCCACGCCGCGCCAGCGGCGGGCCAGGAACTCGCGGTTGCCTTCGACGAACAGGACGCGCACCCCCTGCGCGCGCAACGCCGCGCAGGCGTCGAGCACCGCGCGGTGGTGCGCAAGGGTGAACTTCGGGTCGCCGACCCACAGCGCGAAGATGTCGCCCAAGAGCGCCAGCACGGCGGTGTCGCCCGCGCGCGCGGCGAGGAACGCGCGGAACGCGTCCAGCTCGGGGTCGTCGGCGCCGACGTGCACGTCGGCCACCAGCACCAGGTCGCCCACGCCGCTCGAAGTCGCGCTCACGGGCCGGGATTATCCCGCATCCGGCGCACCCATTCGTGGCGCCAGGCCGGGAATCGCCCTTCGGCGATCGCCGTGCGCATCTCCCGCATCAGCCCGAGGTAGTAGAACAGGTTGTGGATCGTCCCGGCGCGCGGGCCGAGCATCTCGCCGCTGCAGTAGAGGTGCCTGAGGTAGGCCCGCGAGAACGTCGCGCACACCACGCAGCCGCAGCGCGGGTCGGGCGGCCGCGGGTCGTCGCGGTGCCGCGCGTTGCGCATGTTCAGCGGCCCGCCGGACGTGAACAGCTGTGCCGTGCGGCCGTGGCGCGTGGGCAAAACGCAGTCGAACATGTCGAACCCGGCGCCGACCGCCGCGACGAGGTCCTCCGGCCGCCCCATTCCCATCAGGTAGCGCGGCCGTCCCACCGGCAGCCGCGGGCCGAACGTCGCGACGATGCGCGCCACCTCCTCGCCGCTTTCTCCGACCGACACGCCGCCGAGCGCGATCCCGTCGAACTGCATCGCGCTGGTGCGCGCGAGACTCTCCTCGCGCAGGTCGTCGAACAGCCCGCCCTGGACGATACCGAACAGCGCCGCGCCCGGGTCGCGCCGCGCGGCGAGGTTGCGCGGCAGCCAGTCCGCCGTGCGCCGCATCGCGCGCTCGGCCGCCCCGCGCTCGCCCGGCGCGCCGGTGCAGTCGTCGAGCGCCATCATGATGTCCGAGCCGAGGCGCTCCTGGATCGCGATCGAGGTCTCCGGCGTCAGCCGCCGCGGCAGGCCCTCGACGTGGTCGAGGAATGTCACGCCGTCGTCGTCGATCGTGCGCCGGCGCGCGAGCGAGAAGACCTGGTACCCGCCGGAGTCGGTCAGGATCGGCCCGCTCCAGCCGCAGAAGCGGTGCAGCCCGCCCAGCCGCGAGACCAGTTCCTCGCCAGGGCGGACGTGGAGGTGGTAGGTGTTGGCGAGGATGATCTCGGCGCCGAGCGCGCGGACCTCGTCCGGCAGGAGGCCCTTGACCGAGCCGGCGGTGCCGACCGGCATGAACGCCGGCGTCGCGACGGCACCGCGGCGCGTGCGCAGGACGCCGGCCCGCGCCGTCCCGTCGGTCGCCGTGACCTCGAAGGCGAGCGCGGCCATCACAGCGCCAGCATCGCGTCGCCGTACGAGTAGAAGCGATAGCCCGCGGCGACCGCCTCGCGGTACGCGGCGAGCACGCGCTCGCGCCCGGCGAATGCCGCGACCAGCATCAACAGCGTCGAGCGCGGCAGGTGGAAGTTGGTCAGAAGCGCGTCCACGTGGCGGAAGGCGAACCCCGGCGCGATGAACAGCGACGTGCGCCCGGCGCCGGGGAGCGGCGCGCCGCGCGGACCGTCCGGCCGCGACTCCAGCGCGCGGGCGACCGTCGTGCCGACGGCGACCACGCGCCCGCCGCGCCCGCGCGCCGCCGCGATCGCCGCGGCCGTGGCTTCCGGGACCGTGAAGCTCTCCTCGTGCAGCCGCACGTCGGCCGTGTCCGGCGCGCGGACCGGCCGGAACGTGCCCTCGCCGACGTGCAGCGTGAGCGCCGCCCGCTCGACGCCGCGCGCGGCGAGCCGGTCCAACAGCTCCGGCGTGAAGTGCAGGCCCGCGGTCGGCGCGGCGACGGCGCCCGGTTCGCGCGCGTAGACCGTCTGGTAGCGCTCGCGGTCCGCGGCGAGCCGCGGGTCGCCGGGCGCGCGGCGGATGTAGGGCGGCAGCGGCGGCAGGCCGCGGCGCTCCAGGAGTTCCGCGACCGGCCCCGGCCCCGCGACCGCCACCCGGGCCCGCCCCTCGTCGTCGGTCGGCTCCAGCAGTTCCGCCCGGTAGCCGTCCGGCAACTCCAGCGCGACGTGCGGCCGCGGCGCGCGCGAGGCGCCGACGAGCGCGAGCCAGGTCTCGCCCGGCGCGCTTGTGTCGAGGCGCTCGAGCAGCAGCAGTTCCACCGCGCCGCCGGTCGGCTTCCTCGCGAACAAGCGCGCGGGCACCACGCGCGTGTCGTTGAGGACCAGCAGATCGCCGGCCCGCAGGAGCTCGGGCAGGTCGCGCACGCGCGCGTGGCGCGGGCCGCCGGCGGCGCGATCCAAGACGAGCAGGCGCGCGGCGTCGCGCGGCGTCGCCGGCTCCTGCGCGATCGAGGCGGCGGGCAGCTCGTAGTCGAACAGCGCCACGTCCATCAAGCGGTCCCGTCTTCGTACGGCAGCGGGTCGTCGATCCCGGCCTCGCGGAACGCCTTGCGGCGCAGGCGGCACGACTCGCAGCGGCCGCACGCCACCGCGTCGCGCTGGTAGCACGACCAGGTCAGCCCGAACGGCACGCCGAGCGCGATGCCGGTGCGGACGATTTCGGCCTTGCTCCGGTGCACGAGCGGGGCGCGGATCGACAGGCGCGCGCCGGCGCGCGTCCCGGCGCGCACGGCCGCCTCGAACGCGCGCAGGAACGACTCGCGCGTGTCGGGGTAGCCCGAGCTGTCTTCCTCGACCGCGCCGATCCAGACCGAGCCCGCGCCGAGCACCTCGGCCCACGACACGGCCGACGACAGGAGGTGCGCGTTGCGGAACGGGACGTAGGTCACGGGCACTCCCGCCCCGGGCCCGGCCTCGGGGACCGCCAGCGCGGGGTCGGTCAAGGCCGAGCCGCCGAGCGCCGACAGGAACGCGATGTCGACGACGCGCCGCAGGCCGGGCGGTACGCCGAAGTACTCGGCGAGCGCCTCGAACGCGCGCCGCTCCCTGGCCGCGGTGCGCTGGCCGTACGTCGCGTGCAGGACCGCGATCCGGGACTCGCGCGCCGCGAGCGCGGCGGTGACGGTGGAGTCCATCCCGCCGGAGAGCAGCACGACCGCCAGCGGGCGCCCGCCGGGCATCAGACGCCCTTGACCACGCCGGGCCAGACCAGCTTGTGCAGCTGCAGCTGCAGCCGCGCCGGCAAGCGGTCCTCGAGCAGCCAGCCGGCGAGGGTGGCGGGCGCGAGTTCGCCGGCGACCGGGCCCAGCAGGATCGGTCCCGCGAACGCGCGCAGCGGGCCGAGCACCAGCGCGCGCGCGGCCTCGTAATCGCGCCGGTCGGCCACGATCAGCTTGACCTCGTCGGCCGGCGTCAGGCGCGCGAGGTTGTCGGGGTCCATGCGTTCGGCCATCCCCGAGCCGGGGAGCTTCACGTCGAGGATCCGGGCCACACCGGGCGGCAGGATCGAGATGTCCTGGTCGCCGCCGGTCTCGACGATCACGTCCAGCCCGCGCTCGTGCGCGAGGTGGCGGACCAGCGGCACCACGGTCGGCTGCAGCAGCGGTTCGCCGCCGGTGACGCAGACCCGCGGCACGCCGCACCGCGCGATGTCCTCGGCCAGCCCGCCGACCTCGCGCCAGTCGCCCTCGGTGAAGGCCCACGCGGTGTCGCACCAGCGGCAGCGCAGGGCGCAGGCGGTCAGCCGCAGGAAGACGGTCGGCAGCCCGGCGCGCGTGCCCTCGCCCTGCAGCGACAGGAACAACTCCGCCACGCGCAGCCGCCGCTGCCGCGCCGACTCCCACGGCTCCGCCGCCAGCGCCGCGCGGCGGGCCGCCGCCGCGGCGGTCACCGCGCCGCCCGCGCCCGGCGCAGCGCCTCGCCGCGCCAGCGCGCGATCGTCGCCGGGGACGGGGCGCGCTTGCGCCCGCGCAGCGCGCGCAGCACCGCGAGGTTCTGCGCGTCCTCGAACCCGTCGTCCGTCTTCTCGGTCTCGATCGAGGCCGGCAGGCCCTCGAAGCGCGCGTCGTTCACCAGCCGCACGAACGTCGCGGCGCCGAGCAGGCCCAGCCCGATGTGCTCGTGCCGGTCGACGCGGGAGCCGAGCGGCTTCTTCGAGTCGTTGAGGTGCAGCGCCAACAACCGGTCCCGGCCGAGCACGCGGTCGAACTCGTCCCAGGTCGCCTGCCAGCCGGCCTCGGTGGCCAGGTCGTACCCGGCGGCGAACGCGTGCTGCGTGTCGAAGCACACCCCGAGGCGCTCCGGGCGCCGCACGCGGTCGATGATCGCCTTCAGCTGCTCGAAGCGGTGGCCGACCACCGTCCCCTGCCCGGCCGTGTTCTCCAGGAGGATCGTCACGGACGCGCCGCGGTGCTTCGCGTGCAGCTCGTTCAGGGCCCGCGCGATCGCCGCGAAAGCGGCGTCCTCGCCCGCGCCGCAGTGGGCGCCGGGGTGCATCACGAGGTACGGGATCCCGAGCACCTCGCAGCGCGACAACTCGACGTCCAGCGCGTCCAGCGACTTGCGCCACAGCGCGGGGTCGCAGGAGCCGACGTTGACCAGGTACGAGTCGTGCGCCACCACCGGTTGCAGTCCGGCGCGGCCGACCTTGTCGCGGAAGCGCGCGACCTCGTCCTCCTTCAGCGGGCGCGCGGCCCACTGGTTGGACGACTTGACGAAGACCTGCAGCGCCTCGCACCCGAGCGCCTGCGCGCGGTCGACCGCCAGGTCCATCCCGCCGGCGATCGACATGTGGGCCCCGATCCGCATCGCGAAAGGATACCTCTCAGGGCAGTTCGACCAGCGCGACCTCGGCCGACGCGGCCCAGCGCAGCCAGGCCTCGGTCTCCGCCAGCCCCGCGGCGCCGCGCCCGGAGCCCGGCGGCACGAACGCCGCGACCTGCTCGACCTCGGCGGCGCCGAGGAACGGGCCGGTCGCGCCGAAAGGGCCGCCGCGGCCGAGCGCCAGGTCCAAGACGGCGATGCTGGTCCGCGCCCGCGGCGGGCTCCCCGGCGGGACGCGCCCGCTGCGCTCGAGCAGCGCCGGCACGCGCTCGGCGAGTTCCGACAACCCGGACACCGGCGGCGCGGGCTGGTCGTCCCGGCGCCACTTGCGCGCGAGCGCCGCCACGAGGCGCCCCGGCGCCGACGACGCGAGCCCCTCCGGGCCGCGGCGGGCGACCAGCGGGCACTCCTCGCTGACGGGGCACCCGGCCCGGGCCCGGCAGCGCGCGCGGGCCAAGCCGACACCGGCCTCGACCGCCGAGCAGGAGCGCGCGGGGAACGCCGCGAGCTCGCGCAGCGCCTCGTCCGCGGCGACGTCCGCGCACGCCGCGAGTTGGGACAATTCCCGCCGGCGCCCCTTGGCGAGCGCCGCGTCGAGCGCCGCGAGCAGTTCGCGCCAGCGCGCGCCGTCGACCGCCTGCAGCCCGCGCGCCCTCACGGCCGGCCCCGGCCGGAGGCGAACTCGCCGAGCCGCCGCGCGAGCCCGCCGAACGCCCCGTTCGACATGACCACGATGCGGTCGCCCCCGCGCGCGTCGCGCGAGACGCGCTCGAGGATCGCCGCCGGCGGGAGCGGCCCGGCCGCCGCGATCCCGCGCGCCGACAGGGCGGCGACGACCGCGGCCACGTCCATCCGCTGGTCGGCCGCGAAGCGCTCGGGCCGGTCCACCTGCCCGAGGTACACGACGTCGGCGGCGGCGAGCGCCGATTCGAGCGGCGCCTGCAGCACGCGCCGCACCATCGTGTTCGAGCGCGGCTCGAAGCAGGCGACCAGCCGCCCCCCGGGCGGCACGAGCGTGCGCAGCGTCGCCAACGTGAGCGCGATCGCGGTCGGGTGGTGCGCGAAGTCGTCGTAGACCACGATCCCGCCGCCCGCGCCGGTGACCTCGAGTCGGCGGCGCGGCGGGCGGAACCCGGCCAGGAGCGGCGCCGCCTGCTCGATCGGCAGCCCGGCCGCCTCGGCGGCGAGCAGCGCCGCGAGCGCGTTGCGCGCGTTGTGCTCGCCCGCGAGGGCGAGGCGCACGCGGCCGAGCGGCGCGCCGTCGCGCTCGATGCGGAACGACTGCCCCTGCTCGTCGTCGCGGCGGTCCACGGCCCGCAGGCGCGCGCCCGGCGCGGAGCCGAACGTGACCACGCGGCAGGGAGCGCTTCCGGCCAGCCGCGTCGCGACCGGGTCCTCCGCCGGCACGACCAGCGTGCCGCGCGCCGGCAGCATGCGCACGAGCAGCGCGAACGAACGCTCGACCGCCGCGAGGTCGGCGTAGATGTCGGCGTGGTCGAACTCCACCGCGCCGATCACCGCGATCCGCGGCCAGTAGTGGAGGAACTTCGGCCCCTTGTCGAAGAACGCCGTGTCGTACTCGTCGCCTTCGAGGAGCAGGTCCTGCCCCGCGCCGAGCCAGGCGCCGCTCTCGAAGTTCCCCGGCAGCCCGCCGACCAGGAACGACGGGTCGCGCCCCGCCGCGCGGTGCAAGTGCGCGAGGATGCTGGTGGTCGTCGTCTTGCCGTGCGTCCCGGCGACCACCGTGACCACGCGATCGGGCACGAGCAGGCGCTCGATCACCTCGGGCAGCGACACCAGCGGTGCGCCGGTCTCCAGCCCCCGTTCGAGTTCGGGATTGCCGCGGCTGATCGCGTTGCCGAGCACGACGATCTCGGCCGGCGGCTCGAGATGGGCGGCGTCGTAGGGGGTCGCGACCGGGATCCCGGCCGCCTCCAGCATGTCGGACGCCGGCGGGTAAACCGACGCGTCCGAGCCGCGCACGCGCACGCCCCTGCGCGCGAGCAGGATCGCCAGCCCCGACATCGCGACCCCACCCACGCCGACGAAGTACGCCGAGGCGGGCCAGCCGGCAGGCCACCGTCCCATCGTTCGTCTCCCGTGATGACGAGGTTAGCCTAACCCGGGCCGACCGGGCCCGCGCCGCGCCGCCCGCCGCGCGGTGTAGACTCGGGCGGCCGGAGGGGACGAACGATGGTGGCAGCCGGTCCGCGGTGGTTGGTCGCCGGTCTGGCGCTGGCCGTCGCGTCGTGCGCTGCCGGCGCCCACGACGAGGCGCGCATGTCGCGGCAGCGCGAAGACATGGTCAGCCTGCTCAAGTCGCGCGACATCACCGACCCGCTCGTGCTCGACGCGATGGCGCGCATCCCGCGGCACGAGTTCGTGCCCGCCGGGCAGCTCGACGAGTCGTACCAGGATTCCCCCGTCCCGATCGGGCACGGGCAGACCATCAGCCAGCCCTACATCGTCGCGCTGATGACGCAGCTGGCCCGCGCCGCGCCAGGCAAGAAGGCGCTGGACGTCGGCACCGGCTCCGGCTACCAGGCCGCGGTCCTGGCCGAGATCGTCGACCACGTCTACACGATCGAGATCATCTGCGAACTGGCCGAGCAGGCCCGCGAGCGGCTGCAGCGCCTCGGGTACCGCAACGTGACCGGCCGCTGCGGCGACGGGTACGCCGGGTGGCCCGAGCAGGCGCCGTTCGACCTGATCGTCGTCGCCGCGGCCCCGCGCGAGGTCCCGCAGCCGCTGATCGACCAGCTCGCGCCCGGCGGCCGGCTCGTGATCCCGGTCGGTGGCGACCACCAGGAGCTACTGGTCGTCGCCAAGCGCGAGGACGGCTCGCCGGAGCTGATCCACGCCGGCGCGGTGCGCTTCGTGCCGATGACGGGCGAGGCGGAACGCGGGCCGTAACGCGCCGCCCGCCGTCCTGTAGAATCCTCCGTTTTCGAACCGCAGCGCCGGCGCCGTGGCCGGCAGGAGCCCCCCGTGGCCAAGGACATCACCCCCCGCGCGACCGACTACGCCCGCTGGTACACCGACGTGGTGACCCGGAGCGAACTCGCCGATTACAGCCCGGTGAAGGGGTGCATGGTCATCCGTCCCCACGGCTACGCCCTGTGGGAGAACATGCAGCGGGCGCTCGACCGCATGTTCAAGGACACCGGGCACCAGAACGCCTACTTCCCGCTCTTCATCCCGAAGTCGTTCCTGGCCCGGGAAGCCCAGCACGTGGAGGGGTTTGCCAAGGAGTGCGCGATCGTCACGCACACGCGGCTGAAGGCCACGGGCGAGCCCGGGGCCGCGGCGGTGGTTCCCGACCCCGAGAGCCGGCTGGACGAGGAACTCGTCATCCGGCCCACGTCGGAGACGATCATCTACGCGATGTTCGCCAAGTGGATCCAGTCCTGGCGCGACCTGCCGCTCCTGATCAACCAGTGGGCCAACATCGTGCGCTGGGAGATGCGCACGCGGCTGTTCCTGCGGACGACCGAGTTCCTGTGGCAGGAAGGCCACACGGCGCACGCGACCCACGCCGAGGCCGAGGAAGAGGCGCTGCGGATGCTGGAGGTCTACCGGGTCTTCGCCGAGGAGCACCTGGCGCTGCCGGTCCTGACGGGCAGCAAGACCGAGCGCGAGAAGTTCGCGGGCGCGCTGCGCACCTACTGCATCGAGGGGCTGATGCAGGACGGCCGGGCCCTGCAGGCCGGGACCTCCCACGACCTCGGGCAGAACTTCGCCCGGGCTTTCGACGTGAAGTACCAGACCTCGGCGGGCGACTGGGAACACGTCTGGAGCACCTCCTGGGGCGTGTCCACCCGGCTGATCGGCGCCGCCGTGATGGCGCACGGCGACGACGAGGGCCTGGTCCTGCCCCCGCGCGTCGCGCCGCTGCAGGCGGTGTTCGTCCCGATCTGGCGCAACGCCGAGCAGCAGGAGCAGACCTGCGCCGCGGCGCGGGAGCTAGCGGGGCAGCTGCGGGAGGCGGGGATCGCCGTCCGCGTGGACGAGCGCGACACCGTGAACCCCGGCTTCAAGTACGCGGAGTGGGAATTGAAGGGTGTGCCGCTGCGCCTCGAACTCGGGCCGCGCGACCTCGAAAAGCGGCAGGTGGTCGCGGTGGCCCGGCCCGACCGCTCCAAGACCCCCATGGACTGGGACGACCTGCCGCGGCATGTCGCCGAGCGGCTGGGCGCGATCCAGGTCGCGATGTTCGAAACGGCGCGCCGGCGACGGGAGGAATCCACCTTCTCCGTGGACACGTGGCCGGAGTTCCTCGACCGCATCGAGAAAGGCGGGTTCCTCCGGGCCCGCCACTGCGGCCAGCGCGCCTGCGAGGACCGCGTCCAAGAGGAGACGAAGGCCACGGTGCGGCTCGTCGCCTTCGGCGAACCGGACGACCCCGGCCCCTGCGTCGCCTGCGGGTCCCCGGCCCGCTCGCGCGTCTTTTTTGCCCGCGCTTACTGACCGGTCAAACACCCCGGGTTGTGCGGTTCCCGGCCGCAGCGCGGTCACCGTGGCCTCGTGCCGCGGCGCAATGCGGTTCTTGACGAAATAATCCGGATCGACCGGACCGCCCTCGCCCATGGATTCCGGCACCCGTCAAGTGCCGGTTTTCATTCAGGCCTCGATACCCGTTGCCGAACGGTTTCAACTCCGGGGTTGCGATCGGGGGCTGTGTCCCGTAGAACGTCGGGCAGGCGGGTCCCCCGACGGGCTCGCCAGGGAGACGGACGGCTTGAGAGCTTGGTTCAGGCGCATCGTCCGCGCGGCAGTCTTCTCCGCCGCGGCGGGCGGCCTTACCTGGGCGGTGCTCCACGCACTCCTGGTGGAGTTCCCGGCCCCGCCGTCCTCCGTGGTGCAGCCGAAGCCGGTCCAGCGCGATCTCGCGGCGATCCGGGCCGAAGGCGTGCTGCGCGTGGCGATCCCCGAAGACGAAATCGCGGCCGGCGAGTACGACGGGCGCCGCGACGGGATGGCGCTGGAACTCGCCCGTCGTGTCTCGCGCCGCCTCGGCGTGCGCCTGGAGACCCACGCGCCGGCCACGGCCGCCCAGGGCCTGCTGGAGCTTGCGCGCGGCACGGCCGACGTCCTCGCGGTCATCGACTCGGGGCCGCGTCCCGTGGTCGGCAAGGTGGCGTGGACGCTGCCTTTGGACCGGGCGCGCCCGGTGCTGGCCGGCCGCGGCGCCGCCGGCGTCCGCTCCGTCGACGACCTGGCGGGCCGCGCGATCTCGGTCGTGCGCCACTCGGCGCTGGAACGGCGCGCCCGCGCGTGGCAGACCCGGCTCGGCGGACGCCTGGACATCGTCCGGCTGGCCCCGGACCTGCCGGTCCTCGAGCTCGTGGCCGGGGCCCGGCAGGGGCGCTGGCCGGCCGTGCTGATCGACGAGCCGCGGGCGCGGCTCGAGGCGGCGCTGGACCGGGAGCTCGAACTGAGCAGCCCGCTCGACGAACCGCTCCCGGTCCGCTGGGCGACCCGCCCCAACGCGCCGGAGCTGACCTCGGTCCTCACCCGCTCCCTCGAGGACGCCCGGACACACGGCGTGATCGCCGAACTGGCGCGGCGCTACCTGGAGGACCCGTTCCGGCTGCGCATGTGCCGCAACCTCGAGTTCTGGCGCGGCGACGCGCTGCTGACGCCGTGGGACGGCCTGATCCAGCACGCCGCGCGCGAGCACGCCCTCGACTGGCGTCTGCTCGCCGCGGTCGCCGCCGTCGAGAGCGGGTTCGACCACCGCTCGGTCGGCGAGCACGGCGCGGTCGGGATGTTCCAGCTGCTGCCGAGGACGGCACAAGCCTTCGGGGCCGAGGACCCGCGCGACCCGGCCCAGAACGCCGCCGCCGGGGCGCGGCACCTGCGCTGGCTGTACGACCTGCTCCCGGGCCTCCCGGAGCGCGACCGCCTCGCCTTCGCGCTCGCGGGGTACAACATGGGCCTCGGTCACGTCGAGGATGCGCGCGGCCTCGCCGCCTCCAAGGGGCTCGATCCGGACAGCTGGAGCGACGTCGCGTCGATCCTGCCCCTGATGGAAGACCCCGGGGTCGCGGAGCGCCTCGCGCACGGCATGGCGCGCGGCACGCTGACCCGCCGGTATGTCGAGTCCGTGCTGCAGCGCTTCGACGGCTACGCGCGCGCGGGGCTGTCGGTCAAGACCCAGGCCGCCGGCTGACGTTCACGAGCCGGTCGCGTCGGGCGCGATCCCGGACGAGATCCGCAGCTGGTACGTGCCGCGGGGCAGCGTCGGCCCGAGCACGTGCGGGTTGGCGATGCGCAGCCCGGCGTAGCTCAGGCCGCGCGCGCGGGCGATCTCGCGCAGGTCGCCGGTCTTGCCGGTGACCCTGACCTCGACCGTGCGGTACTCCGGGACATGCAGCGGCTTCATCGGCGCCAGCCCGTAGCGCTCCGGGTGCTCGTAGACCAGCTTGGCCGCGAGCACGCGGTGGACGTAGCGCCGCGTCTCGTACGGCAGGTACATGTCGAAGTAGCCGAGCCCGCCCTGCTCGGTGCGGGCGCGGGACACCAGGTTCTCTCCGGCGTTGTAGCCCGCCAGCGCCAGGTACCAGTCCCCGAAGCGCACCTTCAGCTCCGCGAGGTAGCGCAGCGCCGCGTCGGTCGAGCGCCCGGGATCCATCCGTTCGTCCAGCCACCGGTCGACGCGCAGCCCGTGGCGCGTGGCGGTCGACTCCATGAACTGCCACAGGCCCAGCGCGCCGGCCGGCGAGCGCGTGGTCCAGCGCAGGTCGGACTCGATCATCGCCACGTACTTCAGGTCGTCGGGGAGCTTCGCGCGCCGCAGTCGTTGCTCGATTTCCGGCAGCACGCCCGGCGCCCGCCGCATCCAGAGCAGCGGCATCAGCGGCCGCCCGGCGGTCAGCACGAGCTCGTAGGCCAGCCCCTCGCGTACCTCGGGGCGCTCGAGCGGCACCTTCTGCCCGAACAGCTCGGCCGCCTCGGGGACCGGCAGCTCGACCAGCGTGCGGGCGGGGGCCGAGCCGAGCGCCGCCTCGAGTTCTGCGACCCGCTGCGCCAGCTCGGCCAGCTCCGGTCCCGCGGCCGGCGGCGCGGCGCCCGGCCGCTGGGCGGACGCGGCGAAGCGGTAGCCGGCGACGAACGCGAGCGCGAGCACCGCGCTCGCCGGGAGCAGCATCCACCTGCGGTTCACGTGCAGCCTCCGCCACGCCACGCGCGCCGGCACAGGATAGCCGCCGCGCCGCGCGTTTTGTCAGGCGGCGCTGCGGGCCAGCTCGCGCACCGCGTCCTCGAGCCGGTCCAGCGCGGCGTCGATCTCGGCCGCCGAAATCGTCAGCGCCGGCCGGAACCGCAACGAGCGCGTCCCGCACGCCAGGACCATCAGCCCCCGTTCGAAGCACGCGCGCACCGCGCGGTCGCGCACCTCGGCCCGCGGGAAGCTGACCGCGCACATCAATCCGCGGCCGCGGGCATTGCTCACCGTGCCCTCGCTGCCGGCGGCGATCCGCTCCAGTCCGGACAGGAGCTGGTCGCCGCGCCGGGCCGCGTTGTCGACCAGGCGCTCGCCCTCGATGACCTCGAGGATCCGCGTGGCCCGCAGCATGTCGACGATGTGGCCGCCCCAGGTGCTGTTGATCCGCGAGGAAACGCGGAACACGTTCTCGGGCTCTTCCTCGACGCGGCCGCCGGCCATCAGCCCGCCGACCTGCATCTTCTTCGCGAACGCCAGCACATCGGGCTCGAAGCCGAAGTGCTCGTGGGCCCAGAAGCGCCCCGTCAGGCCGACGCCGGTCTGGACCTCGTCGGCCACGACCAGCGCGTCGTGCTCATGCGCCAGCCGCGACAGGGCCTGGAGGAAGCCCGGGCGGAAGTGGCGGTCCCCGCCCTCGGCCTGGATCGGCTCGAAGATCACCGCCGCGATCTCGCCGCCGCGCTGCTCGAAAAAGCGGCGGGCGCGGGCCAGCGCTTCTCCCTCGGCCTCGTCCAGGCGGCGCGCCTCGGCCTCGTCCAGCGGGAAACGAATCGCCGGCGACGGGATCCGCGGCCAGTCGAACTTCGGGTAGTACATCGTCTTGCGCGGGTCGGTGTTCGTCAGGCTGAGCGCGTACCCCGAGCGGCCGTGGAACGCCCGCTCGAGGTGCAGCACCTGTCCGCCGCGCTCGCCGGCGCCGCGCCGCGCGTTGCGCCGCACCTTCCAGTCGAAGGCGACCTTGAGCGCGTTCTCGACCGCCAGCGCGCCGCCCTCGACGAAGAAGAACCAGCGCATCCCCGCCGGTCGCGCGACGCGGTCGACGGTGCGGACGAACTCCGCGTAGACGTTGGTGTAGATGTCGGAGTTGCTCGGCTTGTTCACGGCCACCCGGCCGAGCCGCTCGAGGAACGACGCTTCCGTCAGCGCGGGGTGGTTCATGCCGAGCGGGTTGCTGCCGAAGAAGGTGAAGCAGTCGAGGTACTCGCGCCCGCCGCGCGCATCGCAAATCCAGCAACCGTGCGAGCGCTCCAGGTCGAGAACGATGTCGAAGCCATCGACCTGGATTCGCCGCTTCAGCGTCGGCATCACGTCGTCGGGCGCCATCGTGTCACTCCTGGCCCGGTTCCGCGGAGGCGGGGGCCGAACCGCCGTCGGCCGGCGGAAGGAAGATGCGGGGGGATTCCTTGGTCGTCGACAGGACGACGATCGTCTCGGTGCCGCGCACGCCGGGCAGGGCGTTGATGCGGTCGAGGATCAACCGCTGCAGCCCGCGCCGGTCCTGGACCCGCACCTTCAGCAGGCACGTGGCCCCGCCGGTGACGCGGTGGCACTCCTGCACCTCCGGCATCGCCGTGACCTCGGCCAGGAACCGGCCCTCGTCGCGCGGGTGCTCGATGAAGACCTCGACGAACGCCAGGAGGTCGCACTGGGCGCGCTCGGGATCGAGCAGGGCGGTGTAGCTGCGGATGACGCCGACCCGCTCGAGCTTCTTGATCCGCTCGTGCACCGCGGCCGCCGAAAGCCCGATCGCCTTGCCGATGTCCGCGCGGGAACAGCGCGCGTCCTCCTGCAGCAGCGCCAGGATCCGGCGGTCGATCTCGTCGAGGCGCGGGGGATCGACCGGGGCGCGCGGTGCACCCAATGTTGTTTTGCTGGAATGCGACATGGACTAATTTTATCCGGCAATAGCCCGCGTCGGCAATATTTTTGTTCGGGGTGCCTCAGGCGGGGCCCGGTTCCCCGTACGCACGCATCAGCTCCGCCATCTCGGCCAGGCGCACCGCGATCCTCTCGCCGACGCTCCCCGCCGGCCACCTGCCGAGGTGGTCCGGTTCGCCGAGCGGCGTGCCGGTCAGCAGTTCGACCAGCTCCGCGACGCGCTCCACGGCGTACACCGTGAAGCGGCCGGCCTGGACGTCCTCGACCAGCAGCGGATCGAGCTGGAGCGTGTCCACCGAGGCGGCCGGCACGATGACGCCCTGCGTCCCGGAGAGCCCGGCCCCGCGGCACACGCGCCAGAAGCCCTCGATCTTCTCGTTCGTGCCGCCCACGGCGAGCACGTTGCCGTGCTGGTCGACCGCGCCGGTCACCGCCAGGTCCTGCCGCAGCGGCAACCCCGAGAGCGAGGAGAGCAGCGCGACGAGTTCGGCCGAAGAGGCGGAGTCGCCCTCGACACCGCCGTACGACTGCTCGAAGCAGACGCTGGCGGTGATCGCCAACGGGTGCCGCTGCGCGAAACGCGAGCGCAGGAAACCGGCGAGGATCAGCGAGGCCTTGGTGTGGATCTCTCCCGACAGCTCGGCCTCGCGCTCGATGTCGATGATGCCCGAGCGCCCGACCGACGTCGTGGCGGTGATGCGGACGGGGTAGCCGAAGCGCTCGAGCGTCGTCTCGACGACCGCGAGCGCGTTGACCTGCCCGAGTTGTTCGCCGGACAGCTCGAGGCGCAGGACGCCCTCGGCGATCGACTCGAGGATGCGCGCCGCGAGCAACCCCTCGCGCTCGCGGCGCGCCTCGAGCGCCCGCGCCACGTGCGAGCGCTGCACGGCGCGCGCGCCGTCCTGCCTCGCGAACCAGCTCGACTCGCGGCCCAGGTCCGCCAGCCAGCGGAAGCGCGTCGAGAGCTTCTTGCGCGAGCCGCCGAGGCGCACCATGAACTCCAACAGGCGCGCGACGGCGTCGGCCTCGAGCGGCAACAGCGACTCGTCGCGGGCCAACTTCGCCACGAACCCGGCGTACGAGCCGACCGCCTCCCGCGTCAGCGGCACGCGCTCGTCGAGCACGGCCGTGATCTTGAACAGCTTCGAGAACTCCTCGTCGTTCTGCGCCAGGGCGTCGCGCAGGGCCGGGCTGCCGATCAGGATCACGGTCAGGTCCAGCGGCGTCGGCTCGGGGGTCAAAGGCGGCGGACCCTCCGCCGCGAACGCGGCCTGGAACCCGATCGCGCCGACGCGCAGCGCGCGTCGCAGCGCGTTCCACGCGCCCTCGGCGGCCACGAGTTCGTGGGCGTTGAGGAGCAGGAACCCGCCGTGCGCCAGGTGCAGCGCGCCGGCGCGGATCCCGCCGAGGTCGGCCCGGATCGCGCCGTCGGGCGTGCGCTGGACGTCGATGGCGCCGAGGAGCCGCGCCGGGGTCGGGTTCGGCTCCTCGATGATCGGACGGCCGGACTGGCCGGTGCGATCGACCAGCACGACGACCTTCAGCGCCTCCAGGAGGTCCGGGACAACGGGCTCTTCGCCGCCCTCGCCGGCCACGCGCTCGCCGAGGGCGAACATCACCGGGCAGACGCCGAGCAGGAACTCCGCGACCTGTCCGAGGTAGGCGTCGAGTTCGGCACGCTTCCCCGGCTTCAGGCCGAGCGCGGCCCGGACCTCGGCCAGCACCTCGTCGACGAGCGGGCGCGCGGCCTCGGAGTCGGTCTCCACCAGCGCCGACTGCAGGTCCTGTCCGATCTGGCGCAGCTGCGCGGTCGTCTCGGCGAGGCGCGCGGCCAGCACGGGATGGGTTTCGCGGAAGCGCTCGGCCGTCGGCTGGTCGATCTTGGCCGCGCGCAGCAGGTTGTCCAGGTCGTCGAACGGAACCGGCTGGCCTTCGACGACCGGTGCGATGTCGTGACGCCGGTACGGCCCGAGGTTCAGCTCGACGGTCGCGAAGCCCTGCGCCTGGACCTCGGCCTGGAACGCGCCGAGAACCTCGGCGTGCCGCGCGCGGAAGCTCTCGCTGACCTTCTCGCGCTGCCGGCGGTGGGCCCCCGACGCGCGCAGCGCCGCCACGCCCTGGGTGAACTTCTCGGCGGCCGCCGCCAACCGATCCCGCAAAACGCGCCCCTTGCCGGCCGGCAACCGCAGCAGCCGCGGCGAGCGCGGATCCGCGAAGTTCTGCGTGTAGCACAGGTCATCGACGGCGACGCCGTCCGCCGGCTCGTGCTCGATGACCCGGCGCACGAGCGAACTGCGGCCGGTGCCGGGTGCGCCGGCGACGTAGATGTTGTAGCCGCGGGCACGGATCCGGACACCGAGCGTGACCGCGCCGAGGGCTCCGGGCTGCCCGCGCAGTTCCTCGGGCGACTCCAGCTGCGCGGTCGTCCGGAAGGGTAGCCAGGCCGGGGGACAACTCCAGGCGAGCTGGCGGGGCGTGAGGGGCGTGCTTCCCTTGCGCCGGGACATGGCCGGTCTCCCTGCGGGTCGGGTGGAATTGCCATCGTAACGGTCCAGCGTGGCCGCGCGCCATGCCCGTGCGGGAACCCGGGCTGAGCGGATGCCGCACGCAGACCCCGCGACCCCGTGCGGGCCGCGCCGCGCCGTGCGAGCATCTCCCCGCACGGAGACGCCATGCGACGACCCTGCGGTCCGATCCTGCTCGCCGTATCCGCGACCCTGGCGCTGGCGGCCGGAGAGCCGGCGATCGTCCTCGACGAGCCGGTCGAGGGCCAGCCGTTCCTGGGCCAGCTGACGGTCGCCTTCCACGTCACGGGCGTGCCCCCCGCGGAGATCGCCTCCGCCTCGGTGCTGGTCGACGGCCGCACCGTGGCCTCCCTCGCCGCGCCGCCCGCCGGCGCAACGTGGAAAGCCACGATCGACGCCGGCGACGACGAGACGCGGCCGCGCCGGCTGGAGATCCTCGCGCGGCTGCGCTCGGGGCGCGAGCTGCGGTTCCACAAGGTCTTCGAGGCCACCGGCCTGGTGACGCAGGTCCACGTGCGGCTGGTCAACCTCGCCGTCACCGTGACCGGCGAGGACGGCCGCCCCGTGACCGACCTGCGGCGCGAGGACTTCCAGGTGCTGGACCAGGGGCAGCCGGTGGCGGTCACGCGCTGGACGCCGCCCCCGGCGCCGCTCGCCGTCGCCCTCGTGCTCGATGTCTCGTACTCGATGAAGGAAGGCGAACGGCTCCTCTCGGCCCAGCGTGCGGCCGAGGCGTTCCTCCGCGCGCTGCGGGACGACGACCAGGCGATGGTCCTCGCGTTCAACGACGAGATCGAGGTCGTCAGCCCGATGGCGGCCCAGCGCGACGCTGCCTTGAAGGCGGTCCGCGGCTTGACCGCGGGGGGCGGAACCGCGCTCTACGACGCCATCTTCCGCACCGCGGCGCTGCAGCAAGATTCACCCGTGGGCGCGCGGCGGGTGGCCATCGTGCTGTCGGACGGCCGCGACGAGGCCGCCTCGGGGCTCGAGGTCGGGTCGTTCCACACGCTCGACGAGGCGATCCGGCAGGCGCACGAAAAGGACGTCGTCCTGTTCACGGTCGGGCTGGGCTCGCGGCTGGAGTCGGAGACCGATTTCAGCGGCCGGATCACGACGGCCAAGGTCCTGGAACGCCTCGCCGAGAGCACCGGCGGACGGTTCCACGGGGCCAGGCGCAGCAGCTCGTTGCCGGCGGCGTTCCGCGACGTCCTGGACGAGCTGCGGCACCAGTACGACCTGGCGTACCCGCCGCCGCCCGCGGCACCGGGCGAGTCCTGGCGCTCGGTCGAGGTGCGCGTGCGCCGGCCCGGCGTGGTCGTCCGCACCCGCGAGGGCTACTTCGTCAGGTGAGGGTCACGAGACCTGCTCGGCGTCGGCGCGGCGGAGCAGCATCACGTTGCGCACGTACGGCACGAGCCCGACCGACTGGCCGAGCGTGAACACGACGTTGTGGATCCCGATCGCATACACGAGGGAGATCAGTCCGCCCGAGATCGACAGCCACCAGAACAGCGGCGGGATATAGCTGCGCTTGGCCCGCTCCGACGCGATCCACTGGACCAGGAAGCGCGAAAAGAACATCGCCTGGCCGACGAAACCGACCGTGTCCCAGGGCGTGAGGTTCAGGTGCCAGGGGCCGAGGTCGATGATCATTCCCTCACCTCGTAGCGCAACCAGCGCTTCTGCAGCCAGCGAACCGCGAGCAGGTCCAAAAGACCGCGCAGGGCACGGTTCAGCATGTTGTACTTCGACCGGCCGCCCTGGCGCTCGCGGTGCGCGACCGGGACCTCCTGCACGCGCACGGCTCCGGTGAGGCGGCACAGCGTGGGCAGGAAGCGGTGCATGCCGTTGAAGCGCGGGATCGACCTGAGATACCGCGTGCGAAAGCCCTTGAGCGAGCAGCCGGTGTCGCGGATGGTCTCGCCGGAGACGCGGTTGCGGATGCCGTTCGCGATCCGCGATTGGAGGAGTCGCCAGCGCGTGTCCGCCCGCCGCGCGCGGTAGCCGGCCACGATGTCGGCGCCGCGATCGAGCTCGGCGATCAGGCGCGGGATCTCGGCGGGAGGATTCTGGCCGTCGGCGTCGAGCGTGACCACGTACTCGCCGCGCGCGCGCTGGAAACCCTCGGCGAACGCCGCGCTCTGGCCGGCGTTGGCGCGGAAGTGCACGACGCGCAGCCGCGGATCCGCGGCGGCCTGTTCGTCGAGCCACTCCCCCGAGCCGTCGCGCGATCCGTCGTCGACGAAGAGCACCTCGTAGCTCGGCTGCCCCTGCATCGCGGCGCGGATCTCCTCCAGCAACGCCGGCAGGCACTCCATCTCGTCGTAGGTCGGGATGACGATCGAGACCCGCGGGCCCGGGTTCGCCCCCGGGGCGGCCGCGCCGCTCACCGCGGCGGCCTCTGCCCGGCCAGCCCCTTGCGGTTGAACGGCCACAGCCGGCGCCACACGCGAAAGCGCTTCAGGAAGCGCTGCTCCTGCTGCGACAGGGACTCCGGTGCCAGCATCAGCTTCCACTTCAGGTACGCCGATTCGTCGACGTTCTTCAGCCATCGAAAAAGCACCCGGTGCCGCCATGAACCCGGCGGGAGGTGGATCGCCGCCGCCCAGTCGAGGATGACCACGCGGTCGGTGTCCGAGGTCACGTGCGCGTTCTCCCTGCCGCGCAGATCGTTGTGCACGACCCCGCGCGCGTGCGCCGCGTCGATCGCCTCGCGCAGTTCCGCGAGGTACCGCAACCGGGAGGGTCGGCGCACGCAGAGGAACAGCGCCTTGCCCGGGACGTACTCCACCACCAAGGCGTCCCGGTCGACCCGGCCCAAGAGCCGCGGGACCGCCGGTAAGCCAGCGAGCGCCGCGAGCGCGCGCGCCTCGCGCCGGACCTGGATCCGGCCCCACACCCGCGCCGCCCACGGTTTGTGCCGGAAGTCCTTGACCACCGCCCGGGAGCCGTCCGGCAGCAGCGTGGTCCACACGTCGGCCTTGCTCGGCGTGCCGAGGACCAGGTCCCGTTCCCGCATGCGCCAGAGCGCCTCGCGGCCGGGCAGGATGGTGTCGTTGCCGGTCATCTGGGTTCGCGTCGCCGCCGTCCGAACGGTCATGCTGCCCTATAATGCGCCGCCTTTTCAACGCTCCGTTGCCGAGAGGCTGCCATGTCCGGCCGCTCCGGAATCGAAATCGTGCGGCTCGTCGCGCTATTCGCGGCGCTCGGCGCGCTCGCCTTTTGCTCGCGGCCGCGGCCCGGACCGCTGGTCGCCGGCGCGCTCCTCGTCGCCGCGGGCGAGGCGATCCGGGTCTGGGCCGCCGGGCACCTGCGGAAGACCGTCCGGCTCGTCACCTCGGGACCGTACCGCTACACCCGCAACCCGCTCTACCTCGGGCGCCTCGTCATCTTCAGCGGGATCGCGCTGATGGCGTGGCTGCCGTACGGTCTGAATCTCGCGGTGCTCGCCGCGGGCTGGGCGCTGTTCTTCGGGTACTACCTGCCCCGCAAGGAGCGGATCGAGCCCGCGCGCCTCGCGCAGGCGCACGGGGCCGCGTACGACGCCTACCGTTCGTCCGTGCCGGCCATTCTCCCGCGGCTCAAGCCGTGGGCCGGGGCCAGCCAGGCGCCGTGGGGCTGGGACAACTTCGTCCGCAACCGTGAAGGCCTGACGCTGGTCGGGCTCCTGCTGCTGGTGGCACTGTTCGCCGCGCGCGCCGCCCCGCGCTGAACGCTCACGGCGTCGAAGACGCGCGCTCGGCCTGCAGAGCGTGCAGGCGGGCGTACAGGCCTCCCCGCTGCAGAAGTTCCGCGTGCCTTCCGCTCTCGACGATGCGGCCCGCTTCGAGCACGTGGATGCGGTCGGCCCGCGCGATCGTCGACAGCCGGTGCGCGATGATCAACACCGTCCGCCCGCTGAGCAGCGCCTCGATCGCCCGCTGCACGAGCACCTCGGACTCGGCATCGAGCGCCGACGTCGCCTCGTCGAGGATCAGGATCGGAGCGTCCTTGAGGAAGGCACGCGCGATCGCGATCCGCTGGCGCTGGCCGGCCGAGAGCTGCCCGCCGCGCTCCCCCAGCCGGGTCCGGAACCCGTGCGGAAGCTGGACGATGAATTCCTCGGCGTGCGCTGCCCGCGCGGCGCGGCGGATCTCCTCCTCGCCCGCGTCGGGCCGCGCGTAGGCGATGTTCGCCAGCACGGTGTCGTCGAACAGGTGCGTTTCCTGCGTCACCAGTGCGACCTGGGCCCGCAGCGAGGCGAGTGTCGCCTCGCGCAGGTCGCGGCCGTCCATCAGCACGCGACCCGCGGTCGGGTCGATGAACCGCGGGATCAGCATCGCCAGAGTCGTCTTCCCGGCGCCCGAGGGGCCGACCAGCGCGTGGACCTCGCCCTTGCGGATCGTGAGGTCCAGTTCGCGCAGCACCGGCCCGCGTCCGTAGGTGAACGAGACGCGCTCGCAGACGATGTGCTGCTCGATCGTCGGCAGCTCGACGGCGCCGGGGGCGTCGCGCACCAGGACCGGCTCGTCCATGACCTCGAACACGCGGCGTGCCGAGGCGAGCGCCTGCTGCACGACGGTGTTCATCGAACCGAGGCGCCGCACGTGCATGAAGACGACGGACAGCGAGAGCAGCGCCACCAGCACGTCGCGCGCCTCGGACGCGCCGGCGCGGATCAGGTAGCCCGCGTAGATCATCAGCGCGGCCCCGGCCACGGCGGCGATCAGCTCCATCACGGGCGGTGCGGCGGCCGAGGCGCGGGCGACCCGCAGGTCCTGTTTCAGCATCTGCTGCAGGGCCGTGACGAAGCGGCGCAGTTCGTGCGCGGCGCCGTCGAACGCCTGGACGACGCGCCGCGCGAGGAGCGTCTCCTCGATCAGTCCGGTCAGCCGCGCGTGGCGCTCTTGGCTGCGCCGGGCCGCCTTCTTCACGCGCTGCCCGAAGCGTGCCGCGGCGTAGCCGAACAGCGGGATGATCAGCCCGCACAAGAGCGTCACCCGCCACGAGAAGTAGAGCGAGACGCCGAGCAGGATCAGCGCCATCGGCACGGACTGGACGATCTGGCCCAGGTCGCTGCCGAGGATTCGCTGCAGGCGCGAGATGTCGCCGAGGATCCGCGACTGCATCTCGGCCGTCCCGTGGACGCGGTAGAACGCGTCCGACTGCTCGAGCGAGCGCGCGTACAACTCCTCGCGCAGTTCCATCGCGCCGAGCATGCCGACCCGCTGCAGCCCGTACTGGGCGACGAAACCCAGCAGTCCCTTCAGGACGTAGAGCAGGACGATCACCAGCGGGATCCGCACGTAGCCCTGGGCCAGCATCCACTCGCGGACCGGCTCCCACACCCCGCGCGCCTGGTCGCGCAGGCGCAGCAACGACTCCGGCGCGAGGCGCTCGAGCGCACCCGGCTCCTTCGGGCGTTCGGGGGCCGCCTGCTCCAGCGCCGCGGCCCCGCTGCCGCGGGCCAGGTCCTCGACCAGCGGCTTGACGAGGCTGATCGAACCGCCGAGGAACGCCGACGACAGGACCGCGGCGAGCAGCGACGTCGCCAGAACCGCCCGGTGCTTGAAGAGGTACCGCGACAGCCGCCGCAGATCGCTCACCCTGGCTCCCTCGCGCCCCTATCCTACGGGTGCGGCGATCCCCAGTCACTTCGCGGCGGTCCGGCCCAGCTCCGCCATGAGCCCGCCGATTTCCTGCCGCAGCCGGGCGAGAAACTCGCGCTCGGGGCCTTCCCCGGGACCCGGCGCCGGGAGCGGGACGCCGAACGCGACCTGGAGCGGGTGCAGGCGGAAGCGCCCTCCGCGCGGCCAGCTCTCGAACGCGCCCCGGATCGCCGAAGGCACGACCGCCGCCCCGGTTTCGCGCGCGAGCCAGGCCACGCCGCGCCGCAGGGGTCGCAGTCCCCCGTCCCACGACCGCTCGCCCTCGGGGTAGACGACGAGCACGCGCCCGGCGCGCAGCGCCGCGGCGGCCACGCGCAGCCCGCGCAGCGCCTCGCCGGCAGCGATCGGCTCGATGCGGAACAGCCGCCCGGCCCATGACCCGGGCCCCTGCCCGTAGTACCCGCTGAACCCGAGAAACAGCGCGTCGCGGTGCACGCGCGGCGAGAGCGCCCCCGCGAGCACCAACGGATCGATGTAGGACTGGTGGTTCTGCGCGATGATCAGCGGCCGCTGCGCCCAGTCCACGCGCTCGCGACCCACCACCGTGAATCCCGCGCGGCGCAGCCAGCAGGAAATGCCGACGATCCGCGCGAGGCGCACGACGGGCCAGCCCACCCCGGCGCGGCGCACGAACGGGCTTCTCGGCGGCTCCCCCGCCCGGAAGACGAGCTCCGGCGTGGGCGCGATGGGCCGGCCCGGCGCGAGTTCTCCCGCGAGGTCGACGAGTTCGCCCAGCGTCGCCGGCACTTGTTCGCCGAGCGCGCGGCCGGTCGCCGCGCCGATGGCCAGGCCGAGCGCCAGTCGCGCCAGCGAGTCGAGCCCGAGATCGTGTTCCAGCGACGCATCCCGCGAGAGGACCGCGTCGGGGCCGAGCGCCTCGCGCAGCGCGGTTTCCCAGGCCTCCGGGAGCCGCTCGCCTCCCGCCGCGCGGGGGGGCAGCACGCGCGGCGGAGGGTCGCCGAGCAGCGCCCGGAGCGCCTCGCGGTCCACCCGGCCGGCGGAATCGCGGGGCAGTGGCGCGCGGGCGAGCGTCCATCCCCGCGGACGTTCTGCCGGCGGAAGCTCGAGGCAGGCATCTTCCAGTTCGAAGCGCAGCGAATCGAAAACATTCGTGACGCGCGCCGCGCGCAGTCCCGCCTCGTCGGCGCGGAAGACGACCCACGGTCGTTCGTCCTGCGGGAGCGCCAGCGCGGCCAACTCCAGGAGCCGCGGAACCCGCGCCAGCGCGCGCTCGAGCCGCTCCAGGCGGTCCGGCTGCCCGCGCGGCGCGTCAGCCGAAGAGCGTGGGGCCTCGGCCATCGGGCAGACCCAGGTGACGCCGCGCTTTCTCGGTCACGCAGCGGCCGCGGGGGGTCCGCTCGAGGAAACCGATCTGGATCAGGAACGGCTCGCAGACCTCCTCGAGCGTGTCCGGCTCCTCGCCGATCGACGCGGCCAGCGTGGCGAGCCCGACCGGCCCGCCGCCGTGGTTCTCCACGATGACCGTCAGAACACGGCGGTCGAGCCGATCCAGTCCGAGCGCGTCCACGCCGAGCCGCGTCAGCGCGGAACGCGCGAGGTCGAGATCCACCTCCCCGCTCGCCTCGACCTCGGCGAAGTCGCGCAGGCGCCGCAGCAGCCGCAGCGCCACGCGCGGCGTGCCGCGCGAGCGCGCGGCCAACTCGCCCGCCGCGCCCGGGGTGAGCGGGATCAACAGGCGCTTGGCCGCGCGCGCGACGATCTCCTCGAGGTCCTCGGGGGGGTAGAACTCCAGCCGCTCGACGATCCCGAAGCGGTCCCGCAGCGGCGCGCTGAGCAGCCCCGCTCGCGTGGTCGCCCCGACCAGCGTGAACGGCGGCAGGTCGATGCGCACCGAGCGCGCGCCCGGGCCTTGCCCGATCGTGAGGTCCAGCGCGAACTCCTCCAGCGCGGGGTAGAGGATCTCCTCGACGACGGTGCCGAGCCGGTGGATCTCGTCGATGAACAGCACGTCGGCGGGCTCGAGGTGCGTCAGCAGCGCGGCGAGGTCGCCCGCGCGCTCGATCGCGGGCCCGGAGGTCATCCGCAGGCGCGCCCCCATCTCCTCGGCCACGACGTGGGCCAGCGTCGTCTTGCCAAGACCGGGCGGGCCGGCGAGCAGGACGTGGTCGAGCGGGCGGCCCCGGCGCCGCGCTGCCTCGATGAACACGGCGAGGTTCTCGGTCACGCGGGCCTGCCCCACGAACTCGGAGAGGCGCCGCGGGCGAACCGCCGACTCGTGGCGCAGGTCCTCGGCCTGCGGCGACGGGTTCAGCACGCCGTCCGGGTCGACCGGGGTCACGGGCGGGTCCCGAGCCGCCGCAGGGCGGCGCGCAGCACGGCGCTCAGATCGGTTGCCGGTCCGGCGCGCAGGGCGTCGTCGACCGCCCGCTCCGCCTCGGCACGGCGATACCCGAGGTTCTCCAGCGCGGCGAGAGCATCGTCGCGCTCGGCCCCGGCCTTCGCGACCGGCGGAGCCGCCACCGCGCCGCGCGCCGGCCAGGACTTCAGCCGGTCCTTCAACTCGAGCACGATCCGCTGGGCCGTTTTGCGCCCGATCCCCGGAACGCGCTCGAGCGCGGCCGGGCGCTCCTCGGTCACGGCGCGAACGATTTCGCCGACCGCGAGGCTCGACAACAGCGCCGTAGCGAGGCGCGGGCCGATGCCGCTGACCGAGTTGAGCGTGGCAAACAGCGCCTTCTCCTCGCGCGAGGCGAACCCGAACAGCTGCAGGCTCTCGGCGCGCAAGACGGTCAGGACCTCCAGGAAAGCCTCGCTCCCCTCGTCCGGGAGCTGCTCGTAGGTTGCCAGCGAAACCTGCAACTCGTAGCCGACTCCGCCGGCCTCGACGATCACGGCCGGCAGCGACTTCCGGAGCAGGCGACCGCGCAGCGAGCCGATCACCGCGGCAGGCCCGCCAGCGCCTCGTACCGGCAGCGCGCATGGTGACACACCGCCGCGGCAAGCGCATCGGTCGCGTCAAGCCCACTGCGCGCAATGTCGAACCGCGCGAGACCAGGCACGGTGCGCATCAGCGCATCGCGCACCTGCTCCTTGCCCGCACCGCCGAAACCGCAGATCGTCTTCTTGATCGTCGCCGGCGGGTACTCGACGAGCGGAACACCGATGCGTCCGAGCACCGAGAGGAGCACGCCGCGGGCTTCGGCAAGCACCAGCGCGGACCGTGCGTTGCGATGCTGGAACAGGCTCTCGACGACCGCGACGTCGGTGACACGCGCCCTGATCCAGGTCTCGGACTGCTCGGCCAACAGCGCCAGCGCACGCTCGCGTCGCGTCTCCGCCGCGAGGATCCAGGAACCCAGTTCCAACTCGGCGACCTGCCCGGACTGGAACTCGGCCCAGGCGAAACCACAGCACCTCGAGCCGGGATCCAGGCCGAGGACTCGCATGCTCGTCGCTACCCCAACTCGCAGTTGGCGGAGACCTTCTGGACGTCGTCGTGATCGTCCAGGGCCTCGAGCAGCGCGACCAGCGTCTCGGACTTGCTCGAATCCACGGGCACCAGGTTCTGCGGGATCATCGAGATCTCGGCGCTGTTCATCGGAACGCCGGCGCGCTCCAGCGCCTCGCGTACGGCGTTGAACTGGGCCGGGCTGGTGTAGATCTCGAAGCGGTCCTCCTCGGCGCGCAGGTCGTCGCCGCCCGCATCGAGCACGAGGTCGAGGAGCTTCTCTTCCGTGATCGCGGACCCCGGGACCTCGATGTACCCCTTGCGCTCGAACATCCAGGCTACGCTGCCGGCCGAGGCGAGGTCGCCGCCGTGGCGGGTGAACAGGTAGCGAATTTCGGGCGTCGTGCGGTTCCGGTTGTCGGTCAGCGCGAGCACGTGGATCGCGACGCCGCCCGGGCCGTAGCCCTCGTACACGACTTCTTCGAACGATGCTCCACCGGCGTCGCCCGTGCCCTTCTTGAGCGCGCGTTCGATGTTGTCGTTGGGCATGTTGACCGCGCGGGCGGCAGCGATCGCGGCGCGCAGGCGCGCGTTCATCTCGGGATCGCCACCGCCCTCTTTCGCGGCGACCGTGATCTCGCGACCGACCTTGGTGAACATCTTCGCCCGGCGTGCGTCCTGGGCGCCCTTGCGATGCTTGATGTTGGCCCACTTCGAGTGGCCTGACATGGGCGAGACTCCTGACCGTGAACCCGGCGCGGATGATAGCACCCGGCCGGCACGGGGATCGGCGCGATTCCGCGCGCGGGACCGGCAAAAACAAGGAACCCCCGCCCGAGGGCGGGGGTTCCAGATCAAATCCCCGGCGACGTCCTACTCTCCCACGCAGTTTCCCACGCAGTACCATCGGCGCTGAAGGGCTTAACTACCGTGTTCGGGATGGGAACGGGTGTGGCCCCTTCGCTATGGTCACCGGGAAAGTCCTCGGGTCTCCTCCAGGCGGGCCATCCGGCCGCGCCGCATATTCTTCCAGCAAATCACTCCGTTGACAATCGGTGTCCGGGTCAAAGGCTGAAACGGATCCCGGTGCTGAACATCCAGCCCCCGTAATCCAGCGTTCCGCCGTTGAGGTAGTACTCGCCGGGCCAGGGCCCCTTGGTGCGCTGCCCGGTCCTGGGATCGACGGCCGAAACCCTCAGCCCCCCGCGCGTGATGTAGGCTGGGCGTCCCCCCTGCGGGAAAACCGCCGGGTTCGACACGTTGTCCAATTGAAGCACCGGCGTACCGACCCCGAACTTCGACTTCCCGTCGGCAGTGATCTCGATGTTGTCCTGGGCCCAGTTGAATCTCGTTTCCACGAACAGCGCCGTCTTGGGGCGCCACTGCCACTCGGCGCCGCCGCGCAACTCGAAGTACAGCGTGTCGGGAGTCGAGATCTCCGGGCGTTTCACGTCGTGCGGCTTCCCGAGCAACAACCGTGAACCGGCGCCTGAAAGCCCCTGACCGTGGATGACGTGGTCCACGATGCTCGCGTCGAGCTGGTCGGCGACGTCCTTCCATCTCTGCGACGGATCGAACTCGACGAACAGGTAGCCCAGTCCTCCGCCGACGTACGGGTTGAAGCGCTTCGTCGGCCGGAAGCGGGCCAGGACGTTCATCGACAGCGGGTACATCGTCAGCTCGCCGCCGGTGATCTCCTCGTAGCGCCAATTCTCGTAGTGCGGGTTGCCAGGCGACGACCCCGCGTCGCTGCTGAAGAAGATGCAGTTCTGGCCCGGGTTGGGGTTGCCGATGCTCTCGCAGCCGGGCACGAAGATGCGCTGCTCGGAGATCGGGTCGAAGATCGTGTAGTTGACGTCCTGAACGTCGAGCGCATACGAGAGCTCGATGTTGGTGATCCGGCTCTGAAAGCGGCCGAGGCCCAGGTCGAGCACGAGTTCGCCGGATTTCCACGCCGCGAGCCCGTACGACGCACGGACCTCGTAGCGCAGGGACGTATCCAGCCGTGCCGCCAGCAATCCGGCGCTGTCCGGACGCGGGTCGGGCACCGAGTTCCAGCGGTCAGCGTCAAAAACCGTCATGCCGTCGGCGGCCTGGCTCGGGATCTCGTCGCCGGGATCGAACCCCCCGACGTGGAACTCCCAGCGCCAGCGCCCCTTGACCTCGTCCGCACTCGCGGGCAAGCCGGCGAACAACGTCGCCGCCAGGGCGAGCGACAACCCCCAGCAGACTTTGCGCATGTGGACCCCTTGCCCCTTCGTTCCGGCTCACGGCCGGGGTGAGACGGCCGCCAACCCATTCTCGCGCACGGCGCCCCTCCGGCCCCGTGGCTCCATCCTATAACGCACGTTTTGCGTTCCGAAGGGCTTCCGCGGCAACGCTGCGGCGAATAATCCGCGACCTCACGACGAGACAGGAATCGAGATCCGTAACGCGTGACAATCCGGTCTTGGGGTGGCCCGCCGTCGAGGCGCCCAGGTGCGCGACACGAAACGGCCCGGGCGCCGCGATCCGATCACGAGAAGTGGTCGGGGAGTGGCGCCTTGTGAGCGCCACTCCCCGAAAGAGTCTGCAACCCGCGAAGAGCCAGGGACAAGAAGAAGTTAAGGTCAAGCCTCTCGACCGATTAGTACCGGTGGGCTCAACGGGTCTCCCCGCTTACACCTCCGGCCTATCAACCTCGTCGTCTACGAGGGGTCTTCAGGGACCTTGCGGTCCGGGAAACCTCATCTCAGGGGGGGCTTCGCGCTTATATGCATTCAGCGCTTATCCTTTCCGGACATAGCTAGCCGGCGCTGCCCCTGGCGGGACAACCGGTACACTAGAGGTCCGTGGCTCCCGGTCCTCTCGTACTAGGGAGCCATCCCTTCAAGTTTCCTGCGCCCACGACAGATAGGGACCGAACTGTCTCGCGACGTTCTGAACCCAGCTCACGTACCGCTTTAATCGGCGAACAGACGAACCCTTGGGACCTGCTTCAGCCCCAGGATGCGATGAGCCGACATCGAGGTGCCAAACCCCGCCGTCGATGTGGACTCTTGGGCGGGATCAGCCTGTTATCCCCGGAGTACCTTTTATCCGTTGAGCGACGGCCCTTCCATGCGGGACCGCCGGATCACTAAGGCCCGCTTTCGCGTCTGCTCGACTTGTAGGTCTCGCAGTCAGGCTCCCTTATGCCTTTGCACTCTACGGCTGATTTCCAAACAGCCTGAGGGAACCTTCGCACGCCTCCGTTACATTTTGGGAGGCGACCGCCCCAGTCAAACTACCCGCCTGACAATGTCCCTGGGCCCGATTCAGGGCCCTAGGTTAGAAACTCAGAGCGACAAGGGTGGTATCTCACCGTTGGCTCCACCAGGCCTGACGGCCTAGCTTCAACGCCTCCCACCTATCCTGCACATGTCGCACCGAATTCCACTGCCAGGGTGCAGTAAAGGTTCACAGGGTCTTTCCGTCTAGTCGCGGGTAACCTGCATCTTCACAGGTGCTACAGATTCGCTGAGCCTCTCGCCGAGACAGCGCCCAGATCGTTACGCCATTCGTGCAGGTCGGAACTTACCCGACAAGGAATTTCGCTACCTTAGGACCGTTATAGTTACGGCCGCCGTTTACCGGGGCTTCGATTCGGAGCTTCGCCTTGCGGCTGACCCCTCCTCTTAACCTTCCGGCACCGGGCAGGCGTCACACCCTATACGTCGTTTTCGACTTAGCAGAGTGCTGTGTTTTTGTTAAACAGTCGCCTGGGCCCTTTCACTGCGGCCCCCTCGGGCCTGGAGAGCAAGTCTCCTCACCCTGGCGGGGCACCCCTTATCCCGAAGTTACGGGGCTAACTTGCCGAGTTCCTTAGCGAGAGTTCACTCACGCGCCTGAGGATTCTCTCCCCGTCTACCAGTGTCGGTTTGCGGTACGGACGCCCTGACGATTAACGCTAGAGGTTTTTCCTGGCAGCGTGGCTTCAGCGAGTTCGTTTGGCACAAGGCCGCACTTCCCCCCTTGCCTCAGGGTTAGCGGTTCCCCGGATTTGCCTGGGGAACCCCCCTACACTCGGGGCCGGGCTCGACCACTGGCCCGGTTCGCCTAGCCTCCTGCGTCACCCCATCGCTCGTCAAAGCGGTGCAGGAATGTTGACCTGCTGCCCATCGGCTACGCCTTTCGGCCTCACCTTAGGTTCCGACTCACCCTGAGAGGACGAACCTTCCTCAGGAAACCTTAGACTTTCGGCGACGGCGATTCTCACACCGTTTATCGCTACTTGTGCCGGCAGAGTCTCTTCCGTGAGCCGCTATCGGTCCTTGCCGGTCCGACGTGTATCTCTCACGGAACGCTCCCCTACCATTCGAACCGAAGTTCGAATCCGCAGCTTCGGTACCAGGCTTGAGCCCCGTTACATTATCGGCACAGGGTCGCTCGACTAGTGAGCTGTTACGCTTTCTTTGAAGGATGGCTGCTTCTAAGCCAACCTCCTAGCTGTCAGCGCAACCCCACATCCTTTACCACTTAGCCTGGATTTCGGGACCTTAGCTGGCGGTCTGGGTTGTTCCCCTCTCGACAATGGCGCTTATCCGTCACTGTCTGACTCCCACGCTGAGCTTTTCGGCATTCGGAGTTTCCATGGATTCGGTAGGTTGTCACACCCCCTAGTCCA
>JAGOJY010000002.1:135000-197375 GCA_017994815.1 Acidobacteriota bacterium
TCTCGCCGGCCGATTGGTCGGCTGGCGTATCGAAGTCAAGAGCGAGAGCGAGAAGCGCGGCGAGGTCGAGGCCGAGGGCGCTGCGCGCTCGCGGGCCCAGGAACTGTTCGGGCGTTTGGAAGTGTCGCCGCAAGTCGTGGAGGCCTTGATCGAGGCCGGGTTCAGGTCGCTGGACCAGCTGATGACCGCCGACCTGGAAGACCTTACCCGCGTGCCGGGCGTCGACGTCGAGACGGCGCTGTCGATCCACGACCGCGCGGAAGCAGCGCAGGAACAGGTGCTGCAGGAAGAGGAAGAAGCCCGGCGCGTGGCCGAGGATCTCGCCGCGACGAAGGACTCGGACGTGCCGGAGGCCACCATATTCGACGACATCGCCGCGGAACCCGGGGGCACGCCCGAGGCCGGCAGCGACGAAAAGGCGCCGCGACCACCGGGGGATGAGGAGTAGCGAAGGTGCGGATCTTCCAGCTGGCCCAGGAGCTCAACGTCAGCAGCCAGGACATCATGGACGCCCTGGACGATATGGGTGTCGCCGTGAAGTCGAACCTGGCCGCGCTCGACGAGCCGCTCATCGCGGAACTCCGCGAACTCTTCAAGCCCAAGCCGAAACCGGCGCGCAGCACCAAGGACGACGCGATCAAGCGCGCCCTGGCCGAGAAGGACGCGCGAGAGAAGGCGGCCGCGGAAGCCGCGCGACGCGAGGAGGAGCGCAAGCTCGCCGCTCGTCGCAGCGCGCTCGAGCGCGCCGCCGCCCGCCGCGCTCCCCGGCCGACCACGCCGCCACCGGCAGCGGCGCCGGCCCCGGCACCGGTCGCGGTCGCGCCGCCGGCAGCGCCGACGGAAGTGCCCGAGATCGGGATTCCCCCGGTGCAACCCGAGCCGCGCGTCCACGAGCCCGCCGCGTCGGCGCCGGTCGAAGCCGAACCGGCACCGGCGGCACCCGCCGCACCGGCGCGACCCGCAGCCCCCACGCGCGAGGCCCCGCCGGCACCCGCGTCGCGGCTCGGGAAGGCCGTGATCGCTCCGCCGCCGACGACGGCCAAGGAGAAAGCCGAGTTGCTCGGCCGGCCGCTGTCGCAGGTGCGGGGCCAACCCGGGCCGACGCGTCGCGGGCCCGCCGCGTCCCAGCAGGCTCAACGACCCGCGGCACCCGCGCGCGGCGCCGGTGCGCGACGTGGCGCCGCGCCGGGCGCTTCCGCGCCGTCCGGCCAGCGCCAGCGTCCGTCCACGCCGGCCCCCGTCCCGGTCCCGCGCCAGGTCGAGCCCGAACCGCCGGTCGGCGATATCCGCATCTCCGAGGGGATCACGGTCAAGGACCTGGCCGAGCGGATGAACCGCAAGGCCAAGGACATCATCAAACGCCTGTTCCTCGAGAAGGGGCGCATGGCCACGATCAACCACGCCCTGGACGACGAGACCGCGCGCTGGGTGGTCGAGGCGTTCGGCGGCACTCCGGTCGCGATCGGGATCGACGTGGAGGCCGAACTGGAGGTCACCGCGGTCGGAGCGGACAGCGGCCCCGAATTGCGCATCCCCCGCCCCCCCGTCGTGACGATGATGGGCCACGTCGACCACGGCAAGACGAGCCTGCTCGACGCGATCCGAAAGACGCGGGTCGCCGAGCGCGAGGCCGGCGGCATTACCCAGCACATCGGCGCGTACAAGGTCGCGCACCAGCGCGAAGGCGAGATGAAGGAGATCGTCTTCCTCGACACGCCGGGCCACGAGGCGTTCACGCTGATGCGCGCCCGCGGCGCCCGTGTCACCGACGTAGTGGTGCTCGTCGTCGCGGCCGACGACGGCGTCATGCCGCAGACGGTCGAGGCGATCCACCACGCCAAGGCGGCGGGTGTCCCGCTCCTCGTCGCGATCAACAAGACGGACAAGCCGAACGCGCGACCGGACCGCGTGCTGCAACAGCTCGTCGAGCATGAGGTGCTCGTCGAGCAGTTCGGCGGCGAAGTGGTCGCGGTGCCGGTCTCGGCGAAGACGCTCAGCGGGATCGACACCCTTTTGGAGATGATCCTGCTCGTCTCCGACATGCTGGAACTCACGGCCAACGCGGCGCGGCCCGCGACGGGGACGGTGCTGGAGGCCAAGCTCGACCAGAGGCGCGGGCCGGTGGCCACCGTGCTCGTGCAGACCGGCACGCTGCGGGTCGGCGACCTGTTCGTCGTCGGGTCGGCCCTCGGCCGCGTGCGGGCCCTGGTCGACGAGCGCGAGCGGCGGCTGGAGAGCGCCGGTCCGGCGACTCCGGTCGTCGTCATGGGCCTCGAGGACGTCCCCGCCGCCGGCGACACGCTGCAGGTGTTCCCGGACGAGCAGAAGGCGCGCCAGATCGCGCTGTACCGGCAGCAGAAGGTCCGCGACGAGGCGATCGAGCACCGGGCCAAGCTGCCCACCCTCGAAACGCTGCACGCGCAGATCAAGGCCGGGGAGGTGAAGGAGCTCCCGGTGGTGGTGAAGGCCGACGTCGCCGGCTCGGTCGAGGTGCTCTGCAAATCACTGGAGGACCTGTCGAACCCCGAGGTGACCGTGCGGGTGATCCACTCCGGCACCGGCGCGATCACCGAAACCGACATCTTGCTCGCCTCGGCCAGCCGCGCGCTGGTCATCGGCTTCAACGTCCGCCCCGAGCGCGGTGTCGCCGACGTCGCCCGCCGCGAGGGCGTCGACATCCGGCTGCACACCGTGATCTACAACGTGACCGACGAGATCAAGGCGGCCATGCTCGCAACGCTGTCGCCGGTCGAGAAGGAGGTGTATCTCGGCCGGGCGCAGGTGCGGCAGGTTTTCCGGGTCGCGAAGGTCGGCACCGTCGCCGGCTGCTACGTCATCGACGGGCTGATCCGCCGCGACGCGCAGGTGCGGCTGCTGCGCGACAACGTCGTCATCCACGAGGGCAGCATCGCCTCGCTCAAGCGGTTCAAGGATGACGCGCGGGAAGTCCGGGCCGGCTTCGAGTGCGGCATCGGTCTCGAGCGCTACCAGGACATCAAGCCCAACGACGAGATCGAGGCCTACACCGTCGAGTACGCCCGGCGCGAGGCCATGCAGTCGTCGACCACCACGTCGTGAGGGTCGGCCTGTTGGTGCTGGAGGTCTACCTTCACGGCTGCGCCTCGTTGAAGGAGAAGCGGCGTGTGATTCGTTCGTTGACCGAACGCGCGCGTTCGCGTCACAACGTCGCGACGGCGGAGGTGGATTTCCAGGACCTGCACCAACGCTCGCAGCTGGCGTTCGTCTCGGTGGCCTCCCACGAGCAGCCGTTGCAGGCGCTGTTCGACCGCATCCTGGCGGAGGCGGAGGAGATCGTCCCGGGCGGCGTTTCCGAGATCGCCCGCGACGTCCTGGGCTGAGAGTGGCTGGCGAGAAACCCGAGCGGGCGGCGGGACTGTTGCTGGTCGACAAGCCGGCGCTGCTGACGAGCCACGACGTCGTCGCCGCGGTCCGCCGCGCCCTGGGAGAGCGCCGCGTCGGGCACGCCGGCACGCTCGACCCGCTCGCGACGGGGCTGCTGCCCTGCGCGGTGGGCCGCGCGACCCGCCTGGTGCGCTTCCTCCAGTCCTGGCCCAAGACGTACACCGGTTGCATCGTGCTCGGCGTCGAAACCGCGACCGGCGACGCCGAGTCGGCGCCCGAGCACGTCGCCCCGGTGCCGCTTCCGCCCCCGCACGTCCTCGCGGCGGCGCTGCGGCGACTGACCGGCACGTACCTCCAGCAGCCGCCCCCGTACTCCGCGAAGAAGATCGGCGGGATCCCGGCCCACCGGATCGCCCGCCAGGGCTTCGCGCCGCGGATCGCCCCCGTGCCCGTGACCGTGCACCGCTTCCGGGTCGAGCCCCGTCCCCCGAACCGGCTCGCTTTCGCGGCCCGCGTTTCGAGCGGAACGTACATCCGGTCGCTGGCCGTGGACCTCGGCCGGCTGCTGGGCGTCGGCGCGTACCTCGAGCGGCTCCGGCGGACGGCGATCGGTCCGCTGCGCGTGCGGGCCGCCGTCGGCCTGCCGCTCCCGGGGCGCGGCGCGCTCCTCGACCGGCTCCTGTCACCCGAGCAGATCCCGCTCCCCCTGCCGGCGATCGTGCTCGATCCGGCCGGCGAGGCCGACTTCCGCCACGGCCGGACGGTGCCGATCGGTGCGCACCCTCCCGGCACCGTTCGCGTGCTGACGTCCGCCGGGGCCCTGGCGGGGCTGGCACGGGTCGACGACTCGGGGGGCCTGCGGCCGCAGGTCGTCTTCCCGGTCCGCTGTTGCCCAGGGGGGGGACCGGTGGTAACCTCCGCGGACGCTTGACGTTCAGCCCGGACTCGAGGCCGTCGCCGGATCTGCGCCGCGTTGTGCGGCGCCCGGACGCGGCGGCGGTTCGGCCTGGCGCCGAGCTCCCTCGTGCGCGCGGCCGCCGCGCAGTGCAGTGCGTTTCTTCACGGGAGCGGCACGAGAGCATCGCGAGGGTTCCGGCGAACCGGAGCCCGGGGGAAGAGACTTTGCCGACGAAGCAGGAAACGATCACCGCGTACCAGCGCCACGAGAGCGACACCGGGACCCCCGAGGTGCAGGTGGCGCTGCTCTCCGACCGGATCCAGCACCTGACCACGCACTTCGCGGGCCACCCGAAGGACCACCATTCGCGCCTCGGCCTGCTGAAGCTGGTCGGCCGGCGCCGGCGCCTGCTGAACTATCTGCGCCGCCGCGATCCCGCGCGTTACCGCGAGGTGATCCAGCGGCTCGGGATCCGCAAATAACAACATCCCGCAGCCGGGGTCCCGCACGCGCGCCGCTCGCTGGCGCCGGCCGACCCCGCGTCCGTCGCCCGGCGTCGCCGGCGCGCACCGCCCAGGAGTGATTCGTGTCGCATCATCGCATCGAGATTCCCGTCGGCGGACGTCCGCTGATCATCGAGACCGGGCAGATCGCCCGCCAGGCCGACGGCGCCGCCCTGGTCCGCCAAGGTGACACCGTCGTGCTCGTCACGGCGTGCGCCGCGCGCGAGCCGCGGGACGCGGGCTTCCTGCCGCTGACCGTCGATTACCGCGAGGGGATGTACGCGGCAGGCAAGGTCCCGGGCGGGTTCTTCAAGCGCGAGGGGCGTCCGAATGAGAAAGAGACGCTCAGCAGCCGCCTGATCGACCGCCCGATCCGTCCCCTGTTCCCCAAGGGGTGGAACCACGAAACGCAGATCATCGCGTTCGTGCTGTCGGCCGACCGCGAGAACAACCCCGACGTCCTGGCCCTGACCGGCGCCTCGTTCGCGCTCGCCCTTTCCAGCATCCCGTTCGCCAACCTGATCGGGGCCGTGCGGGTCGGGCTGGTCGACGACCGCTACGTCATCAACCCGACCCACGCCGAGGTGCTGCTGAGCAAGCTCGACATCGTCGTCGCCGCGACCGAGGAGGCGATCGTGATGGTCGAGGCCGGCGCCAAGGAAGCGACCGAGGCGGAACTCGTCGGCGCCCTGTTCGCCGGCCAGGAAGCGATCCGTCCGATCGTCGCCGCGCAGAAGGAACTCGCCGCGCGCGCCGGCAACCCGAAGCGCGAGTTCGTCCCGCTGGCGATGCCGGACGAACTGCGCTCGCAGGTGCACGGCAAGGCCCGCGCAGCGCTGCACGAGGCGATGCAGATCCGCGGCAAGCTCAAGAGCTATGCCAAGGTCGACGAGCTTCTCGACCAGCTGGTGGAGGAGCTGGGCGGCGATGACGCGCAGCGCGCCGGCTGGGTGCGCGAGGCGTTCGACGAGCTGCAGGACGAGATCCTGCACGAGCACACGCTGAGCACCGGGCGGCGCCTCGACGGACGCGCGCCGGACGAGATCCGGCCGGTCACGATCGAACTCGGGCTGCTGCCGCGCACGCACGGATCGGCCTTGTTCACGCGCGGCGAGACCCAGGCGCTGGTCACCACGACGCTCGGCACGTCGGCCGACACGCAGCGCATCGACTGGATGGAGATCGAGGGCGAGAAGCGGTTCATGCTGCATTACAACTTCCCGCCGTTTTCCGTCGGCGAGGTGCGCTTCCTGCGCGGGCCCGGCCGGCGCGAGATCGGCCACGGAGCGCTCGCGGAGCGTGCGCTGCGGCCGCTGATCCCGGACGAGACGAAGTTCCCCTACACGATCCGGCTCGTTTCCGACATCCTGGAGTCGAACGGGTCGTCCTCGATGGCTTCGGTCTGCGGCGGTTCGCTCGCGTTGATGGACGCCGGCGTCCCGACCGCGAAGCCGGTGGCCGGGATCGCCATGGGGCTGGTCATGCGCGCCGAGCGCTGCGCCGTGCTCACCGACATCGCCGGCGCGGAGGACCACCACGGCGACATGGACTTCAAGGTTGCCGGGACGCGCGAGGGCGTGACCGCGCTCCAGATGGACATCAAGATCGGCGGTGTGAACCGCGAGATCCTGACCAATGCGCTGGAGCAGGCCCGCCGGGCGCGGATGCAGCTGCTCGACATCATGGAGCAAGCGATCTCGACGCCCCGCGCCGAGGTTTCGCCGTACGCGCCGCGCATCCTGACCCTGTACATCCCGAAGGACAAGATCCGCGACGTGATCGGGCCGGGGGGCAAGATCATCCGGTCGATCCAGGAGAAGACGGGCTGCGAGATCTCGATCGAGGACGACGGGCGCGTGGACATCGCCTCGGTGGATCTCGACGGCGCCCGCCGCGCCGCGGACATGATCAAGGAGCTCACGGCGGAGGCCGAACTGGGCAAGACCTACATCGGCCGCGTGGTGCGCACGACCAACTTCGGGGCATTCGTCGAGATCCTGCCGGGCGTCGAAGGGCTGTTGCACATCTCCGAGATCGCCGAACACCGGATCAAGCAGACCACGGACGAGATCGAGGAGGGCGACGAAGTCCTGGTCAAGGTCATCGACATCGACGCGCAGGGCCGGATTCGACTGTCCCGCAAGGCCGCGATGAAAGAACAACAGGCGTAGCCCTTCCGGGCTGCGGCCGATGCGTCGCGGGCGGGGCTGCGGCCCCGCCCGTTTTGCGTCGCGTCGTTCATCCCGCCCGTGGAGCGTGATATCTTTCGCCGATGGCTCGCAGGCTAGGCGAGGTCCTGATCAGCGAAGAGCGCTTGACCCCGCGGCAGCTCGAGGAGGCGCTGCGCACGCAGCGCATCTTCGGCGGCAGCCTCGGCACGCACCTGCTGCAGCTCGGCTTCGTCGACGAGGGGACGCTCGGCGCGGCGCTCGCGCTCATGCACGGCGTGCCCGCCGTCGGTCGCGGGCACCTGAGCGCGGCCCCGGCGCGCGTGGTGGCCCTGCTGCCGGCGGATTACGCGCGGCGCCACCGCGCGGTGCCGTTCCGCGTCGAGGGCGATGACCTGCACCTGGCGATGCAGAACCCCGCCGACACCCTCGCGCTGCACGAGGCGGCGTTCCTGACCGGCTTCCGCGTCGTCCCGCACGTCGCGCCGGAGGCCGTCATCCGCGACGCCCTGGCGCTGCACTACCCGACGGGCACGCCGGCACCGGTGCCGCCGGCCGTGGAACCCGAGGCGGGCGAGACGGCGCCCGTCAGCGCGCCCGCCCCGCCGACCGCCGCGGCCGAGACGACCGCGCGGACGGCCGCCGGGCGCGGGCTGGGCGAAGCCGGGCGGCGCCTCGCGTCGGCGCTCGACCGTGATGCCGTGCTGGGCGTGGCGCTGGACGAACTCGCGCGCGAGTTTCCGCGGGCCGCGGTGTTCGCGGTCCGGGGGAACGAAGCGGTCCTGTGGCGCGCGCGCGGCCTGCCGACGACGGCGGGAGGCCGTCCGCTCGCCGTTAGCCTGGAGGACGGGTCGGTCCTCGCCGCGGCGGCGGGCAAGGGAGAGATCAGCTACGGCCCGGTCCCGGCGACGACCGCCAACCAGGATCTCTACATCCTGTTCGGCGGCAGGGTCCCGCGCGTGGCGCTGGTGGTTCCCGTCGCGCTGCGCGGACGAACGGTGGCCATCCTGTACGCGGACGACCCGGCCGGCGGCGCGTTGCCGCCGGACTTCGGACGCATCCGGCGGCTTGGGCTGTGCGTAGCCCTGGCCCTCGAGGCCGTCATCCTGCGCGGGAAGATCCTGCGCGAGAGCTGAAAACGGCAGGGGCGGGGTCCGCCCCCGCCCCGCGTACGCCACCCGGGCCGGGCGGCATCCGTTTCGCGCCCGACCCGCTTTTACGCCAGGTCACAGCAACTCGGCGTGATCCCCCGGTTTCACCTCGATGCGCGACTCGAGCAGCTTGACGACCGATCCGCCCCCGTTGGTGCTGAGCACGACGCCCTGCGCGAGAACGCGGCGCGGCACGCCGGGGTTCGGTCGCCAGAACAGGATGCGGTCGCCGACCGTCAGCCCGGCGCCCGCGCCGAGGTCGATGCCGACGAGATCGCCGGCGCCGGCCATCGAACCCACGTCGGTGCTGGCGAAGACGACCAGCCCGTCCAGCCGGCCCGGCGCTTTCTGCGCCAGCCGCTCCAGCGGGATGCGCTCGATCATCGGCACCGGCACCTCGCGGTATGGAACGACGAAGTCGCCCAGGCGCATCGCGTCGCAGGAGAGGACCACCTCGGCCGTCGCGGTGTGCTCCTGGACCGCGATCACGCGCACGCGGCCGAGCCGGGAGACGTACTGCGCCTGCACGCGACGCGTCCCGGGTTGGTGGATCAGGGCCCCGGGCCGCGTGACCACCCAGTCGGTGCCCGCGGCGATTCCCATGTCGGTGCCCGCGCTGAGGTACACGACGTCGCCCTGGGCCTGCAGCGACTTCTCCGGCTCCTCGGCGCCGCTGATCGTCAGCGGCGCCGGGTCGAACACCGACGGCAGCTGCGCCGCGCAGGCCAGTTCCTGCTGCTCGGCCGCGGGGACCAGCACCGGCCCGCGCGGCGCCGGCGGGGCGGGCGGCGCCGCCGGCGGCGCTGCCGCGGCGACGGGGGCGGCTTCCGGAGTTTCGACGGCGGCAACCGCGACCGGCGCGCCCGCGGGCCCCCCCTCGCCCACCACCGTCGGCGACGGCGGGATGACGAGCGGGTCGCCGGGGTAGATCCAGTGCGCGTACGTGACGTAGCGGTTCGCGTCCCAGATCACCGGCCACGTGTACGGGTTCTCGTAGTAGTGCTGCGCGAGGTTCCACAGGCAGTCGCCGGGCGCGACCACGTGCACGCGCGCGTCGGCCGGCGGCGTCGGCGGGTCGTACGGAGTCCAGTGGTCCGCGACGTGCTTCAATGCGCGCGGCGGAGGAACGTATCCGGCCTGACGCTCGACCGCGGCCGTCTCGGGCGCTGGCAACGCCTGCTCGGCGACTTGGCCGCCCGCGGAAGACTCCTGGGCTGCCGACCATGGTGCGGCGACCAGCGCGGCGAGAACGGCGGCCGCGCTTCCCCAGCGCAACGCGGAGTTGCTGAACGACATTGCTCCCTCCAGCCTCCGACACCGGCAGCGCGCCGGCCTTCTGTCGCGCGGCGCGGTGCGTCCGGACGCCCCCGTCGAAATGTAATTCCCGGGATGTGCCGGCGGCAACGGTGATCCAGACTTGGCCGTTTCCGTCCGGGGAAAGGCGCGGGCGTCCGCGGATCAGGCCCGGGCGAGCGCGGTCAGGGTGCTGTCGCCGTAGCGGCGGGACCACTCGAGGCGGAATGGCCCGGGATCGACGGCCCGGCCGGTCCTGTGTTCCACGACCAAGAGCCCGTCCGCGGCCAGCCGGCCCGTGCCGGCCACCGCCGCGACCCAGCGCGCCAGGCGGGGGTCGTCGTAGGGCGGGTCGGCGAAGAAGAACCGGACCGCCGCGGGCAGCGCGGGCAGCGCCGGTCCGCGCAGCCACGGCAGGACGTCGGCAGCGACGATCACGAGGTGGCGCGCCTGTTCCGGGTCGATCGCCATCAACTCGACGTTGCGGCGGATCGTCGCCAGCGCCTCGCGCGAGCGCTCGACCAAGAACACCGCGCGCGCGCCGCGGGAGAACGCCTCCAGCCCGACGGCGCCCGTGCCGGCCCCGAGGTCGACGAACGCCTGGCCCACGACGCGCTCCCCGAGGATGTTGAACAGCGCCTCGCGCACCGGGTCGGCGGTCGGACGCACACCGCGCCGCGGGACCGGCGCGAGCCTGCGGCCACCGAATTCACCGGCGACGATCCGCAACGGCGTCCTCCCGTCAGAACTCCCCGCCGAGTTGCGAGCGGTAGAGCTGGTTCTCGAGCTGCTGGCTGTTTTCGAACCCCGAGATGGTGAAACGCCCGGTCACCGCCTCGCGTTCGCGCGGGAAGTCGGCGGGGAACGGCGGCGTCACGGCGCGCCGCAACGCCGCGGTCGTGGCCTCGTCGAGCGTCGGCACGGGCGAGGGCGCGACGACCTCGATCCCGTCGATCGGCCCGGCGCGGTGCAGCACGAAGCGCACGCGCACCTCGGCGTCGAGCGACGGCAGGCCGAGCATCGCCTGATCGCGCTCGAAGCGGCGCGTCCGGCCGTACAGCTCGCGCAGCCACGCGCGGTAGATCGCAAAGTAGAGCTTCGTCGAGTAGTCGCTCCAGTTGTAATCGGAGCTCTCGAACGTCAGTTCGCCGAACATCGAACCGTTCATCCCGACGCCGAAGTCCCCCGTCCCGGGGCCCTGCCCGGTTCCGCGCCCCGGCCCGGGAACCACGCGCCGCGGCGGCGCGGGTCGCGCGTTCGCGGGGCGTCCGCCGCCGGCGGAGGGCTGGGGCAGCTGCGCGTTGTCGCCCGAGGCATCGGCCAGGTCGGGCGCGGGCGGCGGCGCCGGACGCTCGTCGTCCGCGGGCAGATCTTCGGGCGGCTGCGGCGCGTTGCCGCTCTTGTCCTCTCCCGCGTCGCCGCCGCCCGCGCGCGAGGGCGCGTGGATCGGGCCCTCCGGGCCCGGCGGGCGCGTCGGCGTCCCCTCCGTCTCGCCGCGCGAGTTCCAGCCGATCAGCGGCCGCTCGTCCGGCGCCGGCGGGACCGGGCGCGGCGGCTCGGGCGCGGCGCGGCGCGGCTCGGCCGCCGGCGGCGGGACCGGCTGCACCAACTCGGGGCGCACCGGCGCCGGATCGATGAACGTCAACTCGACGTCCGGGGGGATCGGTGCCGGCGCGCGCGCTTCGCCAATCAAGCCCGTGACGATCAGCGCCCCGTGCAGCGCCAGGGCCGCGGCCATCGCCGCGAGGCGCCGCGACTGCGCACGCCGGTCGCGCTGCCGCAGCACGCTCTCGAACGGCTGGTGGGGCGCGGCCGCGCTCACGGCGATTCACCGCGCAGGGTCCACGCGAGATCGTGGAACTCGCGCCGCCAGGTCTGCATCGGCGCCTCGACCCAGCGCGGGTGCACCCGGTTCGTCAGCAGCACGGCGATCCAGGCCGGATCCGGCGAGAGCCACACCGAGGTCCCGGTGAAGCCCACGTGCCCGAACGACGCCGGCCCGAACGCCCCCGCCGGGGCCGTCGCCGCCGACCCGGATTGGAAGCCGAAGGTCCGCGCCTCGTCGTCCGACCGCGCGCCGACCGCACGCAACCGCGCCCGCGAATCCGCGCCGAGCAGTCCACCGGTGACGAGCGCCGAGGCGACGCGGAACACCGCCCGCGCGGTGCCGAACAACCCCGCGTTGCCGGAAGCGCCGCCGAGGAAAGCGCTGTTGTTGTCGTGGACCGTGCCGCGCAGCGGCTCATCCGCGGGCGCGGGCGGCAGCCCGGCAAGTTGCGCCTCGCGCGCGCGGCCGCGCTCGGTCGGCGCCGTGCGGGAGCGCTGCCCGGACGCGAGCGGCGAGAAGCCGAGATCACCCTCGGCGATGCCGAGCGGAATCGCCACCTCGCGCCGCAGCAACTCGCGCAAGCCGAGCCCGGAGAGCCGCTCCAGCGCGACGCCGGCCGCGATCGCCGACAGGCAGGAGTACACGGCACGCGCGCCCGCCGGCGCCGCCGGCTCCAGCGCCGCGAGCGCGGCGACGGCATCGGCCGGGCGCGCCGCGATCCGGTACAGCGGCGCCCAGGCCGGCAACCCCGCGCGGTGGTGCATGAGGTCGTCCAGCGTCGGCGTTCGCCCGGCGTAGCCCTCGAGTTCCGGCAGCACGGTCGCGAGCGGTTGGTCCAGGTCGACGAGCCCCCGCTCGGACAGGCGCAGGGCGACGCTCGCGGTGCCGATGCCTTTCGTCACGCTGGCGAGATCGAACAGCGCGTCGTCGCGCGCCGGCTCGCGCGCCGGCTCGAGCGCGAGCATCCCGCCGCACCCGCACCACGCCGGCTCGCCCGCCGGCGGGCCGACCGCGTACGCGCCGCCGGGCCAGTGCCCGTCGCGCGCGTGACGCTCGACGAACTCCTGCAAGACTGCGTGGGCGCGCGGACCGGAAGGCATCGGTCCATCATCGTGCGGCCGCACCGGCGTCGCCAGCGCGCCCGCGGTCATTCCCGCGGGGCGCGCGCAGCGTCCACCGCGGCCCGGATCGTCAGCGCCAGGTCGAGCGCCGCGAGCCCGTCCTCGCCGCTGCACGGGACGCGCGTCCCGCCCGCCACGGCGGCGATGAACGCGGCCAGCTCGCGGCCGAGCGGTTCCTCGGCCGCGATGCCGACCGTCTCGGCCCGGATCTCCGGCGCGCCGGCCCCGAGCACGACGCGGTACGAGGTCAGTGTCCCCGCCGCCGTGTCGCAGGCGTGGTACGCGCCCTCCTCGAAGACCCGGATCCGCCGCACCTTGTCGTTGCTGATCCGGCTCGCCGTCAGGTTCGCCGCGGCCCCGTCCGCGAAGCGCAGCCGCACCGATGCGATGTCGATGGTGCGCGTCAGCGCTGCGGCGCCGCTGGCGTCGAGCAGCACCACTTGCTGCGGGCCGAGCAGCAGCCGGCACAGGTCGAGATCGTGGATCATCAGGTCCAGCACGACGTCCACGTCGAGGCTGCGCGGCACGAACGGCGCCAGGCGGTGGATCTCGAGGAACCGCGGCCGCGCCACACGCTCGCGCAGCGCCGCGACCGCCGGGTGGAACCGCTCGGTGTGGCCGACCATCAGCGGCACGCCGCGGCGCGTCGCCAGTTCGACCATGCGGCGCCCGGCCTCGCGATCCGGTGCGATCGGTTTTTCCACGAGCACCGCCACACCGGCCTCGAGCAGGGTCAGCGCCGGCTGCTCGTGCGCGATCGTCGGCGTCGCGACCGAGGCCAGGTCGACGGCGCGGGCCAGCGCCGACGCGTCGGCGAAGACCTCGCCGCCGTAGGCCCGCGCGATCTCGCCGGCCCGGACCGGGTCGCTGTCCACGACCCCCGCGAGGCGCACTCCGGGTAGCGCGGAGTACAGTCGCGCGTGGTGCCGGCCGAGGTGGCCGACACCGACGACGCCGGCGCGCAACGTCGCGCTCACGGCTCCTCCGCGGCATCGGCGCGACGCATCGGGATCACACCGCGCTTGGAGCTGCGGACGAACTCCAGCAGGACCTGCACCTCGGCCAGTCCGCCCCAGCGCGCCTCGATCTCCGCCAGCGCCTGCTCGCGCCCGAAAGACGGACGGAACAGCGTGCGCACCGCCTGGTCCAGCGTCAGGATCGTCTCCGACGAGAAGCCCTTGCGCTTCAGGCCGATCCGGTTCACGCCGTAGCACAGGGCGCGGTTGCCGACGCTCGTGCAGTACGGCAGCGCGTCGCGCGTGAGGATCGAGCCGCCGCCGATGAAGGCGTGCGGGCCGACACGGGAGAACTGGTGCACCGCAGAAAATGCGCCGACGGTCGCGTGGTCCGCGACCTCGACGTGCCCGGCCAGCGTTCCGGCGTTGACGAACAGGACATGGTTGCCGATTTGCCCGTCATGCCCGACGTGCGATTGCACCATGAAGTAGCAGTGGCTGCCGATGCGTGTGACCGCGCCGCCGTGCTCGCTGCCGCGGTGGATCGTGCAGCCTTCGCGGAAGACGTTGTCGTCGCCGATCTCGAGCCGCGTTGGCCCGCCCTGGTAGCGGAAATCCTGCGGCGGCAGGCCGATCGAGCAGTAGGGATAGAAGCGGTTGCGCGCGCCGATCGTGGTGTGGCCGTCGATCGAGACGTTCGGCCCGACCCACGTGCCCTCGCCGAGCGAGACATGCGGGCCGATCACGCTGAACGGCCCGATCGAGACCCCCGGCGCGAGCCGGGCGTCCGGGTGGACCGCGGCCCGCGCGTCCACTCCCTGCATCCAATCGTGCATGCGCAGCTCCAGCGCGGTGGGCCGGGCGCGGCCCGGCTACCGGTCGCCCATGATCGAGAAAATCGTCGCCTCGGCGGCGACATCCCCGTCGACCGTGGCGACCCCGTGCATGCGTGCCGCGCGCGGGCGCAGCTGCAGTACGTCGAGCTGCAAGCGCAGCAGGTCGCCCGGGACCACGGTGCGCCGGAAGCGGCACTCGTCGATGCCGGTGAAGTAGATCACCTTGCTGCGCCGGTCCTCCAGTTCCGACAGGATCAACACCGCCGCCGTTTGGGCCAGGGCCTCGATGATCAGAACGCCCGGCATCACCGGCAGGCCCGGGAAGTGCCCCTGGAAGAACGGCTCGTTCCCCGAGACGCACTTCGTGGCCACGATCCGCTTCAGCCGGTCGTGCTCGACGATGCGGTCGATCAATAGGAACGGGTAACGGTGCGGCAGTACGTCCATGATCTGCCGCAGGTCCATCAAAGGCGTCACACGCCCTCCCCATCGCGACCGGGTCCGCCCCGGTCCTGTTTTCTCAACGCCCGCCACAGTTCCGGCAGTTTCCCCTGCAGGCTGACGATCCGCCGCCAGCGGGCGATCGGCATCGCCGGGATTCCCGCGACGATCTCCCCCGGCCCGACATCGTGGAAGACCGCGGTCTTGGCCGCCACGACCGAGCCGTCGCCGACGCTCACGTGGTCGGCCAGCCCGGACTGCCCGCCCATGACGGTGTTGCGCCCCATCCGGCTGCTGCCCGCGAGCCCGGAGAGCGCGGCGATCATCGCGTCCTCGCCCAACTCGCAGTTGTGCGCGACCTGCACCAGGTTGTCGATGCGGGACCGTGCCTTGAGGCGCGTCTCGCCGAAGCTCGCGCGGTCGACGGTCGCGTTGGCGCCGATCTCGACCTCCTCCTCGAGCACGACGCGCCCGAGGTGCGGGATCCGCACCGCCCGGCCGCGCTCGTCGATCGCGTGTCCGAACCCCGGCGCGCCGACGACGCACCCGGCCAGCAACAGGCAGCGCGGACCGATCGTGGTGCGCGGGTAGATCACCGCCCGCGGGTGGATGACCGTCTCCTCGCCGACCTCGACGTCGGCCAGCAGCACGGCTCCCGCGCCGACGACGACGCGATCGCCCAGCTGGCAACGCTCGCCGAGCACCGCGCCGGGGCCGACCGCGACGTCGCGGCCGAGAACGACGCCGGCCGCGAGCACCGCCGTCGCGTGCACGCCCGCGGGGGGGGACGGCGCCGGGTGCAGCAGAGCGATGGCGCGGGCGAAGGCGGCCTTCGGCGCCGCGCTGGGCAGGACCGGTCGCCCGGCGAAACCGCCCTCGCTGCCCCGCGGGACGATCAGCGCGCCGGCCCGCGAGCATTGGGCCTCGGCCAGGCGTGCCGCGTCGTAGAGCGCGGAGAGCTGCTCCGGCCCGGCCTCGCCGAGCGCGCCGGCCGAGCGCACGACGAACTGCGGATCGCCGGTGTGCGGAAGGCCCAGCGCCGACGCCAGCTCGCCCAGCTTCCAGGGCCGCGAGCCGGCCGGGATCACTTCTTGGGGGCCCCGGCGGCCGGCGGGTTGCCCTGCTGCGGCGCGGCCGCGGGGGCCGGCGGCGCGGCCGGCTTGGCCGCGTCGACCGTCTTGATCAGCTGCTCGGTCACGTCCACCGCCTGGCTGTAGTAGCCCACCACCTCGACCGGGAGGATGAGGGTGAAGCCGTTCTGCTTGCCGAACGCCGCCACGGCCTCCAGCACCTGGCGCTGCCACGATTCCTGGGCCTGCTCGGCTTCCATCTGCAGTTCGCGCGTGGCCTGCTTTTCCATCCCCTCGAGCTCGATCTGCTTGCGATCGATCTTGAGCCCGAGTTCCTTGCGCTTGTCCTCGGACAGGCTGATCGCCGTGTTGGTGAACTCCTGCCGCAACTTCTCCAGCTCCTGCTGGACCTTCTCCAGGTCCTGGCGCTTGCGATCCTTCAGGCTGTTGAGCCGGGCCTGGATCCGGGCGCCTTCGGCCGTTTCCTGCGTGATGCGCTGCGCGTCGAAAACGCCGATCTTGGTTTCCTGCGCCCGGGCGGGCGCCGAGGCCAGCGCCAACAGTCCGGCCGCTGCGAGCGGAACGAGTCGGTACCAGTTCATCGAGTGCGCTCCTCGGCGGCCGTCGGGAGAGTCCTGCCGGCCGCTCAACAAACGTCGCATTCTAGCCCGGATTGTTCGGGGGGGTCTGGACAGGACCCCGCGCCGGGCGACCGCCCGGCGGTTGGGCAGGAAGCTGGACCCGCGCGGGGCGGGGGTCAGCGGTCCCCGGTGTCCCCGGCCGTCGTCAGCGCGTTGCGGAAGGCGAGTTGCCCGTCGTCGCCGATCGACACCTCGATCTCGCCGGCGCCCTGGACCAGCCCCTCGAAGATCTTCTCCGAGATCCGGTCCTCGACGTGGCGCTGGATCGCCCGTCGCAGCGGCCGCGCGCCGAGCTTGCGATCGGCACAGGTGTTGTCGACCAGCCAGCGGTACACGTCGTCGCGCGGAACGAGGCGGATGCCCTTTTCCGTCAGCGTCAGGTTCAGCTGCTCGACCATCAGCTTCGCGATCTGCATCAGCTCGTCGTCCGACAGCGCGTCGAAGACGATGATCTCGTCGATGCGGTTGATGAACTCGGGCAGCAGCTTCTGGCGCACGACGTGCAGCACCTGGTCGCGCTGGTCCTTGCGCTTCTCGTCCCACTGGCCGGTGGAGAAGCCGAGCTTGGCCTTGGTCGCCAGCTCGGTGGAGCCGATGTTGCTGGTCATGATGATGATCGTGTTCTTGAAGTCGATCGTGTCGCCGTAGGCGTCGGTGATCTGCCCGTCGTCGAGGACCTGCAGCAGGATGTTGAGCACGTCCTCGTGGGCTTTCTCGATCTCGTCGAGGAGCACGACCGAGTACGGCTGGCGCTTGATGCGCTTGGTCAGCTGCCCGCCCTCTTCGTGGCCGACGTAGCCCGGGGGCGAGCCGATCATCTTGGCCACGGCGTGCTTTTCCATGTACTCCGACATGTCGAAGCGCACCATCGCCTTCTCGTCGCCGAACAGGAACTCCGCCAGCGACTTCGCCAACTCCGTCTTGCCGACCCCGGTGGGGCCGAGGAAGATGAACGAGCCGACCGGCCGGCGCGGGTTCTTCAGCCCCGCGCGCGAGCGGCGGATCGCGCGCGAGAGCGCGACGATCGCCTCGTGCTGGCCGACGATCCGCTGGTGCAGGTGCTCTTCCATGTGCAGCAGCCGCTCCAGCTCGCCCGCCGCGACGCGCGTGACCGGGATGCCGGTCCACTTGGCGATGACTTCCTCGACGTCCTGGCGTTCGACCTCGATCATCGTCGCCGCCTCGCGCTCGGCCTGGTTGCGCAGGGCGTCCGCCTTCTCGCGCAGGCTCACTTCCTTGTCGTGCCAGGTGACGGCCTCGTCGAAGTCCTTGCGCGACAGCGCGGCCTTCATCCCGTCCACGGAGCGCTGGATTTCCTTCTCCACCTCGCGCAGCGCGCGGTACGAGGTCCTCTTGCGCAGCTTGACCCAGGCGCCGGCCTCGTCGATCACGTCGATCGCCTTGTCCGGGAGGAAGCGGTCGGTGATGTAGCGGTTGGACTGGAAGACCGAGCAACGGATCGCTTCGTCGGTGTAGCAGACACCGTGGAAACGCTCGTAGCGCTCCTTGATCCCGAACAGCACCCGGATCGTCTCTTCCTCGGTCGGCGGGTGGACGTTGATCGGCTGGAAGCGCCGGACCAGCGCCCGGTCGCGCTCGATGTGTTTGTGGTAGTCGCGCGGGGTCGTGGCGCCGATGCACTGGACCTCGCCGCGGGACAGCGTCGGCTTGAGGATGTTGGCCGCGTCGAGCGAGCCCTCGGCCGAGCCGGCGCCGATCAGCGTGTGGATCTCGTCGATGAACAGGATCACGTCGCGCGCGGAAATCAGCTCCTGGATGATTCCCTTGAGCCGCTCCTCGAACTGGCCGCGGTACTTCGTGCCGGCCACGACCAGCGACAGGTCCAGCGCCAGGATCCGCTTGCTGGTCAAGGACGGGGGCACGTCGCCGCCGACGATCCGCGCCGCCAACCCCTCGACGATCGCGGTCTTGCCAACGCCCGGCTCGCCGAGCAGGACGGGGTTGTTCTTGCGCCGCCGCGAGAGGACCTGGATCACGCGCTCGAGCTCGACCTCGCGGCCGATCAACGGGTCGAAGCCGCCCTCGCGCGCGATCTTGGTCATGTCGCGGCTGAACTCGTCGAGGAACGGCGTTTCCTTCTTCTTGCCCGGCTGCTTGCCGGCCGCCATGGCGCGCCTCTTCGCGAGGTTGATCACGTCCTCGCGGACCGTGTACAGCCGCATCCCGCGCTCGCCGAGAATCCGTCCGGCCGGCGCGTCGTCGACGCGGATCAGGCCGAGCAGCAGGTGTTCGACGTCGACGGAGGGCGACATCAGCCCGCGCGCTTCCTCCTGCGCGCACTCCAGCACGCGCTTGGAGTCCTCGGCGAACGGGATGTCCACGCCGCGCGAGCCGGGCAGCATCGAGCCCTGCCGCGTCTCCATCTCGGTCCGCAACAGATCGACCGAGATGTTGCTGCGGTGGAACAGCTCGCGCACGAACGGATCGTCCTCGCGCAACAGGCCGATCAGCACGTGCTCGGTGCCGATCACCGGCGCACCGCGCTGCGTGGCCTCGTAGCGGGCGAGGAACAGCACGCGCTTCGCCTTCTCCGTGAATTGCTCGATCATCGGTTCACCACGACCACCTTCCCGTCCGTCGACGGGGCGTCGGGTTGTTCGCCGCTCCTGGTGAGGTGCAGCTGGCCGCCCTGCAGCCGGGCTTGCAGGCTGCAGCGCTGCGCGAGCCGCGTCGAGTGCGTCGCCACGACCAGGGCGAAGCGCAACGACGCGTGGAGTTCGAACAAGAGGTCCAGCACGCGGTCCCCGGTCGTCGGGTCGAGGTTGCCCGTCGGCTCGTCGGCGAGGACGATCGACGGCTCGGAAAACAGCGCGCGCGCCACGGCCACGCGCTGCTGCTCGCCCCCCGACAGTTCGTCGGGGTAATGGTGGGCCCGCCCGGCCAGGCCGAGCCGCTCGAGCAGCGACCTGGCGCGCCGGAGCGACTCGCGGCGCGCCGCGCCGGCGATGTGTCCGGCGAGGGCGATGTTCTCCTCGGCCGTGAACTCGCGCAGCAAGCCATGGAATTGAAAGATGAAGCCAACTTCGCGGCGGCGCCAGCGCGCCCGGGCCGCGGGATCGGGCGGCAGCGGCTGTCCCTTGTGCAGCAGGACGCCCGAGTCCGGCCGGTCCAACCCGCCCAACAGGTTGAGCAGCGTGGTCTTGCCGGTCCCGGACTCGCCCTGGACCGCGACGGCGTCGCCCGGCATCAGCATTAAATTGACGTCCTGCAGCACGTGCACCACGTCGGTCCCGCCGCGGCGCGCGCGGTAGGCCTTGACCAGCCTTCTCGCCTCGAGCAGCGTGGACTCACTCATGGCGCAGGGCCTCCACGGGGTCGAGCCGCGCCGCGCGACGGGCCGGGTAGATCGTCGCGAGCAGCGCAACCAGCACGGCCACGAGGACCACCAGCGCCAGGTCTCCGGGCTGCACCGCGAACGGCAGATGGTCCAGGTAATACACCTCAGGATCGAGTTTTATCACCTGATAGCGGTCGAAGCACACCGACAGCCCGACCCCGATCAGCGCCCCGAGCAGCGTCCCGAGCAGGCCCATCGACAGGCCCTGGAAGATGAAGATGCGCTGGATCCCGGCCGGGCTCGCGCCCATCGCCGCGAGGACGCCGATCTCCCGCACCTTCTGGGTCACGGTCAAGACCAGCGTGCTGACCACCCCCAGCGCCGCCACCAGCACGATCAGGCCGATGGCGCAGAACATCAGCAGCTTCTCCAGCCGCAGCGCCGAGAAGAACGGCTTGTTGCGCCGCAGGATGTCGTCCACCGCGAAGCGCGGGGCGACCGCGCGCGCGACGCGATCCTCGGTCGCGGCGAGCTGCCGGACGTCGGTCACCCGGGCAGCGACCCAGTGCGCCCCGCCGGGGGCGTCGAACAGGTCGCGGGCCGTGTCCAGCGCCACGAACGACCACTGCGCGTCGTACTCGTGGAACCCCGTCGAGAACACACCCACCACGTCGAAGGTCGGTTGACGGACCGAGGCGCCCCAGGGCGAGAGCCGCGGCCGCGGCACGAGCAGGCGGACCGTGTCGCCGGGCACCACGCCGAGCCGCCGGGCCAGTTCGTTGCCCAGCACGATGCCGGGGCGGCCGCTCGGGCCGCGACCCGCGAGGTCCGACAGCGAGCCTTCGATCATGCTCTTGTCGATCGACGTGACGCGCGACTCGCGCTCTGGCTCGATGCCGCTCACCGCGGTCCACTGGATCAGGTTCGCGCCGCTGACCAGCCCGCCGTAGCCGTGGACCACCGGCTCGGCCGCCGCGACGCCGGGGATCGCAAGCAGCTGGCGCTCCAGCGCCGCGGGATCGTCGATGACCGGGCGCCCCTCCGTCGGGAAAATCAAGAGGTGCGCGTTGGCGCCGAGCACGCGCGAGATCACGTCGTCCTGGAACCCGGTCATCAGCGCCAGCGCGATCACCAACGAGGCCACGCCGACCATGAAGCTCGTCGCGGAGAGCAGGCTGATCAACGACAGCATGCCCTGGCCCCGGGCGCGCACGAAACGCCGCGCGATGAACCCCGCGTAGCGCTCGCGCCGGTTCGCGGGAGAGACCGGGACCTCGGCCGTGGACCCGAGACCGCTCACTTGGTTCGCCGGGCCACCCACTGCCCGCGGGGCAACCCGCCCTGCACGAGTTCGTAGGCCTGCCACGTGCCGCGCAGCCGGCTGCCGTCCGGGTCGAGCAGGCCTTCGAGCTCCGCGTCGCGACCGCGCTGCGCGTCGATGCGCTGCAGGAACAGCTTGCCGCCGACGAACGTGCCCTGCAGGCTGCCGCTGCCGTTGATCCCGAGCCGGTACTGTCCCGTGACGAGCGTGCCGGACTGGTCGAGGTAGAACGTCCCGGTCGTCCCGGCCGGCATCCAGCTCACCTCCCACACGCCCGTCAGGAGTTCGCGGTGCTCGGGCAGGCGCGCCCGGACTTCGGCGATGCGGCGCGCGAGCGCGTCGCGCTCCTGCAAGAGACGCCGCAGGTCGGCGAGCCGCGCGTCCAGCTGTTCGCGCGTCGCCTGCGCGCGGGCCCGCGCCTGGAGCGCTTCCTTCTGCAGTTCGTCCAGCCGTTGCGCCGTGGCCTCGCGCGGGCGCACCGACTCGCGGTCCAGCGCCTCCTCGGCCGTGTTCAGCTCCTGCTGCGCGGCGGCACGCTCCATCGCGGTCTGGCGGTACGCGCGGGCGGCGTCGGCGAGGATTTCCTGCACCACGCGCGTGCGTTCCTCCAGCCCGGCGAGCACCGAGGCGGCGCGCTGTGCTTCGAGCGGATTCGAGAGGTCCTCGAACGGCGGTTCGAGCGCCTCGTCGGGCACCTGGGCCCGGGCGGGAGCGCCGGTCAAGAACGGCACGAGGGCACAGGCGGTGAGCAAGCTTGCGGGCAGGGACCAGGGCCGCGGACGTCGCGGCGGGCGTGCGGTCCGCGAGTTGGGCATCGAGGACTCCCGTTGTGCGAGCGGACAGATCGTAACGTCCACGTGGCCGGCGGGGCAACAGACGCGGCTAGAGAGGTTCGGACCGCGCCGCGTCGTGCGGGGTCGGGTGGTCGCCCTCGCGGCCGGGCCGCCCGCGACGCGGGCGCGCCACCGCGCGAACGACCCACAAGCAGAGCGGTGAGACGAGGTAGGCCCCGAGCACGGCGCTGATCACCCACTGCGGGGCTGCCAGGAGCCCGCCGAGCAGCGCCGCCCACAACGCCAGCACGCGGTAGGGCTTGGGGCCGAAGCGCACGTCCTTGAAGGAGCGGTAACGGATCCGGCTGACCATCAGGATCGCGAGGCTCGCGAGGAGCACCCCGTAAGGCGCGACGAGGGCCGGGGCGAGCGGGGCGCCGTCGGACAGGAGGATCGGGCAGGTGGCGATCGAGGCCGCCATCGGGATCGGCAGCCCGATGAAAAAACGGTGGTCGTGCGGGAACGCGTTGAAGCGCGCCAGGCGGATCAACCCGCACGCGGTGAACAGGAAGCAGATGGCCCAGCCGGCCCGCCCCAGCCCGGCCACGCCGGCCTGGAACGCGAGCATCGACGGGGCGACGCCGAACGACACCGCGTCCGCCAGCGAGTCCAGTTGCTCGCCGAAGTCGCTCGCCGTCCCGGTCAGCCGCGCCACGCGCCCGTCGAGGCCGTCCAGGACCGCGGCCGCCAGGACGAGGACCGTCGCGACAAGGAACTCGTGCTGTGTTGCCAAGAGGATCGCCACGAACCCGGCCAGGAGGTTGCCCAGCGTCATCGCGCCGGGCAGCCACCCGGCGACCCCGCGCCAACGCAGGCCCAGCGCCGGCCTCAGCGGCCGCCGCGGCCGGTGCCGCGCGCTCACGGCGCGGTCCAGCGCGCGAGCGGGGTGACGCCGCCGCGCACGCGGTCCCCCGGGGAGACCAGCGGCTCCGCACCGGTCGGGATCCAAAGCCGGGTGCAGGAACCGAAGCGGATCAGCCCGAAGCGCTCCCCCGCGGCGAGGCGGTCACCCGCGCGGGTGCGGCAGACGATCCTGCGGGCCAGGATCCCGGCGACCTGCGCCACGCGGAGCTGACCCCGCGCCGAGTCCAACCAGAGCACGTTCTGCTCGTTGCGGTCGGCTGCTTCCGGCCGGTACGCCGGCAGGAAGCGCCCGGGGCGGTACTCGGCGCGCGCAACCGTGGCACGCACCGGGCTGCGATTGACGTGGACGTCCAGCACGCTGAGGAAGATCGAAACGACGTGACCGCCGCCCTGGGCGGGCGCGACCTCGGTGACGCGTCCGTCGGCCGGGGACAGGACGAGCGCCGGGTCGGCCGGGATCTCCCGGTCCGGGTCCCGGAAGAACGCCGCGACCGCGGCGGCCACGAGGAGGAACGCGGCGCCGCCCCAGGCCCAGCCACCACCCAGCGCGAACAGCACCGCCGCGGGCACGAGCGCCGCCAGGACGAACGGCACCCCCTCGCGGGCGATCTTCCACCGGCGCAGGGTCGTCGGTCGGCCGGGCAGTTCTCGCGTTTCCATGGCCGGGGGGAGGCTAGCAGAAAAGCCACCCCGCGGCTTGACGCCCGGCCGGGATCATCTCCTCAGGACGAGGCTCATCAACAGGGCGTCGGTCCCGTCCGAGTAGTACCGCCGCCGCATCCCGACCGGGACGAAACCCTCGGTGGCGTACAGGGTGATCGCGGCCGTGTTGTTGACGCGCACCTCGAGGTCCACCCGCGAGCAGCCGGCCTGCCGGGCGCGGGCGATCAGTTCGCGCACGAGCGCCCGCCCGAGGCCCCGCCGCCGTGTCGAGGGCCGCACGGCGACGCTCATGATCGAGAACAGGTCGGCATCGACCCGCGCCAGCGCCGCGGCCTCGAGCCGCCCGCCGGGGGCACGCAGACCGAGGGCCCGGCCCGGCTCCGCCGACTCGAGTTCCTGCGCCAGCATCGCGCGGCTCCACGGCGCGCTGAAGCTCGCGCGCTCGATCTCCAGCAACTGGTCGAGATCGGCGGGACCAAGTTCGGCCAGTTCCCAGCCCGGGAACGAACGCGCGTGCCGGGCGGGCAGCGCCGCGTCCGGCGCGACGAGATACGTCGGCCGCGGCCGCGCCGTCGCGGCACCGCGCCGCGCCGCGATCGACGCGAGCGCCTCGAGCGGCGACATCCGCCCCGGCAACAACTCCACCCCGGTCGGCCACGCGAGGTCCCCGGCGCCCGGCGCGAGGACGACCCGGCGTCCCGCCAGCTCGCGCATCCGCGGCAACTCGTCGCGGCCGACCAGCCCGCGACCGAGCGCGGTGGACCCGCCGGCGCTCGCCCGGGCGAGCAGCACCCGGACCCGCCCCCAGGGGATCGCCACCAGCACCGGGCGACGCGCCCCCGCGGCGTGGGCGAGGATCGTCGGGGCGTCGACGCCCGCGAGCGTCACCGCCGGGTCCGCGAGGCGAAAGCCCCACGCGATGCCGAGCGCGACGCGCATCCCGGTGAACGAGCCGGGGCCCGTCCCGACCACCACGCGCGAGATCTCGCGCGCATCGACGCTCGCCGCGCGCAGCGCGGTCCGGACAGACCGGAACAGGTCCGACCGTGCGCCGCGCTCGTCGGCCGCGGCGCTCGCCGCGAGGACGCGGCCGGCGGCGACCACGGCGGCGCCGCCGCCCGCGAGGGCGCCCTCGAGGACGAGCTGCGGGCCCCCGGGGCCCGGCCCCGCGGACGTATAACCGTTTGTTCTCGCTGTGCCCACGTGGTTTGCAGCCTCCCGAATTTGCCTAGGCGTGCAACAAGAGGCAATGTTGACGCAAGGGGCGCTGCGGGGGCGAGTGGCCACAAGGCCGATCGCCCCAGGAGACGAAGATGGATGTTGTCTTCGACGGCCGCGAGATCCTCAATGCGGTCCTGACTTCCCAGAATCTGGACCAGTTCCGCGAACAGAACTGGGTCGGGACTTTCGACGATTACCTCGGGCTGGTGCGCCAGCGCCCGGAGGTGACCCGCTCGGCCTACGAGCGGGTCTACGACATGATCCTGTCATACGGAACGTCGGAGTACATCGACAACAAGAAGCGGATCGTGCACTACCACTTCTTCGACGACCCGGACCACAACGGGCGGGACGCGGTGTACGGCCTCGACATCCCGCTGATGAAGTTGGTCAACATCTTCAAGAGCGCCGCCCGCCGCTACGGCACCGAGAAGCGCGTGATCCTGCTGCACGGGCCGGTCGGCTCGGCCAAGAGCACCATCGTCCGGCTGATCAAGCGCGGGCTCGAGGACTACTCGCGCAAGCCGGAGGGCGCGGTGTACTCGTTCGGCTGGGTCAGGGACCCGGCCAAGCCGGAGGAGCTGCTCCCCTGCCCGATGCACGAGGAGCCGCTGCACCTGATCCCCGAGGAGCTGCGCGGCGGTCTTTTGGCGCGGCTCAACAGCGGGCGCACGGCCGGCGAGTTCCAGGTCACGGTCGAGGGTGACCTGTGTCCGTTCTGCCGCCAGGAGTTCCGCGACCGGATGCTGAAGAACGGCGGCGATCTGGCCGAAGTGCTGCGCTCGATCCGGGTGCGGCGCCTGATCCTGTCCGAGAAGGACCGCATCGGCATCGGCACCTTCCAGCCCAAGGACGAGAAGAACCAGGATTCGACCGAGCTGACCGGCGACATCAATTACCGCAAGATCGCCGAGTACGGCTCCGACTCGGATCCGCGGGCCTTCAACTTCGACGGCGAGTTCAACATCGCCAACCGCGGGATCATCGAGTTCATCGAGGTGCTGAAGCTCGACGTCGCATTCCTGTACGACCTGCTTGGCGCCTCGCAGGAGCACAAGATCAAGCCGAAGAAGTTCCCGCAGACCGACATCGACGAGGTGATCATCGGCCACACCAACGAGCCGGAGTACCGCAAGCTGCAGAACAACGAGTACATGGAAGCGCTGCGCGACCGGACCGTGAAGGTCGATATCCCGTACATCACCAAACTGCGCGAAGAGATCAAGATCTACGACAAGGACTACAACGTGCGCAAGATCCAGGGCAAGCACATCGCCCCGCACACGGTGGAGATGGCCGCGATGTGGGCGATCCTGACCCGGCTCGAGGAGCCGAAAAAGCACAACCTCAGCCTGCTGCAGAAGCTCAAGCTGTACAACGGCAAGACGCTCCCCGGCTACACCGAGGACAACGTCAAGGAGTTGCGCAAGGAAGCGGTCCGCGAGGGCATGGAAGGCATCTCGCCGCGCTACATCCAGGACAAGATCAGCAACGCGCTGGTCGCCGAGCGCGACGAGCGCTGCGTCAACCCGTTCATGGTCCTCAACGAACTCGAGACCGGGCTGCGCCACCACTCGTTGATCAACAACGAGGAAGACCGCAAGCGCTTCCGCGAGCTTCTCGGCGAGGTGCGGCGGGAGTACGAAGACGCCGTCAAGAACGAGGTCCAGCGGGCGATCGCGGCCGACGAGGCCGCAATCCAGCGGCTGTGCGGGAACTACCTCGACAACGTCAAGGCGTACACGCAGCGCGAGCGCGTGCGCAACCCGTACACCGGGCAGGACGAGCCGCCGGACGAGCGCCTGATGCGCTCGATCGAGGAGAAGATCGGCATTCCCGAGAACCGCAAGGACGATTTCCGGCGCGAGATCATGAACTACATCGGCGCATTGGCCGTCGAGGGCAAGAAGTTCGATTACCGCTCGAACGAGCGGCTGCACAAGGCGCTGGAGCTGAAGCTCTTCGAGGACCAGAAGGACTCGATCAAGCTGACCTCGCTCGTGACCTCGGTCGTCGATCGCGAAACCCAGGACAAGATCGACGTGGTCAAGAGCCGGCTGATCAAGGACTACGGGTACTGCGAAGTCTGCTCGACGGACGTCCTGCACTTCGTCGCCAGCATCTTCGCCCGGGGCGACGCGAAGGAAAGCTGAGCTCGGTGACGCTGAAGATCGAAACCGACGTCGGCCGCTTCCGGCAGATCGTCCGCGGCAAGGTGCGCGACGAGCTGCGCCGCTTCATGTCGCGCGGCGAAATGATCGGGCGCAAGGGCAAGAACCTCGTCTCGATCCCGCTCAACCGCATCGACCTGCCGCGGTTCGTCCACGGCAGCAACAACCGGCCCCACGTCGGCCAGGGCGAGGGAGAAGTCGGCAGCGTGCTCGGCCCGGCCGGCGAGCAGCAAGGCGGCGGCGAGGCGGGCAACGCGCCGGGCGAGCACATCCTCGAGGTCGAGATGACGCTCGAGGAGCTCGCGGAGCTGCTCGGCCGCGAGTTCGGCCTGCCGCGGATCCGGCCCAAGGGGCGCAAGAACATCCTCGCCGACCGCGGCCGCTACACCGGGATCGCCACGAGCGGTCCGGAATCGCTGCGCCACTTCAAGCGCAGCTACCGCCAGGCGCTCAAGCGCCAGATCAGCTCCGGGGCCTACGACCCCGAGCGCCCGATCGTGATGCCGATCCGGGAGGACAAGCGCTACCGCAGTTTCCGCACGATGCCGACCCCGCAGTCCAACGCGGTCATCCTCTACGTGATGGATGTCTCCGGCTCGATGGGGGACGAGCAGAAGGAAGTCGTCCGCATCGCTTCGTTCTGGATCGACACTTGGCTGCAGAGCCAGTACCGCGGTCTGTCGACGGTCTACATCATCCACGACGCCGAGGCCCGCGAGGTCGACCGCGACACCTTCTTCCGCACGCGCGAGAGCGGCGGGACCGTGATTTCGAGCGCCTACCGGCTGGCGACACGCATCATGGCCGAGCGTTTCCCGCCCGACGACTGGAACCTGTACCTGTTCCAGTTCTCCGATGGCGACAACTGGTCGCAGGGCGACACCGAGGTCTGCGTCAAGCTGCTGCGCGACGAGCTGCTGCCCGCGCTGAACCTGTTCGCCTACGGACAGGTTGAAAGCCCCTACGGCTCCGGCCAGTTCCTCCGCGACCTCGAGGTGCCATACGCCGCCGACGAGCGAGTCGTGATGACCACGATCGACGGCAAGGAAGGCATCCCAGCCGCGATCCAGACTTTCCTCTCGACCGGGAGGTGACGTGTCGCTCCCGCGCGAACTCCAGGAGCTGCAGCACCGCGTCGAACAGACGGCGCGCCGCTACGGGTTGACGTTTTTCCAGACCATCTTCGAGGTCGTCGACTACGCCCAGATGAGCCAGCTCGCGGCGTACACCGGCTTCCCGGTGCGCTACCCGCACTGGCGCTTCGGAATGGAGTTCGAGCAGCTGGCGAAGTCGTACACCTATGGGTTGCACAAGATCTACGAGATGGTGATCAACAATGACCCGACGTACGCCTACCTGTTGGAAGGCAACACGTTGTTGGACCAGAAGCTGGTGATGGCCCACGTCTACGGCCACGCCGACTTCTTCAAGAACAACGTCTTCTTCGATCACACGAACCGCAAGATGGTGGACACGATGGCCAACCACGCCACGCGTGTCCGGCGCTACATGGACCGGCTCGGCGTCGAGCGGGTCGAACAGTTCCTCGACCACTGCCTGACCGTCGAGGAACTGATCGACGCCCAGGCCGCGTTCCGCGAGCCGTACGACGGCGGTCGCGATCTCGTCGAGGACGAGGAGCCGGTCGTGGTCCGGCCGCTGCCGGCCAAGGACTACATGCAGCGCTACATCAACCCGCCGGAGCGGATCGAGGAGGAGCGCACACGGCTGGAACACGAACGGGACAAGCGCCGGCGCTTCCCCCCCGCCCCCCGCCGCGACGTGCTCGGTTTCGTTCTGGCCCACTCGCCGCTCGAAACCTGGGAGCGCGACATCCTCGGGATCGTGCGCGACGAGAGCTACTACTTCCTGCCGCAGCGCCAGACCAAGATCATGAACGAGGGCTGGGCCAGCTATTGGCACACGACGATGCTGACCGAGGGGCTGCTCGATCCGGGCGAGGTCGTGGACTACGCCGACCAGCACTCCGGGACGACCGCCACCTCTCCCGGCCGGCTGAACCCGTACAAGCTCGGCCTGGAGCTGTTCCGCGACATCAAGTACCGCTGGGACACCGGACGCTTCGGCCGCGAGTGGGACGGCTGCGACGACATGGCCGAGCGCGCGCTGTGGGACCGTGACACCGGCCGCGGCACCGAGAAGATCTACGAGGTGCGCCGGTTGTACAACGACCTGACGTTCATCGACGAGTTCCTGACCGAGGACTTCGCGCGCCAGCAGAAGTTATTCGTGTTCGCCAAGGACCGCCGCCGCGACGCCTACGTCATCACTTCGCGCGAATTCGACGAAGTCAAGCGGGCGCTGTTGTTCCAGCTGACGAACTTCGGCACCCCGATCATCGAGGTCGTGGACGGGAACTTCGCCAACCGCGGCGAACTCCTGCTCGTGCACCGGCACGAGGGCGTCGAGCTGAAGCTGGACTGGGCCCGCGAGGTGCTCGCGGCCCTGGCACTCCTGTGGCACCGCCCGGTGCACGTCGAGACGATCGTCGGCGGACGCCCCAAGCGACTGGGCCACGACGGGACGAATCCGACGGAGGCCGACGTCGGCGCGACGACGGAGGCCAGCCGCTGAGAGGCTTTCGCCTGCTGACCGCCTTTACGGCACATCGCAAGCTTCAACGCGCGGTCAGCAAATCTCCGACATAATCATCACGTCCGCGCCGGAGTGTCGGCGCATGGACGCGCAGGTGCGCGGGCCAGTGACCCGAAAAGTCCGCGATTCAGCAAGGGACGTTTCATGCGCAAGTACCTGTTTGCTGCATTCGCGTTGCTCCTGGTGTCCGTCCCGGCCCAGGCCACGGGTTTCGGCGTTTACGGCGCCTGGTGGGACACGGACGAGTTGGAAGATGCCGGCGGGCTGGGTCTCAGCCTGTCCTTCCCGTTGAACGAGGTGCTCGGACTCGAGGTCCGCGGCACGTACTTCGAGGAGTTCTCCGAGGATCCGCTCGAAGGCCTCGTCGAAGGTGACCAGCGGGTATTCGAAAAGCAGAGCCTGCACATCGTTCCGCTGGAAGTCGGCCTGAGAATCCACTTCGCGCGCGAGATGGCCAACATGCGGCCGTACGTCGGCGTCGGCGCGAGCTACCACATGCTCGATTCGGACTTCGGCGACATCGACAACGAGGTCGGCTACTACGCCAGCCTCGGCTCGAACTTCGGCGACGGCGAGGGTGCCGACTTTTGGGCCGAGGCCCTGTACCGAAAGGTCGAGGGCACGATCGACTTCCGCGGGGACAACGACATTCGCGACAACGTGGCGTTCGACCTCGACGGGCTCGGCGTCAACCTCGGAGTGGTCTGGAACTGGTGACGACGGGGGGACAGGTGGCCCTCCCCCGCTCGCAGCCAATCGTCCGGTGCGTTCGGAAAGAACGGGGGACAGGTATTCCACCTGTCCCCCGTTCGCGTCGGCGCTGCGCGGGCGCGATAATCGGGCCATGGCCGAAATTCTCTCCGGTCCGGTCGCGCGCTGGTGGCACCGCCTCGACGACGGCCGCGTCCAGTGCGATCTCTGCCCGCGCAACTGCAAGCTGCACGAGGGGCAACGCGCGTTCTGCTTCGTCCGCGCCCGCCGCGGCGACGAGCTGGTCCTAACCACCTACGGCCGCTCGACCGGCTTCTGCATCGACCCGATTGAAAAAAAGCCGCTGAACCATTTCTACCCGGGAACCCCGGTGCTGTCGTTCGGGACCGCCGGGTGCAATCTCGGCTGCCGTTTCTGCCAGAACTGGGACATCAGCAAGAGCCGGGAATTCGATCGCCTGGCCGACACCGCGACACCGCGCGGCCTCGCGGCGGTCGCCTTGCGGCTCCACGTGACCAGCGTGGCCTTCACCTACAACGACCCGGTGCTGTGGGCCGAGTACGCGATCGACTGCGCCCGCGCCTGCCGAGCGGCCGGGCTGAAAACCGTCGCCGTGACGGCCGGGTACATCGCGCCGGAGGCGCGCGCCGAGTTCTTCGCGGCGTTCGACGCCGCCAACGTCGACCTCAAAGGTTTCACCGACGAGTTCTACCGCAAGATCTGCTTCGGCGAACTGCAGCCGGTGCTCGATACGCTCTTGCACCTGCGGGCGAGCGGGACCTGGCTCGAGATCACAACGCTGTTGATCCCCGGCCAGAACGACGGCGAGGAGGAGGTCGACCGGCTGAGCGAGTGGATCCGGCGCGAGTTGGGCCCGGAGGTGCCGCTGCACTTCACGGCCTTCCACCCCGACTTCCAGATGCGCGACGTGCCGCCGACGCCCGCCGCGACACTCGTCCGCGCGCGGCAGCAGGCGTTGGCCCGCGGCCTGAAGCACGTCTACACCGGCAACGTCCACGACCGGTCGGGGCAGAGCACCTACTGCGCCGGTTGCGGCAGGCTGCTCGTCGAACGCGACTGGTACGAGCTGGGAGCCTACAACCTGACGCCGGAGGGGGCGTGCCGCTCCTGCGGGCGGGCGGTGGCAGGGCGGTTCGCCGCCGCGCCCGGCAACTGGGGCTCGCGCCGCGTTCCGGTGGCCGTGGGCGTGTAGCCCGGCTCACAGCCAGCCGCGGCGGCGGAAGTACCAGAACGGCAGCACCGCCGACACGACCATCAGCACGAGGGCGAAGACGTAGCCGTAGCGCCAGCCGAGTTCCGGGAAGACGTGGAAGTTCATCCCGTAGATGCTCGCGATCAGCGTCGGCGGCAGGAACGCCACGGCTGCGACCGTGAAGATCTTGATGATGTTGTTCTGCTCGATGTTGATCATGCCGAGCGTAGCGTCGAGCAGGAAGTTCACCTTGTGGGCGAGGAAGCCGGCGTGGTCGGTGATCGAGGCCACGTCGCGGTGGAGTGTCTTGATCCTGGTCCGCACGTCCTTGGCCAGCCCGTTCTTGGTGGCGAAGAACATCGCGATGCGACCGAGCCCGAGCAGGCTCTCGCGGGCCTTCGTGGCCAGGTCGCCGGCCCGCCCGAGCTGGCGCAGGACGTCCTTCAGGTCGAGGTCGGGATCGCCCGGGGACGCGCTGAACACGCGGTGCGACAACCGTTCCAGGTCGCCGGTGGCCTGCTCGAGGATGTCCGCCAGCCGGTCGCAGATCGCCTCGAGGAGCCCCGCGAGGAGCTGGTCGGCCGTGCCGGCAGCGCCGGGTTGCCGCGCCAGGCGCCGGGCGAACGTCCCGAACGGCAGCGGGTCGGCGTAGCGCAGCGTCACCAGCCGTCCTGGCAGCAGGATGAACGAGACCACGGAACTCTCGGGCTGCTCGGTCGTCGACCGGTGCACGACCGGCAGGCTCATCACCAGCGCCTCGCCCTCGGTGTACAGCCGGCTGCTGGCCTCGATCTCCTGCATGTCCTCGCGCGTGGGGAGTTCGACCGGGAGCACCCGCGAGAGCCCGGCGACCTCTTCCGGCGTCGGGTCGAGCAGGTCGAGCCAGAGCGCGGCGCCGGCCGGGGGCTCGGCGGGTTCCGCGGCCCGCGCGGTGATGCCTTCGCCGTTCGGCAGGTAGGCGGTCAGCATGGCGGCCCTCCGGGACAGCCGGCGATTATGGACCCCGGGCGCGATCTAATCCCGCGCGGCGGTGGACCGCGTCGCGGCGAGGGCGGCCGGGAACGGGGCTAGCGCCCGCTCGAAGATCCCCAGGGAGTAGGCGATCGCGAGGCCGTAGTTCGTGATCGGGACGCCCGCGCCGCGGCAGCGCGCGATCCGCGACAGGATCTCGCGCCGATTGGTCATGCAGGCGCCGCAGTGCACGACGAGGTCGTAGGCCGAGAGCTCGTGCGGGAAATCGTGCCCCTGCACGTGCTCGAACTCGAGCGGCGCGCCGGCGCGTTGCGCGAGCCAGCGCGGCAGCTTGACCCGGCCGATGTCGTCGTCGATCGCGTGGTGCGAGCAGGATTCGGCGATCAGCACGCGGCTGCCGCCGCGCAGGCCGCCGATCGCCGCCGCGCCGCGCGCGAGCTCCACCAGGTCGCCCTTGGCCCGCGCGAACAGGATGGAAAACGACGTCATGGGCAGCGCCGCGGGGACCACCTCCGCGACCTTCAGGAACGCCTGCGAGTCGGTGACGACGAGCGCCGGCGGACGCGAGAGCCGTGCCAGGGCCGCCTCGAGCGCGTGCTCCTTCACGACCACGCACCACGCGTCGCCGTCGAGCAGGTCCCGGATCGCCTGCACCTGCGGCAGGATCAGCCGGCCCTTGGGCGCTTCCTTGTCGATCGGGACGACGAGGACCGCCACCTCGCCCGCGGGCACGAGGTCCCGCAAGAGCGGCGGGTTGGCGATGAACTCCTCCGGCGCGAGCCGGATCAGGGCCTCGCGCAGCTGCTCCAGTCCCCGCCCCGTGGTGGCGACCGTCCGCACGACGGTGAGGCCCGCTTCCGCCAGTTCGCGCTCGACCTCGGCCGGCGGCTCCTTCTCGTCGCACTTGTTGAAGACGGCGACCGTCGGGACACCCCGCTCCCGCATCTCGGCCGCCAGCCCCGCTTCGAAGCCGCCCCAAAGCCCGGCGGCGGCGACGATGAGCGCCAGGTCCACGCGGTCGAGGACCTGGCGGGTCCGCTCCACGCGCTTGTCGCCGAGCGCCCCCTCGTCGTCGATGCCCGCGGTGTCGATGAAGTGCACCGGACCGAGCGGCTGCAGTTCCATCGGCTTCTCGACCGGGTCGGTCGTCGTCCCCGGCAGCTCGGAGACGATCGAGACCTCCTGCCGCGTCAGGGCGTTCAGGAGCGACGACTTGCCGGCGTTGCGCCGGCCGAAGATCCCGACGTGCAGCCGCACGCCGCGCGGTGCCCGAGCCATCGTCCGCCCTTCCCCCGTCTCAGAAGTACAGGTCGCGCGCGTCCGTCGTGCGGATGCGCTCGAGCCGGCGCTCCAGCTCGCGCTTGCTCTCGCTGTCCGGCAGCGTGTCGAGCACCGCCGCGATCGCGCGCTCGCCAGCCTCGCGGGTCGCCGGCGGAGCGTAATCGACGAGGTACTCCTGCAGCGTCGTCAGCGCGTTGGGCGTGCAGAAGCGCTTGATGAAGCCCGGGATGGCGAACTCCATGAAGTGCTCACCGGTGCGCCCGAGGCGGTAGCAAGCGGTGCAGAAGCTCGGGATGTGACCGTCCTCGAGCAGCTCGCGCATCACCTCGGCCAGCGGCCGCACGTCGCCGAGTTCGAACTGCTCGCGCTCCATGCACTGGGCATCCCCGGCCTCGGTGTAGCCGCCGAGCTCGATCCGGCTTCCCGCGTCGATCTGCGACACGCCGAACTCCATCACCTCGCGCCGCAGCGCGGCGGGCTCGCGGGCGGTGCAGATCAGGCCCGTGTACGGGACCGCCAGCCGCAGCGTCGCGACCATCCGCTTGAACTCGGCATCCGAGACCTCGTGCCCGGTCCGCAGCTCGACGCCCGACGCGGGGCGCAGGCGCGGGAAGCTGATCGTGTGCGGACCGACGCCGTGCCGCCGTTGCAGCTCGCGCGCGTGGGCCACCAGGCCGAGGACCTCGAAACGCCAGTCGTACAGCCCGAACAACGCGCCCAGCCCGACGTCGTCGCAGCCGGCCTCCATCGCGCGGCTGAGGCTGTCGAGGCGCCACAGGTAGTCGGCCTTGCGCGTGCGCGACGGGTGCACCCGCCGGTAGGTCTCGTGGTGGTACGTCTCCTGGAAGACCTGGTACGTCCCGATCCCCGCCGCCTTGACGATCGCGTACCCCTCGTGGTCGAGCGGGGCGGCGTTGATGTTCACGCGGCGGATCTCGCCGCGGCCCTCGCGCGTGGCGTACACGGCGCGCACCGCCTCGGCAATGAACGGCGCGTCGTAGCGCGGGTGCTCGCCGAAGACCAGGATCAGACGCTTGTGCCCCTCGCGCTCGAGCGCCGCGACCTGCGCCCGCAATTCGTCCAGTTCCAGCGTGCGCCGCACCGCATCGGTGTTGCCCCGGCGGAACCCGCAGTAGGCGCAGTCGTTCACGCACTCGTTGCCGACGTACAGCGGCGCGAACAGCACGATGCGGTTGCCGTAGACCTCGCGCTTGAGCCGGCGCGCCGCGTCGAAGATCTCGTCGACCATGTCCGCCGGCGCGGCCAGGAGCGCCGCCGTCTCCTCGACGTCGAGCGCCTGCTTGGACAGCGCCTTGGCCATGGCGTCGCGCACGCGCGCCGCTTCCGCCGGCGCGCGCAAAAGCCCTTCCAGCCGCGCGTCGTCGATGAAGTCCCGGGCTGCCGCACCGTGCTCGATCCGGGGCAACGACCCCGCGTTCATGAACCACCTCCTGCACGGCGAGCGGCGCTCGGCGCGTCGCCGCGGCCCGTGCCCACCACGCGCCCGACCGCCGCGATCCGCGCGGCCAGGCCGTCCGCGCACTGCGCGGAGCTCTCGAAAATGCACGCCTTGCCCGGGTAGATCTCGTACAGCGCCCGGTAGGCGGGCGGTGTCAGGTTCGGCATCACCACGTTCGCGCCGCGCTCGAGTCCGAGTTCGCGGCCGCGCTCCCGGTCGATCGTCGCCAAGGCGGTCGTGCTCGGGATGTTGCTGTCGGGACGGACCAGCCGCGCGAGTGCGACCATCTTGAGGGTGGTCAGCTCGTCGTTCGGGACCTGCTCCGCGCCGCCGGCCGGCGTTGAGCCGCCGCCCAGCGGCGTCGCGGGGTGCGGCAGGAACGGGCCGATCCCGATCATGTCCAGCTCCAGTTCGTCGAACAGTTCCAGGTCGCGCGCGAGGTCGTCCCACGCCTGCCCGGGAATGCCGACCATCACGCCGCTGCCGACTTCGTAACCGAAACCGTGCAAGGCGCGCAGCATCTCCAGCCGGTCGCGCCCGCCCGGCGCCGGCGGGTGGATCTGGCGGAACAGCGCGGCGTTGGAGGTCTCGAAGCGCAACAGGTAGCGGTCCGCGCCGGCGCGGCGCCACGCCGCGAGGTCGGCGTCGGGGCGCTCGCCGAGGCTGAGGGTCACGGCGAGCCCGGTCCCGGCCTTGATCTGCCGGACCAGTTGCGCCACGCGATCCCGCCCGAGGCCGGGGTCCTCGCCGGCCTGCAGCACGACCGTCCCGTAGCCGAGCCGCTGCGCCTCGCGGGCGCAGGACAGGATCTCCGCGTCCGTCATCCGGTAGCGCGCGAGGCCGGTGTGGGCCGCGTTGAGCCCGCAGTAGCCGCAGCGCCGCACGCAGAAGTTCGAGATCTCGATCAGCCCGCGCAGGTGCACCGCATCGCCGACGTGCTCGCGGCGCACGCGGTCCGCTTGCTCCCAGAGCTCTCCGAGCGCACCTTCGTCCGCCTCGCGGAGCCAGCCGAGAACCGCGGCACGGGTCACCGCCGGTGCGCGTCGCGCGCGGCCCGTTCCGGCGTGGCCGGCGCCCGCTGCGCCGGCCGTTGGCAAAGTCATCGCTGCGCTTCCGCGGTCTCGACGGGCAGTGCGGGGCGCGCGAAGTACGCGACCTTCTCCAGCGCCATGGTCATGTCGAGGTCTTCCACGTACACGTCGATCGGCACGCGCAGCCGCACCGGGGCGAAGTTCAGGATCCCGCGCACCCCGGCCTGGATCAGCCGGTCGGCGACGTCCTGCGCCGCGGCCGACGGGACGGCGAGGATCCCGACGTGCGAGCCGAGGCGGCGGACCACCGACTCCATCTCCTCGACCGGGTGACAGCGGCAGCCGTTCACGAGACGCCCGACCTTCTCCGGCGCGCGGTCGAAGCAGGCGGCGATCGGCAGCTTCGGGTGACGATCGGCGTAGAACGTCAGGATCGCGCGCCCGAGGTTGCCCACGCCGACGAGCACCACCGGCTGCTCCAGGGTGTGGTCGAGAAAGCGGCCGATCGACTTGGCCAGCTCCTCCACGTTGTAGCCGTGGTACGGGCTGCCGGTGTAGCCGATCGCCATCAGGTCCCGCCGCACCTGTGCCGCGGTGCAGCCGGCGCGGCCGGCGAGCTGGTGCGAGTAGACGTTCCTCGCCCCCTCCGCCCCGAGTTCGGAAAGCAGGCGCCGGTACAGGCTGAGGCGGCCGATGGTGCGTTCCGAGATCGTCCGTTTCATGCCTTGGTCCTTCCCCGCGAAAGTCGTTACGGCGGTCACATTGTGAAAAACGTAACGGGTGGAGATAAAACTAACCCTTAGGCAGGCAAATGTCAAAGTCCCTACGCCCGCGCAGGTACGATTTTCGGTGAACGTTCTTGTAAAACGGTCAATCCAGCCCGAACCGCCGCATCCGGAGCCGGAGTTCCTCCTCGCTGATCCCGAGCCGGGACGCGGCGCGCGCGACGTCGCCCCCGACCTCCTCCAGGTGCCGGCGCAACCAGCCCTCCTCGAACCGCCGCAGCGTCTCCGCGTCCCCCTCCTCCGCCGCCCGCTCGCCCATCAGGTACGGCGGCAGGTCGGCCACCCCGATCAGCGGGCCGTGGGCGAGCAGGACGATCCGCTCGATGGCGCGCTGCAGTTCCCGGACGTTGCCGGGCCACTCGTGGCGCAGGAACACCTCGAGCGCCGCGGGCGAAACGGACAGCGGCTCGCGCGCGTACTCCCGCGAGAGCTCGCCGACGAAGCGCTCGGCCAGCTCCGGGATGTCCTCGCGCCGCTGCCGGAGCGGCGGGATCTCGATCGTGTGGGCAAACGCGGCGAGGAACTCGCCGGCCAGTTTGCCGTCGCGCTCCAGCCGCTCCGGCGCCTCGAGCAGCGCCACGACCAGCCGCGGCTCCGCCCGCACCACCGCGCGCCCGCCGGGAACGGGGAACATCGCGCGGCGGATGCCCGACAGCAGCGAATCCTGGACCGACGCCGGCAGCGTGTCGCCGTTTTCGAGGTACAGCGTGCCCTCGTCGGCCAGCGCGATCCGGCCCGGCTCCTCGCCCAGCCGCGCCGGGTCGCCGTAGAGCGTGCGGATGAGCCGTTCGCGCGGGAGCGCCGAAACCTGCACGTCGAGGAACGGGCCGTCCGGCCGCGGACCGTGCATCGCCAGCCAGCGTGCCGCGAGCCGCCGCCCGGTGCCCTTTTCGCCGTACAGGAGCACGGGGCGGCCATCGGTGGCTCCCGCGAGGTCGTGCCGCAGCCGTTCGACCGCGGCGCTGCGGCCGAGGAACTCCGCCTCGCGGCGCAGTTCCGCGCGCAACGCGCGGTTGCGCCGCTCCAGCCGCGCGTGGCGCAGCGCGTTGGCCGTGACCAGCAGCACGCGTTCGAGCGACACCGGCTTCTCGACGAAGTCGTACGCGCCGAGCTTCGTGGCGCGCACGGCGGTCTCGATCGTGCCGTGGCCGGAGATCATGATCACCGGGGCGACCGCGCCGCGCTCGCGCAGCTGGCGCAGCGTGGCGATGCCGTCGATGCCCGGCAGCCAGACGTCGAGGAAGATCGCGTCGGGGGCGCTGCCCAGGGCGGCCTCGATCCCCTGCTCGCCGGACGCGGCCTGGACGACCTCGTACCCCTCGTCCTCGAGGATGCCCGCCAGCGCCTGCCGCACCGAATCCTCGTCGTCCACGACCAGGATCCGCGTCCTCGTCTCGCTCATGCCCCAGGTCCTCCGCCCTTCGACGTGATGTCCGCGGCGTCGTCCTCCGGCGCGCCCGCGCCAGCCTCGTCCTCGGGCACCGGCTCGACCTCCGGCAGCTCGATCAGGAACCGCGTGCCGCCGCCGGGATTGTCCTCGGCGCGGATGCGACCGCCGTGCTCCGCGACCACGCGGTGGACGATCGCGAGCCCGAGGCCGGTGCCGCCGGGGCGCCGCGTGAACGTCGGCAGGAACAGCCGCTCGCGATCGCCGTCCGGCAGGCCCGGCCCGTCGTCCGCGACCTCCAGCACCACGCTGCGGTACCCGGGCTGGCGGCGCGTTGTGACCTTGACGTTCCCCTTCGCCCCGAGGACGCCGACGGCGTTCTCCAGCAGGTTGATCACCGCGCGCCGCATCGCGTCGGGATCGATCAGGTGCGGCGGCAGGTCACCCGCCAGCTCCGTCGAGAACGAGGTGCCGGGATGCGAGCCGCGGTACAGCTCGACGGCCTCGCGGGCGACCTCGCCGATGTCGCCGGGAACCGGCCGGATCTCCGGCAGCCGGGCGAAGCGCGTGAACTCGTCGACGAGCCCCTTCAGGCTGTCGACCTCGCGCACGATCGTGGCCACTCCCTGCTCGATCACCTCCGCCGCGCCCACGTTGTCGCGGCGGAAGCGGCGCAGGAGGCGCTCGGCCGAGAGCCGGATCGGGGTCAGAGGGTTCTTGATCTCGTGCGCGAGGCGGCGCGCCACCTCGCCCCACGCGGCGAGCCGCTCGGCCCGGCGCAGCTGGGTCAGGTCCTCGAGCACGACGAGCACGCCGCCGTCGCCGCCGGTGCCGAAGCGTTCCGCGGTCGCCTCGAGCGAGACCTGCCCGTCGTCGGCCTGGATCGGCACCTCGCGCGACGTGCGCCGGGCCCAGCCCTCGAGCACCGGCTGCACGACGCGGTACACGGCTTCCCTGCCGCCGGCGAGGGACTCCACGATCAGAGAGTCCACCGGCAGCTCGCGCAAGCGCAGCACCTCGAGCGCGGCGCGGTTGACGGTCGTCACGCGCCCCCCTTCGTCGAGGCTCAACACGCCGACCGGCACCGCCTCCAGCAAGGTCTCGATGTAGCGCTTGCGTTCCTCGATCTCGTGGCTGTGCCGCTGCAGTTCGCCCGCCATGCGGTTGAACGAGGCGATCAGCCGGCCGATCTCGTCGCGCCCGCGCTGCGGCACGCGGTAGCCCAGGGCACCGCGCGCCAGCTCGTCGGTCCCGCGCGCCAGCTCGACGATCGGCCCGGTCACCTGCCGCGCGAGGAACAGCCCGGCCCACACCGCGGCGAACAGGACCATCAGGCTCAGCAGGGCGAACATCGCGAAGTAGAGTCGCTGGACCGCCGGCCGCCTTTGCTGCAGCTCCTGCACCGCGCGGGCCGCGGCGAGCACGCGCTCGACCTGCCGCGCGGCCGACTCCGGCAGGTACACGGTGGCGAACGCCGCCGCGCGGACCTCGCCGCCGACGGTCACCGGCCACGCCGTGACGGCGCGCCAGCCGTAGGCCAGCTCTTCCTGCGTGGTGCGCGGCGCAGCGCTGGCGATGACGTTGCCCGCCAGGTCTCCGGGCAGCTGCGTCAGCTCCGAGGCCCGCACCGTCGCCGGCCCCGCGCGCGGCACGTCGGCCACGGCCAGCGGCGGCCCGGCGACCGGCGCGACGCCGACCGCGGCGACGCGGTGACGCCGGCGGGCCTCGTCCAGCCAGCGGGCCAGGTTGCCCTGCGAGGGCGCGGAACCGCGCGCCAGCGGACCGGCCGCGAGTTCGCGGGCGAGCTGCTCCGCGGCGTGGCGGCTGCGGTCGATCGCGTCGCGGCGCACCAGCTCGGCGACGTCGGCCGCGCGGCGCACGGTCTGCTCGACGTCGGGCGGGGCGAGTTCGCGCAGCGTGCGGAAGACGATCGCGATCCCCGCGGCGAACAGGATCGCGGACGGGATCATCACCAGGAACAGGAAGGCGAAGGTGACCTTGGCCTGCAGGCGCGCGCCGAGCACTCCGCTGCGGCGCTCGGCGAGCACGCGCGCGAGATTCCTGACCACCAGCGCCGTCAGCGCCACGGTCAACAGGAACAGCGCGACGGCCAGTCCCGACAGCAGCGTCTTGTCGGTCGCCAGCCGCAGGTCGCCCAGCTTCCCGCGCTGGATCACGTAGTACACCGCCAGCGCGAGGATGAAGCAGGCGCCGACGGTGATCAGCAGCAGGCGATCGAACCGCAGCCGGTCGCGGATCATCCGCCGGAGCCCGGCGGGCGCGGCCGCGCCGGCGGCCCGTCCGGCCCGCCCGGCGCGGACTCCCAGACCCAGGCCGAGCGGTCGGAGAGCAGGGCGTCGGCCAGGCGCCCGTGCAGGTCGTGCCCGCTGCGCCACGCGACGATGCGGCCGCGCAGCCCGCAGCCGAGCAGGGCGAGGTCGCCGACGACGTCGAGGAGCTTGTGGCGCACGAACTCGTCCGGGAAGCGCAGGTCGAGACCGCGCACCCCCCCGTCGTCGACGAGGATCGCGTTGTCGAACGAGCCACCGCGCGCGAGGCCGACGCGCTGCAGCTTCTCCACGTCGCGCCGCAGGGCGAAGGTGCGGGCCGGGGCGAGCTTGGCCAGGAAGTCCTCCGGCTCCTCCAGGCTGACGGTCAACTCCTGGTAGCCGAGGTGCCGGTGTTCGAACTCGATCCCCGCGGTCAGCCGCAGCCCGTCCCCGGGGAGGATCTCCAGCCGCCGGTCCTCGTCCCCGACCGAAACAGCGGACGTGACCACGATCTCCGGCCGCACCCGGTCCTGCGTGGCGAGGCCGCACTCGACCAGCGCGCGGGCGAACGGCAGCGCGGAGCCGTCGAGGATCGGGACCTCGCTGCCGCTCAGGTGCAGCCGCGCGTTGTCCACGCCGAGCGCGAACAGCGCCGCGAGGAGGTGCTCGGGCGTGTCGACGCTGGCCTCGCCCGCGGCGAGCCGGCTGGCGTGGACGGCGTCGGTGCGGTGCTGCTGCAGGGCCGGGACCTCCCGGCCGCCGAGGTCCTCGCGCACGAACACCAGCCCGGAATCCGCCCCGGCGGGCAGGATCGTGAGCCGGGTGTGCACGCCGCGGTGCAGGCCCACGCCCTCGAGGACGACCGGCCCCGCCACGGTCCTTTGGCGCCTCATGGCCCAGATTCTAGTGTTTGGATCCGCAAATGGGTCGGCGACCCGTCGCCGCGGTCGTTGACCCGCCGCCGCCCCGGGCACCACAATTCCCGGCGGGATCCGCCCGCTGATGGGGCGGCCCGGAGGAGTTCATGACGCTGCGCGCGCTTGCCCCGGAAGTGGTCGAAGGCCTCGTCGATCGGGTGTCCGCGCGGCTCCGCGAGGAGCTGGCGTCGATCCCTCCCGGCGCGCCGGAACGGCGCACGCCCGAGCCGCTGCGGCGCGCCGCCGCGGCGCTGCGCGCGGCGAGCGGCCAGGCCGACGTGTTGCGGGCGGTGCTCGCCGGCGCCTGCTCGCTCGGCGCGCGGGCGGCGCTGTTCGTCGTCCGGCCGGACGGACTCGAGGGCTGGGAGAGCGCGGGGTTCGAGAACGACCCGGCCCTCGCGGGCAGCGTCCGCGGCAAGAAGCTGCGCCGCGACGAGCCCGCGGTGGCGGCGGCGTTGCAGGGCCACGCCCCTGTCGCCGCCGGCGCCGCCGAGCCGGAGGCGCTGCCGGGGTTCGGCCAGGCTCCCCGCGCGACGGCCCTGCTCCTGCCGCTGGCCGTGAACGGCAAGGTCGCGGCCATGGTCTACGTGGACAGCGCCGACCCGGACCACGAGTTCGACCGGCCCGGGATCGAACTCCTCGTCGATTACGCCGGGCTCGCGGTCGAGCGCCTGGCGATAGCGCGGCTGACGCGGGCCGCGGAGCAGCCTGCCGCTTCCGCGCCGGCCGCCGGCGCTCCGCCGCCCGCCTTCGAGAGCGCGCCGCACGCGCGGCCCGCGTTCGAGAGCGCGCCCCAGGCGCGGCCGGCGTTCGAGAGCGCGCCCCAGGCCCGGCCCGCGTTCGAGAGCGCGCCGCAACCGCGGCCCGCGCCGACCGCCCCCCCCGCCCCGGCGCCCGCCGCCCCGCCGCAGTTCCGCCCGCTCGGCGCCCCGCCCGCGGGCGCGGCGCCCGAGATCGAAGATGCGCGGCGCTTCGCGCGCCTGCTGATGGAAGAGATCTGCCTGTACCACGGCGACAAGGTCGACGAGGGGCGTGCCCGGCGCGACATCCTCGCCCGCCTGTCCGAGGAACTCGACCGCGCCCGCCAGCTGTTCGAACAGCGCGTGCCGGTCGAGGTGCGGCAGAAGGGCGAGTTCTTCGACGAGGCGCTCGTGCGCGTGCTGGCCGGCGGCGACCCGGCCGCGCTCGGCACGGGCGAGCGCGCGCCCTCGTAGGCGGAGGACGGGTGAGACCTTCGGACCGCGCCACCGCCGAAGGATTGTTGTTCACCGACCTGTACCAGCTCACGATGGCCCAGCTGTATTTCCGGCGCGGCCTGCACGAGAACCTGGCCCAGTTCGACTGCTTTTTCCGCACGACCCCGCACTACGGCGAGCACCAGGCCGGCTACTGCGTGAACGCCGGACTGGAGTGGTTCATCTCCTGGCTGCAGCAGGCGCGCGCCGGCGACGCGGACATCGCGCGCCTCGCGACCATGACCGGGCGCGGCGGTCGCCCGCTGTTCGGCGACGATTTCCTGCGCTGGCTGCGCTCGGTCAGCGTCGTCGAGGGCATGAACATCACCGCGATCCCCGAGGGCCGCGTGGTGCACCCGGACGAGCCGCTGCTCGTCGTGCGCGGCCCGCTGGCGGCAGCCCAGCTCGTCGAGACCGCCTGTCTGAACCAGGTCTGCTACCAGACGCTGGTGGCGACGAAGGCAGCGCGGGTGCGGGACGTCGCGCGCGGCGGAACGGTCCTCGAGTTCGGCATGCGCCGGGCGCACGCCACGGGGGCCAACGCCGGGGCGCGCGCGGCGCTGATCGGCGGCGCGGACTTCACCTCGAACACCGGCATCTCGCTGGTCCTCGGCTACCCGCCGAAGGGGACCCACGCGCACAGCATGGTGCAGGCGTACATGGCGCTCGGCGAGGGAGAACTGGGGGCGTTCCGCGCGTTCGCCGAGCTGTACCCGGACGACTGCCTGCTGCTCGTGGACACGATCGACACCCTCGGCAGCGGTGTCCCGAACGCGATCCGGGTGTTCGAAGAGCTGCGGCGCGCCGGCCACCGGCCGCTCGGGATCCGCCTCGACTCCGGCGACCTCGCGTACCTCAGCATCCAGGCCGCGCGCATGCTCGACGACGCCGGGTTCCCGGAGACCTCGATCGTCCTGTCGAACCAGCTCGACGAGCTGCTGATCTGGCAGATCCTCACGCAGATCGGCGACGAAGCGCCGCGTTACGGCGTCGATGCCGAGCGCCTGATCGCGCGGCTGGTCTACGGCGTCGGAACGCGCCTGGTCACCTCGCGCGGGGACAGCGCGCTCGACGGCGTGTTCAAGCTGGTCGGCCTGCACGCGGGCGGGACGTGGCTGCCGGCGATCAAGCTCTCCGAGACCTCGGCCAAGACGATCAACCCCGGCTACAAGCCGGTCTGGCGGGCCTACGACCTGCGCGGCCGCGCCACGGCCGACATCCTCGCGCTCGAGGACGAGGATCCGCGGGCGGAGGAAGAACTGGTCCTGCACCACACCCGGCGCAAGAGCATCTCGCGCCGGCTGTCGCGGGCCGAGATCACCGAGATGGAGCCGCTCCTGGTCGAGGTCCTGCGCGACGGGAAGCCGGTCTACGAGTTCCCCGGGATCGAGCAGATGCGCGAGCTGCGGGCCTCCGACATGTCGCGCCTCGATCCCGGCGTCAAGCGCTTGATGAACCCGCACATCTACCACGTCTCGCTGACGGAGAAGCTCTGGCGGTACAAGGAAGATCTCGTCGCGTCCGTGCGCGGCTCGCTCTGACCGGAGTCGCCCCGCTACGATCCGCCGCCGTTCGGGAAGATCCGCGTCCGCCTCCCCCGGCTCAAGCTGAAGCGCGCCGGGGCGATACGAGGACGGGACGCCGTGTCGGCCCGGGGGCCGCCGCGCAGCGCCCGGAGGGGATGCTCGTGCTCACACCCCGGCTTTCCGCGCAGCGTGGGTTCACGCTGGTCGAGATGCTGGTCACCCTGTCGGTGATCGGGATCGTCTCCTCGATCGCCGTGGTCGGCTACGGCGATGCCCTGCTCAAGGCGCGCAACACGCGGGCGATCGCCGAGATCCGCATGATCGAGAAAGAGATCATGAAGTACGAACTCGACCACAGCGAGCTGCCGGCGACGCTGGCCGAGACCGGCTGGTGGCCGAACGACCCGTGGGGCCGGCCGTACATCTACAACAGCTTCCGGCCGAAGAAGGAAGGCAAGGACGACAAGGGCGGAAAGGGCGGAAAGGGTGGCGGGGGCGGCAAGCCCGGAGGCGAGGGCGGCGGCGAAGGCGGCGGCAACGGCGGCGGCAACGGCGGTGGGAACGGCGGTGGCGAGGGCGGCGGCAACGGCGGTGGGAACGGCGGTGGCGAGGGCGGCGGCAACGGCGGTGGGAACGGCGGCGGCGAAGGCGGCGGCAACGGCGGTGGGAACGGCGGCGGCGAGGGCGGCGGCAACGGCGGCGGGAATGACGGGAGCGACGGCGGGAACGGCAACGACAACGGGAACGGCAACGGTCACCGCTGCTCCGGGCACCCGCAGCACGCGCGCAAGGACCACTTCCTGGTCCCGTTGAATTGCGACTACGACCTGTTCAGCGCCGGACCGAACGGCGACTGGGTTGCGCCGTTGACCGCGAAGAAGAGCTGGGACGACATCATCCGCGCCGCCGATGGCATGTACGTCGGGCTGGCCTGCGAGTTCTGATGCGCCCGAGGATCGACGGTGCGTTCCTGCGCAGCCGGATCGCGCGCAGGGTGTTCACGCTGTTCGTGGCGTGCGCGCTCGTGCCGATCGTGGCCCTGTCGGTGCTGTGCTTTTTCTCGGTCAGCCGGCAGCTGCGTCAGAACAGCCAGGCGCGCCTGTACCACTCGACGAAGCAGATCGGCATGGGGCTGATCGAGCAGTTCATGCTGGCCGAGGAGCAGATCGCGACGTGGGCCGCGGCGCCGGACGCGTTCCGCGGGTTCCCCCAGGACGCGGAATCGCGCCGGCTCGCGAGCCTGTCGCTGGCGCCGCCGCTGGGCCCGGCGCAGGTCGTCACGGGCGATCCCCTGCCGCCCGCGATCCTCGAACGCGCGCGGGAATCGGGCTGCGAGCGGCCAGCCCTGTTCGTCGACCGCTCGGCGCGGGCCACGCGCCTGTTCCTCGCCACCCGGCGCTCCACCGGCTCGACGCTCGCGATCGGCGAGCTGGCGACCGAGCGGCTGTGGCTGACGATGCGCGGGTACCTGCCGACCACGGCGGACCTGGTCGTGCTCGATCACCGGCGCGAGGTGCTGTTCTCGACGATGGAGCAGCCGGAGCCGCTGCGCACCGGCATCGAACCGAACTCGCCCTCGCGCTTGTTCGCCTGGTTCGGGCCGGACCGCGAGCGCAACCTCGCCTTCCAGTGGCCGCTGTTCCTGCAGACGGCGTACTGCGCCGAGGGCTGGACGGTCGTGTTGACCGAACCGCACCAGGGCGTGTTCGCCGCGGCCACCGAGTTCAACAAGCTCCTGCCGCTGGTCGTGCTGCTCTCGCTCGCCGTGGTCGTGTTGGTCAGCGTGGTGCAGATCCGCCGCAGCCTGAACCCGATCGAGCGCCTGAAGGACGCGACGGTCCGGGTGCGCGAGGGGCAGTTCGACGCGCGCGTGGACGTGACCAGCAGGGACGAGTTCGGCGAGCTGGCGTTGTCGTTCAACGCGATGGCCGGGCAGCTCGGCCGGCAGTTCCGGATGCTGGGCACGACCGCCGAGGTGGACCGGGCCGTCCTCTCGGCGCTGGACGAGGACAAGATCATCGAGACAATCCTCAAGCGGGTGCCGGACATCCTCGGCGCCTCGCACGCGGCGGTCGCCATCCTCGAGCGCGGGGGGCAGGCGTGCTGCGAGGTCTATGCGCTCGACGGGAACCGCGCCGGCGTCCACCGCTGCGAGGCCGGGGCCTTGAACGAAGCGCTCGCCGGCTCATTCGACGCGGACCCGGTCGTGCTCCCCGCCGGCGCGCTCCCGGCGCCGCTCGCCCGCGCGCTGCCCGCGGCCGCGCCCGCCGTGGTCGTGCCGGTGCGGGTCCAGGGCCGCACCGTGGCCGTCATCGCCGGCGCGCGCGTCGCGCCGGAGCCGCCGCGCGCCGACGAACTGGAGGACGCCCGGCGCGTCGCCGAGCAGGTCGCGGTGGCGCTGACCAACGCGCGCCTGATCGCCACGCTCGCGCGCGTGAACTGGGAGACGCTCGAGGCGCTCGCGCTCGCCGTGGACGCCAAGTCGCCGTGGACTGCCGGGCACTCGCACCGCGTCACCCGGCTGGCGCTGTTGGTGGCCAAAGCGCTCCGGATGCCCCCGCGCGAGATCGAAACGCTGCACCGCGCCGGGCTGTTGCACGACATCGGGAAGATCGGCGTCCCGCCCCACGTGCTCGACAAGCCCGGCCGCCTCACCGACCAGGAGTTCTGCGCGATGCGCGAGCACGTGACGATCGGCGCGCGGATCCTCGAGCCGCTCTCGGCGTTCCGCGACGTGGTGCCGGCCGCGCGGCACCACCACGAGCGCTACGACGGCCGGGGATACCCCGACCGGCTCGCCGGCGAGCAGATCCCGCTGCTCGCGCGCGTCCTCGCCGTCGCCGACGTCTACGACGCGCTGGCCTCGGACCGCCCGTACCGCCCGGCCTGGGAGCGCCGCCGGGTGCTGGCGTACCTCAGGGAGAACTCCGGGACGCAGTTCGACCCGGTGGTCGTCGAGGCATTCCTCGGCGTGATCGCGGAACTGGCGGAAGAACGGGAACCGGCACAGGCCTCGGCGCCGGCGGAACTGTCCGCGGCGCGGTGAAGGGAGCGACCATGAAGCGGATCCTGGGGTGGGTGGTGCTGGCGCTGGCGCTCGGCGCGGCGGGCTGCGACCGCGGACCGGCCGTGCAGGCTCCGCTGCGCCTGATCGGCACCTGGCGGACCGATGACCCGCGCTACTCGGGGCGCTACCTGAAGATCGCGCAGAACCGGATCGTGTTCGGCGGCGAACTCGGGCTGGCGGAGAGCCACCTGATCACCGGCGTGGGCATCGAGCCGGCCAAGGGCGGCACGGCCTACACGTTGTCCTACCTCAGCGCCGGCGGCGATCCCTACGAGTTCAGGCTCATCTACCGGACGGACAAGGAAGGGCTCGCCGTGCTGACGTTCGCCAACCAGCCGGGGATGCGCTGGCTGCGCGAGGGGGTCTGACGATGAACAAGCGCCCACCGAATCGCCGCAAGAAGATCCTGATCGACGGCCTGCAGTACCGGCTGCTGGGCTTCAACCTCCTGTACTTCAGCGTCTTCGTCTTCGCGCTGCTGGTCGCGCTGTTCGGCCCGCTGTTCGTCACCCTCTACAGCGACACCGCTGGCGTGCACGAGAAGGACCGCGCGGCGCTGGAGTTCCTCGCCCTGCACGCGCGGATCTGGCCCGCGGCGATCCTGATGGCGCTCTTGTTCGGCGTGCACGCGACCTTCGTCTCGCACCGGATCGCGGGCCCCTTGTACCGCTTCCGCAAGGTCCACGAAGCGGTCGCGGCGGGCGACATCTCCCAGACGGTCGTGCTGCGCAAGCACGACTACCTGACCGAGGACGCCGAGACGATCAACCGCATGCTGGTCGCGCTGCGCGGGTCGGTGCAGAGCATGCGCGAGCACTGCGCGCTGGCGCAGGGCGCGCTCGACCGGGTGGCGAAGGGCGCGGCAGGCAACCCGGAGATGGCGGAAGCGGTGGTGCAGATCGCCGCGGAGCTGGCCTCCTTGCGCGCGGCGCTCGGCGCGTTGCGCACCGAGCGCACCGCGGCGCCGGCTCCCGCCCCCGCGGCGCCGCAAGCCGCGGAACTCGCGGCCCGCTAGGGGCGGCCGGCCGCGGGCAGCGATTCCGCGGCGAGTTCGCCGCGGAAGACGATCCGCGCCTCGCCCCGCAGGAGCGCCGGGCCGGCGCCCGGCAGGAGCCGCACGGACAGCGGCACGCCCGCGGGCGGGATCACCGTCAGCTCCAGCCCCGACCCCGGCGGGTCCTCGACGAACGCTGCGGCGGCCCACGCCGCGCTGCCGCAGGCCAGCGTCTCCCCCGAACCGCGCTCGAGCGTGCGCACGCGCAACCGGCCGGGCGCCTGCTCGCCGATCGCAGTCACGTTGTACGTCCCGGCGAGGTCGGGCCGCGCCGCGTCCAGCGCGTCGCGCACGTCGCGGAGGGCCAAGCCGCCATCCGCCGGATCGCGGAGCACGACGTGCCGCACCCCGGCGCACACGAGCCGCGCGCGCACCGCGCGGCCACCGGCCTCGACCTCGATCGCCGCCAGGTCGACCAGCGGGCGCGGACCCTCGATCTCCACCGACCCGCCGTCCACGCGCGCCCGCACGGCGTGGCCGGGGAACACCAGTTCCAGCGGCGAGCCGGCGATCCCGCGCTCCACGGCGTAGCGCGCGGCGCAGCGCGCCCCGTTGCCGCAGAACTCCGCCGCCGAGCCGTCCGCGTTGCGGTAATCGATCTCGACGCGCCCGGGCACGGCCGCGACCACGGCCAACAGGCCGTCCGCGCCGACGGAGACCGCGCGGGGGCACAGCGCCGCCGCGAGTGCGGCCGTGCCCGCCGGCAGCCCCGCCCGCGCATCGACGAGGATGAAGTCGTTGCCGGCCGCCGTCATCTTCCAGAACGTGAGCATCCTCGCGCGCTCCCCCGCGGCGGTCACGGCTCGGACTGCGCCGGGCGCGGCGAGACCCAGTCGGTCGGGCCGACCGGCTCGCTGCGGTTCCCCTGCTGGTCGACGGAAATCACGCGGTAGCGGTAGCGCGTCCCCGCGACCACGTCGGGATCGATGAAGAAGGTGTCCGGGGCGTCCACACGCCCGGCCACCTCGAACAGCTCCTCGCCCTCGCGCTGGCGCTCGACGATCGTCAGCGCCTCGTCCGCCGATCCGCCGGGATACCACAGGACGCGGACGCGGCCGGTCTCGGCGACCACGTCGAGATCGTGCGACGGCGCCGGCGGGAAGCGGTCCGCGTACGCGACCTCGGCCGCCCGCGCCGGCTCGCTCTCGACCGGCGCGGTGGTGCCCGCCTGCGCCGCCGTCGCCGTGTACCACAGCGTCTCGCCGTAGCTCGCGGTGTCGTCGAACAGGCCCGGCGGATCGATCGGCACCACGCGCCACGGCTGCCACGGCTCGGTTTCGCCGTCGCGCCAGCGGTAGACCCGCACCTCGGTGGCGCGCGGGTCGTCCGGCGCGCGCCACGCCAGGCGGACGCCGCGCTCCTCGGGCGCGGCGTCGAACGACGCGAGCGCGGGCAGCGGCGGGCGTGCGGGCGCGAGCAGCTTGCGCGCGGAAACGAACGAGCGCGCGCGGCGGTCCTGCAGCGCGAGCGCCAGCACGAACGCCTGCGCGTCGCCGAGCTGCGCGAGCGGGAGGCTGTCCCGGCGCGTGACGGTCTGCCCCAGCTCGGCCGGCGCGAACGCCGGCAGCAGCACGGCGCGCGCATTGCGCTGGAACTCGCGGGCCCGCGACGGCGAGTCGAGCGCGCCCGGCTCGGCGCCCGGACCGGGGGCGCCAACCAGCACCGCGGGCGTGGCGGGCGGGCGCAGCGGCCGCGATTCGGTGGCGCTCAGGTGGTACTGCGCGCGCAACTGCACGTTGTCGCCGCGCTGGCGGTACTCGACCTGCCGCGGCGTCTCCGGGATGCGGGGCAACGGCGGCAGCGGCGGACCGCGGTGACCGCAGGCCACGGCGGCCAGCACCGCCAGCGCGAGCGCGCCCGGGACCGTCCTCACAGCACGTAGCGCGCGAGGTCGTGCCGGGCGGCCACCTCGCCGAGCGCCCGGCGCACCTGCGCCGCGTCGATGACCACCGCCCCGCGCTGCTCGTCCGGCGCGTCGAACAGCACCGGGTCGAGCACCCGCTCGAGGATCGTCACCAGCCGCCGCGCGCCGATGTCCTCGGTCAGCTCGTTGACCTCGTCGGCCAGCGACGCGATCGCCTCCACGGCGTCGTCGGTGATCTGCAGCTCGACCCCCTCGACCTGCAAGAGCGCCTGGTACTGCCGGACCAGCGAGTTCTCCGGCTCGCGCAGGATCCGCACGAGGTCCTCGCGCTTGAGGCGCGACAGCTCGACGCGGATCGGGAAGCGCCCCTGCAGCTCGGGGATCAGGTCGGAGGGCTTGGCGATGTGGAACGCGCCGGCGGCGACGAACAGGACGTGGTCCGTGCGCACCGGCCCGTGCTTGGTCTGGACGATGGTGCCCTCGACGATCGGCAACAGGTCGCGCTGGACGCCCTGCCGGCTGACGTCCGGTCCCGCCCCGGCGTGGCCGGCGCCGGCGACCTTGTCGATCTCGTCGATGAAGATGATCCCGGACTGCTCGGCGCGCGCGATCGCCTCGCGCGCGAGCTGCTCCTTGTCCAGCCGGCGCTCTTCCTCGTCCTTCTGCAGCACCGAGCGCGCCTCGGCGACCGTCATGCGGCGCCGGCGCGTTCTCTGGCCGAACATGCCGGGCATCATGTCGCCGAGCCGGACGTCGATCTCGTCCATCCCCGGCCCGCCCGCGATGCGGAACGCGGCCGGCGCATCCTCGGCGACCTCCACGTCCACGACGCGGTCCTCCAGCTCGCCGTCGCGCAGCCGTGCCCGCAGCTCCTCGCGGCTGCCGACCCACTCGCGCGCCTGGTCCGCCGAGGCGGGCGCCGCGCGCGGCCCGGCCAGCGCCTCGAGCAGCCGGTCCTCGACCGCACGCGCCGCGGCCGCCGCGACCTCGCGCCGGCGGTCGCGCCGGACCATCTCGATCGCGATCTCGACGAGGTCGCGCACCATCGACTCGCAGTCGCGGCCGACGTAGCCGACCTCGGTGTACTTGGTCGCCTCGACCTTCAGGAACGGGCTGCCCGTCAGGCGCGCCAGCCGGCGCGCGATCTCCGTCTTGCCGACCCCGGTCGGCCCGATCATCAGGATGTTCTTCGGCAGGACTTCCTCGGCCAGCGCCGGCGGGAGCTGGCGCCGGCGCCAGCGGTTGCGCAGCGCGATCGCCACCGCGCGCTTGGCCGCCGACTGGCCGACGATGTAGCGGTCGAGCTCGGCCACGACCTGCCGCGGCGTGAGGTTGTCCGCGCCCGGCTCCCCGCCCCCGAACGGCGCCTGCCCGGGCCCCATGTAGAAGACCATCACGGCTCCGCTTCCAGCGACTCGCAGACGATCCGGTCGTTGGTGTAGATGTCGAGCGCGGCGGCGATCGCCAGCGCCTCGCGGGCGATGTCGGCCGGGGCCAGCTCGGTGTGCGCCAACAGCGCGCGCGCGGCCGCGAGCGCGGCCGCGCCGCCGCTGCCGACCGCGATCGCGCCGTCGTCCGGCTCGATCAGGTCGCCGGTGCCGGAGAGCATCAGCGTGCGCTCGCGGTCGGCGACGAGCAGCACCGCCTGCAGCCGCCGCAGCGCGCGATCGGTGCGCCAGTCCTGGACCAGCTCGATCGCGGCGCGCTCCAGCCGGCCGCCGTGCTGTTCCAGCCGCTCCTCGAAGCGCGCGAACAGGGCGAAGGCATCGGCGGCGCCGCCGGCGAACCCCGCGAGCACGCGGCCGCCGGCCAGCCGGCGGACCTTGCGGGCACCGGCCTTGACGACCGTGCGCCCGAGGGTGACCTGGCCGTCGGCCGCGAACGCCACCGCCGCGCCGCGCCGCACCGCCAACACCGTCGTCCCGTGGACAAGGGCCACGCGCGCCTCCTCGAGCGAAGAAATGCCGGCGCAAGTGCTCGACCCTATATTCCCCCGCGGGGCCGCCACCGTAAAGTGTGGCCGCACGGGCGAGCCGCGTTTGAGTTCATCCGGGAACAGCTGGCCGACGGTCCTGTACGTCGCGCTCGTCACCGCGGCCGGAACCGCGGCGGGGATCGCGTTGCTCCGGACCGCGCCCGGGGCCACCCCGGCCGACCTCCTCGCGCTCCTCGCGTTCGGCAGCCTCGGGCTGGCCTGGACGCTCTTGACCTTCACCGTCGCGCGCCGGCATCGCGGGCGCGTGGCGGTCTGGATGGCCCCGGCCGCGTTCCAGGCCCTGCTGCCGATCGCCCCGCCGTGGGTGGTCGCCGCGGCGCTGTTGGCCACGCTGGCCCTGGACTGCGCGGTCCACCGCCGGCGGCAGATCCAGACGCTGTTCAACTTCGGCCAGTCGCTCGCCTGCGCCTGGTGCGCGGTCCAGGTCACGGCGGCCGTGCGCGGCAGCCTGCCCGGCCTGGCCGGCATCGGCGCCTCGGCGCTGGCCGGTGCGCTGACCTACTCCGCGGTCGGCAGCCTGCTCGTGCAGTCGATCATCTACATCAGCTCGCGGCGCTCGCTGCGCGACAGCGGCATCACCGGCTACTCGGTCGTCATCAACGAGGTCGTGGTCAGCTGCTTCGCCGCGCTGATGGCGCTCTCGTGGTCGGTGCACCCGGCGCTTCTGGCGGTCGCCGTCATCCCGCTGACGCTGCTGTTCCTGCTGCTCAGCCGGCTGGAGCGGCGCGAGCGCGACCTCAGCCAGCGCCAGAAGGAACTGCAGACGATCCAGGAACTCGGGCTGCAGGTCAGCGCGCACCTCGAGGTCGGCGAGCTCGGACCGGTCGTCGTGCGCATCGTGGCCGAGGACCTGCACGCGCGCGGCGCCCTGCTCGCCTTTCGCGAGCCCGAGGGACGCGAGTTCAACGTCGCCGCGCTCCTGGACCGCTCGGCGACGCCGGTCGAGCTGCGCGCCAACCGCCTGCGCCGCGCCGCGTTCGACGACGCGTTCCTCGAGCGCGGCGAGCCGGCGATCGGCGCGGCGGCCGACGTCGCGGCGACGCCGGAGCTGGCGGGGTTCGACGCGACCGCGTTCATCGCCCAGCCGTTGACCATCCTCGGCCGTCCCGACGGGATGATCCTCGTCTTCGACGGCGGCCAGCGCGAGCCGTTCACCATCCAGGACGCGCAGCGCCTGGCGGCGCTGGCCCGCTTCGTCGAGGTCGCGCTGGACAACGCGCGGCTGTACGACGACGTGAAGAAGATGCGCGACGCGGTGATCCAGAGCGAGAAGCTGACCGCGCTGGGCCAGCTCGTGTCCGGCGTCGCGCACGAGCTGAACAACCCCTTGGCGACGATCATCGGCACCGCGGAACTGTGCGGCGGCCTCGAGCCGGGCGCGCGCACCGCGGGCATGCTCCAGCGCATCCAGCGCGAGGCCCAGCGCGCCTCGCGCATCGTGCGCAGCCTGTTGACGTTCTCGCGCCACCACAAGCCGGAGATCGGCTGGCACGACCTGTCGGCGATCATCGGCGAGCTGGTCGAGATGCGCGAGTACAGCTGCCGCGTGCGCAACATCGCGCTGCGCACCGAGCTGGACCCGCACCTGCCGCTGGTGCGCGTGGACGAGCACCAGCTGCACCAGGTGCTGCTGAACCTCGTCACCAACGCCGAGCAGTCGATCGAGGAGACGGGCCGGCCCGGCACGGTCCTGGTGCGCACGGCGCGCGACGGCCGGCGGGTGCGGATCGAGGTCTCGGACGACGGCCCCGGGATCCCGGAGGAGGTCCTGGAGAAGATCTTCAACCCGTTCTTCACGACCAAGCCGGTCGGCAAGGGCACGGGGCTGGGGCTGTCGATCTGCTACGGCATCGTGCAGGAACACGGCGGGACGATCCGCGTGCGCAGCGTCCCGGGAGGCGGCGCGACGTTCGCCGTCGAGCTGCCGGTCCCGGACGGCGCGCCGCGCTGCGCGGTGGCAGCCGAGGCCGCCGCCTCGCCGGTGAGCGCGCCGGCACCGGCCGCGGGCCGCGCGCTGGTCGTGGACGACGAGGAGGGCGTCCGCTCGGTGCTGGCGGAGGCCCTCGGCGCCTGGGGCTTCTCGGTCGCGACCGCGGCGACCGGTCACGAAGCGCTCGACCTGCTCGCCGCCGAGCGTTTCCGGGTCGCGATCGTCGACCTGCGCATGCCCGGCCTCGACGGGCCGGGCGTCTACGAACGCGCGCGCGAACTGGGGATCCCGCTCCCGCCGGTGGTGTTTTCGACGGGCGACGCGGGCGGCGACGAGGCCCGCGAGTTCCTCGCCCGCGCGGGCGCGCCGGTGTTGATGAAACCCTTCACGCTGCTCACGCTGCGGGAGACGCTCGACGCGCTCCTCGAACCGGTGCCGTGCTGAGGGGCCACTCCCGGTTTCGTTGATCGAGCGCCGTCAGCGGCGAGACCGGACGGACGGACGCCGGTCAGCGACAGCTATCCCCCATGCAGCGCCCCGACCGCGGGCGCCTTGCCGTCGATCTCCTCGAGGATCTTCTGGGCCGGCGCGGCGAAGTTCCCACGCGGGTAGTCGGCCAGCAGCCGGCTGAGCGCGAGGCGCGCCTGCTCCGGGTCGCCGACCGCGCGGTACGACTGCGCCATCAGGAAGAACGCCTCCTCGCGCCGGCTGGAACCCGGGTACTGGTCGATCACCGTGTTCAGCCGGCCGATCGCGCCGGGGTACTGCTTGAGGTCGAAGTAGAACTTCGCCACCAGCCACTCGTGCTCGGCGAGCCGTCCCTGCGCCTGCGCCGCCATCGAGCGCGTCGCCGGCAGCCACGGGTCGTTCGGCGGAAGCTCCCGCATCATCGCCTCGAAGTGGTCGCGCGCGCGCCGCGCGTACTCCTGGTCGTTCTGCGGCTCCTCGGCCTGGGCCAAAAGGCACGCGCCAACCTGGTACCGCGCGTAGCGCGCGCGCGGGTGCAGGGGGTAGAAGCTGACGAACTGCTCGTAGCGGTTCTGGGCCTCGACGAGGCTGATCGTGTCGCCCTGGTAGAAGTAGGCGTCGGCCAACAGGAGCTTCAGTTCCGGGTCCATCTCCTCGGGCACCGGCGTGACCATGCCGATGTCGCCGAGCAGGCGGATCGCCTCGAGGAACCGCCGGCGCTCGATGCTCTCCTGCGCGCGGCGGAACAACACCTCGTTGTCGCCGAGCAGCTCGCGGCGATCGCCGCGGTGACAGCCCGCGAGCCCGACGAGCAGCAGCGGGACCGCAACTCGCCGGAGAACGCGCGCGTTTTTCACGAGAGCCATGCCGCCAACCTCTCCCTCACCGCGGGCGGGACCCGCCGCGCCCGGCCGCGCCGGTCGATCGCCACGTGGACCGTGAAGCCCTCGGCGAGGAGTTCGCCGCTGCCCGGCCGCACGACCTGGTACTCGAAACGGACCCTGAGACCGGAGAGTTCCCGGATCGTCGTCCGCACCGCCAGCTCCTCATCGTAGCGCGCGGCACGCCGAAAGCACGCGCCGGCTTCGATGATCGGGAAAAACACCCCCAGCTCGTCCTCGGCCTCGCGGTAGCTCAGGCCCGAGCTGCGCATCACCTCGGTGCGGCCGAGCTCGAACCAGACGAAGTACTGCGCGTGGTGCACGAACCCCATCCGGTCCACCTCCGGGTAGCGCACCCGGAACGGCGTCACCTCGGTGCGACCGCCGGCGGCCGGCCCCGGCGCGCCGGTGTTCAGAGCCCCTCCTCCGCCGCGCGGCGCAGCGCCGCGATCGCGGCAGCGGGGTCGGGCGTGCCGAACACCGCGTTGCCGGCGACCAGGCAGCAGGCCCCGGCCCGCACGAGCGCCGCCGCGTTCGCCGGCCCGACGCCGCCGTCGACCTGCACCAAAGTCGGGAGCTGGCACCGGCCGAGCATCGCCCGCAGCCGCTCGATCTTCGACAGCGACGCGGCGATGAACTCCTGGCCCGAGAAGCCCGGGTTGACCGACATCACCAGCACCAGGTCCACGTCGGGGAGGATCTCCGAGAGCGCCTCGACCGGCGTCGCCGGGTTGAGCGCGACGCCGGGAGAGGCGCCGGCATCGCGGATCGCCTGCACGGTCCGGTGCAGGTGCGGGCACGCCTCGACGTGCACGGTGATCCGCGCCGCACCGGCCTCGGCGAACCGGCCGACCCACGCGTCCGCGTTCTCGATCATCAGGTGGCAATCGAGGGGCAGCCGCGTGGCCTTGGCCAGCGCGGCCACGACCGGCGGGCCGATCGTCAGGTTGGGCACGAAGTGCCCGTCCATGACGTCAACGTGGACCAGGTCGGCCCCGGCGCGCGCGATCAACTCCAGCGCCTCGGCGAGCCGCGCGAAATCGGCCGACAGGATGGACGGGGCGAGCAGGACCGGTCCCGCGCTCATCGCCTTTCCTCCGCCGGGATTATGACCGTCCTCACGAGCCCGCGTCGACGCGCAGCGCGATGGCGTCGTTGACGGTCACGCGCCGTCCCGCCGGCGGCGACTGCGCGGTGACGAACCCCGCCGCGCCGGCCGGCTGGATCCCGACGCGGCGAAAGCCGGCCGCGCGCAGCGCGCCGGCCACCGCCTGCGCCGGGCGGCCGACCACGTCCGGCATGACGTAGGCGCGCGGAGCCGGCCCGGCGCTGAGCAGCAGGCTCGCGCTCGGCCCGGCCTCGGCCGGCGAGCCGGGCGACGGCGACTGGCCGATCACGCGCCCGACCGGCGCCGCCGCGGGGACGTTCGCGACCGAGCCGACGGACAACCCGGCGGCGCGCAGCGCCAGCCGCGCCGACGGCAGATTGCCGCCGACCAGGTCCGGGACGGCGACCGCGGCCGCGCGCTGGTTGACGACCAGCCGCACGGTCCGCCCGCGCTTGGTGCGCGTGCCGGCCGCCGGGAACTGCTCGATCACCGTGTCGGGGGGGCGCGCGGGGTCAGCGCGCCGGGCCGAGACCACGGACGACAACCCGGCCCGCGACAGCTTCTGCCCGGCCTCGCGCACCGCGAGCCCCGCCACGTCGGGGACACCGATCTCCGGGACGTGCATCGACAACCGCAGCGTCAGCCAACCCGCCAGCACGAACGTCAGCAGGATCGACAGCAACAGACCCGACACGACGAACACGCGTTCGAGGACGCGCCAGAGCCTCGACTTCACGAAACCCGCCGCAACCGCGCCGCGACGAAGCCGTCCATGTCCTGCAGGTCGGGGCGCGTCGCCAGCACGGGCGGGTCGCCGACGACGACGTCGCGCGCCGCCTCGCCCAGCCACTGCAGAGGATCGGCCGCGGCGAAGCGCGGGTCGCGTGCGAGGAACGACTTCACCTGCTCGATCCCCTCCTCCGGCTCGAGGCTGCACACCGAGTACACCAGCGCGCCGCCCGGGCCGACCAGCTCCGCCGCGCGGTCGAGCATCGCCGCCTGGCGCTGCGCGCAGTCGGCGATGTCGGCCGGCTTGAGCCGGTGGCGCTTCTCGGGGCGGCGCCGCAGCGTGCCGGTGCCGGAGCACGGCGCGTCGAGCAGCACCAGGCCGAACGCCTCGCGCGCCAGCGGCGGGTGCAGCGCGTCGGCGAGGATCGACCCGGTGCGCCGCGCCGGCGCCCGCAGTGCGAGCACCTCGGCCAGCGCCGCGAGCCGCGTCGGGACCAGTTCGAGCGAGACCACGCCGCCCGGCGCCGCCTGCGCCAGCAGCGCGGCCTTCCCGCCCGGCGCGGCCGCGAGGTCGGCCACCGCGCGGTCGTCGGCCGGCGTGGCGAGCAGCGCCACCAGCGCCGCCGCCTCGTCCAGCAGCAGGAAATCGCCGCGCCGGAACGCGTCGGTTTCCTGCGGCGCGCCGCGGCGGACCAGGAGCCCCCACGGGTGCCGGCGCGCGGGTCGCGTGTCGACGCCTTCGAGCGCCAGCGCCGCGGCGAGCGTGTCGCGGCCGCCGCGGTCGGGACGCGCGACGACGAACGGGCGCGCGGGCCGGTTGACGGCCTGCACGATCGCGAGCGCGTCGGCCTCGCCGAACTGCCGGGTCCAGCGGCGGACCAGCCACGCCGGGAGCGTCGCGCTCTCCTCCATCGGCGGCAGGTCCTTGGAGAACAGCTGGCGCAACACCGCGTTGACCAGCCCCGCGGGCCGCGGGCCGTCGATCGAGCGCAGCGCGTGCACGGTGGAGTCGGCCGCGATCGCGGCGGGCCGGCCGAGGAGCACCGCCTGCGCCACGCCCAGGCGCAGTGCCGCGCGCACGCGCGGCTGAACGCGCGCGAGCCCGCCGTGGACCTGCGGCGCGAGCACGCGGTCGAGCGCGCCCTGCCAGCGCAGCGTGTTCAGCACGAGGATGTGGAGGAAGCGGCGCTCGCGGGGGTCCGCCAGCGCGGCCTCGCGCGCCTGCAGCAGGCGGTCGGACCAGCCGCCGGCCTCGACCTCGGCCAGGATCCGGATCGCCTCCGCGCGGACGAGCGGGGAGCGCTCGATCGCGCCGGTTTCGCTCAGTCCTTCTGGCATCGGGTCAGCCTCTCGCCGAGGACCAGGTGCCGGCCTGCGAGCGCCGCGGCACCGCTCATGGGCCGTCCGCCGGACGGTTGGACGAGCCGCAGGCGCAGCAACTCGCGCCCGCCGCAGACGACGTCCACCGCGTCGCCGGCGCGGCGGAGGACGAGGCCCGGGACCTCGCCCGGCGCAGTCTCGCCCAGGGGCTCCCCCTCCAGCAAGCGCAGCGTGCCCCGCGGCCCCTGGCAGACCACCGGCGGCCACGGGTCGAAGGCGCGCATGCGGCGCCAGATCCCGGCCGCGTCCCAGTCCCAGCTCACGAGACCCATCTCGGCGCGCAGCGGCGGGGCCCACGTGGCCAGCGCCTCGTCCTGCGGCACGCCGTCGGCGCCCTGCTCGACCCGCGCGAGCGTCTCCAGCAGGAGCCGCGCACCGATGGCGGCGAGTCGCCGGCCGAGTTCGCCCGCGCGCTCGCCCGGCCCGACCGCGACCTCCTCCTGGAGCAGGACCGGCCCGGTGTCGAGCCCGCGTGCCATCTTCATCGTGGTGACGCCGCCGCGCGCGTCGCCGCAGAGGATCGTGTACTGGACCGGCGCCGCGCCGCGGTGCCGCGGCAACAGCGAGAAGTGCACGTTGATCGCGCCGTGGCGCGGCGCGTCGAGCAACCGGCCAGGGAGGATCCGCCCGTAGGCGACGACGGCCAGCGCGTCCGGTTCGAGCCCCAGGATCGCGGCGCGCGCGGCCGGCCCGCGCAGGGTCTCCGGTTGGAGCACCGCGCCGATCCCCAGCTCGAGCGCCCGCCGCTTCACCGGCGGGGGGACCGGCCGCCGCGAGCGGCCGAGCGCCGCGTCGGGCGCGGTGACCACGCCGCGGACTTCGTGCGGCGACCCGGCCAGCGCTTCGAGCGCGGGCACCGCCCACTCGGGCGTGCCGAAGAAAACCAGCCGCATCGGGCGATTCTAGATGATGCCGGGCCCCGCCGGGCCGCGGCCGGTCAGAGCGCGGCCGACTCCGGCCACTCCCCCTGCCGGCGCAGCCGCTCGATCTTGCGCAGCGTCAAGCGGCGCTTGAGCGGGGACATCCGCTGCAGGAACGTCACGCCGTCGAGGTGATCGAGTTCGTGGCAGATGATCCGCGCAACGAGCCCTTCGACCGTCGCCTCGACCGGCTTCATGTCGAGGTCGTGCGCCGTGTACCGCACGTGCGAAGGGCGTTCGATGTTCTCGAAGATGCCGGGGAACGACAGGCAGCCTTCCTCGCCGTCCTGGCTGCCCCAGGCCTCCACGATCCGTGGATTGACGAGGACGAGGAGGTCCTCGGGCCGCTCGCCCGCGCTGGGGTCGATGACGGCCAGGCGCCGCCCGTCCGCGACCTGGTTCGCCGCCAGTCCGACGCCCGGCTCGGCGTGCATCGTCTCGACCATGTCCTCGGCCAGGCGGCGCAGGTCGGCGTCGACCTCGGCGATCTCGGCGGTCGGCCGGGTCAGGACCGGGTGCGGGTACACGACGATCGGTCGCAGTGCCATGACGAGCCCTCGTGCAGGGACCGTAACATCCGCGGGCGAAGTGGTCAAAGTCGGCGACCCACGCGGGTGACAGCCGTCCCCGCGAGGTGACGTTCGCCGGCTGAGGCGAAAGCGGTCCGTCCCCGCAACGCCAACGACACCAAGATGTTGCCTGTGGTCCCGAGGAGCAGGACGGCGGGGAACGGAAATTGCAGTCCTTGGGGCGAGGAAGCACCAGAAGGAGGCGTCCCCATGAAGCAGAGACTCGTCACATCCGCCATCACGGCGGTGCTCGCCGTCACCGGGACCTGGATGGTCGGGCTCCCCGCGGCCCGCGCGCAATCCGCAGACGAGGACGCCTTCGCCTACGCCTACGACCCCGTCGCGGAGGACGTGCCCGCCGCCGAGGCCGCCGAAGTCGAGAGCGGCCCGTTCGCCCGCGTCCGGCACGCCGACGACGCGGTCCGCGTCGTGCGCGAGGACGGCTTCGCCGAGGACATCGACCAGAATGCGCCGATCTACCCCGGCGACCGCGTCGATTCGCGCGACGGTCAGCGGGCCGAGCTGCAGTTCCCCGACGGCACGCTGGTCCGCGTGGACGGCGGGACCACGCTCGACGTGGTCGCGCTGGCCGAGCCGGGGCGGCGCGGCATCGACACGGTGATCGGTCTGCGGCACGGCAGCATCTCGGCCGACGTCCCGGGCCAACAGGCGGGCGATTTCCGCATCGACACGCCGTCGTGCTCGGTCTACGTGGTCGAGTCGTCGGTGCTGCGCGTCGACACCACCAGCGGCGACGAGGTCCGCGTCTCGTTGCAGCGCGGCCGCGTCGAGGTGGCGGGCGAGCGCGACTCGGTCGTGCTCGAGGGCACGCAGCGCACGCTGGTCCTGCCCGGCGGTTCGCCGCGCCGGCCGTGGAACTACAACGCCTACGCGCGCGACTCGTTCGACGCGTGGGTGGCCCAGCGCGCGGGCGTGTACCAGGCGCGCCCGGGCCGCGAGTACAACGACCTCCCGGACGAGGTGCGCCCGTACTACGACGAACTGTCGTACTACGGCGACTGGGTCTACGACGACGATTACGGCTGGGTCTGGGACCCCGAGACCGACGACAACTGGCGCCCCTACTACTCGGGCTACTGGTCGCCCGGCCCGTACGGGCCGGTGTGGGTCGGCTACGAACCGTGGGGCTGGTCGGTGTACCGCTACGGCCGCTGGGGCTTCAGCGCGCACATCGGTTGGTTCTGGGTCCCCGGGTTCGTGTTCCGCCCGGCGCACGTGTACTGGTACTACGGCCCGTCGTACGTCGGCTGGTGCCCGCTCGGTTACTGGGACACGCCGGTGTTCTACGGCTCGTACTACTGGGGCCACCCGTGGTTCGACGGCCACCCCTGGGCGTTCATCCCCTACAACAACTTCTACTACACGCACGTGAACAAGATCCCGCGCCACCGCGTGCTTCCCGACCACCTCGGCCGCGGCGTGATCTCCCGCCGGGCGATGGTGCCGGTGCGCGACGGTCACGGCGGCCGCGGCGGCCGGGGCGTCGAGGTGCGCAAGCTGGCGCCCGACACGTACGAGAAGGTGCGGCGCGTCGCCGAGCGCCGCCCGGCGCTCGCGCGGCCGGTCAAGGACGTCGACGTCCGCGCCGAGAAGAACCGCCCGACGCGGTCGTTCCGCGACGTCGAGAAGGTCGTGCGCGAGCGCAAGGACGGCTCGCGGGCCGTCCGCTCCCGCGAACCGGGCAGGGAGCAGGCCGTGCCGCCGCGCCGGACGAACCCCGGGTCCGCCGAGGCCGGGCGCGACAAGGGCACCGTGCGCCCGCGCACGGAGCGCGGCGAAGCGACCGCGCCCCGGGGCGGCACGCCCACGACGCAGCCGAAGCCGAAGGGCGACACGCCGGTGATCCGCGTCCGCCCCGGGTCCGAGAAGGGCAGCGGCGACAGGAAGACCGAGCCCGGTGGCGTCGCGCCGCGCACGTTCGAGCGGCGCAGCGGTCGCGCGCAGGCGGTGGCGCCCGGTTCGGGCGCCGTCGGCCAGGGCCGCGCCCCGGCCGACGGCGAGAGCGTGCGCCGGTTCTTCGGCCGCCTCGCCAACGAGGGTGCCGACAAAGAGAAGGGGGCGCCGCAGCGCGCGGCGCCCTCGCGTTTCCCGAAGCGCGGCGAAGAAGCGCGGGCGGACCGGCCGGCCTCCCGAGCGGTCCCGGCCCCGCGCGCGGAGCGCGGAACCGCGGACCGCGGCGCTTCGCGCCCCAGCGCCGCGCCCGTCCCGCGCCGCGACAGCTCGCGCCCCAGCGCCACCCCCGCCCCGCGTCGCGACAACTCGCGGCCCAGCGTCGCCCCCGCGCCACGCGGCGAGAGCTCCCGGCCCAGCGCCGGCTCGGCGCCGCGCGGCAGCGCGAGCCGCGG
>JAGOJY010000148.1 GCA_017994815.1 Acidobacteriota bacterium
GGACTGCACGGAGTCGCCGAACCTGGCCGACGGGGTGGAGCTGTTCGGCGCCCTGCGCCTGCCGACGCTGCAGCTCAACGCGAGCTTCCAGTCGTGGAAGCTGCGCGAGCGCCGCAACGTGATCCACCAGGACCTGCCGACCAGCGAGGACACGCTGCTGTCGGCGTCCGACGTGAGCCTGTCGCCCGAGGACCAGAAGGCACTGATGCTGCGGCTCGAGGGCGCGCTCCTGATCGGCAAGAACCTCGAGGCCGTCGCGCGGTTCGCGCGCATCGAGGAGGACGATTTCAGCTTCAGTGCGCTGCCGTTCGGCCCCTCGGCGCTGGCGCCGCCGCTGGTCGAGGAGCCCCGGCCGGACCTCGTGGCCGCCAAGGAGACGGCCAAGGACTTCTCGCTCGGCGTGAACTACTACCTGCGCAAGCACAACCTGAAGCTGCAGGTGAGCTGGACCTCGGCGGAGGTCGAGGAAGAGATCCGCGACGACCTGCTGAGCTACGCCTACCGCCCGGACAACATCAACGTTCGCAACCCGTTCTACAGCCGGAAGGGGAAGATCTTCCGCGAGGACGAGGGCTTCATCGCGCTGTTGACGTTCTACCTGTAACCGCCGCAGTCGGGCGGACCGCCGCGGATGGATGCGCCGCACGGCGCGCATCCATCCGCGGACGGCGTCACTTCGCCGCGATCAACGACACCTTCTGGATCTTGATCACGGGGTTCGTCAGCTCGTTGAACATGCCCTGCGGCTTGCGCGGCAGGCGCCCGATCTGGTCCACGACGGCGGTGCCCTTGATCACCTTGCCGAAGACCGCGTAGCCCGGCCCGTTCGGGCCGGGATCGAGGGTCGTCATGTTGTCGGCGAGATTGATGAAGAACTGCGAGGTCGCCGAGTTGGGATCGTTGGTGCGGGCCATCGCCACCGTGTACTTGTTGTTCGGCTGCTTGGCCTCCAGCGGGATCGCGGCCTTGGTCGCCTTGCCCTTCAAGTCGGGCGTGTAGCCGCCGCCCTGGATCACGAATCCCGGCACGACACGGTGGATGATGGTCCCGTCGTAGAAGCCATCCATCACGTAACCGATGAAGTTCTGGACCGTCTGCGGCGCCTTGTCCGGCCACAGCTCGAGCACGATCGAGCCCATGTCGGTCTTGATCTCGACGCGCGGGTTCTTTTTCGCCGGCGCCTTCTCCTGGGCGACCGCGGCCGGCGCGGCCAGCGCCAGGACGACCAGCGCCGCGACGCAGCCATACAGCGCTTGCCTTCTCATGAGCGCCTCCCTTGGCGGATGGGTACGGAGGAACGCCCCGCAGTGTACCCCCGGGCCGGCCTCGACGATGCGCCCGCCGACACCTAGATTGCACGAGGGAGCGGGTTTATGGCGCAGCTCGACCGGTTTCTGGACGTGCTCATCCAGCGCGATGCGCGTGAGTTGAGGCTGGCGTCGGGCGAGCCGGCGGCGCTCGTGTTCGCCGACGGCCTGAAACCGATCTCGACGATCCGGCCGACGGCGGAGCAGGTGCTGGGGCTGCTCGGCGAATTGCTCGAGCCGGACGTGTTCGCCGACCTGCAGGTCCGCGGTCGGCTCGATACCGAACTCCTGCGCCCCTGCGGGGCGCTCGTGTTGCGGGTCGTCGCGGACGGGGACACCGTCTCGGCGGTCTTCGCCCCGTGGTCCTACGCCGTGATGCCGCCGGCCGAGACCGACATCGAGCACCTGCTCGATCCAGAGCGACTGCCCGTCTCCGGCCCGGTGCCGGTCACGCCCCCGGCGAGCCTCGGCGCGCCCGGGCCGGCGCCCGCGGCCGAGCCGGTGCCCGCGCGGCCGTCCGCCCCGGTCGTCGTCCCCGTGCGCGCGCCGGCTTCCGGCCGCGCCTGCGACGGCCTGGACGACCTGCTGCGGCTGACGGTCGCGAAGGGCGCCTCGGACCTCCACCTCTGCAGCGGTCAGCCGCCGGTGCTGCGCCTCGACGGCGACCTGCACGCGATCGAGGGCTGGGAGCCGCTCGGGCCCGAGCAGGTGGACGAGCTGATCCGGCCGCTGATGAGCGCCCGGCACGCCGGGGAGTTCGACGGCTCGCACGACACCGACCTGGCGCACGAGATCGCCGGGCTGGCGCGGTTTCGCGTCAACGTCTTCCTCGACCGCAAGGGGCCCGGGGCCGTGTTCCGGCAGATCCCGGCCAAGATCCTGACCGCCGAGCAGCTCGGGATCCCGCCGCAGGTGCTCGAGCTGTGCAAGCTGACGAAGGGGCTGGTGCTGGTCACCGGGCCGACCGGCTCCGGCAAGTCCACCACGCTCACGGCGCTGATCGACCACATCAACGACATCCGCCAGGACCACGTGATCACGATCGAGGACCCGATCGAGTTCGTGCACGAGTCGCGCAGCTGCGTGATCAACCAGCGCGAGGTCGGCACGCACACCGAGAGCTTCAAGCGCGCGCTGCGGGCGGCGCTGCGCGAGGATCCCGACATCCTGCTGGTGGGCGAGATGCGCGACCTGGAGACGATCGCGATCGCGCTGGAAACCGCCGAGACGGGCCACCTCGTCTTCGGCACGCTGCACACCAGCACCGCCGTCTCGACCGTGGACCGGATCATCGACCAGTTCCCGACCGGCCAGCAGGCGCAGGTCCGCACGATGCTCTCGGAGTCGTTGAAGGGGGTGATCGCCCAGATCCTCTGCCGCAAGGTCGGAGGCGGACGCGTCGCGGCGATGGAGATCCTGATCGGCACGCCGTCGGTGGCCAACCTCGTCCGCGAGGGAAAGACGTTCCAGATCCCGTCCGTGATGCAGACCGGCAAGAAGTACGGGATGGTGACGCTCAACGACGCGCTGGTCGAGCTGGTGCACCGCGGACTGATCGACGCCGACGAGGCCTACCTGCGCGCCGTGGACAAGATCGGCATCGCCAGCCTGCTCAAGGCCGTCCCCGCCTGATCCCCGGCACGCACGGATTCGCGGAAAAGACGGATCCAGATAGGAACCGCCGCAGGCGGCCCGGCCCTGACCGCCGAACGTGGATCGCGGCCCTGCGGGTCAGGCGGACAGGTCGATCAGTTCGATCTTGGCCTGCTGGGCGAAGTCGTGGATCCGCTGGTCGCGGTAGAACTCGCCGTAGTAGATCCGCACGATCCCGGAGTTGGCGAGCAGCCGGAAACAGGCCCAGCACGGGCTGGCGGTGATGTAGATCTCGGCGCCGTCCACCCGCACGCCGTGACGCGCCGCCTGCGCGATCGCGTTCGCCTCGGCGTGGACCGTCCGCACGCAGTGGCCGTTCTCCATCAGGTGCCCGTCCTCGTCGCAGTGCGACAACCCGCGGATCGAGCCGTTGTACCCGGTCGAGAGGATCGTCTTGTCGCGCACGATCACGGCGCC
>JAGOJY010000075.1 GCA_017994815.1 Acidobacteriota bacterium
TGGCGGCGGGGCTCGTGCTCGCGGCCGGCCGCCTGCGCGCCCCGGCCGGGCCGCTGGCCGCGCTTGCCACGGCCTGGGCGCTCACGCCGGTGCTGTTCTTCAACACGGCGCGCTTCCGCCTGCCGGCGATCCTGCTCCTGCTCCCGCTCGCGGCGGCCGGCTGGGCCGCCGCCCGCCCCGCCGCGGGCGACCGGCGCCGCGCCGGCCTCGCGGCCGGGGCCGCGCTCTTGGTGCTCGCCGTGGGGATCGCCACGTTCCCGGCCCACCCGCAGCTGCCGCCGTCCGAAGAGCTGAACCTGGCCGACGTGGCGGACCAGGCTGGCCGCGAAGCCGACGCGCTGGCCTGGCGCCGTCGCGCGGTCGAGCGCGATCCGCGCGATCCGTTGGCGCGCATCCGGTTGGCCGACACGCTGCGCGTGGGCGGTCGCTGCGACGAGGCGCTCGCGCACTACGCCGCGGTCACCGAGCGCGACGACCTCGCCGCGGAGTGGCGCCTGGCGGCGATCCGCTCGACGGCGCGCTGCCTCGTCGCGCTCGGGCGCCCCGCGCAGGCCGTGGATTGGTACGAGCGCTTCCTCGCCGCCGATCCCGACCAACCGCGGACCGGGACCCGCCCGGACTTCCACCTGCGCGGCGTGCCGCCGCTGCAGGCGTGCCGCATCCGCATCGAGCTCGCAGAGGCGCTGGCGCACGCCGGCCGGGATGGCGACGCCGCGGCGGAACTGGCGCGCGTCGTCACCGACTGCGCGGAGTCCGACCGGCTCGCGCAGCAGGCGCAATCGCGCCTGCGCGCGCGGGCCGCGGACGGCCCGGGGGACGGTCACCGCTGACCGCTCCGTGGTCAGGGTCGACTGTCTGCGGCGAGCGCTTGCAGGGCGCGGTGCAGCGCCTCGGAGGCGAACGGCTTCTGCAGGAAGGCGTCGCGCGGACCGAGTTCGCCGGCGATCTCGTCGCCGTAGCCGGAGATGAACAGGACCCGCAGCGCCGGACGCGCTTCGCGCAGCCGCACGGCCAGTTCACGCCCGCCGAGCCGCGGCAGGACCACGTCGCTCAGCAGCAGGTCGATCGGGCCGGCGTGCGCGGCCGCGACGTTGAGCGCTTCCTCCGAGGACGCCGCGGCGAGCACGCGGTAACCGCGCAGCTCCAGCATCCGGCAGACGAGATTGCGCACGAGGTCCTCGTCCTCGACGACGAGGATGGTCGGCCCGGCTGCCGGCGCGGCGTTCATTCCCCGCAGCGTAAATGGCGCTGGTGCGCGCGGCAAACCGCCGGGCGGGCCGGTGCCGGGGCTTGGCTGCATAATCGCGCCCGGGAGAGCGAATGGCGGGAACGCCCGGCACGGACCATGTGGAGAGCGGACGGTTGGAGGTGTTGCTGGATCACCTCGTCGGCGGGCACCACGACCTCGTGCGTTCCGAGTTGCCGCGCCTCGAGCAGCTGCTGGAGCTGGTCGTGCGCGCGGGCGATCCCCGGGGCCCGGCCGTGCGCGGGCTGTTCGCGGATTTCGCCGCGGCAGCCTGCTCGCACTTGTTCAACGAGGAGACGGTCGTCTTCGTGGCGTTCCGCGAGCTGGCGCAGGCGCCGCTCGCGTCGCCCGGCCTCGAGCGCGCCGTCGCGCTGCTCGTGCAGGAGCACGCGCGGATGATGGCGATGCTGGCGCAGCTCCGGGCGCTCGCCGCGGCGCTGGTCCCGGCGCCCGAGGCGGGCGCGGCCCACGCCGAGCTGGTGCGCGGACTCGCCGGACTGGTCGCCGGCATCGGCGAGCACATCCGCCTGGAGGAGACGCTGCTGTTCCCGTGGGCCCTCGCGCGGACCCGCGGCTGATCAGCGCGGCGTCGAGTCGGGAAGGCCGCCGTCGACCGGGAGCGTGGCCCCCGTGGTCGGGGTCCGGCGCGTCGCGAAGAACAGCACCGCGCGCGCGACGTGTCGCGCCGTCACGCGGACCTTGAGCAGGTTGCGCGAGCGGTAGTACTCCTCGAGCTGCTCCTCGGACATGCCGCGCGCGGCCATCCGCGCCGGGCCGACCGCGGCCCACAGGCCGGAGCGGCGCGATCCGGCCGCGAACACGGCGTCCGGGGCGACCATGTTCACGCGCACGCCCAACGGTGCCAGCTCGATGCTGGCGATGCGCGCGAGCTGGTGCGCGGCGGCCTTGGTCGCGCTGTAGGCCCCGAACTGCGCGCCGGGCGCGAACACGTTCTTCGTCGAGACGAGCACCGCGTCGCCGCCGGTCGCCTGGCGTTCCCACAGCCGCGCCGCGGCGCCGAGCAGCAGCAGCGTTCCCTCGACATTGACCCGCTCGAGCTGGCGGAATTCGTCCAGCCGCATCTCGGCGAGCGACGAGACGTGGGCCAGCCCGGCGTTGATCACCAGGAGGTCCAGCCCGCCCCACGTGGCGGTCACGAGATCCAGCGCGGCGTCGATCGACGCCGGATCGGTGACGTCGAGCGCGGCGGCCAAGACGCGCGCCCCGTGCGCGGCGACCAGTTCGCCGCGCAGCGCGTCGAGCCGCGCCCCCGCGAGGTCCGTCGCCGCGACGTGGCACCCCTGTTCGAGCAGCGCGGCCGCGATCTCCGAGCCGATCGCGCCCGCGGCGCCGGTCACCAGCGCCACGTGCCCGCGCAGCGGCGCCTCGCCGGCCGCGGCCAGCTTGGCCTGCTGCAGCGGCCGGTGCTCCATCGCGAACAGCTGGTCCTCGGCCAGTCCGCGGTACTCGCCGAGGGCTGCCGCCGCGCCCTTGACGCGCAGCGTCTCGGCCGTGATGTCGCGCGCGATCGTCGCGGCCCGGATGTCCTCGCCGGCGCACAGCGCGCCGCCGCCGGGGAGCAGGACGACGCGCGGCAGCGGATCGGCCGGCGCCGCGCCGTGGCGCCGCACGTACTCCGCGTAGCGTTGCGCGAACGCGGCCACGCCGTCCGCGAGCTGGCGGCGCAGCGTCGGCGCGTCGTCCCACTCCGGCGCGTCGATCCACAGCGGCCACGGCTTGGTCCGGATCAGGTGGTCGGCCGTCAGCGGCGGCGCCAGCGCCAACCCGCGCGCGTCCGGCGCGTCGAGGAAGGCGAGCACGCCGGCATCGCAGAGCGGCACGACGATCATCGACCGCCGCGGCCGGTCGGGGTCGCCGGTCTCCGGCGAGAGCAACCCGCGGGTTTCGGGCAGGACGCCGCGCAGCCGCCGTTCCGCGGCGGCGGGGTCGGCCGCGCCGCGCACGACGGGCGCGCGGGCCGCGAGGAAGCGCTCGGCGCGCGTGACCAGCTCGATCGTGGTCTCGTACGATTCGCGCGCGCCGTCGCCCCACGTCACGAGCCCGTGCTGCATCCAGACCATCGCGCGCGCGCCCGCGGCGCCTTCCAGCGCGCGCGCCACCGCCCGGGCGAGCGCGAGGCCGGGCTCGACGTACGGCAGGACCAGGACGTCCGAGCCGAGCGCCTCGGCCACGAGTTGCTCGCCGCGGGCCTGGTTCGTCAGCGCCAGCACCGCGCCCGGGTGCGTGTGGTCGACGAAACGCCCGGGGATCGCGGCGTGGACCGGGCTCTCGATCGAGGGCGTTGCCGCGGTCGCGACCAGCGCGCGGACCCGCAGTTCCTCCGCCAGCGCCGGGTCGTCCAGACGCTCCAGCCCGAGCAGCGCGCGCACGCGCGCGAGGTCGAGCGGGACGTGGTCCGCGGGCTGCGCGAGCGCGAGGTCGCGTCCCGAGGCCTTCACGTACAACGCGCGCGTCGCGTCGCCCAGCCGGTCGACGAAGTCGTGCTTGACCGAGGTGTTGCCGCCGCCGTGCAGGACCAGCCCGGGCTCGGCTCCGAGAAGGCGCGCCGTGTAGGTGCGCAGCGCCAGCTCCGGCCCGTGCCGGGCGGCGTGGCGCTCGAGGAACTCCCGCGCGCCGGCGTCGCTCCAGAGGCTGCGCACGTCAGCGCGCGGCGTGCGCCGCGGCCTCGCGGTAGAACTCGTGCGCCTCGGCCGGGGTGGCACGTTCGTGCACCACCATCCGCACGGCCTGGATCATCGCCGCGGGCGCGCCCGCGAGGAAGATGTTGCGCCCCATGTCCACGCCGGCCGCGCCCTGCTCCACGGCGCGGTGGGCCATCGTCAACGCCTCCAGCTCGGGCAGCTTCTTCCCCCCGGCCATGACGATCGGCACCGGGCACGATGCCGTCACGGTCTCGAAGCCGTCGGGGCAGAAGTACGTCTTGACCACGTGCGCGCCGAGCTCGGCGCAGATGCGGCAGGCCAGGCGCAGGTAGCGCGCGTCGCGGACGAGCTCGCGGCCGACGGCGGTCACGCCCAGCACCGGGATGCCGTGGCGGTTCCCGGCGTCCACCAGCCGCGTCATGTTGTGCACGGTCTGCGTTTCGCACGGCCCGCCGATGTACACCTGCACCGCCAGCGCCGACGCCCCGAGGCGGATCGCGTCGTCCACGTCCACGGCGATGCGCTCGTCCGACAGCTCCCTGAGGATGCTCGGCCCGCCGCTCGCGCGCAGCACGATCCCGCGCGGGTAGGTCGGCGGGATCGTCGTGCGCAGGATGCCGCGCGTCAGCATCAGCGCGTCGGTGTGCGCGAGCAGCGGCACGATCGAGAGGTCGACGCGCTCGAGGCCTTTGGTCGGCCCCTGGAAATAGCCGTGATCGATGGCGAGCATCACGGTGCGCCCGCTCTCGGCGCGAAAGACGCGCGCGAGCCGGGACTGCATGCCCCAGTCGAGCGCGTGCGAGCCCTTCAACGCGAACGGTTCGCCGCACGCCGGCACCTCGGGGTGGAAGTTCCTGGTTTCGCCGCCGTCCGCTTCCGGCACGCCGACCTCCCCGGGCCGGCTGCGCCGGCCCGCGCGGTTTCGCTCCGTTCCGGATCGTACCGTAGATCGCCCGCCGGGGCGGGCGCGGCCCGGCCGACGCCGCCGGCGCTCAAGTCGCCGCGCTCGCGGCCGATAAGCCGGTTGAGGCTCACCCTGGCCGCCCGCGGCCGGGGTCGCGGCCACCGGGGACAGCGCGGGCGACAGGCTGCGCATGATCGATGTCAACGGCGTGATCTCGAGCGCCAAGACCCCGGACCGGATCCACCAGCAGGCGACCACGCGCGACGCCGAGCGCGCGACGCACCGGCCGGCGGGCCCGGGCGAGGCCGAGCGGCACCACCGCCCGAAACCGTCGGCCGTCAGCTCGAACGGGCACTCCGGCGCCGGCGGCGAGAAGGGCGGCAAGCTCGACGTCCTCGCCTGACGCAGGCCCCGCCGGCGAGGGCGCCGAGTGCGATGCCGGCGGCGGAGATCCCGACGATCCGCGGCGCCATCGCGCCATCGCGCGCGCGCGCCGCGTCGTGCATCGTCCACAGGGTCAGCGCGCCGGCGAGTCCCGGATCGCTGCGCGCCAGCCGCCGGGCCTGCTTCAGCGGGTCGGCCGGCCAGTCCTTCAGCCGCGCACGCAGGCGTTCCGACTGCTCGGGTGAGAGCGGCTGGCGCGAGATCAGCGCCCAGCGCCAGCCGGCCTGCAGCCCCGACTGCGCCAGTACCCAGAGTCCCTTCTCCACGCCCGCGCCGTCCGGCAGCGCGCGCACGCCGGTGGCGACGAGGCCGCTCCCCGGCACCGGCGAGAGCAGCTGCAGCGTCTCGGCGCCGAGCCAGCCCGGACTGCCGTAGGCCCCCGGCGGGACGAGCCAGCCCGAGGCGAGCGGCGCGCGCGCGGGCGCGAGGCCGGCGCCGCCGAACACCACCCAGGACTCCGCGGGATTCCCGGGCGGGGCGGCGTCCGCCGCGACCGGCGGCGGGCCCGCGAGCCGCTCGGCGATCTCGCGCAGCGGGCGCGCGGCCCCGGCGCCCAGCGGCAGCGGCACGCCCGGGGTCGTCGCGGGAGGCGCGGAACCCGGCAGCGGCGGCGGACCGAGGGCCACGAGCCGCACGAGCAGGCGCTCGTCGCCGGGCCCCGGGAACAGCCCGCCGCCCGGCGCGGCCGGACCGGCCCAGAAGATCGTCCGCGCCGACTCGCACGAGCGGGAGTGCAGCGCGCGGCTCGCGGTCGCGACCTCGGCGATCTCGCCGCCGAGCGCGAGCGCCGGGGCGTTGCGCCCGCTCGCGGCGACGACCAGGCAGCTGCGCGGCGGGAGGCTGCCCGCGAACGCGCCGATCGACGTCGGCCAACCCGCGCCGACGAGCGCCCAGCCGCGCGTGACGCGCCCGAGATCGCGCAGCAGCGCGCCCTGCGCCTCGGCCGGCGCCTTGCCCGCGGCCGTCGCGGCGCGGAAGGCCAGCCCCGCGAGTTCCAGCGCCCGGTCCGACAGCTCGGCGGCGAGCGGCGCGAGTTCGGGCGGCACCGGGTACTCGGCGCGGTCGGCTTCCTGGGCCTCGAGCAGGCCCTCGCGCGCCGTGACGAGCGCGGCGTCGGGGTCCCCCGCGGCCAGCGCCGCGCGGGCGGCGGCCGCACGCAGCACGACGCGCAGCGCCGCGGGCCAGCCGGCCCGCTCCAGCGCGTCGGGCGTCGCCTCGCGCAGCACGGCGCGCGGCTCGCCGACGGCGCTCGCGAGGTGCGTGCGCACGACCGCAGCGCCGGCGCGGATCTCCGGCGCGGCGGAGGGCCCGGCCCAGGCCAGCGCGCGGCGCAACGTCGAGCGCGCGTCGGAGGCGCTCGAGGCGGCGCGCACGTCGGCCGCGAGCAGGAGCAGGCGGCCGGCCCGCGTCGCCAGCCCGAGGTGCTCGAGCTTCTGCGCGACGCGATCCATCTCGGCCAGCTCCTCGGTGCCGGCGGTCCCGCTCCCGAGGACGCGCGCCGCGAGCGCGATCGAGCGGTCGGCCAGGGCCAGCCCTTCCGGCAGCGCCGCGCCCGGCGGCGCCGGTCCCGCGGGTGCCGTCCCGAGCAGCGCGTGCGCGCCGGCCGCGACGGCCGCCGCGGCTTCGCTCGTCTCGGCGCCGGCCGCGGCGACGTCGCCGGCTTCCTCCAGCAGCACGAGCGCGCCGAGCGGGTCGGTGCGCGCGAGCTGGATCTCCGCCTCGACCACGCGGGCCTGCGGGCGCAGCGGCGGGTCGTCGGGCCAGTTGACCAGCGGACCGACTGCCGCGACCAGGCGCCGGGCCGGCTCGGCCCGGCCGCAGGCCGCCAGGACGCGCGCGATCGCGAGCCGCCGCGGGACGCGAATCTCGGGGGCCTCGCCGGCCTCGGACTGCAGGCCCGTGCCGGCCAGCGCGGCTTGCTCGCAGGCGTCCTTCTCGCGGCCGGCGGCGCGCAGGATCGACGCGTGCAGCGCGAGCACGTCGGGGTGCACGAGCCCGCGCTGCATGGCGGCTTCGAGCTGCCCCCGCGCCCGCGCCACGCGCCCGCAGGCGAAAAGGACCCGTGCCTCGATCGCCGCGAGCAGCGGGTCGCGCGGGTGGCGCGCCGACTCGCGCCCGAGCCAGCGCACGAGCCCATCGCGGTCCACGGCGCTGTCCAGGAGCAGCCGCGCGAGCAGCGGGCTGCGCTCCCCGCTCTCCAGCGCACGGCGCAGCAACTGCTGGGCCCGCGTGCGGGCCGCGCCCTCCAGCGCCAGCGTCGCCAGCCCGACCATCGCCCCGGTGTCCCGCCGGTCCCCGCGCAGCCGCTTCTCGAACGCGGCGCGCGCGGCGTCCGCGCGCCCGGAGCGGTGCGCGGCCAGCGCGAGGCCGCGCTGGATCGGCACGGACGAGCGGTTCTCGAGCGCGAGCGGCTCGAGCCGGACGAACGCTTCCTCGTAGCTGCCGGCGCGGGCGAGCTGGACCGCCGCGACGTAGGCGTCGATCGGCGAGGCCGCGGCGTGCGCGACCCACGACACCGCCACCGAGGTCGCGAGGAGCGACCGCAGGACCTGCGCTGCGCGCGGGCGATGCCTGTTCACCGCGGGGATTGTAGACAACTGCCCCGGCGCGGGGCGGAGCCCGTGAGACATGGGGAGGGAGGGGAGGGTGACCGTCAGGTCGTGAGCCGCCGCCTCCGCGCCGGTAAACGACTGGTGACGCCATGAAGATGCACCGGCGCCACGGCGGGGGAAAGCGGCGGCGCGGCGATCGCGCTGCGGGCACACCGCAGGAGCGCCGCGGGTCGGGTTGCGCGGGCAGGAACCGAACGGCCCCGCCGCGGGCCGCTTTTCTCCGGCAGCGGTCGCCGGGCACGCCGGGACGGACGCGCCCGTTCCCCGGCAGCGCCGCGACGGGTGCATCGTGGGGCACCGATCGTGGGGGTGGGCGTGGTCATGAGCGAACGACGTCCCGCGGGCGGGCGGCTGCCGTTCGGGGCGCAGGTGCTGGCGCGGCTGGGGCTCGCGGTTTTCGGTGCGTGCGGACCGGGCGCGGCGGCGGCTCAGCCGGCGCGCAGCGCCAGCCCGCTCCAGGTCAGGCCGGCCCCGAAAGCGACGAGCAGGATCACCTCGCCCGGCTTGACCTTGCCCGACTCGATCAGCTCGATCAGCGCGATCGGGATCGACGCCGAGGCCGTGTTGCCGTAGTGCTCGATGTTCACGAACCAGCGCTCGCGCGGGATCGGCAGCTTGTCGATCAGCGACTGGATGATCCGGAGGTTGGCCTGGTGCGGGATCACCCAGTCGACCTCCTGCATCCCGACGCCCGCCTTCCCGCACAGTTCCGCCACCACGTCCGCCCCGCGCTGCACGCCGAAGCGGAAGATGGCGCGGCCGTTCATGACCACGGTCCGGATCGCGTCCTGCTGGTGCCCGTTGATCGCCGGGCAGCGGCTCCCGCCGGACGGCACGTGGAACATCTCCGCCCCGGAGCCGTCCGCGCCCATGATCGACGCCAGGACCGACCAGCGGTTCGCCGCCGCCGCGGCCGGCCGCTCGAGCAGCATCGCCGCCGCGCCGTCGCCGAACACCAGCCGCGTCTTGTCGTCGTTTTCGCGCACGTAGTGCGTGGTCAGGTCGGAGGCCACGACGAGCGCGTTCCTGAACGCGCCCGAGGCGAGCAGCGAGTTGGCGGTGATCAGGGCGGTCACGCCGCCAGAGCAGGCGGCGTTCAAGTCGAACGCGCCGGCGCGCACGGCCCCGATGCGGTGCGCGAGCTCGGGCGCGGTGGGGCAGAGCAGGCGGTCCGGCGTGTAGGTCGAGAGCAGCACGAGGTCGAGATCCTGCGGGTCGACCTCGGCCGCCCGCAGCGCGATCTCGCACGCGCGGGCCCCGAGCGTGGACGCGGACTCGCCTTCCGGCGCGATGCGCCGCTCGCGCACGCCGGTGCGCTCGAAGATCGACTCCGGCGCGACGCCGAAGAGCCGCCCGAGCTGCTCGTTGTCGATGCGGTCGTCGGGCAGAGCCTTGCCCGCGCCCCTTAACACGAACTCCGACACCAAGGACATCGCTTTGCCGCGCCCTCTGCCCGTCCGTTACGCCTGTAGGGGTACGGTCCCAAACAACATGTGGCAAGTCGATTATGGGGTAAGCCGGCGATCCACCCACCGCGGAGCACTACCGTCCTAGGGCAGGAACTCCTTTGAATTCTTGAGTTTACGCGGCAAATACTCGTCGATCACGTAATTCAGGCCCCATTTCGCCAGCGCCTGCTGCTCGGCGCGCACGCCCATCTTCAGCAGCAGTTCGATCGCCTCGGCCCAGACCGGGAAGGTCCTGAAGAACGGGTCGTTCTTGAGAGCGTCCTTGGCCCGTTTCACGTCGACTTCCTTGAGCGGGTGCGTCGGCAGCTTGTACTCCTGGATGTCCCGTGGCGTCACCCCGAGGTAGCGCGCCTCGGGGACGCAGAAGAACCGCGAGATGTGGGCGGCGTTGCCCGACCCGACCTTCAGCGTGCGGTAGATGTTGGAGATCCCGTACGGGTCGCAGTCGACGAACGCGTAGACCGGGAGCTTGCAGTCGTCCGACACGCGGCGGATGAAGCGCCGCGTGGCGCGCGTCGGGACGCCGGCCATCGAGACCAGGATGCAGTTCGCCTTCTCCCAGAACCGGTGGCTCTGCAGGCGCTGGAACATGCCGCCGGTCTCGATCGCGAGGATGAACGCCGCGTCGGCCTCGAACGCCAGGTGCTCGACGAGGGAGGGGATGCTGTAGGCCCCCGACCCGAACTGGGTGCAGTCGATGCGGTGCACGGCGCCGGTCTTGTAGTCCGGGTCGTGCACGATCAGCCGGCCGGCGACGGCGCCGCCGTGCTCGTCGGGGACGAAGCGCAACTGCTCGCGGCTGATCCCCTCGACCGAGAACAGCGCCTCGATGTCGTCCATCACCGTGTCGGACTCGGTCTGGTCGGCGAAGCCGGCCTCGGCCCAGTTCTTGGACTGGTAGTACGCGTCTCTTTTGGTGGCGAAGTCGTCGGTTTCGACCAGTTCCTTCGATAGCCCCATCATGCGCAGGGTCTGGGCGAACGTGCGGACCGTGGAGACGGTCATCGTGCGGCTCTTGCGCGAGCGGCCGATCTCGAAGTACCCCTTCTGGCGGTCGTAGCGCACGTTCGAGAGCGTCCGCAGCGGAAACGACATCGACGGCTTGTGCCCGGCGAGCAGCCGCTCGTGGACGTCCGCAGCGGCGCGCACGATCGCGCCGACCGTCTTGCGGTCCAGCTCGCGCTTCTGCCTCTGATCCCGTTGCCCGGGCTTCGCTTTCCTGGCGGCCATGCGGTGCAGTCTAGCCCGGACATGCGGGATCCGGTGCCGCCCGGATCGTTCCGCGCCCGGCGGCCCAGAGTATCCTTGGGCGCGTGACGAGCGGAACGCTGGGACTGCCGACGCTGCCGCGGGGCGCGGCGCTGCTGCGCCGGGAGAGCCCCCTCCGGCTGATCGCGGCCTGGGCCGGCGGCTCGGCCGTGATCGGCGGGCTGATCGGCGCCGCGCTCGGCATCTTGGTGGTGCGGCAGGACCAGGGCTTCGACTGGTGGTTCGTCAAGCAGAGCGTCCTGTTCGCCGAGATCATCGGCCTGTCGGCGATCATCGGCTCGCGCTACGCGTTCCCGCTGCTGGAGGGGATGCCGCGCCTTTTGCGCCACGCGCTCGTGCTCGCGACGCTGATCGGCGGCGCGCTGGCCGCAACCGCGCTGTCCCTCGCGCTGCGGCCGGGACTCGTCTTCACGCACAAGCTGCCGTATCTCGTCGGGCTCGTCGGCGCGAACGTGGTCCTCGCGCTCCTGGTCGGCGGGGCCCTGATCGCCTGGGAAACGTTGAAGCGCCGGCTGGCCCGGGCCTACGACGAGCTGCGGGTCAAGGAAGCGATGGAGCGCGAGATCGCGCTGGCCCGCGACGTCCAGCAGGAGTTGTTGCCGAAACAGGCGCCCGACCTGCCCGGGTACGAGATCGCGTTCAGCTGCGAGCCGGCCGGGCTGATCGGCGGCGACACCTTCGAGTTCGTGGTCCGGCCGGACGGGCGCGTGGCGCTGGCGGTCGGCGACGTGGTCGGCAAGGGGATTGCCGCCGCGCTGCAGATGGCCAACGTGCAGGCGCTGATCCGCGCGGTCGCGCCGGTGGAGGGCGACCCGGCGCGGCTGAACGCGATCCTCTCGGGCGCGATCGGCAGCCGCGCCAAGCCGGGCCGCTACGTGACGTTCGCCTACCTCGTGCTGGACGCGAGCGACGGTTCGTTCGAGTACAGCCTCGCCGGGCACCTGCCGCCGATCGTCGCCGGGCCGCGCGGCGTGCGGCTGCTCGAGCGCGGCGGGCTCCCGCTGGGGCTCGTCCCGGACATGCCCTACGAGCGCGGCGCGGACCGGCTCGAGGTGGGCGAGGTGCTGGTCCTGTACACGGACGGGCTGGTCGAGGCCGCGCCGGACAACGATCCCGACCGGCAGTTCGGCCGCGAGCGCCTGGTCGAGATGGTCCAAGACCGCGCGCGCGGGACGGCCGAGGCGCTCTTGGAGCAGATCCTCGACGAGCAGCACCGGCACTGCGCCGGTACGCCCGCCGCGGACGACACGACGCTGATCGTCCTGCGCCGGAGCGGGGCCGCCGATGGCGCGCGTGGCTGAGAAGCGCCGGCGGGCGGCCTGGCAGCCGGAACCGGGCGACCCGTTCCCGGTCACCGGGATCTACCTGCCGTGGCGCGCACCGCGCCGCGGCGCGGCCAGCCCGCGCGCCGTGTTCCTCGGCGCGGAACTCGGGATCGCCGGCGGGGTCGGCGCCGCGAGCGGCACGCTGATCAGCGTGCTCGCCGGGCTGCTCGACATCGGCCGCGTCGAGGGGCCGCTGGTCGGCGTCGGTCTCGTCAGCGGCCTGTTCGCCGGTGTGATCGCCGTGGTCGCCGGGCGCGAGGTGCTGCCCAAGCTGCTGTCGCTCTCGCTCGGCGCGCGCATGGCGATGATCGTCCTGACGCTCGCCGGGGCGGCGTTCGCCGCGACGACGGTCGGCTTCTTCATCTTCCCCAGCTACGCCGTGCACGCCGTGCGGGCGGTCTTGGTGGTCGGCGCGATGAACGGCCTTCTGGCGCTGGTCGCCGGCACGCTGGTGTTCGTCTACGAAGACCTGCACCAGCGCCTGACGCGCACCAGCGAGATGCTGGCGGCCGAGCGGCTGGCGCAAGCGCAGGCCCGCGAGCGGGCCGCGCGGGCGGAGCTGCAGGCGCTGCAGGCCCGGATCAACCCGCACTTCTTCTTCAACGCGCTGAACACCGCCGCGGCATTCGTGATGGAGGATCCCGCGCGGGCCGAGGAACTCCTGGAGCGCTTCGCGGGGTTGTTCCGCTACGCGTTCCGCCGCGGCGGCGAGGAATCGGTGCCGCTGGGGGACGAGCTGAAGTTCATCGGCGACTACCTCGAGATCGAGAAGGCGCGGTTCGGCGAGCGCGTGCAGTGCGAGCTGGAGGTCGACCCGGCCGTCAACGGCGAGCGCGTGCCGCCGTTGATCCTGCAACCGTTGGTCGAGAACGCGCTGCAGCACGGCCGCGACCCCGACACGGGCGAGGGGCTGATCTCGGTCCGCGCGTGGCGCGACGCGCGCGAAGGCGTGGTGATCGAGATCCGGGACCACGGACCCGGTCCGGGCGAGTTGCCGAAGGAGCTGCCGCGGGGACACGCCCTGGAGAACATCTGCGCGCGCCTGGCCGCCGGCCGCCGGGCGCGGCTGGAGTTCGGCGCCGCGCCGGACGGTCCCGGCACGCGGGTGCGCGTGGTCTTCCCGCCGCTGCCGGCCTGGAGGAGGTGACGTGGAGAAGATCAGGGGACTCATCGTCGAGGACGAACCGCCCGCGAGGCGCCGCCTCGCGCGCCTTCTGGCGGAGACCGGGATGATCGACGTCGTGGGCGAGGCCGACACCGTGCGCGACGCCGTGCAGAAGATCCAGGAGCACGACCCCGACGTCGTGTTCCTCGACATCCGCATCCCGGGCGGCGACGGCTTCGACGTGCTGCGGCGGCTGGACGAGATCCCGCAGGTGGTGTTCGTGACCGCGTACGACGACTACGCGGTCAAGGCGTTCGAGGCCGACGCGGTCGACTACCTCGTGAAACCCGTCGGCAAGGAACGGCTGCAGGAGGCGCTCGGCCGGCTGGCGCGGCGGATCGAGCAGGAGCAGCCCTCCGACGGGCTGGCCCGCGTGCTCGGGGCCGCCCCGGCCGGCGCACCGCCCCGCATCGTCGCGCGCCGCCGCGGGCGGATCGTGCTCCTCGACCCGGCCAGCGTGACCCACGTCACCGCCGACCATACGCTGGTTTTCGCCTGGCGCGAGGGGCAGTCGTACCTCGTCCCGCGCACCCTGCAGGAGCTGGAAGAGACGCTGACCCCGATCGGCTTCCGCCGCACGCACCGTGGGGCGCTGGTGAACCTGGCCCACGTGCGCGCGGTGCAGCCGGCCGAGTCCGGCAACTTCATCCTCGAACTCGACGACGGCGAGCAGACCAAGGTCCCGCTCAGCCGGCGCCGCGCGCGCGGCCTGCGCGACGAGATCGGATTTTGAGCCGGGCCGCTCGGGGACGCGGGAGGACCGCTCGCCCCCCGGGCCGGGACCGCTCGTCCGTCAGCGGCGGACGGCGCGGCCGGCGTGGTGTCTCTTGGCCTTGGAGGAAAGCCCGATGACCGCACGACCGACGATCGCCGCGCTGCTCTGGGCGCTGCTCGCCGCCGGACCCGCGCTGGCCGAGTACACCGTCTCCGTCGAGACCGAGGAGCGCTTCCTCGATGTCGGCGCGCTGCGGCTCTACTCCGGCAAGGCGCTGGACGTGGCCGCGGACGCGGTCGTGCCGGCGGACGTCTACGCGTTCGTCAACAAGGTGCGCGTGATGGGCGGCATCGAGGGCGACCTGCACGCGTTCGCCGGCGATATCGCCGTGGACGGGACGATCCAGGGCGACCTGTCGGCCGCCGCCGGCAACGTCGCGGTGCGCGGGCAGGTGCTCGACGACGCGCGGATCGCCGGCGGCGAACTCAGCCTCACGGGGCAGGTCGGCGGCCATGTCCTCGCCGCTGGCGGGAAGTACGTCCAGGCCGCGACGGCCGCGGTCGGCGGTTCCGTCCTCGTCTACGCCGGCAGCGCCGAGCTGGCGGGGAACGTCGCCGGTCCGGTGCGGATCAACGCCGGGCACGTCGACCTCGAGGGCACCTTCGCCGGCGACGTGAACGTCAAGTGCGACGAGCTGAAGATCGGGCCGGGGGCCCGGATCTACGGCAACCTGACCTACATCGCGCGCAACGACGTCATCGTCCCGGAAGGCGCCGTCGCCGGCCAGGTGCTGCGCACGCGGGACGCGGCGGGGGATCAGGCAGCGGGCGATGGGCAGGACGGCGGGTCGCGGTTCGGGTTCCGCGTCGTTCGCGACCTGTACCTCGCGTTCGTCGCGCTGGTGGCGGGCGTGCTGATGCTGCTGTTCTTCCGGCCGTTCGTCGACGGCGCGGTGCGCCGGACGGAAACCGGCAACACCGTCGGCATCTCCTTCGGCATCGGCCTCGTCGGCACGCTGGTGCTGCTCGTGGCCGGGATCCTGTGCCTGTGCCTGCTGCCGATGGCGGTGGCGATCTGGTCCGCGCTCCTGGCGCTGCTGTACTTCGGCGGGATCGTCGGCAAGATGGTCCTCGGCCGCTGGGTGCTGCGCCCGCTCGGCGCGCGCCTGCCGCACCCGCTGCTGGCGCTCGTGGTCGGCGTCGCGATCCTGTTCGTGGTGGGCCTCGTGCCGTACCTCGGCCGGCTGGTGTGGCTGATCGTGACCGTCACCGGGCTCGGCGCGGCGCTGCTGCAGATCCGCGGCGGCGCCGGCGAGGAGCTGATCCCCGGCAGCGAGCCGCGCGTGGCCGCCACCGTTCCTTAAGTGAGCCTGAAACGCCACACGCCGGCGCGAAACTGCGGCTGAAACGCGGGGTCGAGCGCGATTCCCGGGAGCGGGACACCTCCGGTAGTCGCGCGCCCCCACGAGGCTCGCGGCGTGGTCCCATAGGGCCATGGCCGCGCGCTACCACGAGCCGGGGACGGTCCCCGCCAATGTGTTGCACTTCGTGCCGCCGCATTGCCCGAACCCGGAATGCGAGCACCACCTGGACCTGCCGGCCCCGGGCTGGTACTACAGCCGCGGGCTGCGCCGGGTCCGGCGCAAGCCGGGGGTGGTGGCGCAGTTCAGCTGCCGCAGCTGCGGGCGCTGGTTCCGCTCTTCGGCCTTCGGCCCGGACTACTGGAAGAAGCTGCCCGGGCTGCAGCACAAGATCTACAGGCTGAAGGCCAACGGCTGCG
>JAGOJY010000149.1 GCA_017994815.1 Acidobacteriota bacterium
CTCGCGCCGCCGCCGCTCCTGTTCGCCGGGGCGCTCGCTCTCGGCGCGGGGCTCCACGCGCTCTGGCCGCGGCCGCTCGCCCGCTCCCGGGCGGTCCGGCGGGTAGCCGGCAGCCTGCTCGCCGCCGTCGGCCTCGGCCTCAGCGCCGCGGTGGTGGTGCATTTCCGGCGCGCGGGCACCCCGGTCGATCCGCGGCGCACGCCGCGGCGGCTGGTCGTCTCGGGCCCCTACCGGTTCAGCCGCAACCCGGACTACATCGGGCAGGCGCTGCTCTCCGCGGGACTGGCGCTGTGGCTGAACAACGCCTGGGCCGTGCTGGCGAACGTGCCGGCGCTGGTACTGGTCCAGCACGGCGTCGTGGCCCGCGAGGAGCGCTACCTCGAGCGGCGTTTCGGCGACGAGTACCGCCGTTACCGCGACCGGGTCCCGCGCTGGCTCTGGGCGGCGCCGGATCAGAAGAGCGCGCGGAACCCTTCGCGGTAGCTGGGGTACTCGAAGCGGAACCCGCTCGCGAGCAGGCGGCGGTTGCTGCAGCGCTTGCTGCCGCGGGTCCAGCTGGCCGCGGCGCCGCCGGGGCCGGACGGCGGCTCGGGCATGCGCAACTCGCGGGCGATCCAGCGCAGGACTTCGGACAGCGGCGCCGGCTCGCAATCGACACCGAGGTACAGCGGGTCGGGACGCGGGAGCCTCAGCAGGTGCTCGAGCGCGCGGGCGGCGTCGTCGCGGTGGATCCGGTTGGTGTAGCGCGGTTCACCCTCGGGAATGACCGCCGCGCCGCGGAGCACGGACTCGATCAGCGGCACCCGGCCCGGGCCGTAGATCCCGCCCAGGCGCAGCACGATCCCGTCGAGCCCGGAATCGGCGACGAGGTGCTCGCCCTCGAGCAGGCGCCGGCCGGCAAAGCCCGCCGGCTCGGCCGGGCTGTCCTCGTCGACCCACTCGCCGCCGTGCTGGCCGTAGACGCCGGTGCTGGAGACGAACACGAAGCGCGGCGCGGCGCCGGACGCGCGCAGCGCCGCGAGCAGGTTGCGCACGCCCGTGACGTACGCCGTCTCGTAGGCGGTGTCCTCGTGGACATCGGCACTCGCGGCGTAGACCACGGCGTCGGGCCGCGGCAGCCGGGCGAGGCCCGCCAGCAGGGCGGGGTGCGCCAGATCCGCGGCGAGCGGCACGATGCCCTCCCCGCCTGGCGGCTCGCGCCTGCGCAGCGCGACCACGAGGTCGCCCGCCGCGACGAGCCGGCGCGCGAGTTCGGCGCCCACGTACCCACACCCCGCGATCAGGACGCGTCTCATCCGGAACCTCGAGCGCGAGCCTCGCGCTGCACGACGGGCACTCTGCACCCGGACGTGCACCTCGTGCACGCGCGCGTGCACGCGACCGTCCGATCCTGCCCGCAACGGGACGCCGGCCGGGGCACACCCGCTGCAATTGGAAATTGGAAACGGCAGCGCTGCCGGTGCCGTGGTACCTCGACGCGACGATGACGATTCCCGCGGGCGCCACGCTCGAGTTGGCCGCCGGACTCCTGCTCAAGGTGGACCTCTACACGAGCATCAACGTCAGCGGGGGCACGCTGAACACCCACGGCGCCGCGGGACAACCGGTGCTCATCACGTCGATCCGGGACGATGCCGCGGGCGGCGATACCAACGCCGACGGCACCGCCACCTCGCCGGCTCGCGGCAACTGGGCGCGGCTCTACTATGCGTCCGGGGGCACCGGCGCGCTGGACGGACTGGAACTGCGCTACGCGGGATATGGCGGGAACATCGCGGTCACCTGCGACTCGGGTGCTCCCTCGCGCCTCGCGGGCTTCTGGTCCTGCTGCTCATCCAACATCAACGGACCCGGGCCGGGCGACGAGCGCACGCCTGAACTGGCGCGATGAGCGACTCGCCGCATTTCCGGCCGCGCTTCCGCTGGAGTCGCTTCGCTTCCGTGCATCCGCGAGAGGATGCCGGCCTTGTTGCGCCCGAAGGGCGATGGCGAAGCGAGTGACGGGGCGACCACGGAAGGCACATGAACGCCGCACAGAGACAGCGGACGGATTTCATCCGGCCCCGCACGTCGGTTTACCAGGCTGCAAATCTGGGGCGGCGGCGCTGTGGTAGAGTGCCGCCGCCCGATGCCCACCACTTCCCCGCACGTGTCGATCGTGGTCCCCGCCTACAACGCGGAGGCGACGCTGCCGCACGTGCTCGCGCCGCTACAGTCACTGCCGCCGGACTGGGAAGTGGTCGTCGCGGACGACCATTCCAGTGACGCCACCGCGGAGATCGCCCGCCAGTTCGGGGCGCGGGTCGTGACTTCTGCGGGGTTCCGCTGCGACCACGCGGCACGCAACACCGGCGCGCGGGCGGCCCGGGGCGATGTGCTCGTTTTCCTGGACGCGGACGTCGTGGCCAGCGTTCCGACGCTGGTCGAGGCCGTGCGCCGGCACGAGCGCGAAAACGCCGGCTGCGTGTTCGCGGTCTACGACCGCGGCGCACACCTGCCGGACGTGGTCAGCCGGTACAAGAACTTCTGGATCCGGCACACGACGCTCACCGCGCCGCGGCCGCTGCGCTGGGTCAACACGAGCCTGGCGGTCATCCGCCGCGCGCACCTGGAGCAGATCGGCGGGCTGGACGAGAACTTCTCCCGCCGGCAGGGCGGGGGTGACCTGCACTTCGGCACGCGCATCGCCAAGCAGTGCGGTGCGGTCCTCGCCGACGACGAGATCCAGGTCACGCACCTCAAGCGCTTCGGCCTCTCGGGGCTGGCCCGCAACGATTTCCTGCGCGCCCGCGGCTGGTTCAGATTGGCGCTCGCGCAGCGCGGTGCCGGGGGTGTGCTGCGCCGCCCGCGCCTCGCGAACGTCGGCGCGCGCTTCAGCTGGGCCTGCCTCGCGACGGCAGCGGGGACCGCGCTGCTGGCGCTGGGCGTGTTCCGCCCGCCGCTGATGGTGGCCGGGGCCGCCGCGCTCGCGGCGTCGGCCGCCTGCAACGGCGACTTCCTGGTCGCGGCCGCGCGCCAGCGCGTCCGCGGCTGGCCGCTGTTCGTGCCGCTCCTGTGGTTCGACCAGCTGGCCTGCGCGGCGGGGCTCGCGGTCGAGTTGGGCGCGCAGCTCCGGCGGCGCGCGACACGCCGCAGCGGCCCGCTCGCGCTGCCGCACACCGATCACCCGTAGCGGACAGGTGAATCACCGGTCGCGCGGCACTCGGGCCGGGTGTGCCGCGGCTACGGGCAGGCGTCCGGGTTCGAGTTGTCGCGCTCCGCGCCTCCCGAGGTGAAGCCCCACGTGCCGGGTCCGCCGCAGCGGAGGTTCC
>JAGOJY010000024.1 GCA_017994815.1 Acidobacteriota bacterium
AACTTCTGGGCCCAGCTCCGGCGGCTCGCGCTCGCGGCGGGGATCGCCCCGGACCGGATCTCGCCGCACGTCGTTCGGCACTTGTTCGCCACGCACCTCGTCGAGCACGGGGCGGACCTGCGGACGGTCCAGCTGCTGCTCGGCCACCGGGACATCTCGACGACCGAGATCTACACCCACGTGGCGCGCGAACGCCTGCGCGCGATGTACGACCAGCACCACCCGCGGGCGTGAGGGGCCGCCAACGGGCGCTGTTCCCGCCGGGCCCGGAAACCGGCAGAATGCTCGCCGGTGCGAACCTCGCGCCGCCCATGTTCGAGCGGGGAGGACCACGGTGATCGAGGACACGTTCGAACGGCCAATCCTGCAGCTCGAGCAGCGGATCGAGGAGCTGGCCGCGCTCAACAACCCCGCGCACGCGGAGGAGATCGGGCGCCTGCGGGACCAGCTCGCCCGGACGCGCCGCGAGGTCTACAGCGGCCTCGACCCCTGGCAGAAGACGCAGGTCGCGCGCCACGCGCGCCGGCCGTACACGCTCGATTTCGTCGCCGGGCTGATGCAGGACTTCGCCGAGTTGCACGGTGACCGGCGCTACTCGGACGACCACGCGATCGTCGCCGGCTTCGCGCGCTTCCGCGGCCGGCCGGTGGCGGTCGTCGGGCACCAGAAGGGACGCCACACGCGCGAGAAGCTGATGCGCAACTTCGGCATGCCGCGCCCCGACGGCTACCGCAAGGCGCTGCGCGTGATGCAGCTGGCCGAGAAGTTCGGCCGGCCGATCCTCACCTTCATCGACACGCCCGGGGCCTACCCCGGGATCGACGCGGAGGAGCGCGGGCAGGCCGAGGCGATCGCCTTCAACCTGCGCGAGATGGCGCGCATGCGCGTGCCGATCGTCGTCACCGTCACCGGCGAGGGCGGTTCGGGTGGCGCGCTGGCGATCGGCGTCGGCAACCGCGTGAACATGCTGGAGTTCGCCATCTACTCGGTGATCAGCCCCGAGGGGTGCGCGTCGATCCTCTGGCGCGACGCGGCCCGCGCGCCGGAGATGGCGCAGGCTCTGCGGCTGACCGCGCACGACCTCAAGGAACTCGACGTGATCGACGACATCATCCCCGAGCCGCCCGGCGCCGCGCACTCCGACGCGCAGGGCGCGATCGACGCGGTGGGCGGCGTCTTGCAGCGCCAGCTCGACGAGCTCTCGCGCCTCGGTCCGGACGAACTCGTGGACGACCGCTACCAGCGCTTCCGCCGCATCGGCAAGTTCACCGAGCTGCACGGCGTCTAGGGCGGACGCGCACCTCGACCCTGAGATCCTCAAACTCCGCGCTTGGCCTCTTCCCAGAGCGCGTCGAGTTCGGCGGCCGACATCTCCTCGAGCACGCGGCCGCGGGCGGCCGCCGCATCCTCGACGAAGCGGAACCGCCTGGCGAAGCGCTCGTTGGTGCGCGCGAGGCAGCCCTCGGGGTCGAGACCGAGGCGGCGCGCGAGGCTGGCCGCGGCGAACAGCAGGTCGCCGATCTCGTCGCCGGCCGCGGCCGGGTCCTCGGCCCGCAGCGCGGCGCGCACCTCGGCCAGTTCCTCGGCGATCTTGTCGGTGATCGACGCGGCGTCGGGCCAGTCGAAGCCGGCCCGCGCCGCCTTGTCGGCGAGCAGCCGGGACTTGACCAGCGCCGGGAGCGCGCGCGGGATGCCCTCGAGCCGCGAGCGCGGCTCGTCGCCCGCCCGCTCCTCCTGCTTGATCGACTCCCAGCGGCGCCAGACGTCGGGCACGCTGCGGGCCTCGGCGTCGCCGAAGACGTGCGGGTGCCGGCGCAGCAGCTTCGCCGCGATCGCCTCGGCGACGTCCTCGAAGCGGAAGCGGCCGTTTTCCTCCGCGATGCGGGACAGGAACACGATCTGCAGCAGGAGATCGCCCAGCTCCTGCCGCAACTCGTCCCAGTCCGCGGAGTCGATCGCCTCGGCCACCTCGTACGCCTCCTCGAGCACGTAGGGCCGGAGCGAGGCCGGGGTCTGCTCGCGGTCCCACGGGCAGCCGTCCGGCGCCCTGAGGCGGGCCATGATCTCCAGGAGGCGGTCGACGCGTTCCAAGGGGCCCTCCGCCGGTTTCCGCGGGCTTTCGCAGCGTACCGCTTTGGACTGAATAGATCGAAAAGGTGGGTAGTATTCTCCCACGGGCCCAATGTTTGATCGGGAAGCCCTGCGGAGCCGAGAGATGGCGGAAAAGGACGACGGCCGGGAGTTCCGCGTCGAAGACCGTCGCCGGTTTCACCCGGAGGGCCGGGAGGCGGAGCATCGCGAGGGGATCGAGCTGCCCGGGGGAGGGGTCCTGCAGACCGACCCGGGCCAGCCGGAACAAGCGTGGCCGGTCGGGTTCGAGGACCTGGTCCGCCCGTTCCTGCTGATGGGGCTCGCCAGCCTCGGCCTGATCCCGCACCCGGAATCCGGGCAGCCCCAGGTCAGCCTTGCCGGGGCGCGGGCAGCGATCGAGCTGCTCGAGCTGCTGCAGCGCAAGACCGAAGGCCAGCGGACGCCGGACGAGACGCGACTCCTGGACGAGACGTTGCTCGAGCTCAAGATGCAGTACGTGGGGGCGCGGGAGCGCGGGTGACATCGACAGCACCGGGCGGGTGGGGCCGCCCGATCCGCAGCGTGTTGTTCTGGGCCCTGGCCGGGCTCGCGGCGACCGGCCTGGTCGCCGGGCAGCCCGCCGACCCGGAGAGCGGCGCGCCGCTCGCCGCGGCGGCGCGGGTTCAGCCGGAGAAGGACCAGGCCGACCCGGAGTTCGTCGCCTCGCTGATCAACCGCGTCGAGGCCCGCTGGTTCCGCCGCAAGGCGCTGAACGGGAAGGGTGACGCTTCCGGCGCGACCAGCGCGGCCAACGAGCTGGTCGGGCTGCTGCGCGACGAGAAGATCGAACGGCTGGAGTCGATGGCCGAGGCCTGCCTGGTCGAGGGCCGCCGCGAGGAGCAGCAGAGCGACTACGTCTCGGCCAAGCTCGCCTATCGCCTCGCCGACGCGCTCGACCCGGGGAATCCCGCGATCCCGTGGGCCGTCGCGCGCACCGAGTGGAGCGGCGACCGCGACTACGCCGGCGCGCTCGGCAGCGTGGCGACCGCGCTGCGCGCCCGCTGGGGATCTTTCTGGTACCTGTTCGGCGACCTGCTGCACGTCGCGGCGTGGGTCCTCGTCGGCCTGCTCGCGACCGGCGTCGCGCTGGTGCTCGTGCTGTTGGCGCGACACGCCTCGGAACTGGCGCACGCGGGGGAAGAACGGCTGCCGCTGAGCTGGCACCCGAGCTGGCGGCGCGCGGCCGGCTGGACGATCGTGCTCGGCCCTTTGGTCGTGCTCGTCGCCGGCCCGTGGTGCCTTCTGATCTGGCCGGTCGCGCTCGTGCTCGTCGCCACGCGCGCCGAGCGGTTCGCGATCTACGCCTGGCTGCTGGTCGCCGCGCTCGCGGTGCCGGCGGCGGGGGGCCTGTGGCTGTTGAGCGGCGTCGCGACCTCGCCCGCCACCCGCGTCGCGGTGGCCTCGACCGCGCGCACGCTGCAGCCGGACCTCTTGCGCGAGCTGGCGAGCCTGGTCGAGGCGCAGCCCGACGAGCCGACCTGGAAGATCCTGCTGGCCCGGCTCTTGGCCCAGCACCACCCGGACCGCGCGCTCGTGCTCCTGCGCGACGCCGCGCGCCACGCGCCGCGCGAGCCGCGGGTGCGCGTGCTGTTGGGCAACGTGTTCTACCGGCTCGGCAAGTACGAGCAGGCCGGGGTGGAGTACCGCGAGGCGCTGCGGATCGCGCCGGCGGACCCGGTCGCGCTGTTCAACCTCGCGCGCGTCCGGCTCGCCACGTTCGAGTTCAACAGCGCCGAGGACCTGCTCGGCCAGGCCCGCGCCGGCTCCCGGCGCGCGGTGCAGCGCCTCGAAGCCCGGACGCCGCCGGCCGACGTGGCGGAGCCGGAGTTCGAGACCAGCGAGGTCGCGCGCCAGATGCTCGCGCGCAAGACGCGCCCCGGACTCGCCGACGCGCTGCGCCCGGCCAACCCGGTCACGCTGGCCGCCCTCGCCGCGCTGTTGGTCGCTTTCGCGCTGCGGCTGCGGCGGGTCGGCGTGGACGCGCGGCGCTGCACGCTGTGCGGCAAACCGACCTGCTCGCGCTGCGCCGGCCGCGACGGCGAGGCGTGCGCCGCGTGCGACCAACTGCTGTCCCGCCGCGAGGGGCTCGACCCGGCCGCGCGCCAGCAACAGGCGCGGCGCATCGAGCAGCACCTGCGCATCCAGCGCGCCCTGCGGACCCTCTTGCACATCGGCTGGCCGGGGTTGTCGCTGGTCCACGAGGGACGCACGTGGCCCGGGCTGGCGATGGCGTTCACCTGGGCCGTGCTCGTGACCGGGATTCTGTGGCCCCAGCACCTCCTGCCGCAGACGCAGACGGTCTCGATGTGGCGTCCGGGACTGCCGCTCCTGGTCGTCGGCTTGCTGGTGTGGCTGCTGTTCCAGTCCCGCTCGCTGCGGCCGCGGCCGCTCGCGCGACGGGCGCGGTGAGCCGATGGCACTCTCGGGGACGCTCGGCGACTTCTCCCTGGCGGACATCCTCCAGCTGATCGGTCTGCAGCGGAAGACCGGGCACCTACTCCTGCGCCGCAGCGAGGAAGAGGTCCGGATCGGATTCGACGCCGGGCGGATCGTGTCCGCCGAGTCGTCGTCGCGCCCGCTGGAGCCGACGGTCGGAACGCTGCTCGTTCGCTCCGGGAAGCTGACCGAGGAGCGCCTCGAGCAGGCGCAGCGGATCCAGGGCGAGACGCTGGCGCGGCTCGCGCACGTGCTGGTCCAGCGCGGCTGGGTCGATCGCGACACGATGCGCCGGCAGCTCGCGCTGCAGGTCCAGGAGACGATCTTCGACCTGTTCCGCTGGCGCCACGGCGAGTACGACTTCCAGCCGGGAACGGTGGACTGGGACCGCGAGCTGCTCGATCCGCTCCCGTGCGAGAACCTGCTGATGGAGGCCGCGCGACTGATCGACGAGTGGCCGATGGTCGAACGGCTCGTCGGCTCGCGCGACACCGTGTTCCGGCCGACACAGGCGGCGACGCACCTTTTGGCCACGACCGCGGACCAGGAGTCGCGCGCGTCGGTGTACGAGCAGGACATCGACTTCGGCTTCATCCCCGCCGATCCGCTCCAGGAAGGGGAGGGGGGCCAACTGCGGCTGGCCGAGCGCGAGCTGGCCGTGCTGCGCTGGGTCGACGGCCGCCGCAGCGCGGGCGAGATCGCCGAGCTGACCGGCGTGGGGTCGTTCGAGACCTTCAAGCTGCTCGGCAGCCTGCTGCAGGCGCACCTCGTCGAGCCGGCGCTGCGCGAGCCCGAGGCGCGGCCGGCGGTACCCGGGATCTTCCGCTCGGCGGTTTTCGCGCGCGTGTTCGGCGGCTTCGCGGCGCTGCTCGCGGTCGCCGGCGCGCTGGGCGCGATCCAGGAACTGGCGCGGCTGGCGATCCCGGACCTGCCGCGGCTCCCGGTCCCGGTGCCCGCGGCCTCGTCCGAGTGGCTGTCCGAGGAAGCGGGGCTGGACCGGATCCGGTCCGCGGCCAGCGCGGCGCGGCTGGCGCGCATCGAGCGCGCTTTGGAAGTGCACTACCTCGACACCCAGGCCTGGCCGCGCACACTTCCCGAGCTGTGCACCCGCGGGCTGCTCCCCGACCGGCTGCTGACCGACCCCTGGGGCCGGCCCTACGTCTACGAGCTGCACCCGTGGGGCTACCGCCTGTACGAGACTCCGGCCCCCGGCACGAGCGCGAACCCCGTCGCGCGCGAGCGCCGGTTCCTGCACAGCGAGCGCACTTCCGCGGCCCGCTGACGCGGGGCGGCGCGCCCGCCGCCCTGCCTTGACGGTTGACTGGACGAGTCTTACAAGCCCGGCGCGGCTACCGCCGCTGGAGGATGCTCATGCCGGGCAAGATCATCGGAATCGACCTCGGGACGACCAACTCGGTCGTCGCCGTGATGGAAGGCGGCAAGCCGGTCGTCATCGCCAACGCCGAGGGCGGCCGGACCACGCCTTCGGTCGTGGGCTTCAAGGACAAGGGAGACCGGGTCGTGGGGGTCCAGGCCAAGCGCCAGGCCATCACGAACCCGGAGCGGACCGTCTCGTCGATCAAGCGCTTCATGGGCCGCAAGTACCAAGAGGTGCGCCAGGAGTCGGCGCGCGTCCCGTACAAGGTGATCGAGGCCCCGAACAGCGACGCGCGGGTCGAGGTCGACGGCAAGTTGTACTCGCCGCCCGAGATCTCCGCGATGATCCTGCAGAAGCTGAAGCAGGACGCCGAGGCTTACCTGGGCGAGAAAATCGAACGCGCGGTCATCACGGTGCCGGCGTACTTCAACGACGCCCAGCGCCAGGCAACGAAGGACGCGGGCCAGATCGCCGGGCTGAAGGTCGAGCGGCTCGTGCCCGAGCCGACCGCCGCGGCGCTGGCCTACGGCCTCGACCGCAAGAGGGACGAGAAGATCGCCGTCTTCGACTTCGGCGGAGGGACCTTCGACATCTCGATCCTCGAGGTGGGCGAGGGCGTGGTCGAAGTCAAGTCCACCAACGGCGACACGCACCTCGGCGGCGACGACATCGACCAGCGCGTCATCGAGTGGATCGTGGAGGAGTTCCGCAAGGAGCAGGGGCTCGACCTGTCCAAGGACAAGATGGCGCTGCAGCGGCTGAAGGAGGCCGCCGAAAAGGCGAAGTGCGAGCTGTCGAGCGTGATGGAGACCGAGATCAACCTCCCGTTCATCACCGCCGACGCCTCCGGGCCCAAGCACCTCGTGATGAAGCTGACGCGCGCCCGCTTCGAGCAGCTCGTGGACGACATCCTGCGCCGCACGATGCCTCCCTGCGAGCAGGCGCTGAAGGACTCCGGCCTGTCGGCTCGCGACATCCAGGAGGTCGTGCTGGTCGGCGGCTCGACGCGGATCCCGATGGTCCAGCGCCTGGTCAGCGAGCTGTTCGGGCGCGAGCCGCACAAGGGCGTGAACCCCGACGAGGTCGTGGCGGTCGGCGCGGCCGTGCAGGCCGGCGTGCTCGGCGGCGAAGTCAAGGACGTGCTGCTGCTCGACGTCACGCCGCTCTCTTTGGGGATCGAAACGCTCGGCGGCGTGATGACGGTGCTCATCCCGCGCAACACCACGATCCCGACCCGCAAGTCCGAGGTCTTCTCGACGGCCAGCGACAACCAGACGCAGGTCGAGGTGCACGTGCTGCAGGGCGAGCGCCCCATGGCCGGCCAGAACAAGACGATCGGCCGCTTCACGCTCGACGGGATCCCGCCCGCGCCGCGCGGCATGCCGCAGATCGAGGTCACGTTCGACATCGACACCAACGGCATCCTGCACGTGAACGCGCGCGACAAGGCGACGGGCCGCGATCAGAAGATCACGATCCAGGCCTCGTCCGGGCTCGACAAGGACGAGATCGACCGGATGGTGCGCGACGCCGAGGTCAGCGCCGAGGACGACCGGCGCAAGCGGGAAGCCGTCGAGGCGCGCAACCGGCTGGACAACATGGTGTGGCAGATGGAGAAGAGCCTGCGCGACGCCGGCGACAAGGTCCCGGCCGACGTGCGCGGTGACCTCGAGTCGGCGCTGAACGAGGCGCGCGAGGCGCTCAAGACCGAGGACGCGCAGCGGATCTCCGCCGCCTACGACCGGCTGACCCGCACGGGCCACCGGATGGCCGAGCACCTGTACCAACAGTCGTCCGGGTCGGGACCCGGCGCCGCGCCGGGCGGCGGCGAGCAGACGGGCAGCTCCCGCGACGAGGGCGTGGTGGACGCCGAGGTCGTCGACGACCAGGGCTCGTCGCGCTGATCGTGGGGACAGGTGGCCACACCTGTCCCCGTAGTTCGTTTCCACCGCGGGTGCGACATGGTGTTCCACCGGTCGCCTCGCCTCGGTTATCGTAGGGGTCGCCGCAGGCGGCCGCGCCGGGGCCGACCTGGTCAGCGAGAGGTGGGTACATGAAGAGCTGGGACCCGTTCCGCGACCTGCTGACGATCCAGGACCGCATGAACAAGCTCTTCGAAACCGTGCTGACCGGGCCGGCGACGGACGATGCGGAGGGGATCAACTACTGGCGCCCGGTTTCCGAGGTCGTGGAAACCGCGCAGGCGCTCGAGATCGAGTGCGAGCTGGCCGGGCTCGACCGCTCGGCGATCGAACTGCGGGTCGACGAGAACGTGCTCGTCGTGCAGGGCGAGCGCTCGCGGCCGGAGGCGGGCGGCGACTGGACCTTTCACCGCCTCGAACGGCCCCACGGCAAGTTCCTGCGCAAGTTCGAGCTGATCCCGGGCCTCGACCTGGACCAGGTCCGCGCCAGCCTGGAAGGCGGCCTGCTCCGGGTGACGCTCCCCAAGCGGCCCGAATCCCGCGCGCGGACCATCCCCCTGGACCGTAACCACTGACGGGACAGAAGGGAACACCCCGAAAAGCCCCGCACGGTCAATTGGACGACTCGGGTATCATGATCGCCCTTCGCTTGCCGATACGTCTTGGTGCCGTCGGGGCTTACGGAGCGCGGCAACGGGGCGAGCCCCGCCAGGGCGGGAGGGTCGATGCCTGACGACTACACCGAGGAAAGCGGAGAACGCCGGGCACGCGGCGGGTCGCCGGAGTCGCTGCGCAAGTACCTGAAGGAGATCGCGAAGCTCCCGCGGATCACGGTCGAGGAGGAACGCGAACTCGGCTGGCGGATCCAGAAAGGCGACCAGAAGGCCCTGAAGAAGCTCGTCGAGGCCAACCTGCGCTTCGTCGTCAGCTTCGCCAAGCGCTACCGCGGCTGCGGGCTCTCGTTCCTCGACCTGATCAACGAGGGCAACGTGGGCCTGATCGAGGCCGCCAAGCGCTTCGACCCGACCAAGAACGTGAAGTTCATCACCTACGCGGTGTGGTGGATCCGGCAGTCGATCATCCACGCGCTCTCGGACCAGAGCGGGCCGTTCCGCCTGCCGCAGAAGCAGGCCAACCTGCTGTACCGGATCGGCAAGACGCAGGCCGCGCTGATGTCGCAGCTCGAGCGCCGGCCCTCGGTGGAGGAGATCGCCGAGTCGATGGACGTCGACCCCGAGGACGTGACGACGCTGCTGCAGGTTTCGGACGACAACATCTCGCTCTCGGAAGTGATCGACGAGGAGCACGAGTTCCACCTCTCGGACAAGCTGGAGCAGGACGTCATCCCCTCGGCCGACGCGGTCCTGGTGCGCGGCGCACTGCGCAGCCAGGTGCGCGCGGCGCTGGGCGAGTTGGACGAGAAGGAGCGCCGCGTGATCCTGCTGCGCTACGGGCTCACCGGCGAGGAACCGAAGACGCTGAAGGAAATCGGCGACGTGATGAGCCTCTCGCGCGAGCGCATCCGGCAGATCGAGGCCCAGGCGCTGAAGAAGCTCAACCGGTCGTCGAAGTGCCAGCAGCTGCGGAGCTACCTGAACTGATGGAGTCGGCCGGGCCGGGGACCCCGCGCGACACCGCATCCTGCCCCGAGTGCGCCGGGACGGGGTTCGTGCTGCAGTGCGGCCCGGACGGCGACGCCGCGCGACCCTGCGCCTGCCGCCTCGGCCGCCGCGACGAGCTGCGGCGCACCGCGGCGCGGATCCCCGAGCGCTACCGCCACTGCACGTTCGACGATTTCGCGCCGCACTACGCCGATGGCCGCCGCAACCCGTTCCTGCAGCGCGCGCTCGAACTGTCGTACCGCGTCGTCGCCGAGTACGGCGTCACGCCCGACGCCCACGGCCTGCTGCTGGTCGGGCCCTGCGGCGTCGGCAAGACGCACCTCGCGGTCTCGATCCTGCGCGCGCTCGTGGAATCGAAGGGCGCGGTCGGGCTATTCGCCGAGTTCAACGACCTGTTGCGGCGGATCCAGGAGACCTACGACCGGCGCTCGGAGACGCCGAGCTGGGCCGTGCTCCAGCCGACCCTCGACGCCGACGTGCTGGTGCTCGACGACCTCGGGGCCGCGCGGATGACACCGTGGGTCCTCGACACCGTCTCGCTGATCGTCAACGAGCGCTACAACTCGCGGCGCCTGACGATCCTGACGAGCAACCGCCTGCTCAAGCCGACCACCAGGGAAGAGTCGCTGCAGGACCGCATCGGCGGACGGCTGTTCTCCCGCATCGCGGAGATGTGCTGGATCGCGGAGATCGAGGGAGACGACTTCCGGCTCCGCAACCGCTAAGGGTCGGGGTATCCTCCTCGTTCCACGACGGAGGAGGAGCCATGTCCGATCCCCTGGTGTTGCGCAGCGTGTCCGACCGCGTGGCGCGGATCGTGGTCAACCGGCCCGACAAGCTCAACGCGCTCAACCGCCAGGTCCTCGGCGAGCTGCGCTCGGCCGTCGAGGCGGCCGCGGCGAACGCGGACGTGCTCGCGATCGTGCTGGCCGGCGCCGGCGCCAAGGCGTTCGTGGCCGGCGCCGACATCGGCGAGATGGCCGCGCTCGCGCCGGCGGCGGCGCGGCAGTTCGCCGACGAGGGGCACGCCATCGGCCGGGCGATCGACCGCGCCGGCAAGCCGGTGATCGCCGCGGTGCAGGGGTACGCGCTCGGCGGCGGCTGCGAGCTGGCGCTGATGTGCCACCTGCGCGTGGCCGCGCCGGCCGCGCGCTTCGGCCAGCCGGAGGTGGGGCTGGGCCTGATCCCCGGGTTCGGCGGCACGCAGCGGCTGGCGCGGCTGGTCGGCGAGGGCCGGGCGCTGGAGATGATCCTCGGCGGCAAGCCGGTGGACGCGGAGACCGCGCTGGCCTGGGGCCTGGTCAACCGCATCGCGCGCGAACGCGACGTCGTGGACGAGGCGGAGGCGTGGGCGCGCGAGATCTGCGGCGCCAGCCCGGCGGCGCTGCGGCTGGCGCTCGCGGCCGTGCGCACCGGGTTGGCGCTGCCGCTCGCCGAAGCGCTGGAGTTCGAGGCCGCCGTGTTCGGCGTGACGTTCGGCACGGAGGACATGCGGGAAGGGACCGCGGCGTTCCTGGCCAAGCGCAAGCCGGCGTTCCCCGGCCGCTGACGCCCGACACCGTGCCCTGCGAGCGGTGGTCGCCGGGCCGGGGCCCAGAGTAGCCTGTCCCCGTGCGCCGCTCGACGATCATCGCGCTGCTCGTGCTCGCCGCCCTGGCGGCGTCGGTCGTCGCAGAGGTGCTGCGCTCGTCGCCGCGCTCGGCCGAGCCGGTGGCGTCGCAGCCGCCGACGCGGCCCGACGAAACGGCCCACCTCGAGGGCGGGTTCACCTGGTCCGTCGCGCGCGACGGCAAGCCGCTCTTGGACCTGCGCGCCGCGAGCCTCGTCGGCACCGAGGGCGGCACGAGCTTCCTCGAAGGCGTGCACCAGGTTCGCATCTACACCGAGGACGGCCGCGCCGTGCTGCTCGGCGCGCGCCGCGGACGGCTCGAGCGCGTCGGCACGGCACCGGCCGCCGGCGACACCGACCTGCGCGTCGCGCTCGAGGGCGGCGTCGTGGTGCAGGACCCCGACGGGACCGAGCTGCGGACCGAGCGCATCGTCTACGAGACCGCGACGCGGATCATGCGCAGCGACACGCCGGTCACGGTGGTGTCGCCGGAACTGCACGCCGACGCGGAGTCGGCGGTCTACCGTCCCGACATGCGGCTCATCGAGGCGACCGGCGCGCTGAAGCTGGAGCTTCTCGGCGCCAACCCGGTGCAGGTGGACGCCGCGCGCGCGCGCTACCGCCTCGCGGCGGGCGAGATCATCTTCGACGAACCGTTCCGCGCGCGGATGCAGGGCCGCACGCTTTTGTCCGGCCCCGGCTCGCTGACGCTGCCGCGCGAGGGGCGGAGCGGCCGCTTCTCCGGCGAAGGCCCGGTGGTCGCTTCCGGCAGCACGGCCACGGGCAGCTGGCAGATGGTCGGGACCGCGCTGCGCGTCGACGGCTCGACCGCCAACGACGTGGCCCACGCCGAGCTGGCCGGACCGGCGTCGCTCGTCACGCGCTCGTCGTCGCGGGACGGACTGCAGAACGCGACGCTGCGCGCGCGCGAGTGGAAGATCGACTCGCGACCGGGCAGCTCGCACGCCACCGGCGGGCCCGGGTTCGACGGCGTGCTGCTGCTCCCCGCCGCCGGCGGCCCCGAGCGCTACCTCGTCGGCGGCGAGTGGATCGACCTGCGCGGCGGTGCGCACGGCATCGAGAGCGTCGTCGCCCGGAACCGCGTTGTCCTCACGGGGCGAGACGGCGAGCGCGCCGAAGGCGCGCACGTGACGTGGGAACGACGGGAGCCGAGCCTGGTGGCGCTGAGCGGTTCCCCGGCGCGGGCGCGGCGCTCCGGCGACCTGCTCGAGGCCCCGCGCCTGCGCCTCTTGCGCGACCGGGGGCTTCTGGTCGGCGAGGACGGCGCGCTGGCGGAGATCGCCAACATGTCGCGCTCGGGCGGCGCGTTGTTCGGCGGCGACGAGCCGGTGCGCGTGCGCAGCCAGCGCGTCACGATCCCGGACGATCCCGCGGCGCCGATCGTGTTCGAAGGACCGGTGCAGGCCTGGCAGGGCCAGTCGACGCTGCGCGCGGAGAACATGCAGTACCTGCGCGCGGCGAACCGGCTGATCGCCGAGGGCGGCGTCAACCTGCGTTCGGAGGTCGGCGAGGGAGAGCGCCGCCGCACGGTCCGCTTGCAGTCGGCGAAGCTGGACTACCGCGCGGGGGAGCGGGTGGCCGAACTGACCGGCGGCGCCACCTACGAGGAGCCGTCGGGACGCGTCGCGGCGCGCGAGATGACGCTGCGCCTCGCGCCCAAGGGCGGGCTGGAGAACCTCGAGGCGCGGGGCGAGGTAACGCTGGCCGGGCGCGGCGCGAACGGCGAGGCGGACCGCCTCGTCTGGGACGGCGGGGAGGCGGGCAGCGTGTTGCTGATCGGGGAAACGCGGCAGGTGACGCTCCGCTCGCCCAACGGCGAGATCACGCGCTCTTCCCGCGTGCGCTACCATCCGCAGGACGGTAGGGTGGAGTCCGAAGGCAGCGGAGGGCGCACCTTGATCGAAGGCAAGCCGGCTGGCCGCTCCCCCGCGGAAGCCGAGGAGCGAAAGCGCGAGTGACCGCCCGCGTGCAGGAGCAACAACCACCGCCCGTCGCCGAGCGCGAACGGGGCGAGACGCTGGTCGCCACCGGCCTGACGAAGGTCCTGCGCGGGCACCGCATCGTGGACGAGGTGACGCTGCACGTCGACCCGGGGGAGATCGTGGGCCTGTTGGGCCCGAACGGGGCCGGCAAGACGACGACTTTCGCGATGATCGTCGGCCTTTTGGAACCGAACCATGGGACGATCCGCCTCGGCGACCTGGAGCTGACCCCGCTGCCGTTGCACCGGCGCGCCCTGTCCGGGATCGCCTACCTGCCGCAGGAGCCGAGCGTGTTCCGGCGCCTGAGCGTGCGCGGCAACCTCGAGCTGGTGCTGGAAGCGGTCGGGGCGGATGCCGGGACGATCGACGCGGTCGCGCAACGGCTCCTGGAGGAGTTCGGACTGGTCGCGGTCGCCGATCGGCCGGCCTACCTCCTGTCGGGCGGCGAACGGCGCCGCTGCGAGATCGCGCGCGCGATGACGATCGAACCCAAGCACCTGCTGCTGGACGAGCCGTTCGCCGGGATCGACCCGATCGCGGTGGCCGAGATCCAGCGCATCGTCCGCCGCCTGGCCGAGCGCGGAATCGGGGTCCTGATCACGGACCACAACGTCAGAGAGACATTGCAGATCACCCACCGGGCCTATATCATCAGCGGTGGGAGGATTTTCCGAAACGGATCCCCGGCCGAGCTCGCCGTGGATCCCGAAGTGCGCGCCATCTATCTCGGCCAGGATTTTCGCCTCGAGTGATGAGCGGCTGGGGAAGCGGGCCTGAGCGATGCCGCAACTAGAACAGCGACTCCAAGTTCGCCAGGTCCAGAAGCTCGTCATTACCCCGCAGCTGCAACAGGCGATCAAGCTGCTGCAGCTGTCGAAGCTCGAGCTTCAGGACGAGATCGGCCAGGAGCTCGTCGAGAATCCCGCGCTCGAAGAAGCCGGGACCACCGAAGACAACGCCACCGTCGCCGAAACCGCCCAGCGCGAGGTGACCGCGGGCGAGGGCGCCGATCGCAGCGACGAGGACTTCGACTACGGCGCGTTCTTCCGTGACCTCGAGGACAGCTACGAGCCGGTTCGCGGAACGCGCGAGTACCCCACCGAGGAGCTGCCGACGATCGAGCAGGTGCTCAGCCGCCAGGACCACCTGGCCGATCACCTGACGTGGCAGCTCGAGATGAGTTCCCTCACCGGCGTGGACCGTGCCATCGGTGAGGCGATCATCGGCAACCTGGACGAACGGGGCTACCTCGAGGCGACGCCCGAGGAGCTGGCGGCGATGGCGCCCGAGGGCCAGCAGTGGACGCCGGAGCAGGTCGAGCGCGTGCGGCGCACGGTGCAGGAGTTCGACCCGGTCGGCGTCGCGAGCCGCAACCTCCAGGAGTGCCTCTTGGTCCAGCTCGACATCGCCGGGCTGGGCGACTCGCCGGCCGCGACCGCGATCCGCGACCACCTGCCGCTCTTGGAGTCGCGGCGCCACGACGACCTGGCGGCCGCGCTCAAGCTGAACGACGACGAGTTCGACCAGGTGATGGAGATCATCCGTCACCTCGATCCGTCCCCGGGCGAGAAGTACAACCCCCGGCCGACCACGTACATCGCTCCCGACGTCTTCGTGGTCAAGGACGGCGACGAGTACCGGATCGTGCTCAACGAGGAAGGCCTGCCGCGCCTGCGCGTCTCGCCAGCCTACCGCCGCTTCTTCGAGCAGGCCCGCAACCGCGAGGGCGACCAGAGCGCGCGCGAATTCGTGCGCGAGAAGGTGCGCGCGGCGTTCCGGCTGATCCGCTCGCTCGAGGAGCGGCAGCGCACGATCTACAAGGTCGCCGCCAGCATCGTCCGCTTCCAGCGGCCGTTCCTCGACCGCGGGATCGACTGCATCCGCCCGATGGTGCTCCGCGAGGTCGCGGAGGACATCGGCATGCACGAGTCGACCGTCAGCCGCGTGGTCAACAACAAGTACATGCACACTCCGCGCGGGCTGTTCGAGATGCGGTTCTTCTTCCACAGCGGGCTGGCGGCCGCCGATGGTGAGTCGATCTCGTCGCTGACGGTCAAGGAGAAGATCCGGCGCATGGTGGCCGAAGAGGACACCCGCCGGCCTTTGAGTGACCAGGCCATTGCCGAGGCGCTGCGCCGCGACGGCTTGCAGATCGCGCGGCGCACCGTCGCCAAGTACAGGGAGGAACTGCGTATCGCACCTTCGACACAGCGCAAGGTGAGCCCGAGGTCGTCCCCGCGCTGAACGCGGGGCAACCGGAGCGTCTCGCAGCAACAACCGACTGGAGGAGCACGATGCAGATCGAGCTGACGGGTCGGCACCTGGATTTGACACCGGCGATCAGGTCCTACGCTGAGGAGAAGATCCGCAAGTTGGGCCGGTTGGTGGACGACCTCGACCTCCACGTGACGCTCAGCGCCGAGAAACACCGGCAGACTTGCGTCATCGTGGCCCGCGGCAAGGGGGCGACGTACACCGGAGAGGTCACCGACGACGATCTCTTCCTCGCGATCAACGAATCGGTGGACGTCCTGGCGCGGCAGCTCCGGAAGGAGAAGACCTCGCGGCTGTCCGGTCGCCGCGAGGGTGGCGACACGATCCGGCGACCGGAGTAGGGCAGCCGGCCGGCCGGGCCGAACCGCGACGATAGCGAAGGGCCGGGGATCTCCCGGCCCTTCTTGTATCTTGGTACGTTCGCCGGAGGGGTCGGCCGGCCCGGGCCGACCCCCCGCTGGCCCGCGGGGGCGGCGAGCGCCCGAGCCCGGGCGCGTGGGAGACGTGATGGCGTCGAAGAACCGCAAGGAATGGGAACAGACCACGCTGCGGCGCACCCTGGAACGCTCTCCCGAGCGGCCGGAGCGCTTCACGACCGTCTCGGACCTCGAGGTCCCGCGCCTCGCCGCGCCCGAGAACCTCGACGGCTGGTCCGCCGCGGAGAAACTCGGCTTCCCGGGCGAGTTCCCGTACACCCGCGGAATCCACCCCACGATGCACCGCGGGCGGCTCTGGACGATGCGGATGTTCGCCGGGTTCGGCACCGCCGAGGACACCAACCGGCGCTTCCGCTACCTGCTCGACGCCGGGCAGACCGGGCTGTCCACGGCCTTCGACCTGCCGACGTTGATGGGCCGCGACAGCGACGATCCCTTGGCCGCCGGCGAGGTCGGGCGCGAGGGCGTCGCCATCGACACGCTGGCCGACATGGAAGTGCTGTTCGACGGCATCCCGCTGGCCGACGTCTCGACGTCGATGACCATCAACTGCTCGGCCCCGGTCCTGCTGGCGATGTACCTCGCCGTGGCCGAGAAGCAGGGCGTGCCGTTCGAGCGGCTGCGCGGGACGGTCCAGAACGACATCCTCAAGGAGTACATCGCGCAGAAGGAGTGGATCTACCCGCCGCGCCCGAGCATGCGCCTGATCGTCGACCTGATCGAGTACTGCGCCCGGCACGTCCCGCAGTGGAACACGATCTCGATCAGCGGCTACCACATCCGCGAGGCGGGATCGACCGCCGTGCAGGAACTGGCGTTCACGCTGGCCGACGGGTTCGGCTACGTCGAAGCCTGCCTCGAGCGCGGCATGCCGGTCGACAGCTTCGCGCCGCGGCTGAGCTTCTTCTGGAACTCGCACAACGACTTCTTCGAGGAGATCGCCAAGTTCCGCGCCGCGCGGCGCATCTGGGCCACGCGGCTGCGCGACCGCTACGGCGCGAAGGACCCGCGCTCGATGATGCTGCGCTTCCACACGCAGACCGCCGGGTGCTCGCTCACCGCGCAGCAACCGCTGGTCAACATCGTGCGCGTGACGATCCAGGCGTTGGCCGGCGTGCTCGGCGGGACGCAGTCGCTGCACACCGACTCCTACGACGAGACGCTGTGCCTGCCGACCGAGCCCGCGGTGCGTGTCGCGCTGCGCACGCAGCAGGTGATCGCCGAGGAGTCCGGCGTCGTCAACACGATCGACCCGCTCGGCGGGTCGTACTTCGTCGAGACGCTGACCGACCGGGTCGAGCGCGACGCGCTGGACTACATCGACCGCATCGAGGCGCTGGGCGGGATCATCGCGGCGATCGAGAAGGGCTTCCCGCAGCGCGAGATCGCCGACGCCGCGTTCCGCTACCAGCAGCAGCTCGACCGGGGCGAGAAGGTCGTGGTCGGCGTCAACAAGTACACGATCCCGCCCGAGGAGGACCAGAAGGTCGAGATCCTGCAGATCTCGCCGGAGGTCGAACGGCGGCAGCTCGAACGGCTCGCCGGCGTGAAGCGGCGGCGCGACGGGGGGGCCTTGCAGGAGGCGCTGGACCGGCTGGTCGCCGGCTGCCGGAACGGGGAGAACACCTTCCCGCTGATCCTCGAGGCGGTGCGGCGCTACGCCACGGTGGGCGAGATCTGCGGGGCGATGCAGGGCGTGTTCGGCACCTGGGAAGAAGCTTCCGTGATCTAGACACGGGGGGGCAGGTGTTCGACCTTTCCCGGGGGTTAGAATCGGCCCCGGAGCCAGGGCCATGGAAAAACCGAGGTTGCGGCTGTTGATCGGCAAGGTGGGGCTGGACGGGCACGACCGCGGGGCCAAGATCATCGCCCGCGCCCTGCGCGACGCGGGGCACGAGGTCGTCTACACCGGCCTGCACAAGACTCCCGAGCAGGTCGTGGATGCCGCGATCCAGGAGGACGTGGACGGCATCGGGCTGTCGATCCTCTCGGGCGCGCACATGACGCTGTTCCCCAAGGTCATCCAGCTGCTGCGGGAGCGCGGCGCGGACGACGTCGTGGTGTTCGGCGGCGGCATCATCCCGGACGACGACGTCGAGGCGCTGAAGCGCTCCGGGCTGGCGGAGGTGTTCCGGCCGGGCAGCAGCACCGAGGCGGTGTTGCGCTGGGTCGAAGGGCACGTCCGCCCGCGCGCCTGAAGATGCGCCGGGTCCTGATCGCGGACGACAGCACGACGATCCGGAAGGTCGTCCAGTCCACCTTGGCCGCGACCGGCTGGGAGATCCTGTCGGCGGCGGACGGCCGGCAGGCGCTCGAGATCGCGCGGCGCGCGGAACCCGACGTGGTGCTGTGCGACGTGCTGATGCCGGAGATGACCGGTTACGAGGTCGCCGAGGCGCTGCGACCCGCCGACCCGGGCGGCGCGCCGCGCATCTTGCTGCTCGTCGGCGCGTTCGAGCCGTTCGACGAGGAGCGGGCCCGCGCCTGCGGCGCCGCGGGGCACATGGCCAAGCCGTTCGACCCGAGGAAGCTGCGCCGCCGCGTCGAGGAACTGCTGGAGCAGTTGCCGGAACGTGTCGCGCCGAGCGCGGCGGACGTTCCCGTCGCCGAGGACGAACCGCTGTCGGTCGCGGCGCCCGCGCCGGCCCCGCCGGCGCTGCCGGGGCCGATCCCGGTCAGTTGGCCGGAAGCGCTCGAAGCGCCGGTCCCGGTCGCGTCCGTGCCGCTGCCGGGGGACGAGGAGTTCGACCTCTCGCCGCCGGCGAGCCTCGCTGCCGGCGGGCCCCCGCCTGCCGCGCCCGGGCCCGCGGCCCCGCTCGACGACCTGCTGCGCGAGGAGCTGCGGCGCCGGCTGGAGGCGCTGGCGCCGGACATCGTGCGCGAGGTGGCGTGGGAGGTGATCCCCGATATCTTGGAGCGCCTGCTCCGGGAGGGCGCGCCGTCGCCGGCTTCGCCTCCCGCCGGGCCCGGAGACCGCAAGCCATGAACCTCGAAAAGGCCTTCCAGCCCGAGGCCTACGAGCCCCGGGTGGGGCGGATGTGGGAAGCGGCCGGGCTGTTCCGGGCCACCGGCGCCGGCGCGGTGCGCTTCTCGCTCGTCATCCCGCCGCCCAACGTGACGGGCACGCTGCACATGGGCCACGCGCTGGACTACACGCTGCAGGACATCGTCGTGCGCTGGCACCGCATGCTGGGCCACGACACGCTGTGGGTCCCCGGCTCGGACCACGCCGGGATCGCCACGCAGATGGTCGTCGAGCGGCAGCTGCGCGCGGAGGGGACGAGCCGCCACGAGCTGGGCCGCGAGAAGTTCGTGGAGCGGGCCTGGCAGTGGAAAGAGGAGTACCACGACCGGATCGTCTCCACGCTGAACCGGCTCGGCTGCTCGTGCGACTGGTCGCGCGAGCGCTTCACGCTCGACCCCGGGTTCTCGCACGCCGTGCGCGAGACGTTCGTCCGGCTGCACGAGCAGGGCCTGGTCTACCGCGGCGCGCGGCTGATCAACTGGTGCCCGTCCTGCCGGACGGCGCTGTCGGACCTGGAGGTCGACCGCGACGACCCGGAACCGGGCGAGATGTGGTCGTTCGCGTACCCGGTGCAGGGCGGGGGCGAGATCGTCGTCGCCACCACCCGTCCCGAGACCATGCTCGGCGACACCGCCGTGGCCGTGCACCCGGACGACCCGCGCTGGCAGGCCCTGATCGGGCGCGCCGTGGAGCACCCGTTCTTCCCCGAACGCCACGTGCCGATCATCGGCGACGCGATCCTCGCCGACCCGGAGACCGGGACCGGCGCGGTCAAGGTCACTCCGGCACACGACCCGAACGACTTCGCCTGCGGCAAGCGCCACGACCTGCCGGAGATCTCGATCATCGCCGAGGACGGTTCGCTCAACGCCAACGCCGGGCCGTTCGCCGGGCTGGACCGCTTCGTGGCGCGCGAGCAGGTCAAGGCGGCGCTGGCCGAGCGCGGCCTCTCCCGCGGCTCGCGCCCGCACAGCTACGCGCCCGGGCGCTGCCAGCGCTGCCGCACGATCGTCGAGCCGATCGTCTCCACGCAGTGGTTCGTCCGCATGCAGCCGCTGGCCGGGCCGGCGCTGGAGGCGGTCCGCGACGGGCGGATCCGCTTCGTGCCCGATTCGTGGGAGAAGACGTACTTCCACTGGCTGGAGAACATCCAGGACTGGTGCATCTCGCGCCAACTGTGGTGGGGCCACCGCATCCCGGCCTGGTACTGCCAGTGCGGCGAGATGGTCGTGGCCCGCGAGGCGCCGGCGCGCTGCCCGCGCTGCGGCGCCGAGTCACCGCAGCAGGACGCGGACGTCCTCGACACCTGGTTCTCCTCGCAGCTGTGGCCGTTCGGCGTGTTCGGCTGGCCCGACGCGACGCCGGAACTGTCGCGCTACTACCCGACCGACGTCCTCGTCACCGGCTTCGACATCATCTTCTTCTGGGTCGCGCGGATGATCATGGCCGGGCTGCGGCTGACCGGCGAGGTCCCGTTCCGGACCGTGCTCTACCACGGCCTGGTGCGCGACGCGCACGGACAGAAGATGTCCAAGTCGCGCGGCAACGCGGTCGAGCCCGAGGAGGCGATGGCGCGCCACGGCGTCGACGCGCTGCGCTTCACGCTCGCGGCGCAGGCCAGCCCGGGGTCCGATCTCGCGCTGACCGAGGAGCGGCTCGCCGGCTACCGCGCGTTCATGAACAAGCTGTGGAACGCGACGCGGTTCGTGCTGATGCGCCTGCCGGAGAACGCTGCGTCGGCGCGCGCGGACTACCGCGCCGACGAGCTGGACGATCTCGACCGCTACCTCCTGGGTTCGTACCTCGACGTCGTGGACGAGGTCGAGCGCTCGATGCAGACGTTCCGCTACGACCACGCCTGCGAGCAGATCTACCATTTCCTGTGGCACACGTTCTGCGACTGGTCGATCGAGCTGGCCAAGCCGGACCTGTTCGACGGTGGTGGCTCGCGCCGGGCGCAGGTGCGGCTGGCGGTGCTGCTCGACGTGCTCGACGGCGCGCTGCGCCTGTTGCACCCGGTCGCGCCGTTCATCACCGAGGAGCTGTGGCAGCACCTGCCGCGCCGGCCCGGCGACCCGCCGCAACTGGCGATCGCGGCCTACCCGCGGCCGGACGCGCCGGCGCTGCCGGAGGTGCCGCGCTTCGACCGCGCCGCGGCGCGCCAGCGCGTCGAGCGCTGGCTGATCGAGCCGGTGAGCGCGGCGCGCATGCTGCGCACCAGCTCGGGAATCCCGCCCTCGCGCAAGGTCGCGCTGCACCTGCGGCCGCGCTCGGACGACGGGCTCGAGCCGCTGGGCGCATTCCGCGAGCGCATCGCCGCGCTGGCCAACGCGGACGAGGTCGTCGTCGGGACCGGTCCGGCGGACGGCACGCCGGCGTTGCGGCAGGTGCTCGACGACGTCGAGGTCGCGATCCCGCTCGCCGGGGCCGTGGACGTGGCGCAGGAACGCGCGCGGCTCGAACGCGAGCTGGGCAAGCTGCTCAAGGACCTCGAGGCGGTCCGGAAGAAGCTCGACAACCCGGGGTTCGTCGAGCGCGCGCCGGCCGAGGTCGTGGAAAAAGAGCGCGCGCGCGTGGCCGCGCTGGAGAGCCGCCGCGGCGAGATCGAGCGGCTGCTCGCGGCGCTGCCGTGAGCGGGTTCCCGGAGCGGGAGGCGCGCGAGATCGTCACCCGCGCGCTGGCCGAGGACATCGGACCGGGCGGCGACATCACGACCGCGGCGACGGCGAGTCCCGGGGCCGCGGTGCGGGCGGTCGTCGTCGCCCGCGAGCGGATGGTCGCCTGCGGACTGCCGCTGGCGCGGATCGTCATGGACCAGCTCGCTCCCTCCGCGGGCGGCCGCGTCGCCGTGGCCCTGCGCGCCGCCGAGGGCGAACCGGTCGCGGCGGGGCACGCGCTCGCGGTCCTCGAAGGCCCGGCGCTGGCCGTGCTCGCCGGCGAGCGCGTGCTGCTGAACCTCCTCGGCCGGCTGTGCGGCGTCGCCACGCTGACCGCGCAGGCGGTGGCGGAGGTCGCCGGCACCGGCTGCCGGATCTCCGACACGCGCAAGACCACGCCCGGCCTGCGCGCCCTGGAAAAGCACGCCGTGCGCGCCGGGGGAGGGGAGAGCCACCGGCCGACCCTCGACTCGATGGTCTTGGTCAAGGACAACCACAAGCTGCTCGCCGGCGGCCTGGCCGAGGCGATCGCGCGGCTGTCCCGCGCCGGGCACGACCTGCCGCAGGTGGAGGTCGAGGTCGAGACGCTGGACGAGGTAAACGTCGCGCTGGCGTCGGGCGTGGGCTGGATCCTGCTCGACAACATGCGACTCGCCGACATCCGCGAAGCGGTCCGCCGCTGCGCCGGGCAGGCGCGGCTGGAGGTCTCGGGCGGTTTGCGGCCGGGAACGCTGCGGCCGTACGCCGAGGCCGGCGTGCAGCGGCTCTCCCTCGGTTGCCTCACGCACGGCGCGCGCTCGATGGACGTCGCCCTCGACCTGTAGCAAACGCCGCCAGGCGTCGGCCTGACGCCGTTACGATCTGCGGCGGATCGTCGCGTCAAGGCGAGTGTCCGCGGGGTGTTAGAATCCGGCGAGCGTTGGGGGCCCCATGCTGCTCGTCGTGGACATCGGCAACACCAACATCGCCGCCGGTCTGTACGAGGGCGAGCGGCTCGTCGATTCCTGGCGCCTGTCGTCGCGCCGCGACACGACCGCCGACGAGTCGGTCGTCATCCTGCGCTCGCTGCTCGGCGACGCGGCCGGGCGGGTGCGCGGCGGGATCGTCGGCTCCGTGGTCCCGCAGCTGACGCGCCAGATCCTCGACGCGGTGCAGCGGGTGGCGGGGATCGCCGCGCTGGAGGTCGCCCCGGGGATCCGCACCGGCCTGAAGATCCGCACCGACATCCCGCAGGAGGTCGGCGCCGATCGGATCGTGAACGCCGTCGCCGCGCACCACCGCCACGGCGGTCCGGCGGTCGTGGTCGATCTCGGCACCGCCACGACCCTCGACGTCGTCACGGCCGACTGCGATTACCTCGGCGGGATCATCTGCCCCGGCCCCCAGCTCGGCGCCGAGGCGCTCGCGCTGCGCACGGCGCGGCTGCCGCGCGTGGACCTGACGTTGCCGCCGCGGGTCATCGGGCGCAACACCATGGACTCGGTCCGCTCCGGGCTGATGTACGGTCATGCCGCGATGGTCGACGGGCTCGTCGAACGGATCGAGAAGGAACTGGGCCAGCCGGCGAAGGTGATCCTCACCGGCGGACTCGCCGGGACGATCGCGCCGCAGCTGCGCCACGCGCACGCGATCGAGCCGGATCTCACGCTGGAGGGGCTGCGGCTGATCTACACGCGGAACGCGCCTCGATGAACATCCTGTTCGTGTGCACCGCCAACATCTGTCGCTCGCCGGTGGCCGAGCACTACCTGCGGCACCTCGTGACGAAGCTCGGCCCCGGCCCCGTGACCGTGCTCTCGGCCGGCACCGCGGCGATCGCCGGCGCCTCGGCCGACCCGATCGCGGCGCGGCTCGCGGCCGAGCGCGGCTGCGACCTCTCCACGCACCGCAGCCGGCCGCTCGACCGCGAGCTGCTCGCCGCGGCGGATGAAATCGTCGTGATGGAGCGCCGCCACCGCGCGTGGATCCACGAGAACGAGCCGTCCGTGCTGGACAAGGTGTCCCTGCTGTGCGAGTCGGACGGCCGCGACCTCGCCGACCCGACCGGTGGCGCTTTGGCCCGCTACCGCGCCGTGTTCGAGCAGCTGTTCGCCGCGGTCGAAAAACGGGCGTTCTCGATCAGGTATCCCCGCTGACGGTCGGTCGCCGATGACGACGCCGCTCGACGAACAGCGCCGCTACGTCGAAGCGATCGAGGGTCTTTTGGGCCGACTGCGGGACCGGCCGCTCGTCCTGTCGCCGGACGACCTGGAGCACGCACTGCGCTGGCAGCGCGAGGGCATCCCGCTGCCGCTGGTCCTGCGCGCGATCACCGAGGTGTTCGAGAAGGCCGCGCAGCGGCGTCCGCGGCGCCGCCCGTCCTCGCTGCGCTACTGCGCCCACGGCGTGCAGGAGGCCTGGGAACTGTTCCGCGAGATCCAGGCCGGCGGCCGCGGCGGGCACGCCGCGCTGCAGGACACCTCGGCGCTGTTCGAAGACGCCGCGCGGATGCTCGAGCGCTCGCGGGCGCCGGGTCCCGCGCGCGAGCGCGCGCTCGGCGCGCTGCGCGAACTCGCCGCGGGAACCGCGGCGCTCGCCGACGTCGACCCGGTCGGCCGGATCGAGCGCGAGCTCCTCGCGGAGTGCGAGCTCTCGCTCGCGGCCGAGGAGCGCGACGAGATGGCCGCGGTCGTCGCGCGGCAGGTGGCGCCGTACGAGGCCACGATGGCCGCCGCGATGCGCGAGCGCGCGGCGCGCGCGCTGGCCGCGCGCTGGCTGCGCCTGCGCTTCGCGCTGCCCGACCTGTCGCTCCTGCCGCCGCTCCCGGTTGCGGCGCCGGGACGACCGCCGCCGTCCGCCAAGCCCGTCGAACCGCGCAGGCCGTAGCCTCGCCCGCATGACCGGGGCGACGGTGCGCCTGTTGGCGTCCGGCGCGGCCGCGTGGGCGGCGAGCGTGGCCGGCTCGTTCGCGCCCGGCAGCGCGTCACCGCTCGCGCTCGCCGCGGGCTTGGCGGCGGCCGCGGCCTGCCGCGCGCGGGCCCGCGTGCCGTGGGCGCTGGCCGCGCTCGCGCTCGCCTTCGCCGCGCTCGGCGCGGCGCGGGCGCGGGCGGCGGCGCAATCCGTGGACGTCGTTCGCGGCCGCCTGGCCGAGATCGGTGCGGCGCGCGACGGCAGCGTCCTGCGCATCGCCTCGGCGCGCGGTGCGCGCGCGGTGTTCACGCCGCGGACCGGCGTCGGCTGGCTCGACAGCTACGCGCCCGGCGTCGAGCCGGGTGCGCTGGTCCGCGCCGCGGTCGCGCCGACAGCCTCCGGCGGCCTGTGCGTCGCCTCGGCGTCGAGCATCGAGCTGGAGCGGCCGGCGGGCGTGGTCCGCCGGGCGCTCGCCGCGCCGGCACGCCTGCGCGCGCGCTTCGCCAGCCGCGCGCAGCATCGGCTGTGGCGCGGCCCGGAAGACCAGCCGGGCGCGCTGCTGCTGGCGATGGTCGCGGGGAGCGACGACGGGCTCGACGAGCGCAGCTGGCGCGAACTGCGGGCCTCGGGGCTGGCGCACCAGGCGGTGGTCTCGGGGCTGCAGGTCGGGCTGATGGTCCTCGTCGCGGCGTGGGCCGCGGCCCCGCTGGGCGGCGCGCACCACCCGTGGCGGCGCTGGGGCGCGCTCGGCGCCGCCGCGGCCGCGCTGGTCCTGCTGCCGGCGGACCCGCCCGTGCGCCGCGCCGGGCTGGCGGTGCTCGCCGCGCGCGCGGGGCGCCTCGCCGGGCGCGACGCCGCGCCGCCCGCCGCGCTCGGCCTCGCGGTCGGCCTGGTGCTGGCCGCGGACCCCGCCGTGGCGGTGTCGCGCTCGTTCGCGTTGACGGTCGCCGCGAGCGCCGCGATCGTCGTCGCGGCCCAGCGCGGCCGGCGCGCGGCGCCGTGGGTGTTCCTCGGCCCGTGGCTGGCGACCTGGCCGCTGCTCGTGGCGATGACGGGCCGCGCGAGCCCGTGGTCGCCGCTGGCGAACCTCGCCGGGCTCCCCGCCGCGCTCCCCGCGCTGGTCGCGGGTTGGATCGCGGTGCTCGCGCCCTCGGTCGAGCACGGCCCGGGCGCGTGGGCGCTGGCGGCGGGGCGCTTCGCGGCCGGCTGGTTCCTCGTCGTCGCGCGCGAGATCGCGCTGTGGCCCGGCTCGGGCCAGGTCGCCGCGCCCGCCGGCGCCCTGTGGGGCGCCGCGCTGCTGGCGCTGCTCGCGCGCGTCCTCGCCGCGCCGCGCCGCGCCGCGACCGTCGTCGCGCTGGCCGCGCTGTGGGCCTGGCCGCTGCGGCCCGCGGGGCCGCCGTGGTGCGCGGTGCCACGCGTCGATGTCGTCGACGTGGGGCAGGGGCAGGCGGTGCTGTTGCGCGCGGCGGGAAGCGCGGTGCTGCTCGACGCGGCCGACGACCGCGCGCGCGACGGGACGCGGGCGCTGGTGCACTACCTGCGGCAGCGCCGCATCGCGCGGCTGGACGCGCTGGTCCTGACGCAGGCCGACCGCGACCACGCCGGCGGCGCGCTGGAACTGCTCGCGGCCGCGCCGCCGCGGCGGCTGTTCGTGCCCGAGCCGCTGCTCGACGTCCCCGAGCTGCACGGGCTTTTGGCCGAGGCCGCGCAGCGCGGCATCCCCGTCGCCGGCCTGTCCGGGGGCGATCGCGTGCGCGCCGGGCCGCTGACGCTGGCGGTGCTGCACCCCGCACCCGGCGAACTCCGCGCGGACAACGAGCGCTCGCTGGTCGTGCACGTCCGCGGCTGGTCCTGCGCCGCGCTCGTCGCGGGCGACGCCGGCACGGCGACCGAGGCCGAGTTGGCGGCCGCGGGGCTCGACCTGGCCGCGGACCTGCTCGTCGCGGGGCACCACGGCTCGCGCGGCTCGACGGGCGCCGAGTGGCTCCGCGCCGTGCGGCCGGCGTGGGTCGCGCTGTCGGCCGGCCGCGACAACCGCTTCGGCCACCCGCACCGCGAGACGCTCGCGCGCCTGCGCGCGGCGCGCATCGCGCGGCTCACGACCGCGCGCTCGGGCACGATCGTCGTCGCCTGGACCGCGCGCGGCCCGCGCGTGGCCACGGGTCAGAGCGTCTGGAAGATCGGGTAGGGCATGAAGCAGAGCAGCAGCACGAGGAGCGCGACGATCGCGAGCGCCCAGCGCGCGGCGCCGAGGTGTTCGCCCGGCTCGGGCACGTACGGGTGGCGCCGGCCGAACACGAGCACGACGACCGCCCACGCCGTCCACACCGAGACCTGGTGCTGCAGGATCCAGCTGAAGACGACCAACGTGACGAGGAACGCGGCCGAGGTCAGCGAGATCACCTTGTGCCAGCGCGGCGCGAGCGCGTAGGCGATGTGCCCGCCGTCGAACTGCCCGGCCGGGATGAGGTTCATCGCGGTCGCGAGCATGCCGACCCACGCCGCCTGGAACAGCGGGCCGGCGACGAAGTCCTCGCCGTACACGGCCGCGTCGCGGATCCAGGCGAAGACCGCGCGCGACATCAGCGAGTCGCCGAAGATCAGCCCGCCCAGGAGGTCCTCCGGCTGGGCCGGCCGGGCCTCGAACGCGGAGAGCAGCAGCACCGGGACGACCAGCGCGAACCCGGCGAGCGGGCCGGCGATGCCGATGTCGAACAGTGCGCGCCGGCTCGGGATGCGCGAGCGGATGCGGATCACGGCCCCGAACGTCCCGATGAAGAACTGCGGCGGCGCGGGGATGAAGTGCGGCAGCGTCGAGTCCACGCCGTGGACGCGGCAGGCCACGTAGTGCCCCATCTCGTGGGCCAGGAAGAACGCCATCAGGCACAGCGCGTAGCGCGGCCCGCCGGCGAGGGTCGTGGTGACGACGGTGATCGCCGCCAGCACGAACGGGAGCGCGGCGCGCCAGCCCGCGCGCGCCGGCCCCGGCGCGGGGCCCGGCCCAGGTACGGGAGGCACCGCGGGCCAGTTCCCGCCTTCGGGGGTGCTCACGATCGCGGCAACGGCGGAGTAGCGGGGCCCGGGATCATGTCCGCTGCGGGTCGAGATCGCGCAGGTCCTTGCCCGGCTTGAAGCGGACGGTCCGGCCCGGCGGGATCTTCACCTCGCGCCCGGTGCGCGGGTTGCGGCCGACGCCGCGCTTGCGCGGCTTGACCTGGAACACGCCGAACCCGCGGAACTCGATCCTCTCGCCGCGGACCATCGCCTGCTTGAGCGCCTCGAAGAGCGACTCGACGGCCTCGACGACGAGCGCCTGGGGGAGCCGGGGGGCTTCTTCGGCGAACTCGCCGCGCACCTGGCGGCCGTAGTGGTCCTGGAGCTTCTGGTGGACGCGGTTGATGATGTCCGCCTTGACCATCCCCTTCCTCCGTGGCGCCGTGCCCGAACCGCCCCGGCGTGGCGCTTCCGGAGCGCCGCGCGAGTCCGCAAAGTGTAGGTGCGAAGGGGGAAGGGGTCAAGGTAAGTCACGGAGGAGCGGAAGGTTAACGCGCCGCGGGGCACTCGGCGGTAATCTGTGTCGCCATGGCCAGCACCCGGAACACCGACCTGCCGCGCGTCGCGATCGTCGGCCGGCCGAACGTCGGGAAATCGAGCCTCTTCAACCGGCTGCTCGGCCGGCGCGAGGCGATCGTGCTCGACCGGCCCGGCGTGACGCGCGACCGGATCGAGCGCCCGTGCCAGCTCGACGGCGGCTGGGTCCTGCTCCAGGACACCGGCGGCATCGTGCCGGGGGCCGAGGAGGACCTGCTGCGGCAGGTCAGCCAGCAGGCCGTCGCCGCGGTCGAGCAGGCCGACCTGCTGCTCCTGCTCGTCGACGGCCGCGCCGGGATCACGCCGCTCGACCTCGAAATCGCGCGCCGGCTGCGGTCGGCGACCGCGCCGGTGCTGCTGGTCGTCAACAAGATCGACACCGCCGCGCACGAGGCGCTCTTGGGCGAGGCGTGGCAGCTCGGCCTCGGCGAGCCGCTGCCGATCTCCGCGGAAGCGGGACTCGGCATCGTCGAGCTGGTCGAGCGGATCCGGGAACTGCTCGGACCGGCGGCCGAGGCGCCGGACGCGCCCGACGGCCTGCCGGACCCCGCGCAGGAGTTGTCGGTCGCGATCGTCGGGCGGCCCAACGTCGGCAAGTCCTCGCTGGTCAACCGGCTGGCGGGCGAGGAGCGCGTCACGGTCAGCTCGGTCCCGGGGACCACGCGCGACGCGGTGGACGTGATCCTCGTCCGGGAGGGCCAGCGCGTGCGCCTCGTCGACACGGCCGGGCTGCGCAAGCGCGCGCGTGTCGAGGCCAAGGACGAGGCGGTCGGGATCATCATGACCCGGCGGCGCCTCGAGCGGAGCCACGTCGCCGTGCTCGTGATCGACGCGACCGCGGGGCTGACCAGCGGCGACGTCGGGATCGCGGGCGAGATCCTGCGCCTGGCCCGGCCGATGGTGCTGGCGATCAACAAGTGGGACCTGGTCGAGGACCCCGAGACGCGGGCGCGCGAGTTCGACCGGCTCGTCGAGCGGCGCCTGGCATTCCTGGCCGACGTGCCGAAGGTGACGGTCTCGGCCGTCACCGGCCAGCGTGCATTCCGCCTGCTCGACGCCTGCCGCGGGCTGGCCACGAACGCGATGCGCCGGATCTCCACGGCCGAGCTGAACCGGTTCCTCGGCGGCACGCTGGCCGAGCGGATCGCCGGGGCCGGCTCGGCCCCGAAGATGCTCTACATGACCCAGACGGGCGTGATGCCCCCGCGGTTCCTGGTCTTCTGCCGCGATCCCGAGGCCGTCCCGGCGTCGCTGCGGCGGCACCTCGAGGCGCGGCTCAAGGAAGCGTTCGGCCTCGGCCCGATCCCGGTGCGGATCGACTTCAGGACCTCTCCCCGCCGGTGAACACCCCCCGGATCTGCAACGCCGCGAAGCTTTTGACTTTGTTTTCCTCCGAGCCCTATGTTTGCCCCGCGGTCGCGGCCCCGCGTCCGGGGTCGTCGGGCCGCCGAGTGACAGGGGAGACGCGCCGATGGTCGTTTTCAACTACTCGACCCGCGAGCTGACGACCAAGATCGTGTACTACGGTCCGGGGCTGTGCGGGAAGACCACCAACCTGCAGTTCATCTACGACCACATGCCGCAGGGCGTGCGCGGCAAGATGCTCTCGCTCGCGACGAAGAGCGACCGCACCCTGTTCTTCGATTTCCTGCCGATCGACCTGGGCCAGATCCAGGGCATGAAGACGAAGGTGCAGCTCTACACCGTCCCGGGGCAGGTCTTCTACAACGAGACGCGCCGGCTCGTGCTCAAGGGCGCCGACGGCGTCGTGTTCGTTGCCGACAGCCAGGAGAGCATGCTCGAGGCGAACTTCGACTCGTTCCGCAACCTCGAGGAGAACCTCGCCGCGCACGGGCTCACGCTGGCCGACCTGCCGCACGTGCTGCAGTTCAACAAGCAGGACCTGCCGGCGGCGATGCCGGTCGAAGTGCTGAACGAGAAACTCAACCGCTACAACGCGCCGTTCTACGAGGCGATCGCCACGACCGGCGTCGGCGTGCAGGAGACGTTGCGGCACGTGACCAAGCTGGTGCTCTTGCGGCTGAACGAGAAATACGCGCCGCAGCAACGCCCGCCGGTGCTCAGCCCGCGCCCGGAAGCGGCGCCCGAGGCCGCGCACAGGCCGGCCCCGCCGCCCGCGCCGAGCCCCGCGCCGCCGCCGCGCCCGCCGTTCGAGATCGAGGCGCCGACGCTCGTCGGCTCGACCGCCGACGTGTTCCGCGCGGCCGCCGCACCGGCGCACGCGTCCGGCGCGGCGCCGCCGCCGCACCCCGCGGCGGTCCCGGAGTACGGCCGCGCCGGCGTGACCGACCCGGACCTGCTCGGCGTCGGCGCGCCGCGCGTCGAGCCGCTCGCGCCGCCGTTCGAGGACGAGGACGTGCTCGGGATCGTGCCCGCGCCCGCGCTCGCGGGCGGCGCGACGATCAAGATCGATCGCTCCGCGCTCGACCTCGCCCCGCCGCCGGCGGCCCGCCCCGCCGCGCGGCCCGTCGCGGCGACGGCCACCGCGGTCGAGGTCGCGCCGGACGACCCGCTGTTCCGCGAGCAGGGGCTCGAGCCGACGCGGCTCGCGCCGGGCCAGCCGCAGGAGATCCTGGTGCCCTTGGAGATCGAAACGCCGTCCGGCCCGCTGTGCTGGCGGCTGACGATCCGCCTCGAGATCGCGCGGTGACCCCCGGGCCCGACGCCGTCGTGCGCGCGCGGCGCTACGTGTCGGCGGCGGCCGGGACCTACCCGCCGCCGCTCCCGCCGCGGCGGGAAGCGCCGCCGGCGCCGGACGATCCGGACGTGATCCTGACCCGCCCGCCGCGCGAGCCGGCGTGGGACGACGGCCCGGCTCTCGACTGGACCGGCCCGATCGCGACGGCCGAGCACGGCGCGCGGCGACCGTTCGACCTCGTCGGCGTCGAACAGGATGCAAGGAAACCGCGCGCGGGTATGCTGGCCGGGACGGCGGGCGGAGCGCTCGTCGGCCTGGCGGCCAGCTGGCTCGTGCTGGCGCTCGTGCAGTCCGGCGACCTGTCGTTGCTGGCCCGCCCGGCGGAGCTATGGAGATCCACGTTCGACCGGCTGGCCAGCCCGGGACTGCTGCTCGTCATGGCCGGCGTGGCGCTCTTGGGCGCGGGGATCGGCGGCCGGCTCGTCTCCGGCCGGCGGCGGCGCGACTGACCCGCGCCGCGATCGTCTTCCTCCTCGCAGCGGGGTTCTGCCTGCCGTTTCCGGCCGCGGCGCGCGAGCCGGACCTCGACGTGCCGCGGGACGGCGCCGAACTGTACGAACGCCTCGCCGCCGGGCCGGTCGTGGTCCTCGCCACGGTGCAGGAGGTCGAGATCAAAGCCCGGCTCGCCGTGGGCGAGACGCTGCGCGGCGACAACGTCCCGGCCGCCGTGCGGCTCGCGTACCGCGGCGCGAACCTGGAGCGCCGGCCGGGCAGCCCCGCGTTCGAGATGGTCGATCACGAGACCGCGATCTTCGTCCTCGAGCCGTGGGTCGACAGCCGCGGCGAGCAGCCCGCACCGGACCTGTTCCAGCAGGCCGCCGGGCACGGCTCGCGGATCAGCCTCCCGCCCGAGGGCGGCGAGGCGCTGCTCGCGGCGGCACGGACGATCGTCGCCTACCAGGACGGCACCATGGCGCCCGGCGAGAGCCCGGCCGACTGGCTGGCCAGCCCCAACCCGTGGCTGCAGGACGCCGCGCTGAACCTCGGCGCGCAGTTCGCGATGGCCACGCCGGACTGGATCCCGGGGCTCCTCGAGCAGTCCCAGAGCGCGTCCGCGGTGCGCCGGCGCCACGCCGCCAAGGCGCTGGCGCAGGCGATCGAGCGCGGCCGCCTGCCGCTCGCGGCGAACGCCGCCGAAACCGACCTCCAGCGCACCACGCGCGAGATCGTGGTCCAGCTCGCGCGGACGGACCCGGACGAAACCGTGCGGCGCGCCGCCGTGCTCGCGCTGTTGCAGCTGCAGAAGACGTACAAGGACGCCGAGGAGATCCTGCGCGCGATCGCGCGCGACGATCCCTCGCAGGAAGTGCGCTACGAGGCCGCCGCCGGGCTCCTGCGCGGGCGCTGACGGGCGATCGGCCGTCGAAAGCGCCGCGGCGGGGCGCGTTGACCGCCTTTCGTCCCGCCGCCTATATTCGGCGACACAGGGCGGACGCGGGAGGACACCGCTCGACATGCCTGCCGAGACGACGACGATGAAGGCGCTGTCCGTGGCCTACCGCGCGGGCGAGAAGATCGCCGCCGCGGGGGAGCGCGGGGCGTGCATGTTCGTGGTCCAGTCCGGCTCCGTGCGCCTGCAGCGGCCCGGCGGCGCCGGCGCCCCGCGCACGATCGCCACGCTGGAGAAAGGCGACTTCTTCGGCGAGGCGGCGCTGCTCGAGGGTCACGCCTACGGGGTGGACGCCGAGGCGCTCACCGACTGCGAGGTCGTCGAGATCGGCCCCTCCGCCTTCCACCGCATCCTGCGCTCGCAGCCGGAGATCGCGGTGCGCATGCTGCGCAAGCTCGCGCAGCGCGTCGAGCGCCTCGAAGCGCAGGCCGCCGACGCCCCCGGCCCGGCCACGGCGCCGGCGGCTCCCGAGCCCGCCCGGGCGCCGCGCCCGGCCGCGCCGCCGCGCGGCCGCTCGTCGCGGCTCGTGCTCGAGGGCGGCGAGACCGTGTTCCCGCTCGAGGGTGACGAGGTGCTGATCGGGCGCTACGATCCGGTGACCGAGATCCAGCCCGAGATCGACCTCACGGCCGCGGACGACAAGCGCTCGGTCTCGCGGCGGCACGCGCGGATCACGCGACGGAACGGCGGATGGTACATCGCGGAGGAAGTCGGCGCGTTGAACGGCACGTTCGTCAACGGGATCCGTCTGCTCCCCGGCCGGGGGGCGCCGCTGAACCCGGGCGACGTCGTGTCGGTCGGCATGGTGCGCCTGGTCTACGTCGAGGGCGGCCCGGCGTGACGCTCGCCCGCGCGCTGGCCCTGCTCGCGCTCGCCGCGATGCCCGCTTTGGCGCGCGATCCCGTCCCGCTCAAGCTGAAGCTGGAGATTTCCGCCGCGCGCGGCGTTCCCGAGCTCGAGCGCGCCGCGGTCGAGGGCGCCGTGGTCAGCGCCGTCGCGCGCGAGTCGTCGTGCCCGGTGGTCTTCGCTCGCGACGAAGAAACACCGGAGCTGCTCGCGCGGTTCCACGTCAACTCGTGGAAAGGCAGCGAGAGCCCGGGCGGCGACCAGGTGTTCGACACCGAGGGACGCTACCGCGGGCGCGAGAAGGTCTTCGACCCCAAGACCGGCACCTACTCGCCCGGTTACCGCCGCGACATCGAGGTCGGTTTCACGCTGACGCTGCTGCGCCCCGGCAGCGACAAGCCGCTGCGCGAGGTGACGCGGAGGATCCGCACCAGCGCCGAGACGAAGGCCGTTGTGAGCTACGATCCGCGCGCCGCGGCGCAGTCGCGCGCGTTCGCCGAGGTCGGGGCCGAGGTCGCGAACGCGATCTGCAAGGCCGCGCGCAAGCTCCGCTGAGATCTGCTAGTCTGCGCTCGCCATGAGCGAGCCGCCCCAGTTCGACGATCCCGCGGCGGGCGAGGTGGGCTTCGACCCCGAGGCACTGTCGACCCACAAGGCGCCGCTGCAGCTGACGCTGCCCCAGTTCGAGGGGCCGCTCGACCTTTTGCTGCACCTCGTGCGCTCGAACGACATGGACATCCTCGACATACCGATCGTCGAAGTGGCGCAGCAGTACAACGCCTACCTCGACCAGATGCGCGAGCTGGATCTCGACGTCGCCTCCGAGTACCTCTTGATGGCGGCGACGCTGGCGCACATCAAGTCGCGGATGATGCTGCCGCCCGATCCCCTGGACGAGCAGGCCGAGGACCCGCGGGCCGAGCTGGCGCGCCAGCTCGTCGAGTACGAGAAGTTCCGCAAGGCGGCCGAGGAGCTGGCCGCGCTGGAGAGCCGGCGCGACCTCGTCTTCTCGCGCCCCGGCCCGCCGCCCCCCGACCTCGCCGGGTGCGAGACCGTGCGCGCCGACCTCTCCGACCTGGTCCGCGCCTTCGAGCGCGTGTTGCGCCGGCTCGAGGCCGGCGAGCGCGTCGAGGCGATCCGCCGGGAAGACTTCGCGATCGAGGACATGATGCGGCGCATCCTCGACCGGCTCGCGGCGGGCGTGTCGCTGTCGTTCCACGAGCTGCTCGCCGGCTGCCGCCTGCGCCTCGAACGAATCGCGATGTTCCTGGCGCTCCTGGAGCTGGTCCGGCTGCGCTACATCGAGGCCTGGCAGGCGGTCGCGCGCGGCGAGATCACGCTCGAGCGCCGGCCCGGCGTGCCGGACACGATCGACGCCGAAACCCTGGCGGCCGCCCTCGCGCCGCCTTCCCCCGTCATCTCCCAGCACACGGACACCCCGCAGTGAGCATCGACGACGACATCCCGGCCGGCGGCAGCGACCTTCCGCCGGCGCCCGAAGACAATGGCGGGCTCGACCTGTGCGCCGTGCTGGAGGCGGCGCTGTTCGCATCGCCCGAGCCGCTGGGCCTCGACGAGATGCAAGCCGCGCTGCCGAAGCTCTCCGCCGCCGAGATCGACGCCGGGCTGTCGGCGCTCGAGCGCGCGCTGGCGCGCGCCGACCGCGGCCTCAAGCTCGAGCGCATCGCCGGCGGCTACCGCCTGATCACGAGGCCCGAGCTGGCCGAGCCGCTGCGCGCGCTGTTCCGCTTCCGCAACCAGCGGCGCCTGACGCCCGCCACGCTCGACGTCCTGGCGATCGTCGCCTACGCACAGCCGATCACCGCGCCGGAGATCCACGAGATCCGCGGCACCGACCCGGCCCACGCGCTGCGCGTGCTCCTCGAGCGCCGCTTCATCAGAATGGTCGGCCGCAAGCGCGTGGTCGGCCGGCCGATCCTCTACGGCACGACCCGCGACTTCCTGCTGCACTTCGGTCTCGACAGCCTGGAGGACCTGCCGCCGGTCGAGGCCTACGGCACGCGCGTGGTGCCGGCGCAGGGCCGCCTGTTCCCGGTGACCGCGTTCCCCGACGAGGCGATCGACCCCGCGCCGGGGGAGGCGGGCGACGCCGCGGAGGAGGCCGGCGAGGCGGAGTTCGGCGGCGCGGGGGAGGACGTCGCGCCGGCCGAGCCGCCCGCCGCCCCGCCGCCGGCGGACTGAGCCATGGCCGAGGAACGGCTGCAGAAGATCCTCGCCCGCGCCGGCGTCGCGTCGCGCCGCGCGGCCGAGAAGCTGATGCGCGAGGGCCGCGTGGTCGTCAACGGCCAGGTCGCGAGCCAGCTCGGGACCAAGGCCGACGCCGAGCGCGACTACATCCGCGTCGACGGGGTCCGGATCAAGCCGACGCGCCTGCGGGCCGGGGGAGCGCGCCACTACTACGTCGCGTTCAAGCCGCGCGAGATGATCACCTCGCTGTCCGACCCGGAGGGACGGCCGACCGTGGCCGACCTCCTGCGCAGCCGGGGCGTGCGGGCGCGGGTCTACCCCGTCGGCCGGCTCGACTGGGACGCCGACGGGCTGCTGCTCCTGACCGACGACGGCGAGCTGGCGAACCGGGTGATGCACCCGCGCGAACACCTGCCGAAAGTCTACCGGGTCAAGGTCCGCGGGGTTCCGGACGACCGCGCGCTGGACCGGGTCCGCCGCGGCGTGACCATCGAGCCGGGGGTGCGCACGCTCCCGGCCGAAGTGAGCCTCGAGACCACCGGGGACAACGCGAGCTGGCTGCGGGTCGTGCTCGTCGAGGGGCGCCAGCACCAGATCAAGAAGATGTTCGAGAGGGTCGGCCACCCGGTCCGGCGCATCCGGCGCATGGCGGTCGGCCCGCTCCGGCTCGGCCGGCTGAAGGTCGGCGACGTCCGGCCGCTCACCGAGGTCGAGCTCCTCGCGCTGCGGCGGGCCGTCGGCCTGGAGTCCTGACCTGACCGGTCCGTAACGGGATCCGCGCCGCCGGGGGGCGCGGCCGCCGCCACCCGCGAAAACGCCGCGGATGGTTGACCGGGCGGGCGAGGTTGCCTAGGATGAGCGTTTTGCGGGCGCGCCGAGCCCGCTTCCGCGGCGCACTTCGACGCCGGACAGGGGCCCATGTGCCTCCCGGGCATGGAGCAGCTCCGCGGGAGCACTCTGCCAATCCCAACGCCCGCGAAGTTCCGGAGGTGGAGTACCGCATGGATACGCAGACCGGCCAGGCCGACCCGCAGCAAACGCCCGTCGACGAAATGGATTTCGCCGCCCTGCTCGACGCCTACAGCCCTACGACCGAGATCCGCGAGGGCAACGTCGTGCAGGGGCGCGTCGTCAAGATCCTGGAAGATGTCGTCCTGGTCGACATCGGCTACAAGAAAGAGGGGGCGATCAACCGCGCCGAGTTCCAGACGATCGAGGCCACGGCGCCCTTGACCGTCGGACAGACGATCGAGGCCGTCCTCGAGTCGCTCGACGACGCCGACGACTACCTGCACCTGTCGAAGGAAAAGGCCGAGCGCCTGAAGGTCTGGGAGCGCGTCGAGACCGCGTTCCGCACCGGCCAGGTGCTGACCGGCCAGGTCATCGACCGCATCAAGGGCGGCCTGTCCGTCGACATCGGCGTGCGCGCGTTCCTGCCGGGCTCGCTGGTCGACATGCGCCCGGCGCGCAACCTCGAGGCGTTCAAGGACCAGGAAGTCCGCGTGCGCGTGATCAAGATGAACCGCCGCCGCGGCAACATCGTCGTCTCGCGCAAGCACGTGCTCGAGGAAGAGAACGCCGAGAAGAAGAAGGTGACGCTGGAAACGATCGAGGAGGGGATGCGCGTGCGCGGCTCGGTGAAGAACATCACCGAGTACGGCGCGTTCGTCGACCTCGGCGGGATCGACGGCCTGTTGCACGTGACCGACATGTCGTGGCGGCGCATCAACCACCCCTCCGAGGTGGTGAACATCGGCGACGAGCTGGACGTCTTGGTGCTGAAGTTCGACCGCGACAAGGAGCGCGTCAGCCTCGGCCTGAAGCAGCTCACCTCCGACCCGTGGGAGAACGCGGCCGAGAAGTACCCGCTGTTGTCCCGCGTGCGCGGCAAGGTGGTCAGCCTCACCGACTACGGCGCATTCGTCGAGCTCGAGGAGGGGATCGAGGGCCTGATCCACGTCTCCGAGATGTCGTGGACCAAGCGCGTCAAGCACCCGAGCAAGCTGCTCAACGTCGGCGACACGGTCGAGGCGGTGGTGCTCGACGTGGACGAGGAGAACCGGCGGCTGTCCCTCGGCCTGAAGCAGACCACGCCCAACCCGTGGTCCGTGATCCAGGAAAAGTACCGCATCGGCGACGTGATCCACGGCGTGGTGCGCAACATCGCCGATTTCGGCGCCTTCATCGAGGTCGAGGAGGGCGTCGACGGGCTGGTACACATCTCCGACCTGACGTGGAACCGTCGGATCAAGCACCCGGCCGAGGTGCTGAAGAAGGGGCAGGAGGTCGAGGCCAAGATCCTCAAGATCGACACCGAGAACCAGCGCCTCTCGCTCAGCGTCAAGGACCTGATGCCCGACGTCTGGCAGGAGTTCTCGCGCCGTTACCGCGTCGGGGACATCCTCGAGGGCAAGATCGTCCGGCTGGCCGACTTCGGCGCTTTCGTCGAGCTGTCCGATGGCGTCGAGGGGCTGGTGCACATCTCGGAGATGTCGCACGAAAGGCTGGAGCGCCCGGGCGACAAGTTCCAGAACAACCAGAGCGTCAAGGTCAAGATCCTGCGCATCGACGCCGACGAGCGGAAGATCGGCCTGTCGATCAAGGCCGCCCTCGACGAACTCGGCTCGCGCGACCTGCGCAGCTACCAGGCCGAGCGGCGCGAGGAAGCGGCGCGCTCGTCGATCACGCTCGGCGACGTCGCCGGTGACCTGCGCGCGCTGCGGGACCGCGCGCTCAAGGGCGCCGAGGACGGCGAGGAGCCCGAGGCCGGCCAGGAGCCCTCCGGGGAGGCGGACCAGGGATGACGCGAGTCGAACTCGTCGAAAAGGTCGCCGAAGCGGTCAACGAGTGGATCCGGGACCAGAAGCGGCGGCGCGGCGACGGCGGTGCGGACGGGCTCGGCCCGCGTGAGCGGTTCACGCAGGCCGAGGCCGAAGTCGTGGTGAACACCGTCGTGGACTCGATCGTCGAGGCGCTGCACCGGGGCGAGAAGATCGAGCTGCGCGGGTTCGGCTCGTTCCGGCTGCGCATGCGGCGGCCGCGGCAGGGGCGCAACCCGAAGACCGGGACGCGCGTCGAGGTGCCCGGCAAGGCGGTGCCGTACTTCAAGCCCGGCAAGGAGCTGCGCGAGCTGCTCAACCCGGGCGGCGAGGGCGCGGACCTCGAGATCGCGGACGACGCGAGCCTCGGCGAGGGCGAGCCGGGGCCGTGAACCAGCTCTACGCGCCTTGGCGCCACGCCTGGGTCACGGGGGACGGCAGCGCGCCGGAACCCGCGGGTTGCCTGTTCTGCGGTGTCTGGTCGCGCCCGGAGCAGGACGCGGAGCAGCTCGTCGTCCACCGCGGGGAGCTGTGCCTGGTCATGCTCAACCGCTACCCCTACAACGCGGCGCACCTGATGATCGCCCCGCGCGAGCACCGCGGCTCGCTCGAACTGCTCGCGGCGCCGGCGCGAGCCGAGATGATGGAACTCTCGGCGCGTTCGCTCGGCGTCCTGCGCGCCTTGTACCAGCCGCACGGCTTCAACCTCGGCGTGAACGAGGGCCGCAGCGCCGGCGCCGGGATCCCCGAGCACGTGCACCTGCACGTCGTCCCGCGCTGGAACGGCGACACGAACTTCATGACGACGGTGGGCGCCACGCGCGTGATCTCGACCGACCTGGCCCTGGCGCGCGAGCAGATCGCCAACGCCTTCGCGGGCGCGCCGTGAAGCTGTACTGGATCGAAACCTGGGGCTGCCAGATGAACGAGCACGACTCGGAGAAGATGGCCGGCGTGCTCGAGGGGCTGGGGTACGCCCCGGCCTGCGCGCTGGGCCAAGCCGACGTCGTGCTGCTCAACACCTGCGCGATCCGCGAGAAGGCCGAGGAGAAGGTGTTCCACATGCTCGACCGCCTCGCCGGGCTCAAGTCGCGGCGGCCGGACATGGTGATCGGCGTGTGCGGCTGCGTGGCCCAGCTCACGGGCGAGAAAGTCCGCGAGCGCGCGCCGATCGTCGACCTCGTGCTCGGGCCGCGGGCGGTCTCGCGGCTCCCCGAGCACCTCGCGCGGCTGGCCGACGAGCGCGGGATCGTCGACACCACGCTGTACCAGGACAGCCTGCTCGGCGCCGACCGGCCGGTGCGCCGCGAGCCGGGGCGCGCCAAGGCGTACGTCACGGTGATGGAGGGGTGCAACAAGACCTGCACCTACTGCGTCGTGCCCGCCACGCGCGGGCGCGAGGAAAGCCGCACGCTGGCCTCGATCCTGGCCGAGGTGGAGGGGCTCGCCGCCGAGGGGTACCGCGAGGTCGAGTTCCTCGGCCAGAACGTCAACGCCTGGCGCGATCCGCAGACCAGCGCCGGGCTGGGCGACCTGCTGCGCGCCGCCGGCCGGGTGCCGGGGCTCGCGCGGCTGCGCTTCACGACCTCGCACCCGCTGCACCTCGGGCCGCGGATCATCGCGGCGATGGCCGAGGTGCCGCAGGTCTGCGAGCACCTGCACCTGCCGGTGCAGAGCGGCTCGGACGCCGTGCTGAAGGCGATGCGCCGCGGGTACGACCGCGAGAAGTACCTGCGCAAGGTCGACGAGCTGCGCGCGGCGGTGCCGGGAATCGCGCTCTCGACGGACGTCATCGTCGGCTTCCCCGGGGAGGGGGAGGAGGACTTCCGGCAGACGCTGGACCTCGTCCGGCGCGTGCAGTTCGACCAGATGTTCTCTTTCGTCTTTTCTTCGCGTCCCAACACGGCCGCCGCGTTGATGATCGACCGCGGGTCGCTGGAGCGGAAGAGCGAGCGGCTCGTCGAGCTGCAGGCGCTCCAGCGCGAGATCCAGGTCGAGAGGCACCGCTCGCTCGTCGGGACCACGGCCGAGGTGCTGGTCGAGGGCCCCAGCCGGCGCGACCCGCGCGAGTGGGCCGGGCGCGCGCGCACCGGGCACGTGGTCAATCTCCACGCTCCCGCCGCGCATCGCGGCGACATCCTCGACGTCACGATCACCGCCGCCGGGCCGAACAGCCTGCGCGGCGAACTCCGCGCCGACCGCGGCGAGCAGGCGTCGTGACGCGCGGGGCGCTTGCCTTGACTTGCCCGGAACGGGTCAGTATCGTCCCCGGCAGGGGGTAACCCAGGTCCTGCCTCCGCGCACGGAGGGGCGTCAGATGCCGGTCGAAATGCGGATCCAGGGGCTGATGGTCGATCCGATCACCAACATGCCGATCGTGGTCCTGCGCGACCCGCGCACCGACGCCAAGCTGCCGATCTGGGTCGGGGCGTTTGAAGCCAACGCCATCGCCCTCGAGCTGGAGCAGATCCGCACGCCCCGGCCGATGACGCACGACCTCCTGCGCGACATCCTGCGCGAACTCGGCGGCCGGCTGACCCGCATCGTCATCACCGACCTGCAGGAGAACACGTTCTACGCGCTGCTGCAGATCGACACGCCAGCCGGCCCGCGCGAGATCGACTCCCGGCCGAGCGACGCGATCGCGCTGGCCCTGCGCTGCGGCGCGGGGATCTTCGCGCACGAGGAAGTGATCCAGGCCGCGCAGAACATCGACCTGACGCAGGGGCACCAGGACACCGAGCGGTTCCGCTCGTGGCTCGAGAGCCTCGACGACAACGAGCTGGGCAAGTACGAGGTCTGAGCGCCCGGGATCCCGGGACGCACCCGGATCGACAACCAGGATCGGGCACTTTCGAGCATTTGCGTGCCCGTGCGGAGCGGCTGCCGCGTCCACTGATCGCTCCGGTTGATCGCGGCGATCGTTCTCGCCTACGATGGCACCGGCGCGTCGGTCGGGTTTTCGCTTTGTCATCGCCGAGGGCCTCGGATGATCATCGCGATCGCGAACCAGAAGGGCGGGGTGGGGAAGACCACGACGGCGATCAACCTGGCGGCGGCGCTGGCCCAGAAGAGGCGCCAGACACTCCTGCTCGACCTCGATCCCCAGGCCAACGCGACGTTGTCCTACCTCGACATGGACTCGGTCCAGCACTCCATGTACGACGTGCTGACCACCGAGACGACGATGGCGGACGTCATCCTCGGGACCGACTTCCCACACCTGCACGTGGCCCCGGCGCGACTCGCCCTGGCCAAGGTCGAGCCGGCCCTGGCCGGCCAGCTCGACGCGCACTTCCGGCTCAAGGACAAGCTGCAGCCGGTGATGGAGAAGTTCCGCTACGTCGTGATCGACACGCCGCCGACGCTCGGCCTGTTGACCGTGAACGCCATGATCGCGGCGACGCACCTGCTCGTGCCCATCCAGCCATCGTACTTTGCGCTGGAGGGGACGGACGACCTGCTCGAGACGTTCGAGCGGATCCGGCTTCGCGCCAACCCCGACCTCCAGTTCCTCGGCGTGGTCGTGACGATCTTCGACAAGCGGACGGTGCTCGCCCGCGACATCGAGAAGCAGATCACCGGCGTCTTCGGCGAGAAGGTCTTCTCGACGCGCATCAGCAAGAACGTTCGGCTCGAGGAGTCGCCGGCCTACAAGGAGTCCATCTTCTCGTTCGCCCCGTCCTCGAAGGGGGCGGAGGAGTACTACAAGCTGTCGGAGGAGGTACTGCAGCGTGCCTAAGAAGGGTCTGCCGCCGGCCGTGCGAACGCGGGCCGATGCGCACTACGTCGACCACATCACGTCCGGCCGGGCGACGGCCGTCGGCCGGATGATCGAGATCGACCGCCTCGAGCCCGGGGCGAGCCAACCGCGACGCGAGATGCGGGGCATCGACGAGTTGGCCGAGTCGATCCGCGAGCGGGGCATCCTCGAGCCGATCCTGGTCCGGCCGATGGACAACGGGACGTTCCAGATCATCGCCGGCGAGCGGCGCTACCACGCCGCCCGCAAGGTCGGCCTGACCATGGTGCCGTGCGTCGAGCTCGACGTGGACGAGCGGGGCTGCCTGGAGATCAGCCTGATCGAGAACCTGCAGCGACGGGACCTGACGCCGTTCGAGGAGGCCGAGGCGATCTCGCGCCTGGGCGAGGAGTTCGGCTACACGCACGACCAGGTCGCGCGGAAGCTCGGCCGCTCGCGGACCAACGTCACCGAGATCCTGAGCCTGAACCGCCTGCCCGAAACGGTCAAAGACGCATGTCGGCGCGCAGACATTACGACCAAGAGCACCCTCATGGAGATCGTCCGCCAGCCGGACGAGGCGTCCATGCTGGCCCTGGTGGAGGCGATCGCCACGGGCAGCCTGAGCCGCGACCAGGTCCGCGAACTGAAGCGTCCCGAGAAGTCGAGCGACGGCCGACCCACGCCGTACGTCTTCCGCTACAAGCCGCCGAACCGCGATTTCATGCTGAGCCTGCGATTCGAGCGCGAGGTCGTCGAGCCGAAGGAGCTGCTCGGCGTTCTGCAGCAGATCGTCGCCGACCTCCAGGCCCAGATCGAAGCCGGCGTCACTCCGTAGGTGCTGCCGCAGGCGGCGCGCCTCCGTCGCAATCCCGGTAGGGGCCGCCGCGGGCGGCCCTCGTCCCGCAGCGGTCAAGGTCGATAGGCGCGGGGCATCCGCAGGGCAACGCGTGTCAGCGCCGGCGATCGCCAAGGAACGCGTGTAGGTACGGCCGTTCGCTGGGGCCCGGAAGGAAGCGCCGGGGGAGTGGCCCAACCGGGAACACGCACGAGCCGGCCGGTTGGCCAGCCTCGTGACATCGCGTATTTGACATAATACCCATTATCGGACGTTGGCTTCCGACCCGGATCCGAGCTCTTCCGCCACCGTCCGGCGCCCCCGGCCTGACCCCCTTCCGGGCGTCCGGATTGGCCCGCCGGCGTCCGTCTCTCCGGAAGAACCGCCCGCGGAGCCGCGACGGGGCTATGATCTCGGGCCGATGCGCGGCTGGACCCGGCTTGACCGCTACATGACCCGGGAGCTCTGGGGCCCCCTGGTCCTGGCCCTCAGCGGCTTCACGATGCTGCTGCTGCTGACCCCGCTGTTCGAGGTCGCGCGGCTGACGATCGAGAAGCGGGTCCCGCTCTCGCTCGTGCTCGGCTACCTCGTCGCCGCCGTCCCGGGGCTGCTCGTGATCAGCATCCCGATGTCGGTGCTCGTCGGGGTCCTGGTCGGCGTCGGGCGCATGGCGGCCCAGTCGGAGCTGATCGCGCTGCGCTCGTCCGGCGTCGGTCGGGCCCGGCTCGGCTGGCCGGTCCTGCTGTTCGCCCTGACCGGCACCGCCGCGGGTCTCGTGACCGCCCACTACCTCGTCCCGCTCGGGATGCAGCACCGCCGCGAGCTGACGACGGAGGTCCTGCTGTCGCGGGACCCCGGCCGCGAGATCGACCCGCAGGTGTTCTACGACCGGCTCCCGGGGACGGTGCTCTACGCCGCCTCGGCCGCCGACTCGCCCGAGGGACGCGTCTTCGAGGGGATCTTCCTGCAGCGCGAGACGAACGACGGCATGTCCGACGTCATCGCCGCCCGGCGCGGGCGCCCGATCTACGACGCGCACACCGGCCGCGTCAGCCTGCTGCTCGACGACGTCGAGTGGCACACCTGGCGCACCGGCGACCCGGCGACCTACCACCGGATCCTGCCGGCGCAGTACACGCTGACGTTCCCGCCGGACCCGGCGATGATCGCTTTCGAAAGGCCGCGCCACGAGAACCCGACCGAGGCGGTCGGGCCGGACCTCCCGCGGCTCATCACCGAGCTGCGCCAACAGCGCGAGGGCGCGACGCGCGGCAAGGGCATCGCCGCGGACCGGCGGATCCGCAAGGCGCGGCTCGAGTGGCACCGCCGCTGGGCCCTGCCGATGGCCGCGGCGGCGCTCGCCGCGGTCGCGTTCCCGCTCGCCGCGCGCTCGCGCCGCGGCGGCCGCTTCGCCGGGCTGACGCAGTCGCTCCTCGTCATCGTGGCGTTCTGGGCGCTGTTCACGACCGGGCTCGGCCTGTCGGACCAGGGCACCTGGCCGGTGTGGCTCGGGCCGTGGCTCCCGGTGCTGCTGACGCTGGCCTGGGCCGCGCTGCTCTGGGCCACGTTCGCCGCGCGCGAGCGCGGCCGGCTGACGTTCCTGCCGCGGCTCGCGCTCGCGCTCCCCCGCCCCCGCCGCGCGCCGCGCCCGAAGCCGCCCGGGGCCGCGCCCGACACCGCGCGCTGGGCCTCGCGCACCCGGCGCGTCCCGCGCTTCGGCGTGACGCGCTTCGACGCCTACGTCGGCTCCGCGTTCTTCCGCATGTTCCTCGCGGTCCTGCTCGTGCTGGCGGTGCTCGGCCTGGCGGTCGAGTTCCTCGGCGTGATCGACGAGGTCGACCCGGCCGCCGACTCGTTCCCGTGGGGCTCGGCGCTGGCCTACACCGGGCTGTCGCTCCCCGGGCGCCTGAAGCTCCTGCTGCCGATCGCGGCCCTCGCCGCCTCCTCGATCGCGCTGGCCGGCCTCGCCCGCGGCGGCGAGATCATCGCCTTCAAGGCTTCCGGGATCGGCGTGTTCCGCATCGCCGCGCCCTTGCTGGCGCTCGGGCTGGGCCTGTCGGCGGTCGAGGCGATGGTGCAGGAGACCCTGACGCCGGTCGCCGAGCGCGAGTCGCGCCGCGCGCTCGACGCGGTCCAGGGCCGCTCCTCGACCGGCGAGTCGGAGTCCGGGCGGCGCTGGATCGCCGGCGACGACGGGACGATGTGGGCCTACCTCGACATCGACGCCCAGCGCTCGACGCTGATGATGCCGGGCCTGGTCAAGCTCGACCTCGCCTCGGGCCGGATCCTCGAGCACATCGAGGCGCAGGCCGCGACCTACAGCGGCGGGCGCTGGGTGTTCCACAAGGGCTGGCGCCGCGTCTTCTCGGCCGACGGCAGCGAGAGCTTCGAGCGCTTCCGCGAGCACGTCTCGCAGCACGCCGAGAGCCCCGAGCTGTTCGGGGCCACGCGCACCGGGTTCCTGTTCGGGCGCCGCCTCGCCGAGCAGATGTCGTTCAACGAACTGCGGCGGCACCTGCAGCGCGTGACGCGCGCCGGGTACAACGCCGCCCCGCTCGTCGTCGGCATGTACGAGAAGATCGTCAGCCCGCTGCTGTCGATGGTCCTGCTCCTGGTCGGGATCCCGTTCATGGTCACTGGCTGGCGCGGCCACGGCGGCCTGTACGGCTTCGGTCTTTCGCTTTTAATCGCTTTCGTGTTTTGGTCGCTCTGGGCGACGTCGATGTCGTTCGGGCGCGACGGCTGGATCAGCCCCGGGCTCGCGGTCGCCGGCCCGCCGATCCTCGTCGTCGTCCTCGGCTGCTGGCTGCTCGCGCGCGCGCGCTGATTCGCCCCGCGCGCGGCGGGCGCGTGCCGCGCGGGGCCCATAGAATCCCCGGCCGACGGGAGGCGGGACGTTGCCGACGAGAACGGGAAACGCGCTGCGCTGCGTTTTGGCGTGGCTGGCGGGAGCGGCGGCCGGCGGGCTCGCCGCGGGCGCCCTCGTCGGTGCGCGGCTCGCGTTCTCCGGAAACGGGATGCCCCCCGGCGCGGCCCCCGGCCCTTTGGTCGTCGCCGCCGCGGCCGCGGCGTACGGTCTCGCGGCGCTCGTCGCCGCGCTCGCGCTCGTCCCGCTCGCGGCGCTGGCCGCCGCCCTGCCCCGCCCCGCGTCGCGCGCGGCGGCGCTGCTGCCGACGATCGCCGCGCTGCTCGGAGTGGTGCTGCTGTTCTGGGCCGGCGTGCACCGCGCCGCGAAGGTGATCCCGACCGGCGGCGCCGGGCTCGCCGGCGGGGCCGCGCTCGCCGCGCTGCTCGCGGCGCTGCTCGTCCTCGCGGGCCCCGCGCGCCGCCTCGCGTCCGCCGCCGCGCCGCTTTTCGTGCTCGCCGGCGCGCCGCTGCTGCTGCTCGGCACGATCCGCTGGGCCTGGAACGGCACCGACGCCCCGGCCGGGCTGGAGCAGGCGACGATCGCCGCGGCCGCGCCGCGCGGCGGGGGCGGTGGCGAACCGCCCGCCGCGCCGCCGGCGTTCGCGCCGCCGCGCAACGTGCTCCTCGTCGTCATCGACACGCTGCGCGCCGACCACCTGTCCTGCTACGGCTACCCGCGCCGGACCAGCCCCACCATCGACCAGCTCGCGGCCGAGGGCGCCGTGTTCGAGCAGGCGCTGGTGCAGAAGACGAACACCAGCCCGAGCGTGGCGACGATCCTCAGCGGCACGTACCCGTACACGCACGGGCTGATGACGGTCCGCGCCTGGCTTCCCGACGGCGTGCTCACGCTGCCCGAGATGCTGCGCGGCCGCTACCGCACCGCCGGGCTGGTGACGAACATCAACCTGTCGCGGGCGTTCAACTTCCAGCAGGGGTTCGACGACTACGTCGAGATCGGCACGCTGTCCGGGCCCAGCGACGCGCGGCACGCCACGGACGCGATGTTGAAGTGGCTCGACGCCCACGGCGACCAGCCGTTCTTCGCCTACCTGCACTACCTCGACCCGCACGCGCCGTACGCGCCGCCCGCGCCGTACCGCGGCCGCTTCGAGCACGACGAGCACGCGTCCCGCCACGACGGGCCCGGGCCGCCCGTCGGCGGCACGCACCTCGGCGAGATCCACCGCTACGCCTACATCGAGAACTCGCGCGACATCGACCTGTACGTCGCGCGCTACGACGAGGAGATCTCGTACGTCGACGCCGAGCTCGGCCGCGTCCTCGCGGCGCTGCGCGCGAAGGGTCTCGACCGCGACACGCTGTTGCTGCTCACGTCCGACCACGGCGAGAGCCTCGGCGAGCACGAGGTCTACTTCGGGCACGGCCAGGTCCCGTTCGAGGACGAGGCGCGCGTGCCGCTGGTGCTGCGCTACCCGCCGGGGATCGCGGCCGGCCGCCGCGTGCCCGCGCCGGTCGAGACGGTCTCGATCGCGCCGACGATCCTCGACGCCTTGCGCCTGCCGCACCCCGTGCGCTTCGAGGGCCGCAGCCTGTGGCCGCTGCTCGCCGGCGCCGGCGAGGACGCGCCGCGCCCGGCGTTCATCGAGGTCGGCAAGACTCCCGCGACGCTGATGAACGCGATCCGCACCGGGCGCTGGAAGCTGATCCGGAACCTCGGCGGCGTCGACCTCGGCCGCGACACGCTGCGCGCCGAAATGCTGCTCGAGCCGAAGGAGCTGCGGCGGCTGTGGCGGGCGGCCCACGACGGGCCGGGGGTGCCGCGGGAGTGGGAGCTGTACGACCTGCGCGAGGACCCCCGCGAGCTGCGCGACCTCGCGCGCGAGCGCCCGGAGATCGCGCGCGAGCTGTGGGACCGGCTCGCGGCCTGGCTGGCCGCGGCCCCGCCCGGGCGCGTCTCGCGCCGGATCGACCTCGACGACCTGTCGCCCGAGGCGGTCGAGCAGCTGCGGTCGCTCGGGTACGTGCGGTGAACCGCGCGCCGGGCCCGCCGCGCCTGCCCCGGCGCGCGGCCCTCGCCCGCTGCGCGCTCGGCGGCGCGCTCGGCGGTCTTCTGGCGGGGATCGCGCTCGGCGCCGGGCTGGCCTTCGCCGGTGGCGGCGTGGTCACGAGCGCGGCGCAGCGCCTCGCGCTGGTCGCGCTCGCGGCGGCGGTGCACCTCGCGTTCGGCGCCCTGGTCGGCCTCGCACCGGGGCTGCTGGCGCTCGCGCTCGCGCCGCTGCGCCGCCCCGCGGCCTGCGGCGCGCTCGCCGCGCTCGCCGCGGCCGCCGTCGCGCTGTACATCGGCTGGCGGCACTTGCCGATCGTCCTGCCGCCCGGGGCCGCCGTGGCGGCCCAGCTCGCCGCGGCGGCGCTGGCCGGCGCGTCCGCGGCCGCGATCGCGCGGCGTCCCGCGTTTCACGCCGGCCGCGCGCTCGCCGCGCTCGTGCTGCCGGCCGTGCTGGTCCTCGCCGCGGGGCTCGCGCTGGCCCCGCCGCGCGAGGAGTTCCGGCCGGGGATGGCGCCCCCCGCACCCGCCGCGGCGGCGACCGCCGCGCCCGCGCGGCCCGCCGCGCCCCGGCCCCGGCCGCGCAACGTGGTCCTCGTGCTGGTGGACGCGCTGCGCGCCGACCACCTGTCGTGCTACGGCTATCCCCGCCCGACGAGCCCGCACATCGACGCCCTCGCCGAGCGCGGCGTCCTGTTCGAGCAGGCGATCGCGCAGAAGCCGAAGACCAGCCCGAGCGTGGCCTCGATCCTGACCGGGACCTACCCGTACCGGCACGGCATCCTCGGCAGCCGCTCGCGCCTGCCGGACGCGTCGGTCACGCTCGCCGAGCGCCTGTCGGCGGCGGGCCTGCGCACCGCGGCCGTCGTCGCCAACCCGAACCTGTTCCGCGAGTTCGGCTTCGACCAGGGGTTCGCGACCTACGTCGAGGTCGGCACGCGCGAGCGCGGCGACGACGCCGCGGCCGTGAACCGCGAGGTCTTCGCCTGGCTCGACCGGAACGGCGGCGCACCGTTCTTCCTGTTCGTGCACTACATCGACCCGCACCTGCCGTACGCCGCGCCGCCGCCGTTCCGCGACCGCTTCCGCGGCGAGCCGCTGACCGCCGGCCTCGCGGGCCGGCGCGTCCCGCTCGGCGATGGCCGCCCGGGGACGATCGCCCGCGAGCACGCCGCGGGCGGGCCGGTGGACCTCGGGCTCTACGTCGACCGCTACGATGGCGAGGTCGCCTTCGCCGACGCGGAGGTCGGGCGGCTGCTCGCGCGCCTGCGCGCGCGGGGAGACGAGGAGCGGACGCTGTTCCTCCTCGGCTCGGACCACGGCGAGTCGCTGGTGGACCACGAGGTCTACCTCGACCACGGGCAGGTCGCCTACGATGCCGCGGTGCGCGTGCCCCTCGTCGTGTCGTGGCCCGAGAAGCTCCCGGTCGGCCGCGTCGGCCGCGTCGCCGAGCTGGTCGACATCGCCCCGACCGTGCTGGAGCTTTTCGGCCTGGCCGCCGGCGGGCTCGACGGCGCGAGCCTCGTCGCCGCGCTGCTCGGCACCGGGGCCCGCGCGCGCGACACAGCGTTCGTCGAGGTCGGCTCCGACCCGGAGGCGCTGGCGTTCGCGGTGCGCACCTCGAGCTGGAAGCTGATCCACGACCCGCGCCTGCTGCGCCCGGCGAGCGACGCGCTGCGCCCGCACGTGCTGCTGAACGTCGGCCGCGTGCGGCGGCTGTGGCAGGCGGCGCACGGCGGGCCGGGGCCGGACCAGCGCTGGGAGCTGTACGACCTGCACGACGACCCCGGCGAGTTGGCCAACGTCGTCGACCTCCAGCCGGAGGTCTTCGCGCAGCTGCGGGACGCGCTCGCGGCGTGGCTGGCCCGCGCCCCGCTGCCGCGCCGCGAGACGCGGGTCAAAGACGACGAGCTGCGGCCGGGCGTCGCCGAGCGCCTGCGCTCGCTCGGCTACGGGTCGTGACGCCGTGACCAGCGGCAGGCGCGTTCTCGTCGCGGCCCTCGCGCTGGCGCTGTTCCTCGCCGGCCTCGCGCTGTTCCGCCAGGACGCCGGCTTCCCCGGCTACTACCACGTCAACGAGCCGGACAAGGCCCTGCAGATCCTCGAGCGGACGCGCAACTTCCTGCACCCGCTGCTGCTCCTGACCGCGACCGACGGCATGGCGCTGGTGGCCGGCCCGCCCGCCGGGCTGCAGCAGGCGGTCGAACGCGGCCGGCTCGTGTCCGCGCTCGGCGCCGCGTGCGCGCTGGTCGCGCTGGCGCTCGCGGCCTGGCGGATCCGCGGCGGGCTCGCCGCGGGCGCGACGGCGCTGTTCGTCGGGACGTCGTACCTGCTCTACCTCGCCGCCCACTACATGAAGGAAGACGGCGTGCTGGCGATGGGCGCGGGGCTGGTCCTGCTCTCGCTCGTCGCGCTGGCCCGCCGCCCGACCCTCGCCCGCGCCGCGCTGGCCGGGCTGGCCTGCGGCGTGGCCGTCTCGGCGAAGTACGCCGCCGCGGCGCTCCTGCCGTTCGCGCTCGGCGTGCTCGTCCTCGCGCTGCGCCGCGCGGGCGGCGGCGCGCCCGCGCGCCGCGCCGCGGCCGCGATCGTCGCGCTGTTGGCGGCGGCGCTGCTGGCCTACGCCGCGATCAACTACCAAGTCCTGCTGCACCCGGCGGAGTTCCAGCGCGGCTTGGCCCAGGAATGGCGCCACGGCGTGGGCGGCCGCATCGCCAACCTGGAGGTCGAGCCGCGCACCTCCGTGCCGCACCTGGACTACATGTTCGAGCTGCGCCGCGTGCCTGCCGCGATCCAGCTGCTGGCGCTGTTCGCGCTGGTCCAGCTCGCCGTCCTGCGGCGCGCGGCGCCGCGCGGCTCCGGGGTCGTCGCGGCGTTCTGCGGCTGGTACTTCCTCGTCCTCTCGCTGTCGCCGCTGCACGCGCAGGCGTACTTCCTCCCGGTGGACCTCGGGCTGCGCCTGCTCGCCGGGCTCGGGCTGGCCGGGCTGGTCCAGCTCGCCCCGCTCGCGGCCCGGCCGCGGCTGGCCCGGGTCGCGGCCGCGCTGGTCCTCGTCGTCGCCGCCGCCGACTCGGCGCGGCTGCTCTGGCCGCGAATCGAGGGGTTCCGCCACGACTACCGCGCCGAGCTGATGCAGTGGATGAAGACCAACCTGCCGCCGGACGCCGTCGTCGCGCAGGACGGCAAGGCGCGGATCCCGACCGAGGGCGACTGGCGCTTCGCCGGCGCGCCGCCGCACCGGCCGCAGAAGGTCCTGTACCGCGCCTCGCTGTCGGAGTGGGGCAGCGTCGCCGCGATGCGCGAGGCGGGGATCACGCACGCGATCATCGCCGGGACCAGCGAGCGCCGCTTCCAGCGCGCGGTCGGCGCCGCGGTGCGCCACCGCGACTTCTACCGCGAGCTGCGCGAAGCGTGCCGCGTCCTGTGGACCGCGCCTCGCCACCGCGGCTGGGACACGATCCTCAACACCGACCTCTGGCTGTGCGAACTGGAGCCGGGTGGCGCACCGGCTGGCACACCGGTCCCCACCCCGCGCTCCTGAGCGCTTGCGTCAGGTGCCTTCCTGCCAGCTGGAGAGGTAGGCCTTCTGCTCGGCGGTCAGCTTGTCGATCCCGATCGCCATCGACTTGAGCTTGAGGGCCGCGATCTTGCGGTCGATGTCCTCGGGCACGGTGTGCACCGCGAGCGGCAGCTTGCCGCGGTGGCGCACGAGGTAGTCGCTGGCCAGCGCCTGGTTGGCGAACGACATGTCCATCACCGAGGCCGGGTGGCCCTCGGCCGCCGCGAGGTTGACCAGCCGGCCTTCCGCGAGCAGCGCGATCTCGCGCCCGTCCTTCAGCGTGTAGACGTCGATGTCGCGCCGCGTGTGGCGGTGCGCGCGGCTCAGCTTCTCCAGCGCCGGGATGTCGATCTCGGCGTTGAAGTGGCCCGAGTTGCAGACGATCGCGCCGGACTTCATCCGCTCGAAGTGCTCGGCGCGAATCACGTTCTTGTTCCCGGTGACGGTGATGAACAGGTCGCCCTCCGGCACCGCCTTGCCCATCGGCATCACGCGGAAGCCGTCCATCGTCGCCTCGAGCGCCTTGACCGGGTCGATCTCGGTCACGATGACCTTGGCCCCGAGCCCGCGCGCGCGCGTCGCCAGCCCCCGGCCGCACCAACCGTACCCGGCCACCACCACCGTCATCCCGGCCAGGAGCAGGTTGGTCGCGCGCAGGATGCCGTCGAGCGTGCTCTGCCCGGTCCCGTAGCGGTTGTCGAAGAAGTGCTTCGTCATCGCGTCGTTGACGGCGATGATCGGGTAGCTCAGCGCCTTTTCCGCCGCCATCGCGCGCAGCCGGATCACGCCGGTCGTGGTCTCCTCGGTGCCGCCGAAGACCTGGCCCAGCAGCTCGCGGCGCTGGCTGTGCAGCGTGCTGACCAGGTCGGCCCCGTCGTCCATCGTCAGCTGCGGCCTGACGTCCAGCGCCTGGTTGATGTGGCGGTAGTACAGCTCGCTGTCCGCGCCGCGCACGGCGTAGACGGCGATGCCGTACTCGCGCACCAGCGCCGCGGCCGTGTCGTCCTGCGTCGACAACGGGTTGCTCGCGCACAGCGCGACCTCGGCGCCGCCGGCCTTGAGCGTGCGTGCGAGGTTGGCCGTCTCGGTCGTCACGTGCAGGCACGCCGCGAGGCGGATCCCGGCCAGAGGCTTGCGCTTCTCGAAGTCCTCGCGGATCGTCCGCAGCACGGGCATCGTGCGGTCGGCCCACTCGATCTTCTCGCGGCCGGTTCCCGCCAGCTCCAGGTCCTTCACGTCGTGACGCTCGAGCGTCGCTTTGCGCATCGCGCTCCCCTCGCATGAACGGGGCGGCCGTCGCGGCCGCCCGGGCTGACCGAAGCTCAGACCGCGGCGGCCAGTTCGCTCGCGACCCGGGTCGACTCCCAGCTGAATTCCGGCTCGCTGCGGCCGAAGTGGCCGTAGGCGGCGGTCTTGGCGTAGATCGGCCGCCGCAGGTCCAGGAACTCGATGATCCCCTTCGGCGTGAGCGGGAACGCCTCGCGGACCATGCTCTCCAGCCGCGTTTCCGCCAGCTTGCCCGTGCCGTAGGTCATCACGCGCACCGAAACCGGTTCGGCGACGCCGATCGCATACGCCAACTGCACCTCGCAGCGGTCGGCGAGGTCGGCGGCGACGATGTTCTTGGCGATCATCCGCGCCATGTACGACGCCGAGCGGTCGACCTTCGTCGGGTCCTTGCCCGAGAACGCACCGCCGCCGTGGCGCCCCGCGCCGCCGTAGGTGTCGACGATGATCTTGCGGCCGGTGAGCCCGGAGTCGCCGTGCGGACCGCCGATGACGAAACGGCCGGTCGGGTTGATGTGGAACACCGTGCTGCGGTCCAGCAGTTCCGCGGGCACGGCCCGGCGCACGATGACGTCCACCACCTCGCTGCGCAGCTGTTCGATGCTGACGCTCTCCTCGTGCTGCGTCGAGACGACGATCGTCGGCACGCGGACCGGCCGGTCCCCCTCGTACTCGACGGTGACCTGGGCCTTGCCGTCCGGCCGCAGGTACTCCAGGTCGCCGGCGCGCCGCGCCTCGGCCAGCCGGCGGCAGATCCGGTGCGCCAGGCTGATCGGCAGCGGCATCAGCTCGGGGGTCTCCTTGCAGGCGTAGCCGAACATCATCCCCTGGTCGCCCGCGCCGTCGCGGTCCACGCCCTGCGCGATGTCCACCGACTGCTCGTCGATCGTCACCAGGATCGCGCAGGTCTTGGCGTCGAAGCCGTAGCGCGGGTCGACGTAGCCGACCTTCTCGATCATCCGCCGCGCGACGCGCTGGAAATCGACGAAGCTCCGGGTCGTGATCTCGCCGGCGATCAGGCACAGCCCGGTCGTGACCAGCGTCTCGCAGGCCACTCGCCCCAGCGGGTCCTTCTCCAAAACCGCGTCGAGCACGCCGTCCGAGATCTGGTCGGCGAGCTTGTCCGGATGGCCTTCGGTCACCGACTCGGACGTGAACTGGTACCGCTCCATGCGCTCCTGCCTCCTGGTGCGTCGATCGACTCGTGGGGGCCGGGCCGGGTCCGCGTCTTCGCGGACCGACGGGCCACGACGGTTGTGAAAGACCGGTAAGCCTACCCCGTGGCCAAGGAGGGGTCAACGCGCGGGCCGGCGGCCGAAGTCAGGGCCGGCCGAGCCGCGCGGCGCCCTCCCCGAGCAGCGCGTCGAGCTGGTCCAGGAGCGCGCGGACCGGCCGCACGCGGCGCGCGTCGTCGGCGGCGAGCACGATGCGGAACTCGCCCGCGCGGACCACCTCGAAGTAGACCTGCGTCGCGCCGGGGTGGCCGGCGAGGATCTCCTGCACGCGCCCGAGACCCTCCGGCGCGACCGAGTCCGCGTCGAGCCGCACCGTCAGCGCCTCGACCGGCCGCGCCTGCGCCTCGTCCAGCGGCACGATCGACTCGGCCAGGACGCGCGGCGCCGTCTCCGTCGCGTCGGCCCGCCCGCGGACCACGACCGCCTGGTCCTCGGCCAGCCGCTCGCCGACCTCGCGGAACAGCTTCGGGAACACGACGCACTCCGCGGAGCCGGTCGTGTCCTCCAGCATGAACGAGGCCATCCAATCGCCCTGCTTGGTCCGCCGGCGCTTGAGCCCGGTGACGAGCCCGCCGACGACGACGTCGCCGCCGGCCTTGAGCTGCGCCACGGTGTGCGAGGTCACCTCGGCCAGCTGGTCCGCGTGGTCCTCCAGCGGGTGGCCCGAGAAGTAGAACCCCAGCGCCTCCTTCTCGCCGGCCAGCCGCTCGCGGTCGGGCCACGGCGGCACATCGGGCAACGGGATGGCGACCCCGTCCGCGCCATCGTCGCCGAACAGCGAGACCTGGCCGCTCGACTTCGCCCCGGCCACGCGCGCCGCGCGCTCCATCGCGCCCTCGATCGCGGCGTACAGGCAGGCCCGCTCGCCCAGGGCGTCGAGCGCCCCGGCCTTGACCAGCGCCTCCAGCGCGCGACGGTTCAAGACGCGCCGGTCCACCGACTGGCACAACTCGTCCAGCGTGCGGAAGCGGCGCAGCGGCGCCCGCGCCTCGAGCAGCGCGTCGACCGTCCCCTCCCCCACCCCCTTCACCGCCGCCAGCCCGAAGCGGATCGCCGGCCCCTCGACCTCGAAGTTGCGCCCCGAGGCGTTGACGTCCGGCGCGAGGATCGGGATCCCGTGGTCGCGGCACTCGCCGATGTACTCCACCAGCTTGTCGGTGTTGTCCTTTTCCGAGGTCAAAAGCGCCGCCATGAAGCACACCGGCTCGTGCGCCTTCAGGTACGCGGTGTGGTAGGCGACGAGCGCGTAGGCCGCGGAGTGCGACTTGTTGAAGCCGTAGCCGGCGAAGTGGGCCATCAGCTCGAACACGCGCTCGGCGTCGGCGCGGGCGATGCCGCGGCCGGCGGCGCCGGCGACGAAGTGGTCGCGCTCGGCCTCCATCACCGACTTCTTCTTCTTGCCCATCGCGCGCCGCAGGAGGTCGGCCTCGCCCAGGGAGTACCCGGACATCGCCGACGCGATCTGCATCACCTGTTCCTGGTACACGACCACGCCGTACGTCTCGCGCAGGATCGGCTCCAGCACCGGGTGCGGGTAGCTGACCTTGACCCGGCCGTGCCGGCGCTGGATGAAGTCCTCGATCATCCCCGAGCCGAGCGGCCCCGGGCGGTACAGCGCGTTGAGCGCGACGAGGTCCTCGAACTTCTCCGGCACCAGCCGCCGCAGGATGTCGCGCATCCCCGACGATTCGAACTGGAACACGCCCGAGGTGTCGCCGCGGCCGAACAGCCGGAAGGTGTCGGGGTCGTCGAGCGACAGCCCGGCCAGCTCCGGCACCGTCCGCCCGGCGCGGCGGATCAGGTCCAGGCAGTCGTCGATCAAAGTCAGCGTCTTCAGCCCGAGGAAGTCCATCTTCAACAGGCCGACCGCCTCGACTTCGTCCTTGGCCCACTGCGTGGTGATCTCGTCCTTGCTGGAACGGAACAGCGGCGCGAATTCCATCACCGGCCGCGGCGTGATCACGACCCCCGCGGCGTGGGTGCTGGCGTGGCGGCTGAGCCCCTCGATGCGCAGCGCGATCTCGAGCAACTCGCGCACCCGCGGGTCCTCGTCGCCGAGCTTGGACAGCGCCGGCACGGTCTGGATCGCGTCGGCCAGCCGCGTGCCGATCTCCTCCGGCACCATCTTCGCGATCCGGTCCACGTCGGCGTACGGCAATCCCAGGACGCGTCCGGCGTCGCGCAGCGCCGCCCGCGCGGCCATCGTGCCGAAGGTGATGATCTGGGCCACGTTCTCGCGGCCGTACTTCTCGGTGACGTACTCGATGACCTCGCCGCGGCGGCGGAAGCAGAAGTCGATGTCGATGTCGGGCAGGCTGATCCGCGCCGGGTTGAGGAAGCGCTCGAACAGCAGGTCGTACTGCAAGGGGTCGACGTCGGTGATGCGCAGGCAGTACGCGACGAGCGAGCCGGCGGCCGAGCCGCGCCCGGGCCCGACCGGGATCCCATCCTCGCGCGCGTGGCGGATGAAGTCCCAGACGATGAGGAAGTAGCCGGCGAAGCCCATCGCCTCGATCGTGTCCAGCTCGCTGTCGAGGCGCTTGCGGTACTCGTCGAGCGGGTGGCGCAGCCGCCCGGACCGCGCCAGCGCCTCCCACTGCGGCAGCCGCCGCGCGAACCCCTCGTGGACGCGCTGGCGGAAGACCTCTTCGATCGTCTCGCCCGCGTCGATCGGGAACGCCGGCAGGTGGTGGTGCTTGAGGTCCAGTTCGACATTGCAGCGCTCGGCGATCGCCAGCGTCTGCCCGAGCGCCTGCGGGCACCACGAGAACTGCGCGGCCATCTCCTCGGCCGACTTGAAGTAATGCTCGGGCGTGTAGTGCAGGCGGTCCTGCTCGTCGCGCTTCTTCCCCGTACCGATGCAGACCAAAACGTCGTGTGCCGCGTGGTCCTCGCGGCTGAGAAAGTGGCAGTCGTTGGTCGCGACCAGCGGCAGGCCGGTCTCGCGCTGCAGGTCGAGCAGCCCCTCGTTGACCGCCTTCTCCGCCGGGATCCCCTGGTCCTGCAGCTCGAGGAACACGCGGTCGCGGCCGAAGATCCCGACGAGGTCGTCGATCGCGCGCCGCGCGTCGGCGCGCCGCCCGTGGCGCAACAGCATCGGCACCTCGGCCGACAGGCAGCCGGTGAGCGCGATGATCCCGGCCGAGTGCTGGCCCAGCAGTTCCTTGTCCACGCGCGCGCGGTAGTAGAAGCCCTCCAGGTAGGCGTAGCTGGTCAGCTTCTTCAGGTTCTGGAACCCCTCGGTCGTCTCGGCCAGGAGCGTCAGGTGGTGGTACGGCTTTTCGCGCGCGATCTGCTGCGGGGCGCGGTCGAAGCGGCTGCGCGGCGCGACGTAGACCTCGCAGCCGAGGATCGGCTTGACGCCCGCGGCCGTCGCTTCCTGGTAGAACTTGACCGCGCCGAACAGGTTGCCGTGGTCGGTGATCGCGACCGCCGGCATCTCCAGCTCGCGCGCGCGGCGCACCAGCCCGGCAACCGGCTGCGCGCCGTCGAGCAGGCTGTACTCGCTGTGGTTGTGCAGGTGGACGAAATTCGCCGGCACGTCTCACTCCCACTCGATCGTGGCGGGCGGCTTCGACGTCACGTCGTACACGACCCGGTTCACGCCCCGCACCTCGCCGACGATCCGCCCCGCCACGCGCGCCAGGAGGTCGTGCGGCAGGCGCGACCAGTCGGCGGTCATGAAGTCGTCGGTGTCGACCGAGCGCAGCGCGATCACGCGCTCGTAGGTGCGCCCGTCGCCCATGACGCCGACCGTGCGCACCGGCAGCAGCACCGCGAACGCCTGCGCCGTGCGCTCCATCCAGCCCGAGCGCTCCAGCTCCTCGCGGAAGATGGCGTCGGCCGCGCGCAGCACCTCGAGGTCGTCCTCGGCCACCGCGCCGAGCATCCGCACCGCCAGCCCCGGGCCGGGGAACGGGTGGCGCGCGACGAAGGCGTGGTCGAGCCCCAGCCGCTCGCCGAGCGCGCGGACCTCGTCCTTGAACAGCCACGCGAGGGGCTCGATGACCTTGAGCTTCATCCCGTCCGGCAGCCCGCCGACGTTGTGGTGGGTCTTGATCGTGGCCGAGGGGCCGCTGACCGTCGCCGACTCGATGCGGTCGGGGTAGATCGTGCCCTGCGCCAGCCACGTCGCGCCCGTGCGCGCGGCGACCTGGTCGAAGATCTCGACGAAGACCCGGCCGATGATGCGGCGCTTGGTCTCCGGCGAGTCGATGCCGGTCAGCGCGGTCAGGAACTCGCGCCGGGCGTCCACGGCCTCGACCGGGATGTGGTAGCGGTCGCGGAAGGTGCGCACGACCCACTCGGCCTCTCCCGCGCGCAACAGGCCGTTGTCGACGAACACGGCGTTCAGCCGGTCGCCGATCGCGCGGTGCACCAACAGCGCCATGACCGAGGAATCGACGCCGCCCGACAGCGCGCAGACGACCTTCTCGTCCGGGCCGACGCGGCGCCGCACCTCCGCGATTGCCTCCTGCTCGTACGTCGCCATCGACCAGTCGCCCGAGCAGCCGCAGATCTCGCGCGCGAACGTCCGCAGGAGCTGCGCGCCGTGCTCGGTGTGGCGGACCTCGGGGTGAAACTGCACGGCGTAGCGCCGCCGGCGATCGTCCTCGATCGCGGCGTAGGGAGCGCTCTCCGTCGCCGCGACGACGCTCATCCCCTCGGGCAGCCGCGCGATGCTGTCGCCGTGGCTCATCCAGACCACGCTGCCGGCGGGCCAGCCGGCGAACAGCCGCGACGGCCCGGCGAGGCGGATCTCGGCGCGGCCGAACTCGCGCTCGGGCGCGGCGAGCACCTGCCCGCCGGTGCGGTGGACCAGGAGCTGCATGCCGTAGCAGATGCCGAGGATCGGCAGCGGCGCCTCGAGCACCGCGTCGGCGACGTCCGGCGCGCCCGGCTCGTAGACCGACGCCGGGCCTCCGGACAGCACGATCCCCTTGACGTCGCCCTGGGCCAGCCGCGCCGGGGCACGCGCGGGCCCGACGACCTCGCTGTACACGCCGGCCTCGCGCACGCGCCGGGCGATCAGGCGCGTGACCTGGCTGCCGAAATCGATGACGAGGATCGTCTCGTGCGAGTTCACCGCCCGCTCTCCCCGCGGGCCCGCGACGGGGGCCCCTGCGTGCGCCGCGCGAGCCCCGCCGGCCCCGGGCAGAGGGCGAGGACCACGCCGGCCAGCGCCTGGTACGGATCGCCGCCGGACTTGAGCCGGCCGTCGGCCACCACGCACGCCGCCAGGCCGGGCCCGGCGCGCCGGCCGAGCCGTCCCGCCGCCTGCGCGTACTTGCCGGCGACGAACGGGTGGCAGCCGAGCGCCTCGCGCACGCCTTCCGCGTCCCCGCCGCCGTCCAGGACGCCGCGCGCGAGCGCCAGCTTGCGGCAGACGTTGGCGAGCTGCGCGAGGAGCGCGAGCGGCAGCGACGTGTCGGTCCGCGCGAGCCGGCGCGAGAGGACCTCGAGCGCGCGGGACGCGACCCCCGACAGCAGCGCGTCTTCCAGCGCGAACGCGCCGACCGCGCGCCCCGGCCCGAGCATCTCCTCGACCAAGGGTGCGCCGATCGCCCCCCGCGGGCCGGCGGCGAGCTGCAGCTTGTCCATCTCGCGCTCGGCGGCCGAGGTGTTCACGCCCACCGCGTCGGCGAGCAGCTGCACGGCGGCCGCGTCCAGGCGCAGGCCGCGCTCGCGGGCGCGGGCCTGGACCCACGCCACCATCTCGCGCTCGCGCGGCTGCGCGAACTCCAGCGCCAGCCCCGTCTCGAGGATGCGCTTGACGGCGTCGATGCGGCGGTCGACCTTCTCGGCCACCAGCACCAGCGTCGCGTGGCCCGGCGGCCGCTCCAGGTAGCCGGTCCACGCCCGGCGGACGTCCTCCGACGCGCCGGGGACGAGCCCCGCGGGCTCGTGGGCGATGACCACCCGCCGACCGCCGAGCAGCGTCGCGGTCCGGGCCGAGTCCAGAACGCGCGCCAGCGGCGCCTCGGCGCCGTAACGCTCGACGCCCGTGGCGCGTTCCTCCTCCGGCACCGCGGCGATGATCCGCTCCACCGCGCGCCGCCGCCCGGCCTCGTCGTCGCCCCACAGGAGCACCACGCGCGGCCACTCGCCGGCGGCCAGCGCGCGGTCCAGCGCGGAGGGCGCTGCCATCAGAACCCTTCGAGGATCGACGTGATCACCGAGCGGGCGAAGTCGGTCGCGATCTGGTCGATGGCGACGGTCTCGACGTCGAACTGCGCCGTGGGCGTCGGCGGCACGTCGTACTGCTGGCGGAACACGAAATGGTTCTGGCTCCACAGCACCTTCTCGGGCGAGGACTGCACGAGCCGCATGCTGGCGGTGATCGTCACCTCGACCCGCTCGTAGCGGCCGCCGCGGCTGAAGGTCACCGGGTCGGGGCGGTACGACAGGATCACCCCTTCCAGCACCACGTCGGCCCCGTCGGCGCTCGGCAGCGCCCGCAGCTTGCCGCGCTGGACGAACTCGTTCGAGAGCGCCTCGGTGATGCGCAGCTCCAGCTCCGGCCGCTCGGTGTCGTTGCGCAACGGCGGAATGCCGATCGACTGGGTTCCCGACGGCAGGATGCTGGTGAAGTTGCCGCCGCGGCCCGCCAGGTGGTAGCCGCAGCCGGTGGGCAGCAGGACCAGCAGCACGGCCAGCGCGGCGAAAACGATGCGGTTCACCTCGACCCCCGTGGTTCGAACGGGCAACAGGATACCGCATCGCCCCGTCCGCCCCGCCGCGCGTCTCTCATGCATAATTCCCGTCCCATGAAATACGACTTCCAGGCGATCGAGCAGAAGTGGCAGCGGTACTGGGAGGAGCACCGGACCTTCCGGACCCCCGACCCCGGCGAGCCGGGGTTCGACCCGGCGCGGCCGAAGCTGTACGTGCTCGACTTCTTCCCCTACCCTTCCGGGGCCGGCCTGCACGTCGGCCACCCGCTCGGCTACATCGCGACCGACATCCTGGCGCGCTTCCGCCGCATGACCGGCACCAACGTGCTGCACCCGATGGGCTTCGACGCCTTCGGCCTGCCGGCCGAGCAGTACGCGATCGAGCACGGGGTCCACCCGCGCGCCACGACCGAGGCCAACATCGCCAACATGCGCCGCCAGTTGCGCGCGCTGGGCCTGAGCTACGACTGGAGCCGCGAACTGGCGACGATCGACCCCGGCTACTACCGCTGGACGCAGTGGATCTTCCTGCAGCTGTTCCAGAGCTGGTTCGATCCCCGAGTGAACCGCGGGCGGCCGATCGCCGAGCTGCAGGCTGCGCTTGAGCGCGGCGAGCTGTGCGTGGCCGACGACGGCGCGATCGTCGCGCCCGCGCGCGGTGGCCGCGCCTGGGGCCAGCTCGCGCCGGACGAGCGGCGGCGCGTTTTGGACGGGCAGCGCCTCGCGTACGTGGCGGACGTGGCCGTCAACTGGTGCCCGGCGCTCGGCACGGTCCTGGCGAACGAGGAGGTCACGGCCGACGGCCGCTCCGAGCGCGGCAACCACCCCGTGTTCAAGCGGCCGCTGCGCCAGTGGATGCTGCGCATCACGGCCTACGCCGAGCGGCTGCTGGCCGACCTCGATCTCGTGGACTGGCCCGAGCCGGTCAAGCTGATGCAGCGCAACTGGATCGGCCGCAGCGACGGCGCTTTGGCCGACTTCGCGCTGCCCGAGCACGGGACGACCATCCGCGTGTTCACCACGCGGCCCGACACGCTGTTCGGCGCGACCTACATGGTGCTGGCGCCGGAGCACCCGCTGGTGGACGTCGTCACCACGCCCGAGCGCCGCGACGCGGTGGGGGCCTACCGCGCCGAGGCCGCCGCGCGGACCGATGTCGAGCGCCAGGTCGAGGCGCGGACCAAGACCGGCGCGTTCACCGGTGCCCACGCCGTGAACCCGGTCAACGGCGAGCGCATCCCGGTCTGGATCGCCGACTACGTGCTGATGGGCTACGGCACCGGCGCGATCATGGCCGTCCCGGCGCACGACCAGCGCGACTTCGAGTTCGCCCGGCAGTTCGGCATCCCGATCCGCGTCGTGGTCGAACCGGGCGACGACTGGCTGGCCGAGCAGGCGGCCCGCGTCGCGGACGAGTCGTTCCCGCGCGAGCCCGCCGCGCTGCGGCGCGCCTACCACGCGCGACCCACGGTCTTCGCCGAGGCCTTCACCGGCGAGGGCCGCGCCGTCGCCTCGGCCAACCCCGACGTGTCGCTGGACGGGCTGCCGACCGCCGAGGCCAAGCGCACGATCAACGCCTGGCTCGAGCGCGAGGGGCTGGGCGAGGCCAAGGTCCAGTACAAGCTGCGCGACTGGCTGTTCAGCCGCCAGCGCTACTGGGGCGAGCCGTTCCCGATCCTGCACGGCCCGGACGGCGAGCTGCGCGCGGTCGACGAGTCGGAGCTGCCGGTCGAGCTGCCGGAGGTGGATGACTTCCGGCCCCCCGTCGGCGACGACCCTGATGCGCCGCCGCAGCCCTCGCTCTCCCGCGCGCCGCGGGCGTGGCGGGAAGTCGTCCGCGACGGCGTCACCTGGCGTCGCGAGCTGAACACGATGCCGCAGTGGGCCGGCTCGTGCTGGTACTACCTGCGGTTCATCGACCCGCACAACGACCGGCGCTTCTGCGCCCCGGAGAAGGAACGGTACTGGATGTCGCCGCGCGGCGTGGACCTGTACGTCGGCGGCGTCGAGCACGCGGTCCTGCACCTCTTGTACGCGCGGTTCTGGCACAAGGTGCTGTACGACCTCGGGCACGTCTCCGGGCCGGAGCCGTTCGGCCGCCTGTTCAACCAGGGCTACATCCTGGCCTACGCCTACCAGGACGAGCGCGGCGTCTACGTCGACGCCACGCGCGCCGAGGAGCGCGACGGGAAGTTCTTCGACGGCGAGCGCGAGCTGGCCCGCAGCTACGGCAAGATGGGCAAGTCGCTCAAGAACGCCGTCACCCCCGACGACATCTTCGTCGAATACGGCTGCGATACGCTCCGGCTGTACGAGATGTACATGGGCCCGCTCGACGCCAGCAAGCCCTGGAACACGCGCGACATCGTCGGCGTGCACCGCTTCCTGCAGCGGGTCTGGCGCAACTTCGTCGATCAGGACAGCGGTGCGCTGCGTGTGGCCGACGAGCCGGCGGCCGAGGAGTTGCGGCGGCTCCTGCACCGCACGATCCGCACCGTCGCCGCCGACATGGAGCGCCTCAGCTTCAACACCGCCATCGCCCGGCTGATCGAGCTGAACAACGCGCTGGTCGGCCTGCCGGCCGTGCCGCGCGAGGTCGCCGAGCCGTTCGTGCTGATGCTGGCCCCGCTCGTGCCGCACGTCGCCGAGGAGCTGTGGGAGCGGCTCGGCCACGCCGGCTCGCTCGCCTACGAACCGTACCCGCAAGCGGACGAACGCTACCTCGTCGAGGAGTCGGTCGAGATCGTCGTGCAGGTGCTGGGCAAGGTCCGCGGCCGCATCCGCGTGCCGAAGGACGCCGCGGAGGACGTCGTGCGCGACGCCGCGCT
>JAGOJY010000076.1:0-7587 GCA_017994815.1 Acidobacteriota bacterium
CAGCGTTTCGACCTCAACATGCTGCGCTGCATCTACTGCGGCATGTGCGAGGAGGCCTGCCCCGAGGAGGCGATCTTCCTGACGGACGTCGCCACGTTCGTCGTGGCCTCGCGGGACGAGGCGGTGCTGCCCAAGGAGCGGCTGCTCGAACTGGGCGGCGTGTTGCCGCGGCCCATCAAGAAGTGGGCCTCCAAGTGAGCGCGCCGCGGCGCGCCAACCGCTGAGCGGCGAGGCCGCGATGGAGCACGTCCTGGACGACGGCGTCGGGCGCGCGCGGAGTGCGCCGCGCGCCGGGGTGCGCCCCGGCCTGGCCTCGATCAACGACCCGGCCGACCTGCGCGGCCTCGAGATCGCCGACCTCGAGGACCTCGCGCGCGAGATCCGCGAGTTCCTGGTGCAGGTCGCCGCGGAGAAGGGCGGTCACTTCGCGCCCAGCCTCGGCACGGTCGAGCTGACGCTCGCGCTGCACCACGTGTTCCACACGCCCGAGGACCTCGTCGTGTGGGACGTCGGCCACCAGGCGTACGTGCACAAGGTACTGACCGGCCGGCGCGACCTGCTGCGCACGATCCGGCAGGACGAGGGAATCTCCGGCTTCCTGCGGCGGACCGAGAGCCCCTACGACGTGTTCGGGGCGGGCCACGCCTCGACCGCGGCCTCCGCGGCGCTGGGCATGGCCACCGCGCGCGACCTGCAGCAGCGGCGGAACAAGGTCATCGCCGTGGTCGGCGATGGCGCGATGACCGGCGGGCTGGCGTTCGAGGCGCTGAACAACGCCGGCGCCTCCGGCCGCGACCTGCTCGTGATCCTGAACGACAACGCGATGTCGATCTCGCCCAACGTGGGCGCGGTCGCGCACTACCTGACGAGCCTGACCACGCACCCGTACTACCGGCGGATGAAGGACGAGATCTACTCCGTCCTGCGCCGACTGCCGAGCGTCGGGCCGCGCGTCGGCGAGTTCGCCAGCCGGCTGGAGGCCGGCATCAAGGGCGCGCTGGTCCCCGGCGCGCTGTTCCAGTCGCTGGGGTTCCACTACCTGGGCCCGATCGACGGCCACGACATGGCCGAGCTGGTCGGCGTCCTGCGCAAGCTGCGCGAGCTGCAGAACGGCCCGGTGCTGCTGCACGTGCTGACGCAGAAGGGCAAGGGCTTCGCCTTGGCCGAGGCCGACCCGCTGACGTGGCACGGCGTGTCGCCGTTCGACCGCGCGACCGGCCGCAGCCGCCCGGAGAAGGCCGCCCCGCCGTCGTACACGCGCCTGTTCTCCGACGCGCTGTGCGAGGTCGCGGCGCGCGACGAGCGCGTGGTCGCGCTGACGGCGGCGATGGCCTCGGGCACCGGCCTCGACCGGTTCCAGGAGCGATTCCCGGACCGCTTCTTCGACGTCGGGATCGCCGAGGGGCACGGGGTGACGTTCGCCGCCGGGCTGGCGACGCAGGGCATGCGGCCGGTGTGCGCGATCTACTCCACCTTCCTGCAGCGCGCCTTCGACCACATCATCCACGACGTGGCGTTGCAGGACCTGCCGGTGGTCTTCGCGCTCGACCGCGCCGGGCTGGTCGGCGCCGACGGGCCGACGCACCACGGCGCGTTCGACCTGGCGTACCTGCGGATGGTGCCGAACATGGTCGTCAGCGCGCCACGCGACGGGGACGAGCTGGCGGACCTGCTCGAGACTGCCGTGGCCTGGGGCGCGGGGCCGTTCGCCATCCGCTACCCGCGCGGCAGCGCGCCGGCGGCGCGCTCGCGCGCGCCGCGGCTGCTCGACGTCGGCAGCTGGGAGGTCCTGCGCGAGGGTTCGTGGGACGTGACGCTGCTCGCCGTCGGCGCGATGGTGCCGACCGCGGCCGAGGTGGCGGCGACGCTGGCCGGCCGCGGCTTCGACCCGACCGTCGTGAACGCGCGCTTCGTCAAGCCGCTCGACCTGGAACTGCTGCGGACCGCGGGTGCGCGGGCCGGGCTGATCGTCACGCTGGAGGAGGGGACGCTGCGCGGCGGGTTCGGCGCCGGCGTGCACGAGGCGTCGGTCGAGAACGGGCTGGAGCTGTCCGGCCGGCTGCTGCACCGCGGCCTTCCCGATCGCTTCATCACGCACGGCAGCCGCGGGCGGCTGGTGGAGAGCGTCGGGCTGTCCCCGGCGCAGATCGTGGCGGCGATCCTGCAGCGCCTGGGCCGGGAGTGAACGGGCGCTTGTCCGGGGGCGGGGGACGATGATCAAGACGCGCGTCGAGGTGACGCGGCGCGGGCTCGGCCAGTCCACGGCCGACGCCTGGCTGCTGTTCGTGCTGGACGATCTCAAGTTGCCGCGCGGCGTGCCGGCGGCGCTGGTCGAGGAGTTGCGCGCGGAGATGGCGCGGCGGCAGTTCCGCGGCGGGCGCGGCGAGACGCTGGTCCTGCCGTTCGGCCCGCGCGGCGGGCGCCGGACCGTCGTGCTCGCCGGGCTCGGCCGCGCGCGGGACGCCGGCGCGGAGCGCGTGCGGCTCGCGGCGGCGGCGGGGGCGCGGCAGGCGCGCGCCGCGCGGGCGCGGCGGCTGTCGATCGTCCCGCCGGAACTGGGCGACGACGCCGGCCGGGTTCTCCAGGGCGTCGCCGAGGGCGCGCTGCTCGGCGGCTACCGCTTCGACCGCTACCTGACGGACCCCGCGCGGCGCGGCGAGCCGGTCGAGCGCGTGACGCTCCACGTCGCGGACGAGGCCGCGGCCCGCCGCGCGCTGCAGCGCGCGCGCGCCGTCGCCGCGGCGACCGCGCTCGCGCGCGACCTGGTCAACGAGCCGGCGGGCGCGCTGACGCCGGCATCGTTCGCGGCCCAGGCGCGGCGGCACGCGCGGGCCGCCGGTCTCGCCGCGACCGTGCTCGGGCCGGCCGAGCTCGAGCGCGAGCGCATGCTCACCATGCTGGCCGTGGGGCAGGGCAGCGCGAACACGCCGCGGCTGGTGCACCTGCGCTACCGCCCGCGCCGGCGTTCCCGGATGCGGCTGGTGCTGGTCGGCAAGGGCGTGACCTTCGATTCCGGCGGCTACGACATAAAGGGTGCCGAATCGATGGCGCACATGAAATCCGACATGGCCGGGGCGGCGGCGGTGCTGGGCGCGATGGTCGCGCTGGCGGAGCTGCGGCCGGCCGCCGAGGTGCACGGCATCGCGGCTCTGGTCGAGAACCTCGTCTCGTCGCGGGCCTACAAGCCGGGCGACATCCTGACCACGCGGCGCGGCAAGACGGTCGAGATCAACAACACCGACGCCGAGGGGCGGCTGGTGCTGGCCGATGCGCTGGACTACGCGCGCAGCGAGATCAAGCCCGACATCGTCGTCGACCTGGCGACCTTGACCGGCGCCTGCGTGGTGGCGCTGGGCCCTTTGTGCAGCGGCGTGATGGCGAACAACGAGGAGCTTTCCGACAAGCTGCTGGCGGCCGCGCGCGCGGCCGGCGAGAAGATGTGGCCGCTGCCGCTGTTCGACGAGTACGCCGAGCAGCTGCGCAGCGACGTCGCCGACATGCGCAACACCGGCGAGCGCTACGGCGGGGCGCTGACCGCCGGGCTGTTCCTGCGCGAGTTCGTCGACGCGAAGGTGCCGTGGGCGCACCTCGACATCGCCGGCCCGGCGTTCCTGGAGAAGGAACACCCGCACTGGGGCAAGGGCGGGACCGGCGCGGGCGTGGCGACGCTCGTCGAGTTCGCGCTGTCGCTCTGAGCCCCGGGGCCCGGGCGGGGTTTATCCTGTCCCCGTGTTCGGCAGGCGAGTCGCGCTGTTCCGCTTGTCGGGATTCTCGGTCCACGTCGACCTGAGCTGGATCCTCGTGGCCGCGCTCGTGACGTGGTCGCTGGCGTCCGGGTTCTTCCCGCTGCGGCAGCCGGGCTTGGCGCCCGCGTGGTACTGGGCGATGGGCCTCGCCGGCGCGGCCGGGCTGTTCGCGAGCATCGTCCTGCACGAGCTGGCGCACGCCGCGGTGGCCCGCCGCTTCGGCTTGCCGATCCGCGGGATCACGCTGTTCATCTTCGGCGGCGTGGCCGAGATGGAGCGCGACCCTCCGAGCCCGCGCGCCGAGCTGCTGATGGCGCTCGCCGGGCCGGCCTGCTCGGCGGCGCTCGGCGCGCTGCTTTTGGGGCTGGACGCGGCCGTGGCCGGCGCGGGGTTGCCCGCGGCGATCGGGACGGTCCTGTTCTACCTCGGGCTGGCCAACCTGGTGCTGGCCGTCTTCAACATGGCCCCGGCCTTCCCGCTCGACGGCGGCCGCGCCCTGCGCGCCCTCCTGTGGCAGGCGCAAAACGACATCCGGCGCGCGACGCGCGTCGCCTCGTGGCTCGGTTCCGGGTTCGGCCTGCTGCTGATGGCGCTGGGCGTGGCCAGCATGCTCTCGGGGCAGGTCCTGCCCGGCACGTGGTGGATCCTCGTCGGGCTGTTCCTGCGCGACGCGGCCACCTCCGCCTACCGCCAGGTGCTCGTGCGCGAGTCGCTACACGGGCGCGACGTCGCGCACTTCATGCGGCGCGACCCGGTGACGGTTCCACGTTCGATCTCCCTGCGCGAGTTCGTGGGCAACTTCTTCTATCGCACGCACCACAAGATGTACCCGGTCGTGGCCGACGACGGCGCGCTGCTAGGGTGCCTCACGATCCGCAGCCTGCAACAGGTGCCGCAGGATGACTGGGGCAACCAGACCGTCGGCTCGATCGTCACGCCGTGTACGGCGGAGAACACGGTCGCCCCGGCCGCGCAGGCCCTCGACGCGCTGCGCCAGATGGCGCGCACCGGCAACTCGCGCCTGATGGTCGTCGACGGCGGGCGCCTCGCCGGCGTCGTCGCCCTCAAGGACCTGCTGGGGATGGTGATCGCCGATCATCGCGGCGAGGGCCTGGGGAACAGTCGCCCCTGACCATCACGGGCAGCCGACCACCTCCGGGTCGCGCGTGCCGGACTGGCCGGGGTCGCCGGTATCGAAGCTGCCGGCCCCGCCGCAGTTGACCGCGCGCAGGAGGTACCAGAACCCTTCGCCCGCGAGGGGCTGGTCCGCGTCGACCAGCGCCGCCGCCGCCAGGTCGTTGGCCAGGCACGTGTCGCCGGACGACGTGAAGTCGCCGGCGCTCGCGAGCAGCGTGGCGAGGGAGCCGCGCGCGACGTCGTAGCCGGTCGCCTCCACCAGCGGTGGCCACGCGAGCTCGGTCCCTCCGGCCGCGGGCGCGAGGCCCAGCCCGGCGGCCGGGGGCGGGAGGGCGACATCGTCCACGCTGCCGTCGCAATCGTCGTCGGCGCCGTTGCACAGCTCCGCCGATGGCGTTCCCGCCACGCAGCTGTCCTGCTGCTGGCCGGCGACGCAGACCATGGCCCCCGTCGCGGCGCAGCCGCCGTTCCCGCAATTCGTCGGGGCGCCGAGGAAATCCTCGTCGGCGCTGCCGTCGCAGTCGTCGTCCACCGCGTCGCACGTGGCGTCGTTGGCGGCCGGGCTGCCCGGCGTGCAGCTGTCGCCGGGCACGCCGGCGAGGCAGGAGCTGACGCCGGCGGAGGTGCAGGCGCCCACGCCGCAGACCGTCGGCCCCGGCGCGAAGTCCTCGTCCACCGAGCCGTCGAGGTCGTTGTCCGCGCCGTCGCAGCCGTCGAGCGGCAGCACCTGCGGATCGCTGTCGTCGGGGTCGCCCCCGCACTCGGTGAAGGTATCGCCGTCGGCATCGTCCAGCGCGGAGCTGGCGAGCCACGGGTCGAAGTCGACCTGCGGCCCCACGGAATCGCCCGCGCCCGGGCCAGCGCCGGAAGGCCCCGCGGCGTCGCCCCACCAGTTGCGCTCGGCGTGGAAGAGATCCGGCGCGAGGTTGTCCACGCCGGAGCCGTTGCCCGCGATGTCGTTCGCCGCGACGGTGTTGGCCAGCGGACCCGGCACGCCGGCGTGCTCGACCAGCACGGCCGTCGCCGCTCCGGTGATCGTGTTGCAGGAGATATCGGTCGCGACGGGCGCGCCGGGGTCGCCGTCCGTGCGCCGGAGCCGGATCGCCGTCCCCGTCCCCTGCACGAGGTCGAACGTGTTCCCGCGCACCACCGTGCGCTCGCTGTCGAGTTGCTCGGTCGCGCAGGACGCGGCGTCGCGGCCCTGCACCCGCACGCCCTCGGTCATCCCGAGGTTGCCGATGTCCGCGTTGTCCACGATGCGCGTGTCGTCGGACATGTCGACCAGCACGCCGCAGGCCAGCGTGCCGCCGTTCCACGCCGGGGCCGGCACCGCGTGCAGCACGCTGGACGAGATCTCCGTGCGCTGCGCGAGGCGCAGCGAGACGGCGCGGGTGGTCAGGAACGACTGGATGTCGACGATGCGGTTGTCGTCGGCCGAGGCGCCCGGGCCGCCCTCGCACGCCGGGCCGCCGTCGACGAGGATCCCCTCGCGGGAGCGGTGACCGCACAGGTCGCGATCGAACTCATCGCGGATCATCCCCGAGACGTACAACCGCTGCAGCAGGTTGCCGTCGCTGTCGCCGTACAGGCGCAGCTCGGTGACGCCGTTCTCCAGAAAGCACAGGTCCGTGAACTCGGACTGGTCCACGTTCTGCAGGTCGAGCCCGATCTCCTCGCCCTGGGCCTGCCCGCACACGGTCCCGGTGCCGGCGCCGCGGATGGTGAGGTTGCGCACGCGCGCGCCGGCGGTGTTCTTGATGCGCAGCGCCGGGACGTGCGAGCCGTTGGCCTGCTGCCCGTCCACCTGCGCGGGGGAGCAGCCGCTGCCGCCGGGAACACCCTCGATCCAGAGCGGCTTGGCGTCGATCAGCGCGTGCTCGAAGTAGCGTCCCTCGCCGACGAGGATCAGCTCGCCCGGGAGGGCGGCGTCGATCGCCGGCTGCAGCGCGTCGTGGCAGGCCGCGACCGGGAGCGACCAGCCCGGGTTCGTCGGCCGCCGCACGAGGCGCGGCTCGCCGACAAACCCGATGTGGTCGCCGACGTCGACCGGCCCGGTCACCGCCTCGCCGCTGCCGGGCGGCGTCGCACCGTCGGCCGAACCCCACCAGCAGTGGCGGGCGTTGAAGCCGGAGGCGCCGGCGTTCTCCACGGCGACGGCGTTGCCGGCGAAGACCGACTCGTTGACCTCGCTGCCGACCCCGGCCCCGGCCTCGATCCGCAGCGCGGCCGCGGTCAGCCCGCCGAACCGGTCGTGGAGGATCGACACACCCTCGGTCGTGCCGGCGAGCACGATCCCGCGCTCGCCCGCGCGGACGCGGTTGCAGGCCACGAGCGCCCCGGCGACCTCGTGGAGCAGGATCCCCGTCCCGTCCGTGGCCGAGCCGGCCGCGCCGGCGTGCCCGGCGATGTCGCAGCCCTCGACCGCCACGTCGCGCGCGGAGCGCAGCTCGATCCCGGCCCGCGCCAGGGTGCCGGGACCGTTCCCGTTATCGTGCACGGTCACGCCGACCACGCGCAGCGTCTCGTTGCGGTCCACCGGCGGGGCGAGCGCCAACAGCCCCGCGCCCTCGTTCTCCCGCAGGAACCCGCCCGCGATTTCGAGCCGGCCGTTGCCGCCCGCCAGCAGCACACCGCTGCCGCCCTCCGGCGTGCCGTCCGCGACCTGCCCGTGCACGTCGCACCCGCTGACGCGGTTCCACTCCGC
>JAGOJY010000076.1:7687-15048 GCA_017994815.1 Acidobacteriota bacterium
TGCGGGCGCGACGACGGGGCAGCCGCGGCGCCCTCGGTCTCCAGCGCGCGCCGGCGCCAGCGCGCGGCTTCCTCGAGGTGGTCGCCCGTGGCGAGGCACATCAGCTCGAACACGTCGAGCGTCTCGGGGAAGTACGCGCGGCGGGCGATCGTCGAGCCGCCGCGGCGGCGGCGCTGGTCGGGCAGGAGCTTGCCCAGCGTGAGCAGGATTTGCCGCACACGCTCGGCGTCGCGCTTGCTGACCGAGAGCCGCTGCGCGATCGGGCGCAGCAGCGAGACCGCCAGTTCGCCGTTGTCGTAGCGGCGGGCGTCGCCGGCCTGGCGCAGGAGCGCGGTCATCACGACCGGCGCGAGCAGCAGCGAGAGCTGGACCGGGGTGGTCAGCTCGCGGCCGGAGCGGGTCCAGGCATCTGCCTGCCGCAGCACCGCGCGCAGCGCTTCGGCCTCGTCGGTGGCGCCGGGCTCCGACAGGTGCGCGTGCAGCTCCGGCAGGACGACCTCGAGGATCCCGGTCTCGAGCATCAGCTCGAACGCCGGCGCGATCGCGCCGCCGCGGAACATCCGCAGAAGGTCCTCGATGATCCGCGGCGCGGCGGCGCGGGTGATCTCGTGACGGTAGGCCCGGATCGCCCGCAGGCTGTCGTCGTCGATGCGGCAGCCGAGCCGGGCGGCCAGGCGCACCGCGCGCAGCATCCGGATCGGGTCCTCGCGCATGCGGACGTTCGGGTCGCCGATGGTCCGCACGACGCGGCGCTCGACGTCGGCCACGCCGCCGACGTAGTCCAGGATCACCTGGCGGTCCACGTCGTAGAACAGCGCGTTGAACGTGAAGTCCCGCCGCCGCGCGTCCTCCTCGGCCGTGCCGAAGACGTTGTCGTCGCGGATCAGCTCGACTTCGTCGGTCGCGGTCTCGGACACGGGCAACGGCGCGCGGAACGTCGCGACCTCGATGATCTTCTCGCGGAAGTGGATGTGGGCCAGCCGGAAGCGGCGGCCGATGATCCGGCAGTTGCGAAACAGGCGCCGGATCTCGTTCGGGTGCGCCGACGTGGCGACGTCGAAGTCCTTGGGGCGGGCGCCGAACAAAAGGTCGCGCACGCAGCCGCCGACGAGGTAGGCCTGGTGGCCCGCGCCGGCCAGCCGCGAGGCCACGCGCGCCGCGTCGGGGTCGAGTTTGTCGGCCGGCATCGGCCAGGCGACCTCGAGCAGCGCGGGTTCCGCCGGCGTGGTCGCCGGCCGGGTCCCGCCGTCGTCCGGGCGAACCGCGCCCGTCCCGGCGTCCTCGGACAGCGGGGTGCTGAAGCTCTCGGCGGGTTCGACGGCCTCCCCCGGCGCGCGCGTTCCATCGCCGGGGTCCGTCCAGGGCTTCTCGTCCATTCTCCCTCTGGGGGCCGCGGTCGCCGCGACCCCTGCTCCCGGGAGCGGCCGGCGGCTCAACGAGCGAACATCCGCGCCAACCAGTGCCGGTTGACCTTGCGGTTGAGCTTCGCGATGGCCTCCGTGAGCGGGATCTCCTTGGGGCACACCGCGTAGCAGTTCTGCGCGTTGCCGCAGCCGGCGATGCCGCCGCGCGACATCAGCCGGTCCAGCCGCTCGCCCTCCTGCATCCGACCGGTGGGGTGAAGCAGGAAATAATACGCCTGACCCAAGGGCGCCGGGCCGATGAACTGGCCCGGGTCCTCGCCGGAGAAGTTCGGGCAGGCCTCCATGCAGCACCCGCAGGTCATGCAGCGGCTGAAGACGTAGGCCTCGGCCTGTTCGGCGGGGGAGCGCTTGGGGCCCGGCCCGAGGTCGTAGGTGCCCTGGATCGGGACCCAGCCCTGGATCCGCTTCAGGCTCTCGAACATCGTCGAACGGTCCACGACCAGGTCCCGCAGCACGGGGAAACGCGACAGGGGGGCGAGGTCGACCGGCCCCTCCGGCAGGCTGTCCACCAGCGTCGAGCAGGCCTGCCGCGGCTTGCCGTTGACCAGCACGGTGCAGGAGCCGCAGACCTCCTCCAGGCAGTTCGCGTCCCAGGCCGGCGGGGCGACGCTCCGCCCGGCCGCGTCCACCGGGTTGCGGGCCACCTCCTGCAGGCAGGCGATCAGGTTCAGCCGCGGCCGGTACGGCACCCGGAACTCCTGCACGTAGGTCTTCGAGTCCGGGCGGTCCTGGCGGTGGATCCGCAGAACGATCTCGGTGCGCATCGGGGAACCTCAGTCGTACTTGCGCGCCACGGGGCGCAGGAGCGACGTGTCGATCGCCTCGTCGGCGAACTCCGGCCCGCTGGCGGTCCACGTGGCCAGGGTCGACTTCAGCCAGCGCGCGTCGTCGCGCTCGGGGAACTCGGGTTTGTAGTGCGCGCCGCGCGACTCGTCGCGGCGCAGGGCGGCCCGCGTGATCAGCCGCGCCAGCTCCAGCATGTTCCACAGCTGGTTGACGAACGGCAGTTCGGCGTTGGCCCAGCCGCTGGTGTCGGTCAGCCCGATCTCGCGCCAGCGCTCCATCAGCTCGCCGATGCGATGGTCGGCGCGCGCCAGTCCCTCGTTGGTGCGGACGATCGTGACGTTCTCGATCATCGTATCGCCCAGCTCGCGGTGCAGCGCGCGCGCGTTCTCCGGGCCGTTCATCCGGCCCAGCGCGGCGAAGCGCTCGCGCCAGGCGGCCGCGGCGCCGTCGAACAGCGAGCGCGGGACGTCCGCCGTGCGGCGCGGGGCCTGGCCGGCGTAGATCGCCGCCGCCGGCCCGGCGAGCATCCCGGCGTAGATGCAGGACAAGAGCGCGTTGGCCCCGAGGCGGTTCGCGCCGTGGTACTGGAACTCGCACTCGCCCGCCGCGTACAGGCCGGGGATGTTGGTCATGTGGTTGCGCGGGGAGCCCAGGTCGAGCAGCCCCTCGGCGCTCGGCTCGTAGTCGACCCACAGCCCGCCCATCGAGTAGTGCACGGCGGGGAAGATCCGCATCGGCACCGTGTGCGGGTCCTCGCCCATGAACTGCTCGTAGATCTCGAGGATCGCGCCGAGGCGCCGGTCGAGGAACTCCCGCGACTTGTGCGTCAGGTCGAGGTAGACGACCTGCTCGCCGCCGACGCCCAGGCCCAGCTCGACGCATACGTGGTGGATCTCGCGCGAGCCGATGTCGCGCGGGACGAGGTTGCCGAAGCGCGGGTACTTCTCCTCGAGGAAGTACCAGCGCTCGGCCTCCGGGATCTCGCGCCACCCACGCGCGTCGCCCTTGCGGCGCGGAACCCAGATCCGCCCGCCCTCGCCGCGGGCCGACTCGCTCATCAGGCGCATCTTGTCCTCGCCGGGGATGGCGGTCGGGTGCACCTGGACCATCTCGGGGTTGCCGAAGCGAGCCCCGGCGACGTAGCACGCGGCGGCGGCGGAACCGGTCGTGTTGAGCGAGTTGGTGCTGCGCCCGTAGACCTGCCCCAGTCCGCCGCTGGCCATGATCACGGCGTCCGCGGGGTACGCCTCGATCGTCATCGCCCGCAGGTCGAGCGCGACGATCCCGCGGCACGGGCCGCCGGGCTGCTCGAGGACCGGGCCGAGGAACTCGTAGTGCTCGAACTTGCGCACCAGCCCGTCGCACTCGAAGCGCCGTACCTGCTCGTCCAGCGCGTAGAGCAGCTGCTGGCCGGTGGACGCGCCGGCGAACGCGGTGCGGTGGTGCAGCGTGCCGCCGAAGCGGCGGAAGTCGAGGTCGCCCTCGCTCGTCCGCGAGAACGGCACGCCCATGCGGTCGAGCAGCCAGATGATCTTCGGCGCCTCGTAGCACATGGCGCGCGCCGGCGGCTGGTGCGCGAGGAAATCGCCGCCCTTGACCGTGTCGTAGAAGTGGATCTCCGGCGAGTCGTTCTCGCCCTTGATGTTGACCGCGGCGTTGATCCCGCCCTGCGCGCAGACCGAGTGCGAGCGCTTGACCGGCACGGTCGAGAACAGGTCGACCTCGTGGCCGCGCTCGGCGAGCTTGATCGTGGCCGACAGCCCGGCCAGCCCGCCGCCGACCACGACGAACCGCGGGGCGCTCACGGCGCGTCCCCCGCGGCCGCCGGGGCGGGCGGTTCGGCGCGGGTCTCCTGCAGCACCGTCAGCGGCCGCAGCCCGAGCGGGTGGAACGCCAGCAGCGAGTTCACGCCGACCAGCGCCAGCGCGAGCGACACGCCGATCCCGGCCCAGGTCCAGCGCCGCTGCGCGCGCTGGCCGGTCAAAAGGCCCCAGTGCAGCGCGAAGCCCCACAGCCCGTTGCCGAGGTGAAACGCCGCGGCCAAAACGCCCGCGACGTAGAACGCGAAGATCGCCGGGTTCTGCAGCTTGTGCTCCATCAGCGCGAACAGGTCGTGGTTGTCCATGCCGAACCAGTGCGCGAAGCGCGTGGTCGCGACGTGGTAGGCGATGTAGGCGACGAGGAACAGCCCCGTGAGGCGCTGCAGCGTGAACAGGACGTTCTGCCGGCGCGGGACCTGGCGCACGTTGAACCGCGCATCCCACCAGATCCAGACGCCCAGCGCTGCGTGCAGCGCGATCGGCAGGGCGATCAACAGCAGCTCGAGCGCGTACAGGTAGGGCAGGCCGCGCAAAACGTCCACGCCGGCGTTGTAGGCGCGCGCGCCCTTGAGGGCGAAGGAGTTCGTCAGCAGGTGCTCGAACAGGAACGCTCCCACGGGGACCAGGCCCGTGAGGCTCTGCAGCCTGCGAAGGGTAAAGTACTGGCGATCGGACAGCGCCATGACGCGCCTCCACCGACGGCGGTCCGCTTTTCGAGCGAGCCGGGCTGCGCGGCGCCGTCGGGCGGGCGCTGTGGCGCGAGCCGGAATTGGCCGCAAAGTGTTCTTTGGCGGCCAACGGCCGGCGATGATACACCGCGGGCGATGCGGAGGCTAATTGACTAGCAAAACAAAAGCAGCCCTGCTTTTGATTCCCGGTGTAGCGTTCGCGATCTTGTTTTCCCGCCCGGGCTTGCCCGGTTCGTTGCCGGCGTCGCCCCTCGCCGGCTGGACGCAGCTCGTCCTCGAGGGGCACAAGTTCCTGCTGGCCTCGTCCCGGACGACGGTCAGCCGCTGGCCGGCGCAGGGCAGCGCCCCGGCTGCCGTCGAGGTGCTGAGCCGGGTCAACCTGTTCGGCTCGCTCGCCCGCGAGCACCGCGCCGTCGCGCTCTCCGCGGCGAACGGCCCGACCTCGCGCTGGGTCGACCTCGTCCCCGGCGAGCGGCTCAACGCGCACATCCTCACGCCGGGCGGCGTCGAGTACTGGCGCTACCGGCGGCCCAACGGCGCCGAGCGCACCGGCTCGTTCGAGAACTGGGGCGAGCCGAAGCGACGGACCGTCCCGGCGCCGCCGGCGTACCAGGCGACCTGCCCCGGCCCGGTGGACGCGTACACGCTGCTCGCCCGCCTCGACTGCCTGGCCGCGGGGGACTCGCGCTCGGTCGCCGTAGCGACGCGCGACGGCATCGGAATGGTCCGTGCCCGCCGCGACGCGCCGCGCCCGCAGGCGTTCACGCTCCGGGACCTCGACCGCGGCGCGAGCACCGCCGTGCAGCTCGAGGTCGTCCGCATCGTGCTCGGCGAGCCCGGCGCGGCCGCCGAGACGGTCCTCGGCATGCAGGGCGAGGTGACGCTCCTGGTCGACGCCGGGTCGGGCGCGCTCCTGGAGATCGAGGGGCGGGACGACGACGTGCCGGGGACGATCCGGTTGCGGCTGACGGGGTTTTCGCGCCGCGCGCTGTCGCGCCCCGCGATGCCCTGGCCGACGGCCGCGCAGACCGCGGCCCGGTAAGCCTTGGCAGTTGACGGGCAGGCCGGCGGTTCATAGAGTCTCCCGCCCGGACGGAGAGCGCGCCCTTGGCTTCGAGCGGAGGTTTCCTCGCGACCTCGTTGTCGATCTCGCCGAGCGCGTTCATCGCGCCGGGGGCCGTGCTCGTCGGCCAGGTCGCGATCGGCGAGTTCTCGTCCGTCTGGTACGGCTGCGTGCTGCGCGGCGACATCGAGCCGATCCGGATCGGCGCCCGCAGCAACGTCCAGGACGGCACCGTCGTCCACGTCGACGAGGCGCTCCCGACGATCGTCGGCGATGACGTCACGATCGGCCATCGCGCCGTGATCCACGGCGCCGTGCTGGAGGACGGCTGCCTGATCGGGATGGGCGCCGTCGTCCTCTCCGGCGCACGCGTCGGTGCCGGGGCACTGGTCGCGGCCGGTGCGCTGGTCCGGGAGCGGTTCGTCGTTCCGCCGCGCACGCTGGTGGCCGGCGTCCCGGCCAAGATCGTCGGCGAGCTGGACGAGGGCACGCTCGAGCGGATGGCGGCCAACGGGCAGCACTACGTCGAGTACGCGCAGGCGTACCTTGCGGGCCGGCTCGGCGGGGGGCCGCATGGCGGACGCTGAACGGTCGGAAACCCGCGAGTTCCTGGAACTGCTGCGAGCCGGCGGGCGGTTCGTGCTCACCACGCACGTGCACCCGGACGCGGACGGCATCGGCAGCGAACTTGCGCTCGCGCACCTCGTGCGTGCCTGTGGTGCCGAAGCGCGCGTGGTCAACCGCGACCCGGTTCCTGGCGTGCTGGCGTTCCTCGACGGGGACGGGCTGATCGAGGTCTACGATGCACCGCGTCACGACGCCGTCATCGCCGCCGCCGAGGGGCTGATCTGCCTCGACAACTCGGAGCCGGGCCGGCTCGCCGAGATGGAGGGGCCGGTTCGCGGCGCGCGCGGCCGCAAGGTCGCCATCGACCACCACCCCGAACCCGACGCTTCGTGGGACATCCTCATCGTGCGCGAGGATGCGAGTTCGACGGCCGAGGTGGTGATGGAGTTGCTGCGCGCCGCGCGCGTGCCGCTCGGACCGGAGGTGGCGCGCGTGCTCTACGCCGGGCTGGTCAGCGACACCGGCCGCTTCCGCTTCGCCAACACGAGCGCGGGCGCGTTCCGGATGGCGGCCGACCTCGTCGCCGCCGGTGCCTCGCCGCCGCTGCTGCACGGCAAGCTCGAGGAACGGCTGTCGGCGCCGTTCCTGCGGCTGATGGGGCGGATGCTGTGCGAGGCGGACCTGCGCGTGGACGGACGGCTGATCGTGCTGCGCGTGCCCCCGGTCGCCCACCCGGGCCAGCTCGAGTGGGACGACATGTCCGAGGTCATCAACGAGGCCCTGCGGCTCGACGGCAGCCGTCTGGCGGTGCTGTTCCGCGAGATCGAGGGCGGCCGCACGAAGGTCAGCCTGCGGTCGAAGGGACCGCTGGACGTGAACCGGCTGGCGCGGCAGCACGGCGGCGGCGGGCACCGAAACGCCTCCGGTCTCGTGCTGCGCGAGAGCATCGACGCCGCCGCGGCCCGCCTCCTCCCCGAACTCGAGCGCCTCGCCCGGACCTGACGGTCACTCG